>JANOEQ010000024.1:0-48029 GCA_031441485.1 Chitinophagaceae bacterium
CATCAAACGACTCTTCAAATGATTTGGAAGTTGATTTGACAAAAAAATTGTGACGTGGAATGTGTACCCTGATCTCTGCAATTTTGTCCTTGACAGCATGTACCACATTGTCAAGTTTCAGAAACACATTTACCTGAATAATACGGTCGCTGAATAAGTTAAGTTTGTCCAGTTTTCTTTTTACATAGTCAATTAACTTACTGTCAGCATTAAAATGAACAGTTTGAATGTTTACGTTCATAGTCATCTTATTTTAATCAGTGAAACAATAAATAAAGAACTTTTTTCTTTTTCTTAGGGATTGGTTCTTTTGTCATATTCAAGTTACAGCAAAAGATCTTTTCATCCAAGTAATGTTCACTAATTTTTTATTGTGCCGCCCTATAGTTTTATGCTTTTGGATGGGCCTTTTTGTGAATATCTTTTAATTTCTCAATAGTATTATGTGTATACACTTGAGTGGAGGCCAGGCTGCTATGTCCCAGCAGCTCTTTTACCGCATTCAAGTCGGCACCATTGTTCATCAGGTGGGTGGCAAAAGTATGACGAAGCACATGCGGACTTTTTTTATCGAGTGTACTGGCCTGCTCTAAGAGCTGGTTTACGAGCAAATACGCATATTTGGGATATAAAGCCTTCCCTTTTTCAGTTACCAGCAGCCTATCGTCCGTTTTTTCTCCAAACGAATTCTGCCGGGCAAACTCTTTCTTTTTAAATTGCCGGTATTCATTTATCATATTCACCACTTCCAGACTTACAGGTATTATTCTTTCTTTGTTTCCCTTTCCCAGTACTTTTATCTGCGAATTACTGAAGTCTACCTGCTTTTCCCGAAGGTTTATCAATTCACTCAACCGCATACCGGTGGCATAAAATATTGTTATCAGCATACGGGCATTCAGGCTTTTCCAGTTTTCAGTTGCGAGGGCGGCGCTTTGGATTAGCCGGGCTGTATCTTCTTCTTTTATAAATACCGGCAAGCGTTTAGCTATTTTGGGACTTATGACTTTTGCCATGGGCGTGGCAACTATACCGCCAGTTTTTAAATGATATTTAAAAAAGGACTTCAGGCCCGATATTTTACGATTTATTGATTTTGCAGTGAGTCCTTTTTCTTTGAGGGACGCCAGCCAGCTGCGAACAAAACTATGGGTTACTTCCTTTAATGAAACCACCCCAAACTGGATACCGAGGTAATCCATAAATTCAACCAGGTCGGTCTGGTAAGATGTAATAGTGTGGATGGAATATCTCTTTTCAAACTTACAGTAATCAAGAAAAGACTGTATGGACAAGGAAGTTACTGTGGACATAGCGTGCCTTAAAGTTACATAATAAAAATAGCCGCAAGGTAGTACCCCTGCAGCTATCACTATTTTCCGGCTTCTCGAAAAAGACTATTTTTCGATTTTTCCGCTGGTTATATTTTGCTTGTAGATTGCTTTTAGTACCTGACCACGACGCCTTATTGATGGTTTAATAAAGCTTTGACGTTCACGTAGTTGCAACAAAACCTTCGATTTCTCGAATTTCTTCTTGTACTTTTTTAACGCCTTGTCGATGTTTTCACAATCTTTAGAGTCAATAATAAGCATAACTGATATACCTCCTTGGTATTTTTTTTAGTCCCGATTTTTCGGTGGGCAAAGATAGGCGGGAAAAATGAAAGATTCAAGATTAATGTATAAAGTTTTTCTGAAAATGGGGAATAAAGCCGGGTTGTCCGAAAACTGTCAATTCTATAAGGACATCTCTAAAAACTCTTATTATTTTTGACCTCATCTTTAAGTCTTCTCCAAATGGAGATGAAAAGTTGGGTTTTTACATCTACTCATATTCGTTTTGAATGTGGTCATTTAATGAAATTTGCAACTATGTTTACAGGAATTGTAGAATCAACAGGCATTATTAAGGAAGTCATTGTCAATGGTTCTAACAGAATTTTTTGGATAGCCTCTCCCCTGTCGGCTGAATTTAAAGTGGACCAGAGTGTAAGTCATAGCGGGGTTTGTTTGACGGTAGAAGAGGTACGCGACCAAAGCCACCGGGTAACAGCCATTGATGAAACCCTTCAAAAAACCAATCTTGGTAGCTGGGAAGCGGGTCATGTGGTGAATCTTGAACGATGCCTGCTGATGAATGGCCGGCTGGACGGTCATATAGTACAGGGCCATGCAGATGCAACCGGTATTTGTACCAAGATGAAAGAAAAGGACGGAAGCTGGGAATTTGAAATTGAATTCCCGGGCAAATTTTCTCACCTGGTGATTGAAAAAGGTTCAATTTGCCTGAACGGGATCAGCCTGACTGCCTTTGATGTGAAACGAAAAAAACTGAAAGTGGCGATCATACCTTACACATATAATCATACCAATATTAATGCAGTAAAAAAAGGAGATCTTGTAAACCTTGAATTTGATATAATAGGCAAGTATATTACCAATAAGATGAATCCCCTGAAAAAATAAGCCATCCCTACATTACCTGCAAATATGGTCCCCGAAAATGCAAACAGGCACTATTATCCGGCATTGGATGGATTGAGAGGATTGGCAATCTTACTGGTTGTCGTTTACCACAATTTTGGGTTTATCAATTACTTTTTTTTTGGATGGCTCGGGGTCGACCTGTTCTTTGTATTGTCTGGCTTTCTCATTACCGATATATTGCTGAAAACTGTTGCTGCGCCAAAATTTTTATCTAATTTCTATATACGGCGCATTCTCCGGATCTTTCCTCTTTACTATCTGTTTGTAATACTTTGCTTATTTGTAATTCCAAAACTGATTCCTTCGTTTGATGTAAAATATTATGCTGATAACCAGGTATGGATCTGGACCTACCTGCAAAACTGGTTATATATTTTTAATGGGAATGATGGCACCAATGCCATGCACCACCTGTGGTCGCTGGCTGTGGAAGAACAGTTTTATTTGTTCTGGCCGCTGGTTATTCTTCTTTTAAGAAAGCCCAAATACCTGCTTATATTTATTTCGCTGGCGCTGGTAGCCGTGCTGGGGCTCCGGCTGTGGATATGGACCAATCATGTTGCTGACCTGGCTTACTTCAACCTCTATACTTTTTCCCGTATCGATGGTATTTGCATCGGCTGTATGATTGCATTGCTTCAACGAATTGACCCTGCCTTTTTTAAAAAATATACTACCTGGATAGTATTGTTTTTTGCGGCATTGAATTTCGCCTTCTTCTTTGTTAACAGGAAATATTCTCACTCATTTCCTTACCTGGCGTTGGCAGGTTATACCACATTTGCCATGATGTTTGGCCTGCTGATAAATGAAGCGGTAACAGGCGGCTCAAAACTTATCAACCGCATCTTTAGTTTTTCATTGCTCCGGTTCTTTGGTAGAATATCCTATGGGTTTTATATGTTTCACTGGCCTGTATATCTTTTACTAAGTCCCTGGCTGTATAAAGTGTGTTCAAAATTATTATCCGGTCACCCGCTTAATTTTTCAGTATCGGTACTGGCCACTATGGCAGCCATTGTTATCAGCTGGCTAAGCTCCCGGTATTATGAAAGATATTTCCTGAGATTGAAGGACAGGTTTGCTTCATAAGCAACATATTTCATACCTGCCAAAGTCACGGTTTGAACCAGAATTGAACATGGGGAATATAGAAATATACACATAGGATTTTATATAAAAACTTATACATCCAATATACTAAACAAAAAATGGCGCATGACACTACCCGGAAAATCAATTGATACACCATTCATTATCTCCATTTAGATTGTATCTTTAGACCCACTGCAATGCCGGAACAAATCATCATACTCATACCTATACTGAATGACAGCGAATCGCTGAATACTTTATTATCCGAACTGGACAATTCTCTTCATGAATTTGCGGATACTACGTTTTCTGTACTTATTATTGATGATGGGTCTGCAGAAACTATTACCGTCAAAAATGGGCAGCGTTTTCCCCTGCTGGTATTGCACCTGCAGCGAAATATTGGCCATCAAAAGGCCATAGCTGTTGGACTGGCCTATATCAAAGAAAATCTTTCCTGTAACAAAGTGCTGATAATGGACAGTGATGGTGAAGACCGTCCTGCTGATGCGGTCAGTTTATTAAAAGCTGCTGCTTCCAACCAGCACTCCATCATTTTTGCCCATCGCAAATCCAGGCAGGAAGGCTCCCGGTTCCGTTTTTTTTACAGGATGTACAAATTAGTTTTCAGGTTACTGACCGGGAAGAAAATCGCTTTTGGAAATTTTATGGTAATACCCAGGCCTTCACTTGAAAAGGCAGTTTACTACAGCGAAATATGGAGCCATATTGCAGGCGGGCTTTTAAAAGCAGGGCTACCCTATACTTCTGTTGAAACACACCGGGGCAAACGATATGCAGGGCAATCAAAAATGAATTTTAATTCCCTGCTCATACACGGGTTGGGTGCTATTGCTGTTTTTATTGAAGTGATAGCCAGCCGGCTTCTTATATTTTCCCTGGCGCTGATCGGAATTTCGCTGCTTGCCATACTTGCATTGGTGGGCATCCGGACATTTACCCATTTGGCTATTCCCGGCTGGACCTCCACAGTGGGATCTGCCATGCTGATTGTTTTATTGCAAAGTTTTTTGCTATCGCTGTTTACCATTTTTCTATACCTCTCTTCCCAATCACAACGAAAATTTATTCCTGCACATCATTACAAGGATTATACAGGATCCATAGAAACCATTCATTAAATGACTGATCCTTTCAAATACCAGGGCAATGAACTGGAATTGTTTCAGTATGCTACCCACTGGAAAAAATATTTTTCCCGAAAGATCAGCCCATATATAAGAGGGCAAGTGCTGGAAGCAGGTGCCGGAATTGGGGCCACCACCCTGTTACTGAATAAGGGAACCTGCACCTCCTGGATATTGCTGGAACCTGATGAAGAAATGAGCCGCTTACTACAGCAAAAAATAGACACAAAAGAGTTACCTGCCAATTGCCAGTTACTAAAGGGTACGATTGACAACCTGGTCCAAAAATTTGATACCATTATATATATTGATGTGCTGGAACATATTGAAGAGCACAGGGACGAAATAAGAAAAGCCGCTGCTTTATTAAGTCCCGGCGGACATATTATCGTTTTATCGCCTGCTTTTCAAACGTTGTACAGTCCCTTTGATAAAGCAATTGGGCATTACCGCAGGTACGGTAAAAAAATGATGCGGCAACTAACATCTCCCGGTCTTATAATTGTAAGTAACAATTATTATGATTCAATCGGCTACTTTGCTTCGTTAGTCAATAAATATTTTCTCCGCCAGCAATACCCAACGCAGAAACAGGTGCTTTTCTGGGATAGATGGATGGTGCCCGTGTCAAGGCTGACTGATAAATTGTTCTTTCATGGTTTTGGAAAGAGTATCATTTGTATTTGGGAGAAAAGAGGCCCCTAAATACAGCCCGCACAGAGACGAAAGAGAGAAAGAGGAATACAGCGTGTGATTTTTTTAGGGAAGATAAAACAAAAACAGAGAGTTAAATAGTTATACGCTTTACATAGTTTTAAACCGGATATTATGCAAAATAATCTTGAAGGCATATCATTTGACGAAGCGGTAAACGAAAAAGGGCTGAGCTATGCCAATTTCAGGCAGCAGCTTTCTCCCCGCTTTGCGGCAGTATGGACAGATATTGGTAAAGGTTATTTCTTTTTATTCCTGTCCGCTTTTCTTTTTATTTATCTCGATAACCGGTTTCACTATTATTGGTGGATACTTGTTATTCCTTTTGCAATACTGATAGGATATACGGCCGCTTTCATTGCCCTGTTTATCCATGAGGCCGGTCATTTTAATATTCATCCTGATAAAAAAAAGAATGACCGTATGGCAACTGTTTTTCTCTGCCTCCCCTTTGGTCTTTCCATGAAATCCTACCGGAAAATACACTGGCAGCATCACCTGCACCTGGGCACACCGCAGGATACAGAAGTTTCATATTTCAATCCGCTCAGTAAATTGTTTATCCTGGAAACGCTTACCGGCATCCATCTTTTACGTACTATGCTGCAAAAAGAAAAAAATGATGTGCTGAATAAAGAACAGGTAACACAAAGCCGGAATATGCTGATAGCAGGGTTTCTTTTACACAGCGCCATTCTTATAACAGCATTTGTAATGGGACACTGGGCTTTTGCCACTACCTGGATAATTGGCTTTGGTATTTTCTTTCCTTTTTTTGCCACTATCCGTCAGATACTGGAACACCGGGATGAGTTCGCCGATTCTGGCGCTGATTTTACCAAACAGCCCCATGGAAAACTGAGCCGGCTGTTTATACATACCATTCTAAGCAGCACCTTTGGTGCGGCGGGCTTTACCCGGCATATAATACATCACTGGGACCCCCATGTTTCGTATACCCGGCTGGGCGAGATAGAAATATTTCTTGCCGGGTGCAATAAAACGGCCTCTATTATTACATTGTCCCGGACTACTTATCGCAAAACATTAAAAAAATTATTAACCGCTACTTGATCATTGCTCCATTATACTGTCCCGTATGCCGGCAAAAAGATGTTAAACTCTGGAGCGTGGCAACCGATTATGAATATTTTTCTGTACCTGATGAATTCCGTTATTATCATTGCGGAGATTGCGGTACTATTTTCATTCATCCGGTACCGATAGAGCTCTTGCAAAAAATTTACCCGCCTAATTATTATTCATTTGTAAATAAGGGAAAGAACACCGTTGTAAAAATAAAGGAGTGGCTGGATAAGCGATTCTTTAAAAAAATACTGCAGCAATTACACGGTCATCAACTAAGTGTGCTGGATGCAGGCGGTGGTACGGGCTGGATGCTGGATGTACTGAAAAAAACAGATGACCGGATAACATTTACCCAAAGTGTGGACATTGATAGTGCTGCAAAAAATGAGGCAGAAGCAAAAGGCCATGCCTATTTTGAAGGAACCATCGAAACCTTTACTACGGATAAAAAATTTGACCTTATCCTTATGCTGAACCTGATTGAACATGTGGCCGACCCATTATCTGTATTGCAAAAAGCAGAAAGCCTTTTACAACCTGGCGGCATGATTGTAATTAAAACACCGAATACAGAAAGTTGGGATGCACGCCTCTATAAAAGAACTTACTGGGGTGGCCTGCATTGTCCGCGGCATTGGGTGATTTTTTCTCAAAAAAGTTTCCGGCATTTGTTGCAATCAACCCGTTTAACGATCAAACAACTCGATTACACACAGGGTGCTCCTTTCTGGGCATTCAGTATTATTGCTTCACTGCACCGGAAAAAACTGGTTCGTATTTCTTCAGACAGGCCGATCATTTTTCACTGGCTCTTTGCACCCATCAGTGCCGTGTTTGCCTTTTTTGATTTTATCCGCCGGCCTTTTGCCAAAACGTCACAGCTATTTATCATACTAACTGCGGAAGAATTGAAATGACTGTACACTTGCCATTTTTTTTCTCTATTTTGTAACGGGTAAAAAAGATAGCCACTACATGAGGTCAACAACATTATTATCACAAAACGGGGTTCACTATAAAAATTACCTGTTGCTGTTGCTAATTTGCCTGCTGGCTTACTGGCCGCTTACCTTTGGTATTTTCAGTGTAAAAAATGATGCGATCCATTATTTTCTGCCTTACCGTTTCCATATCAGCGAGGCGTTACGAAATGGAGAAGGGCCATTCTGGTCGCCATACCTGTATCTTGGCAATCCCATACAGGGAGATATGCAAAGCGGTGCATGGAACCCGGTGGTGTGGATTTTCTCTGCCATCGGCCGGTATGATCTTACACTGTTTCATTATGAATACCTGCTGTATATTTTTCTGGGTGGCGTGGGCATGTACAAACTTACCAACCGGCTGGTTGATCATTCGCATACCGCATTACTGATTGCCGTTAGTTATATGCTCAGTGGTTTTATGCTGAGCGGTCAGCTTATCAACTGGCTGGCTGCTGCTGCATTTCTTCCTTTCGTCATACATTACTACCTGCTTACCAATCACACGTTGTCTGTTCGCAATGCTGTTAAAACCGGTATTGCCCTTTTCTTATTATTCACAGCCGGTTACCCGTCTTTTTTTATACTTACGGCCTACTTATTAGTTATATTATTCTTCGTTGCGTTAGTTGAAAAGATAAAAACGAAGGATAAAGCGCCTGGCAAATTCCTGCTGGTTCAATTACCGGCAGTACTTGTATTTGCAGGCCTTTCTCTTCCTGCTATTGTTTCTTATATTGACCTGCTGCCATATTACCAACGGGGCGGCGGCACCAGCTTCCGGGATACTGTAACGAATGCATTTGATCTGCAACATACTTTATCCGTTCTTTTCCCCTTATCTATTAAAGCAAATGATATAGTTTCAGAAACAGATGTAACCTGCAGGAATATTTACTTCGGCATCTTTCCACTACTCATCCTCTCTATCTTTCCTCCAAAACTTAGCAGAAGAAATATTCAGTTGTTGCTGCTGACAGTCTTTGCGCTGCTCTTCAGCCTTGGTGATAGCACACCAATCCGTAAGCTATGCTACCAGTTTTTACCACTAATGGACACGTTCCGGCATCCTTCCCAAATGCGGTTATTTTTTATATTGGCAGTACTGCTGCTTGCAGTACCCGGTGTAAAGAAATTATTGAACCAGGAATATACAGTACCTGACACAAAGAAAATAAAACGGGTGGCCTGGATAAGTGCCTGCCTGTTACTGATAGTGGCCATTGTTGCTTTCACACAATCCGGTATATTCAGCAACTTGCAGACAATAAACACTACAGGACCCAGGTTTACCTTAAAAAATATCATTGATGCTTTTTCCTTAGCCGATACTTTTTTACTGAATGCCTTACTGCAATTATTATTTATTATTGTTTTTATTTTATGGTGCAACAAATCAATACAGTCCCGGCCACTCTTCTCCTGTCTGTGGATCACCAATATGCTGATAATGGCCCAACTGGTATTGCCGGCGAGTTTTGTAAGTAAAGTTTCGCCAAAAGAAATCAATCAGCGTATTCATGCATCCGCCCCGGGGTTTCCTGTTACCGGTTTACAAAACACATTAGCCGAAAACAGCAAAGATGCTTTTGATAATTATAACACTACCGGTCTTAGCTATTTTTACAATAAGAGAATTGGCATCAGTAAAGTCACTAATTCACCGGCTTTTTTAGAACAGGAGGATACGTTTATTCAAACCAAATTATTGTATAACTATGTTGCTTCATTACCTGTTGCATACTTTGCCGATTCTGTGCATCCGATGAAAGATACGATACTGTTAGGGCAGCCGGGCGGTTGCCTCCATGCATTTAACGACATGCCTTTACCTGGATTAAGTTGTACTGAAAAAAAATCGGCCATCATAACTAAAATTTCAGCTAACCGGTTTGAGATCGCAACTGAAACAAATAGCAATGCCCTGCTTGTCCTTACTCAAAACTATTATCATTACTGGCAGGTGTCTGTAGATGGTGAACCCGGAAAGATCACTAAAGTGAATATGTGTTTTATGGGTATTATTGTACCAGCCGGTACCCACAAGGTAATCTTTAGCTTTGTGCCACATAATACAATAAAGGCGCTATGGGTACAATTGGCTGTACTTTTAATTTTACTATGCAGTGGATTATATTTTATTATTAAAAGAAACAGGCAATAGTATGAGCAGGAAAAGATCTGTCATATTATCCCTTCTTCTTACCATCCCGGTACTGTTGTTCCTGGTACATCACTATACAAGCCATAGTCCTGATCTGCATCCCACCGGTTTTACCAACAATGAGAATGTGTTGTATATGTCGTATGCGCATCAATATCTCGATCAGTCATCCAATTCATTGTTATACTCCAATCCATTTGACGGCAACCCGCAATCGGCAAAGATTTATTTTCAGCCCGCTAATTTTTTATTTGCTGCGGCAATGAAAGCGGGTATCAATCCCGGTTTATGTTTTTCCATATTTGGTTTACTGATGGCATTTTGCTGCATCCATCTTGGCGTGCGCATTTTGCAACATTTGTTTCCCAACAATAAATACCCTGTTTTGACGGCCATCCTTTTTACATGGGGAGGCGGACTTACTGCCATGACCGGAATAATAAGTATGGCCGTACAGGGTGCACCAATAGGTACATGGACGGATGGTATATACCTGGCAGATCCTGCCAATGGCTGGTGGGGTATGAATTGGGGCAGGGTTTTATTTATACCACTGGAGGCTTACTATCATTTTCTTTTTTTGTTGAATATATATTTTATACTGAAACACAAATGGAAAGCCGCTATTGTTGCCGGTTTTTTCCTTTCTGTATCGCACCCTTTTACAGGCATTGAATTTTTATTGATTATCCTTGGCTGGCTGTCGCTGGAAAAAATTATTTTTCGCAATAAAACAATCCCGTACCGGTATATAGCGGCCATTATTATCATTACAGCCCTGCATGGCTGGTACTATCTTTTTTATCTCAATAGTTTTCCGGAGCACAAGCAGCTTTTTTCCCAGTACAGTACCGGATGGACCTATAGCTTTCAGGTATTTATTCCAGCTTACCTGCTGGTGTTTATTTTATCGCTGATAACTTTTTATATCAATAAATCTTTTTCAAAATTCCTGGCCCTTCCGCATCAGCGCCTGTTTCTTTGCTGGGCGGTTATAGCCTTTCTGCTATCCAAACATGAATGGTTTATGAAACCCATGCAACCTGTTCATTTCACCCGTGGTTATGTATGGGCCGGTCTTTTTTTACTGGGCATCCCGGGTTTGATTTGGCTGAAAGATTATTGTCAGAAAAAAAAGGCAGGGAAATACCTGTTCGTTGTCTTCATTATCATTTTCCCGGCAGACAATATATTGTGGATTGGTAATGAGTTGCGGAATAAAAATAACACAGAGTGGGAAGGCTATATTACTAACGATACCAAACAAGTGTTTGATTACCTGCATAAGGCCACTGACGAAAATGACCTGTTAACAGGCAATGCCCCGCTGATCAATTATATGGCTAATGTATATTCTCCTGCCAATGCCTGGGTATCGCATCCGTATAATACTCCCAATCGGGAACAACGGGTAGCCGCTATGGATCATTATTTACAAACGGGGATTCAACCACCCGAATGGGCCAGCCGGCGGCTGATTATTGTGGTAAATAAAAAAATAAATCCGGTAACAATAATTCCGGCATTGCTTGCCAATAAAATGTTTGAGAATAATACCTACGCAATATTTATTCCATGATGTTTTTTCCCTTCATGGCGGTGTTGATAGCTTTATCCATTACCCTTTCCGCATAGGGTCGTGATATTTCATTTAATTTTTCTATGGCCCCGTTTAACTCATCTTTACTTCCTTTTTCAATTAATTGCTGTAATTCCTCTATCGCAGATTTTGTCTCATTTAATTCCATATCAGTCAATAAGGCTTTGTTCTTTATTATGAATTGTGCTGTCGTTTCAATTATCTGCCGGCCTTCTGTTTGTGCTTCCACCAATGCCCTTGTTTGTATATCTGTTTTTGCATGAATGAGTGAATCCTCCAGCATTTGCTCCACTTCTGCATCCGTAAGCCCGTATTGCGGTTTCACTTCTATACTTTGCTCAATACCGCTTCTTAGTTCTTTTGCTTTTACCACTAATATCCCATCTGCATTTACCAGGAAAGAAACTTCCACTTTTGGTAACCCGGCCGGCATACCGGGAATACCCGTTAAATTAAATTCTGCCAATTTGCGATTATCTTTTACCAGGTCCCTCTCCCCCTGGTACACTGAAATACGCATACTACCCTGCCCGTCTTTTTGCGTGGTGTATTGCCTGCCTGTTTTAGATGGTATTTTTGAATTGCGGGGAATCAGCACATCCATCAATCCACCCATTGTTTCAATACCCAATGAAAGCGGTGTAATATCCAGCAGTAAAAAATCCTTATTATTTCCTGCCAGTATATCTGCCTGCACGGCTGCACCCAATGCCACCACTTCATCGGGATTTAATGTATCATGTACTTTACGACCAAAGAATGCACTTACCGCTTTTTTTACTGCCGGCACCCTGGTTGAACCTCCCACCATTACTATTTCATCTATATCCCGGATGGTGAGGGCTGCATCTTTTAATGCATTGCCACAGCAATCCAATGTTTGTTTTATAAACCCGCTGATTAGTTTTTCAAATTCATCTTTATGTAATGACAGCTTGTGACCTGCCACTTCACCTGTAAATTCTTCATTGAAAGAAAGATGCTTCTTGGCTGCTTCTGCCATCAAGCGGAATTCCTGTGCCAATCCCTTATGCACTGAGAATTCTTCCCGTGCCAATCCTGCTTTACCTGCCCAGTACTCCACTATTACACGGTCAAAATCATCACCACCAAGGTATGTATCGCCATTGGTTGACAATACTTCAAATATGCCATTGGCAATATGAAGAATGGAAATATCGAATGTACCGCCTCCCAAATCATATACGGCAACTGTTTTGCCCGCTTTCACAATATCATCAGCGGATAAATTTTCAGTATTACGCATTCCCAGTCCATAAGCAAGGCTTGCAGCTGTTGGTTCATTTACAATCCGCAGCACATCCAATCCTGCCAATTTCCCTGCATCTCTTGTAGCCTGCCGTTGTGCATCATTGAAATAGGCAGGCACAGTTATCACGGCTTTTGTTACAGGTGTTTTTAAGATATGTTCTGCCCGGGTTTTTAATTCTTTCAGTATTAATGAAGACAATTCCACCGGTGAATAAAAGTTATTGCCTACCTGTACTTTTACCAGGCTGTCGGCATTATCATCTATTACTTTATAAGTAAAAAAAGAAGCCTGGTCTTTTACATCTTTATATGATTTGCCCATCAATCGCTTTACAGAGAAAACAGTGTTCTGGGGTTCTGCCACCAGGAATTCTTTTGCACTGTCGCCTACTGTTACTGTACCGCCTTCGCCAAAATGTACAACTGACGGAACTAATGCAGCTCCGTCGTGCTCTTTGAGCACCACCGGCTGTTTAGATTCGGGATGAATGATGGCCACCAGGCTGTTGGTAGTGCCTAAGTCAATACCCACTATCATTTCCTGCTGCTGTAAACTGCCTGTTGAGATGTTTATACCAATCTTCGCCATATACCGGAGTTATATTATTTCAAATTTATGTGCTGCAAAAAAAGCCTCAGGATAAAATGAGCTTACTGTTTCAGGATCACTCAAAACTGATGCTGTAGTGGCTTCAGGTATGTGACAATCCTGCTTCACAAAAAACAAATTATATCCCTGTTTGTTTGCGCCTGCCAGTTTGTATCCTTTTTCTTTGCCCAATTTTCTCATTGCTTCTATTGAAGCGCCATTATACTTACTGTCTGCCGAATGGTGATTCTGTTTGCCGTAAGGCACAGCCATGCTCTTATATCCAAATTCCACTTTTGCTTCTATGAGCACAATTTCGGGCTGTATAACTTCTATTGCTTTCCATATCCAGTAATCATTACCGTCTATGTCTATTGATAATACGCCTGTCCTTTTACCTGCTGTATATACCTGTAATAATTGATTTATATTGCCGGCAGTTACTTCGGCTTCCACGAAATGAATAGCAATTCCCTTCTTTGAGCTGTTCTTATAAAAACTTTTACCTATTGCCAATTGCTTTTTGTTCATATCAATAAAAACACCGGACCAACCAAAGTGTATGGCAAGGTTGGCACAGTTACTTTTAATGCAATCCCCGGAACCTATATCCACAAAGGTGGCAGGCACGTTTTTTAACTGATGAAGCAGGTAAAACAATATGCCATCTTCCCCATGATAGGTAAACACATCGTAAGAAGCATCAGAAAGATTATTTAACGGCTTTGCTGACAATTTCTCAAGACATTGTTCCATTTCCATTTTCCTTGCTACAGCTTTTTGATAGCGGTATACCCAGTTGCCGAAATTCCGTTTTATAAAATACTTCAATGCCTGCATACAAGGCGCAAAAGTCGTTCATCTGTAGCGGATAAAAAAGTTTGCCCGGCCCTGTGGCTTTTGTTTTCCGGAAAAAAGCTGCCTCTGATGTTAAGTCAATCACGTTTTGCCGGATACCTCGCAATGAATACAAAAGCTATCCCACAAAGACCACGAAGCACACAAAGCCTTCTCTTTGTGTCTTTGTGGGATAATTGTTTGCGTCATATCAGACTTGACATGGCACTAGATTCACTAAGTCCCTGCTGGCTGGCTGCTATTTTTACTATCTTCATTGCATCTATGACGGCAGCCCCAAAAAATACCTGGAAAAAAGGCAGGGCAATTGGCCTGGGAGTGATTTCGGGTGTTTTTCTTTGCGAGGTCATACTGCGTATTTACAACCCAGTCCCCCCTGCTGTTAAAAATGGCAAACTGGTTTTACCTGCCAATCAAAAGAAAACATTTACCAATAACTGGATAAGTAAGCTGGATAAACAAATTCACTATTCCAGAAATTCACTTGGTTTCAGGGGACCGGAATTGCCGTTCAATCCTACAGCAATTCTTTCAATAATAACTGTGGGTGGCAGCACTACAGAATGCAAATATTTATCTGACAGTTGCACATGGTCATCCCGCCTGTATGAAAAACTGCACAAAGAAAACCCTGCTGTATGGCTGAATAATGCCGGCATTGACGGACATACCACTTTTGGTCACCTGCTGTTGATAAAAGAATATATTTTAAACCTAAAACCCCGTTACCTGTTGCTGATGACGGGTGTAAATGATGTGGAACTGGATCAACCGGATGATTTTGACCGGATGGCAGAAAAGAAGATAGACACCCGGTCTGCCAAACTTCTTTTAAAATCATTGGTCAACCATACTGAACTGGGACGCTCTTTTATGAATTATTACCAATTGAAAGTGGCGTATAAAAAGGGATTGATACATCGGGAAACAGACCTCGCCAGCCTGGTGGATAATCCGCTAAAAGAGGAAGTCATTTCGGCAAAGCTGGCTAAGCAAAGCCCTTACCTGATCGCCTACCGGCAACGCATCGACAGCATCATTACGCTTTGCCAGCGGGCGGGTATACAACCCATACTTATTACACAACCCGCTTTGTACGGTAATTATATTGATTCAGCCACACATATTTCGGTGGGTAATAAATGGATGGCAAAAGATCCATTGGGAGACAATTGCCTGTTGATGGAAAAAGTGCTGGAGTCCTATAATGATGTGCTCCGTTCTTTTTCCCGAAAAACTTCTGTAATTGACCTGGCAAGGCTGATGCCAAAAAATTCAATTTATTTTTATGATTTTACACATGTTACCAATGCAGGAGCCGGGAAAATGGCCGACCTGCTCTATAGTGAGCTCAGCCTATTGATTCATCCCGTTAATAAGAAATGATCAACGCAATACTGTTTAAACTAATCCATGTTATTTAATTCATTTGATTTCCTGTTTTTCTTTGCGATTGTATTCCCGCTTTTTTATTTTCTTCCGGGACAATACAGGAAAGTGCTGCTGTTTATTGCCAGTTGTGTTTTTTATATGTGGTTTATTCCCTACTACATCCTTGTACTATTTGTCACTATTTTAATTGACTATTTCGCTGCTATCCGGATTGAAGGCCGGGAAACGAAAAGCCGCAAAAAGAATATGCTTCTCATAGGCATCCTTAATACCTGCCTGGTACTTTTCTTTTTTAAGTACTATAATTTTTTTTTCGAGTCATTCAATTTCCTGGGATTGACAAAGATTCCTCACTGGAATATCATTTTACCGGTTGGCCTTTCATTCCATGTATTTCAAAGCCTAAGTTATGTGGTGGAAGTCTACAGGGGAAATATAAAAGCGGAAAGAAACCTGCTGGTATATGCCAACTATGTGATGCTGTTTCCACAATTGGTGGCAGGTCCTATTGAAAGGGCTCAACACTTATTACCGCAGTTACGTACCTGCAATCACCGGATCAGCTACCAGGATATACTAACCGGCGCCACCCGTTTTTTCTGGGGTCTTTTCAAAAAATTAGTAGTGGCTGATACGCTGGGGGTATTTGTGAATAATACTTATGGCTCCTATGCCGAACAGCCTGGTATTCTGTTACTGCTGGCCACCATTTTCTTTGCCATACAGATCTATTGCGATTTTTCCGGGTATTCGGATATGGCGATTGGTGTGGCACGGATGCTTGGCTTCCGTTTCAATGAAAATTTTAACCTTCCTTATTTTGCCACCAGCATCACTCAATTCTGGAGAAGATGGCATATTTCCCTTTCGAGCTGGCTTCGGGATTATCTCTATATACCATTTGGCGGCAACAGGCATGGTAAGCTGGCCATGTATAAAAACCTGATGTTAACAATGCTGCTTGGTGGACTATGGCATGGTGCATCCTGGAATTTTATCATCTGGGGAGGACTGCATGGCATTTATTTGTCTATTGAAAAAGCATTGGGATTACCATCACTAAAACTGCGTAATATTTTCTTTCGTTTTACGGGCTGGCTTATCACATTTTCCCTGGTATGTTTTGCCTGGATATTTTTTCGATCACCCGGTTTGCAGCAGGCAGGTAACATTATCAAGACCATATTCTCCCATTTCTCATTGCATGATGTTTTTGCGATTGACAAAACAGAACTGGGGCCCATCCTAAACGATATCATACTGCTGTTTCTTTTGGAATGGTTTATTATTCGTAAATTTTCTTTTGACAACATCTTTGAAAAAAAATATGGAGATACCTATCTCGCAGCTTTCAGTACTTTCCTGATCCTTTATATTTTCCTGTTTGGAAATAATGATAATAGCCAGTTTATTTATTTTCAGTTTTAGCGGATCACATTTATTTATTGGGGACTAAACAAAAGGCATCTGATCAAAATTGCTTCTTTTTTTTATTTGTGTTATCGGCCTCACCCCAACAACTACTCTGTTATTTAAAGACTCTGAATCCCCTCTCCGGGTGGAGAGGGGGTGGGGAGACTCCGAACGCATCAATCGCAACTGTTCAAGATTTTGCTTGTGTTTATTGCTTTTACGCATTGCCTGAACTTGAATAACCTGAAGCCAGGCCGATTTATTGTTTGATTAAAGTGAGGGTTGATTCCCCTCTTCCTTCGGAGAGGGGATGTAGTAATTTCGATATAAATGAGAAGTAATGGGGTGAGGCCTTGGGAAGAGGAGACAGTTCACCCGCGGCCTGCAGCAGATTTTTCAGTCGAATAGTTCTTTATTCAAACTGCTTCTTTAGTGTGCATTCTTACTGCCTCTCCCCAATAAATAAATGTGTCCCGTTTTAGCGGCCCGACAGGCTGTATAAAAAAAAGCTGCTTGCGGTTAAACAAGCAGCTTCAATATCCTTTCATAATAGCTTTTACCGCATCAGGTACATTTTACCGTAGCCTTTATTAAAGTACTTGTCTGTATTATCAGAAGATGATTTGTATTTATCCAGAGATTTACCATTGAGGTTGGTAACCACCCGGTACAAGTAGATACCGTTGGCCAGTTTGGATCCATACTGGTCGGTGCCATCCCATTTAAACTCTGTGATGTTGCGGCCTATATGCAGCGGGCCCAATTCATCTTTGGTGATTTCCCTTACGATTTTACCTGTAATGGTCATAATCTCAATCTTGATATTCTGCGGCACTTCACTTCCGGTAACGGTAAATACAAAGGCCGTGGAAGTGGTAAACGGATTGGGATAATTGAGCATATTTGATATCATCGGCTTATTGATGACTTCAAATATCACCCGGTATTCGATAGCTCCGGCGGCATTATTGCTTTTATCTTTTCCCGTCAGTATCAATTCATATTCGCCATCCTGTGCAAACCAGGGTTTGAAATTAATAGTGGCCGTATTATTTGCAGCAGGCGCCTGACCTGCGGGTGTAAAACGAACGGAATCGGTGTTGCTAAAATAGTACCGGCGAAGGCTTCCATTCGGGAAACGTACCTGTAAGGTCAGCAATGATGTATCATCAAGCACCAACCATCTGGCTTCATCTTTCAAATTGATCATAATATCCGGCTTGGACGATACAATATCCCTGTTGAGGATATGCACCCCGTCAAATGTTACATCCAGTAATGGATTCAGGCTGTCCGGTTTTACGTACAGATTGCGGAAAGCGAAATTGTTGAAGTGATACTGCTCCGGCTGGTCATTATCAGGGTTTGCCTCTATGTACATTGTGTTATGTCCGGATAGGGTACTGGTATTGATCAACGCCCCTATTTGCAACGTATCGTTGGGAGCATTGGTTGCTGTAAGCAGTGGCCTGCGTTTTGGTAACGGGATAATATGCGGTACATTATTCCTGTCGGTTACCACCATTTTTATTTTCAGGCTGTCAAACGGTACCTGGCTTACATTTTTAAAGGCCACTTTGAAATCCATGGGCTCACCCACTTCCACAGTATCCTTTACCTGCAGGAACAGGTTGGGGGCAATGGCTCCTTCGGGTGCAGGGTCGTAGGTTATCCTCCAGTACCGTAACTGGTAAGGAGTGTAATTAGTATTATCGGCGGTTCGCATTTTTAGTTTCATGAAGGGATAATCTGCAACATTGACAGAGGACACATCAAAGTTTTGTTGTGCTGTTGTCAACCGGGTAAACAATGTTTGTTCTGTCCCGTCTGCCCTCACTCCTATAACGTCTACCGTAGCTGTATCCCCAACAGCTTCTCCATTACCCCGCCAGATCAATTCCTTCCAGCCTTTGGCCGGGCCAAATACAGGCGAGATTAAATAGCCCACCGTATCGGCGGTATTAACATTAATGGATAGTGAAGGGTTGTCAACTGAATCTATTCCCACTTTCCACACAGGGGTAAAGGATGGATCATTCTTTTTATACACCAATACCCATGGCCTTGCTTTATAAAATGAATCGATTCCGCTAAAACCTGCATTTTTCAAATAATGATATAAAGATTCATCATGTCCCCAATAGGCTGTATCTGCCTGCCAGTCTTTAGCAAATGCCCTCGGAAAACCAAATGCATCTATCAGTGTTGCATTTCTTACCACCACATAATGCCCATCAGGAACCACGTTCTTCATAAAATTCATCATGCGGTGCCTGCTGCCGGTATCCGCATAGCGGTATTCAAAGTTGTAATAGCGGATCTCATCATTGAAACAATCATTATCTGTGCTTCCGTATAATCCTTCTCCCAGGCTTGTTGGCCAGGTATTGGCCACCACCCGCTGGTTTTGCCATGGCCTGAAGGAAACAGGATCAAATACATTATATACCAATGACGAAAACCAGCACACCAGCCTTATGTGCGGAACTCCATTAATTGATACAGAAATACAGGTGGGAGTAACACAGCCGCTCGTAATCCAGGTACCCATTTGTATATACAGGTTTTGGGCCACCTTATCATACTTCCATTTCCTGGTGGGCGGATCATAGATCATCTTTTCAGTTCCAGACTTCGTATGCTGGAAATAATGAGACTGATTATACCCGGTATTATTGCTGCCGAATGTGGCAGGATTTAAATACACAAAATTGGAAGTATTCCATACCGGTGACCCTGCAACCGGAACAGGGGCCACCCTCCAGTAATACACTATACTGTCCTGAAATGTAATGCCGGGGATAAATTCCATTACACCACCGGCGGAGCTGACAGTCCTGGTGATTTTTACCGGAGAATTAAACAATTCAGTAGTATCCATTTCCATAGTATACTGCTTCATTGTGCTGAACGGATTAGCCGTGGAGGCAATCAGTTTTATTCCCTGCTGGTTTACTATTGAGTAAGTATAAGGATATACAGGTCTTGCTTCATCTTCGTAAATAACCACATCCTTGGTAACACAGTTGTTGGTTTCATATAATTCGTCCGCATCATTATCGGCATCCACACAAATTGAAATTTTGTTTAAACCCTTATCCCTTGTGGCCACAATCGGTATATCATACGAAAGGGAATCTGAAAACCGGATACCTGGTATTGTGTCCCTTCTTATCACTTGTGTGGTAAGATCAGGAAAGGTCCTTCTCAGTTCCACCACGATTTTTTTACCGGGCGCTTTGGATAAATTAAAAAGCTGGGCCTTTACCTTGAAAGAACTTTCTGCCACGGATATAAAGTTGGGTGAAATCTTTACATACTGATCTTCTACAGCATAATCAGGCTTTGGGGCCTGTACATCCAGTTTTATAGCGGGGTCACCATGAATGGTGGTTTGCTCACAATGGAACCTGGCATAGTAATCATTCTGGGTAGTAAGGTTATAGGTCTGTATTATTGATTCCCTGAGCAGTTCACCTAGGGTCTTACCATATTGTGTAGTGGAGGCGCCCTGGTAGGTGCGGGTATTAAAAATATCCAAATAGTGTACAATACCAAAGTGGGTACTGGCCACAAAGGCAATAGAACCGCGCTGGTCGGCCAGCACAAATTTTTCAGACAGGGTTTCTTTCAGTATAAACCGAAGGGTGTTGAAATTATAAAAATTGCCCGCATTACATCCCATCACAATCATAACAGGGTATTTACCCGGGTTATTATAGTTGCCTGGATTATCCAGATTGAACTCAAGTGAACTGGCCGAAGAGTGTCCGAAATAGGTAAGCACACCAATACCATCTTCATATAACCGGTACAGCTTTTCGCTGGCATTGGGCTCTACCGGCGCTGATGATACTTTGCTGAATGTATGTACATTGGCTCCATAAAGTGTATCACCAATTATATGTTTATAATTATCCATATCGGCCTGTAGTATTGCTCCCAGTGCCCCATCACTTGCCCCCACCACATGCACCACATTTTTTGTCCAGGCCTTATCAGCTATAAGCGGGGATGAAAATGCCTGTTGCTGTTCATACTGTTTCAATTTTGCCAAATAAATTGCCACTTCATCACCATTGATGGCAGAGATCCGTCCGATAGAAACTTTAGGAATTCCATCTTCACCGGGATCGGTTGCCATTAAATTATCTGAAGCCGGCAAACCAAACGTGGGAACAAAAGAAAGCCTGTCTATATCAGGATTGCTTTCATAAGCCCTTTGCTGGGTATAGGTAAGGCCTTTGCCTAACAGCAGTACATTTTTTACCGGAGAGGTATAGGTATTACGGGCCCAGCGGATAAAATTGCGCACTCCGCCCGGGTTCTTTTTTATTCCAAAACCAAACTGGTCTATCACATCATCCACCATATATATTTTTGCTGTATGGCTGCCACCAGTGGCGGAACTGCGGTAGATTTTGTATTCATTCACAGGATCTGTTCCACCGGCACCTGTCGTTAAGGCCGGATGGGATATAATAAGATAATTACCCTGGTTGGCAGGTAATGCATAGTTTATAAAATTCTTTTGCTGAAATACGGTAATGTCTTTTGGGAAACCGGGGGCCTGGCTTACAAGTAGTAATTTTCTTGCAACAGAAGAAGGGGCCAATTCCACTTTTATCATTGGCGATGCACTGATATCACAGATATATCTTTTACCATTGGTGATATCATATAACACCGGGCTGGTGCCTCCAAAATTGAAGTTTATTATCTCCAGGTAATTACCCGCTGCATTGGCCGGCAGTTCAAATGAAAAACTGCTCGCCCCACCAAAGCTGAACTGACGGGCATATACCACTTCGGTTTGTGCCACCACCATCCTGTCGTTGGGAAGTACACACAGGTTCTTTATATCCACACTAACTGTAAGAACACTCAGCTGCGAAACAGTAAGCGGTACTTCTGCCCTGATATAATCGAAAAAATTCAATGGCTGTACCAACACTTCTGTGCCATTTACTTTTATCTGGAAATCACGCGGGTTCAGCGCATTGCCCACGGCACTGGTTTTTAATACAGGTACAGGGGCATCCGCACCGATGTAGGGGTACAGGCCAACAAAGACTTGTGGTTTGGTAACACCAGTACCGATATCACTGGTCGTCCATCCCTCACCCTGGTCGTAGGCTGAGGAATACACATATTCTCCCACCACGGCCGCATAGCCAGCATTGATCTTTTCCTTATAATAAGCTCCCTCTGTATGAATAAAATAGGGCTCTGCCGGCAGTACGCTTGGTAAGGTAAACGCTACAGGAGCAAAACGTAAATTACCCCCGGAAGGGGTAATCGTTAAAAAATAGGCTGCCGTATCAGTTTCCAAACTCCATTTACTATTGAGTTGATGATCGGCTACCCTGTACAATTCTTTGTCGGGTTTTCCGTCATTTATCTCTCCCCAAAATTCAATATAATCTGCGGCACCCATCACTCCTGTTGCCATTGTTGTATACAGCGGCACTTCCTTTCCGTTTCTCCACAACTGGAATCTTTCTGCAGGAGTGGCGGCGATGCCTATGCTTACGAGGCTGGGCTGGCTGATACGATAAAGTGCTGTAGCGCCCACTTTGAATTTATAATAGGTCTGGTTGTAATTTATCCATTCGTTATTATAGGTCTGTGACTGGGCCTGCAGCACAGAAAAAAGCAATAATGGAAGTAAAAGTTTTTTCATTGTATCAATATTTTATCAGGTACAGTGTGGTTTATTGGTTCTTGTTTTTATTTCCCACCATGTTCAGGCTGAGTGAAAACACATGGGTGAATAATGGATTTGACTGGTTGGCAAGATTGGTGAAGGCATAATCAATCGTCACATTGCCTATCCGAAAACCGGCTCCCCCGCCGGGCTGATAAATCCAGACCTTCTTCTGGTTCAGCGTATCGCCATCTGCCAGTGCCCGCTGGAAATTATTAATGCCTCCGCGGAGGAAAAATACATTGTTGATGTTCAGTTCAAGTCCCAGCTTCGGATCGGCGCTTACAGGATTGGCACTGATAAGTGTATTACGCTGACCATCAAACGTAACATCCAGATTCGCTTCTGCCAGCAGGCTTGATTTTTGCCCCAGTTTAAACTCATGTCCAATTCCCAGCACCAGCCTTGGCGCTGTAAGCTCAGTGGACTTTACCGGTATTTCATTTTTTGTGAGGTATAATACTTCCTTTTCTTTTTCGGTAAAGCTAAATGACCATGCATTGAAAGTGGTGGTGATATCGCGGCCGGCAACTCCAAACCTCCAGTGTTTGCCCTGTATCTGTAATCCGGCATCCAGCCCAAAGCCCCAGGCTTTTGCAAATTTGCCCACATTTCTATGAATTACTTTTGCATTCAGCCCGAAGTTGACCTTCTTCTTTTCTGTATCCTTAATTTTTTGCGCAAACGAAAAAATAAAGGCATAATCGGCTGAAGAAAAAGCCTGGATATTGTTATAATTGATAGAGCCATCAGGTTCTACCAGGAACAGGGTATTCATAATATCATCCACGGCAAAACGAAGGCCGGTGATACCGATTGTTCTTTTATTATTGGCAGTGGGAAATGCAACGCTTACATAATCGTATTTGCCAATACCGGCAAAGTACTCAGCATGCATCAGGTTTACCTGCGGGTAATCTTTAATACCGGCTAGTCCGGCAGGGTTCCAGTATCCGGCGGTACCATCATTTACTGATGCCACCTGTGCGCTGCCCATTGCCAAGCCCCGGGCCCCTGCGCCAATATTCAAAAATTCGTTAGAATATTTTCGGAATTGTGCCTGAGCGGAAATAAAAAATAAAGAAAATAGCAGGGACAGGTATAAGCGGTTCGTTTTCATGCATTGAATTTTCTAATAAGCAATGGAATAGTTTAGTCTTCTGGTAAGGTACGTAATGCTTGTAAAATTAGTCTTTAGGCTTGTAAAATCATAGGTTTGTGGAGCAAAAAGACTAATAATTGAAAACGAATTGATTAGCAAAATATTGCATTTGATAGCGGCTAAGTTAAATCTGCCTTATTTTTGCAGCACTTTTTGAAGAGAACCTATAACTATTAATTGAAAACCATTGACTTACAAAATGAATTTGATAGAAGAATTACGATGGAGGGGGATGATCCAGGACATCATGCCCGGAACGGAGGAACAGTTGAACAAAGAGATGACTTCCGCTTATATTGGCTTCGATCCTACGGCCGACAGCCTGCATATTGGCAGCCTGGTTCCTATATTATTATTGGTGCATCTGCAAAAAGCGGGTCATAAACCCATTGCTTTAGTAGGCGGTGCTACCGGCCTTATCGGCGATCCTTCGGGGAAAAAAGAGGAAAGAAAATTATTGACGGAGGAAGAAGTTAACCATAATGTGGATTGTATCCGCCGGCAACTGAGCCAATTTCTCGATTTCCAATCCGGCAGTAATGCTGCCATACTCGTTAATAATGCTGATTGGTTTAAGGAGATGTCCACGATTGAGTTTTTGCGGGATGCCGGAAAATACCTGACCGTCAGTTATCTTTTAAGCAAAGGCTTTATTAAAGACAGAATGGCGCAGAACCAGGATATTTCTTTTACTGAATTCAACTATATCCTGATGCAGGCTTATGATTTTATGTGGTTGTACCAGCATCAACAGTGCAAAATACAAATGGGCGGCTCCGACCAGTGGGGAAACATTACTGCCGGTGCTGAATTAATCAGAAAGAAACTCCGGGGAGAAGGTTTTGCCTTTACCTGTCCGCTGATAACGAAAGCGGATGGCGGCAAATTTGGCAAAACAGAAAGCGGGAATGTGTGGCTGGATCCTGTGAGAACAACACCGTATCAATTTTATCAGTTCTGGTTAAATGCCAGTGATGCGGATGCGGAAAAATGGATAAAAATTTTCACTTTTTTAAATCAACCTGACATAAACGCCATTCTTGAAGAGCATAAAAAAGATGCGGGTAAAAGATTACTTCAAAAAAAGCTGGCAGAGGAGGTAACAAAGTTTGTACATGGAGATACTGCCCTTGCAGAAGCAATGGCGACAACCGAAAAACTCTTTGCAGGTCAGTCAGCATCGGCTGAAAGCCTGAGTGTGGAAGATCTGGAAGCAATGGAGGGTATTGTTTTGATTGACATACCTAAACAAATTTTAGATAAGGATATTGATATTGTTTCTTTCCTCGCAGAAGCAGGTATTGTCCCAAGTAAAGGCGAAGCCAGAAAGCTGGTGCAGGGGGGCGGTATAAGCATCAACAGAAAAAAAGTGGAAGGAATTGATTATAAAATTCACACCTCGGTTTTACTGCACAATAAATATCTGCTGGTGCAAAAAGGGAAAAAAAATTATTATCTCGTGGCAGTTATCTAACTACACTGTTGATATTTCTTCCTTTAAACAAAACACAGCCCTGATAGTTATGGATCAGCAGGAAGTTTTCCTGCTGTCAAAGGAAGTAATCACTGCCCGGTAATGACTAGCTGAACATTACTGTTTACCTGCACACTGGCTCCATTGTTCAATGTAAGTGTATGGCAAATACCATTCGCAGAAAGAACAGGCATAAACGGGGTACCGCTGTTGATGATTACATCAGTACATCCTGTTGGCACTGTACCACTACTCCAGTTAGAGGCAGTTGCCCAGTTATCTGTAATACCCAACCATGTGCCGGAGGGGTAGACAAGAGGGAAAGAAACGGTTACAATATTGCTGGCAACAGTTCCGCAGCGTCCCGTTACTACACACTGATAAGAACCTGTATCAGCTGCTGTTGCTGCAGCTATAGCAAACACTGGTAATACGACACCTGTTGTAATGACACCCTTCATCCATGCATAATTTAAACTATCACCAGAAGCTACTACGGTTAAGTTAACAACAGCACCGGGGCAGGCAATAACCGAAACGGGTTGCATTGTTATAGAGGGGGCGATACAGGGAGGCAGTTCATAAGCTCCCATATCCACCACAGCATTGTTTATCCTGTTGTAATTTCTTATATCAAACAATGGCACACCGGTATTATCACCAGCATCAATACCAACGGAGCCAATTTGTAACTGCAGGCCATCATCCGTTGTCAGCCAGCAATTATCTGTGCCGTCAGCATCGGCAATATTTACAAAAGCGGGAGCCGTAAAAATATTTCCTGTTCCCGGGCCCGTAATACTATGCGGAGGGTTTTGGTTTGATATATCAATCGCAGTATACGTAGCGGCAAAACCAGCACCGCCTAAGGTATAAAACTGCGGACCTGTACCGGAAGCGGTATTTCCCCGGAAAATACTATTGCGAACAACAGGGGTAGCTGTACCAGAACTACCAGCAGCGAAATTAGTACGGTCGCAGACCAACCCACCACCATCCACCGAAGAATTGTTTACAAAAACAGAATTTAAAATCACGGGGCTTGCATTACCATTGCCACCACCCCAGCAGTACATAGCTCCTGCCCTGTCTGTTGCCGTATTACTGTAAAAAATTGAATTTGTAATGAGAGGACTTGCATTACCGTTATATCCGAAATTATCAATACCCCCGCCACCACCGGTAGCAGTATTAAATGCAAATATGCAATTGGTAATTACCGGGCTGGCATTGCCACCATTTTGTCCGTGGTCGAAAATACCACCACCAAACACTGCAGTATTATTTCTAAACAGACAATTTCTTATAGTGGGGCTGCAGGTGCCGCCATTCGCTGCATTGTTAAGCATTCCGCCGCCCAGGCTTCTGCTGTCATTACCTAACAGATCAAAATTGGCATTGGCGCCACTAATGGTAAAACCATCTAATATTGCTGTATTGTTTAAGCTGCTGTTACTAATTACATGGTAACTGTTATCTGCATTTCCGGGCAATCCAATCTCTGCACTTAATATTGATGTAAAGCCGCAGGAAAAATTTCTTTGAGACAAAAGCACTTCGGTACCGGCAAAACTTCCATAGACAGCTACGCCATTTTGCATGCTGAAGTAAATGTTTCTGTTGTTGGTGGGTGTGGTTACATAAGTACCGGACATCACCCACACTTCATCTCCGGCTATGGAAGATGAAATGGCGATTTGTAATGATATTCCCGGAAAAGCAGTTGCCCAACTGGTACCATCTGCCACCACTAAACCACCTGATGGTGTTACGTATCGTATAGCTGCATTGGCAGACAAATTAAAAAACAGCAAAATAACAATCAAAATTTTTTTCATAACGTAATTATTCGACAGGAAAAAATATTAGTTTACCTTTTTGACCCATTGACACCTGTAGCCCTATGATACAACAGGTATCTGACATCGCCACACTAAGTTCTGAGTAAAATGCAAAGCCACCCAGCGGATCAAGTATTATGCACAATCAAAAAGATCACCAACAGCCCCATCCGAAAGCCGGGGCACTCAATTCAATCATAGCAGGGAGTTTTAAAATTGCTTTTCTAAAGAGATGGTGCCAGCCAGTTTTGTGTTATACCGGCACCCCTTTCAATATCTTCTTTCAAATTATGAGCCGAAAATGATAACCGCAGCTAAAAACTGAGGTAAGGAAGCGGCTAATTGAGCAACGGCAGGGAAAATAAGCTAAAGAGCAGATCACCTGTTCTGCAAAATTGGAATACCTGCATTAATCGGGGTATGCTGGCAAAGTACTGGCCAAATAATCCGGACGGCATTAACCGATGATACAAAAAATAATAGCTGGAATCTAATCGAACAGTTGAAGATTAAATACCAGCCATTAAATGTAAAATATTATTTAACTATTATCACTACGGCAACAACCGTATTCAACACCTACACTCTTACTTCGCCCACTCCGCCGCAAACCAATGCTTACCGCCTTCATCATAACCGGTAACACAACGGGTAAGCAATCCGTTAGCAGTATTATCTTCCCATTTATCCTGGTAACTGCCGCTGTCTGATTTGCGGGTGGCGCTGTAAGAACTGTAACCGGATTTTTCATACCAGATAACAGAAAATCTCGTTTGTCCGTCGTGGTGATATGCATTGATATACACCTGCTCCCAGTTCTTACCTTTCATCTCATCAAACTTGTCCTGGTATTCCTGCTGGCTTAGTGAACTCTTTAATACACTTCCTCCCACATTTCTTTTTTCATAGAAGGCCGAGTAATATTTTTTACCCCCCACCGATACCACAGATACATTTACCGGCACATAGCCATCGCCGGTGTATTTATCAAATAATACCTGGTGCTCTTCCGGTGATTGTGCATGATAGGCCGGTTGCGCCTGCGGTTGTCCCGGTTTTTTAATAAAGATGGCGGCAAACTTTAATTTACCTGCATCGTTATAGTTATCTATTTGCTGCAGGCGATATCCCTTTTCTTTTACCCAGGTATTATATTCCTGCTGGTAACTTTCTTTCGTCATATCATGACGAACTTCCACCGCGTAGTTATTTGAGTTGTACCGGAAGATGGTATTAAAAAATGTTTTGCCTGCCACATCATACGCATCCACCCATACAGGATAATAGCCGCATCCCCATATTTTAGAAAACTCCTCCTGGTATTTATTTTCTGCTATACCATGCTTTGCTATTTCACTCTTGCCACCGGGATACCAGCAGGGTTTTTTTGCCGAAGGCCATATCATACACCTGCGTCCTTCCTGGAATGGAAGTCCCTGCTTTACTACTTTCTGCCAGGCGGCGTTAGGGTCCGGCTCACTTAACGCATCTTTATCAATAATATAAATACCTGTAAAATTCAATGGCCTTGTATCCCCATCCCCGTCAGCATCCGCATCTTCTATTATTTGTACATGCCCATGCGGCTCACTGGAACTGCCTGCATTGCCCAATAATCCAATCACATCTCCTTTTTTTACGCTGGCCCCTTTTTTCATAAAACTTTTGGTCAATGAACCCGGCTGCATGTGGAAGTAACAAACAGTTTCTTTTCCATTATTTATTTTGAACCAGTTGCCACCACCGCTTCCCCCACCTGCATCACCTTTGTTTTCTGCAACACCGTCTTTAAAGTCCACCACCACTCCATCGGCAATAGCCAAAATAGATTTACCATAAGCCCTGTAATTTTCATTTTTAGAACCATCTTTCCCGGGAAATGTACCGGACCATTCTTTCTTTTCATAGTCCCAACCGATAGCTTTAAAATCATAAGCGTAAAACTGTGAACCACCGCCATGGCCTCCGTAGGAATACCAATACTCCCCTATCCGCAGGTCGGACTCTTTTCCGGGAAAAGAATAAGCCCCGCCTGCTTCAAGGTTTGTATAGCTTTTTAAAGAGCGGGTAATGATAAAAGGCTCATTAAAGCCTTCGAAACTGAGACGGATATTTATGCTGGAAGGATAAGGGCTGTCGAATAAAAGCGCATTTTCTATTTTATGATAACTCCGGCTGTTTTGCCAGGAATATGATCCACCCGCAGGTATAGTTATCTTTTTTAAACTTGCTGAATCTATATCCAGCATCATGATCTTTACCACCTCCTTTCCGTTGCTGGAATATGTGTACGTAATATTGGTAAGGGCAATGGGTTTACTCTCTTTGTTTTTGATTTTGAAACTGGCACTCAACTGCCCAGTTGGTTTTTCCCCTGATGTTCTTGGTGCACAGGCCAGAAAAAACAGGTTATTGGCAGCATCTACCGGCTTAATATTTATTAATTCAATAGAGGGAGGGGCGGCTTTTTTAACTGCCGTAATTGCAGGAGACCCGGCTTTATCATCCCGCATAAGTGGTTGCCACTGAATGCACATAACGGCAGTGGTAACAGCCACAATTTTTGTCATTGTTTTCTTAGTAATAGGTTTCATACTTAATAGTTTGTTTGGAATAAGGTTTTTTATCAGTTGCAAATTATATCAGCCGCTGTGTATTGATATAGGAATACCAAGGTGAGGCAGCAACAGGTTGAGCAACGGCAGAAAATACCACGAACAGGTGATGGTGTTCGGCGGGCAAATTGCAGGTTTTGCCTAAATTAGTTGCATGAAAATAATGATAGCTGTTATATGGATCTGTGTTTTCCAATCTTCTTTCTGCCAGAACAGTATCAGGGTTAATTTCCTCTATGGCTCCAAACCGGCAAAGGGTTATTCTACTTCTGAAGCCAAACATTTTGGGGGACTAAAAGGCGGGCATGTAAATATTGAAGCTGGTGGAAGGGTGCTTGATTTTTTACCGGGTAATTGTCCCTTGTTTCCGCAAAATAAAAAACCTACCGGCGGTTTTTATACAAACTCATCCATTGGGTGGGATACTGCGGCTACCAAATGCATGAGCATTACAATACCTGTATCTGCTTCACAACTCCGGCTGCTGGAACATATCATCGACAGTTTTTCCCGCAAAACACCGTATGACTATGCCGTATTTGGCATGCGCTGTGCCGCAGCCAGCTATGATGTGCTTAGTAAGATCGGGCTAGTAAAAGTGATTGGCAACAGAAAAAATATCGTCAAACATTTTTATCCTAAGCTGCTCCGGAAAAGAATGTTGAAATGGGCAGCGGATAAGCACTATCCTGTTATCATTCAGGAAGGCCGGTCTTCCCGCAAATGGGAGTCGGATAAGGGGTTGTTATAATTATTTATTATAATGCTTTTATCGCTTTCCACATTTCATCTGCCAGCAACTGGTTGCCTTTATTATTCATATGCACCCTGTCGTAAGTAAGCACTTCTTTCTCTTTGTTCTCCGGGTTGTTTGCTTTCAGGTATTCCTGAAATTTTTGGCGAAGGTCTACCAGCGGCAGGTTATTATTCTTTGCCAGGTTACGGATAATATTACTATACCTGTTCAGGTCACCATCCAACGGATTGCTCATATCTGTCTTTTCTCCCACTACTGCCGGTGTACAAAGAATCACTTTGATATCCCGGTCTTTTAATTTTTTGATAATGGCCTGGTAAAATTTTTCAAACTTATCCGCGTCTGTACCGGTACCTAACAATGTTTTATGCCACACATCGTTTACCCCCACATATATCACCACCACATCGGGGTTTTTGCTCAGCACATCATCTTCCAGCCGCAGATAAAGATCATATACTTTATTGGCGCTGATGCCGGAGCCGGTCAATTCATACTGTCCATCTTTCTTTTCACCTTTCAGCATACTGTCCATCCTGATAATATAGCCCACATATTTATCCCTTTTCACCCCCAGCTCAGTAATAGAATCTCCAAAGAAAATGACTTTCGTTTTCTTTTGGGGAGCAAAAGCACAGGAAAGCAACAAGGTGGCCAGGACAAATAAAAGCTTCTTCATATCAATCTGTTATTATATATAAAAATACAAAAGCTAACCCGAAAGTCAGCTTTATACGGAAAAGATGTTACCCGCAAAGGCAGCGTTGCATTTCATCTTCAAATCATTTCATCTCCAAATCAGCTAATCTTTCACTCCACATCCACCTGCTTCTTTATCACCGATCCATCACTGGCTTCGGGCAGGTATTTCCGTTCTTTTACCAGGTAGCCATTGCCTTTTTCGCAGAAATGCACTTTCAGGTTTTCGATGCTGATGGGATTTCCATCGGGTATATCTGCAATATTGGAATGCAGGATATCGTGTCCGTCTATTATTACCACTAATCCACTGCCAATGGCTTCCATTTTATTTCCATCTGTAATAAGCATACCGGTATCTTCTCCCAGTCCAATGCCTATACAACCGGGGTTGGTGGCCACCGCTTGTGCCAGCCTTCCAAACCGGCCTCTTTTTTCAAAATGCGAATCGATTATTACAGATTTGAGAAAGCCAAGGCCGGTTGTAATCTTCACTTCTCCTTTTAAATGTGCCCTGGCTGCATTGCCCTCATAGATCATGGTATTACTCATAGCCATAGCACCGGCGCTGGTCCCCGCTATCAGGAAATTTTCTTCTTTATATCTTTTTTTCAGGATGGTGAGAAATTCGGTGCCTCCGTCGGTAGCACTGAGGCGCAGTTGGTTGCCGCCGGTGAACATCACTGCATCACATTGCCGTATACGATCTATGTACTCCTGGTTCATGGCGTCCTGACGGGTACGGATATGCATAAGGCCGATATTGGTACAGCCAATTTTACCAAATGCATCAAGATAATTCTCCCCTACTTCATACGGAATCATAGAAGCTGTGGTAATAACTTCTATACGGGCTGCCGTGCCGCCAGCCTCTTCCACCACCCGGCGGAGAATACCCAGTTCAAAAAAATTGAGATTATTACGGTGAAGCCCGTCTGTTTCCAGCTCATTTCCTTTGTGTTCGGCACCGCCTATCGCAATCAGTTTTCCTTTCGGATTACTCATTCATTGGGATTTGATTAGGGACAAATGTAATAGAAAAATAATGGAGGGCATTGTGGAAATGTGGTAAATGTGGAAATGTGGAAATTTAACCGTTAGTCCGTCCGATTCTCTATATATCGTATTGGCTGTTTATGGATTTTTGTTTAGCTGCCATCTAATCAATATGAGAAAATTTTACAGTTTGACAGCACTGCTTATTTTATCCAATTGCAGCTTTGGCCAGAAAGATGATACTGCAAAACAACTAACTGCTATTATCTTTTGCGGAATTAACTATCAGGGGCCTCAGTTCCCGGGCAAACCAGGCTCCTTACTTAAATTCTATGAAGACAATTTTAAAACACCTCCATCTTTCACAGATTCCATCAACGGATTTTTCAAAGCCACCATGCAGGTATCTATACAGATACAACGCGACGGGCAGCTCTGTTGTTTTGAAATCAAAAACAGCATACACCCGGTATTAGACAGCGAATGCATGCGGGTGATGCACCTGATGCCCCGCTGGAATCCTGCCAGGAGAAACGGCAGGCCTGTTAAGGCATACATGGTACAGCCCTTTACTATCCTTATTGAAGATGATGATGGCTATGAAGCATGTACTGATTCATTTCTCTTTACCCAAAAAAACACCCCCACCCCCACCAGTGCAATCAAACTGCCCCATAATGCAAACCAGCCAGTGGATATGAACAGGAATATCCAGATACAAACAGATAGTATAACCGGGAGGGGAAACAACCACATTTTGAAAGGGAGTTCTTTTGTTCCAAACTTTTGTCGCAGCAACGATACACCCACGCCCTGCCCGATGAACTGTACCATTATACGCATGGCCAATATGGAGCTGATCACATCACCCAGGCGCATAAACAGGCTGAAAATAAACCCCAGGGCGCATAATACGATCAATGATATATATGGAAAGTTTTTGGCAGGGTGCAATTTGGCAAATGGTTTAAAGAAATTTCCATCTACCGCAGCTGCATAAGGCACACGGGAATAACCCAACACCACCGCAAATAAGGAAGAGAAAGCAATACAAAGAATCAAAACCGTTACTATTATTCCAGCCTGGTGGCCATACAGCTGTTCCATAAATGAACTAACCAGGTATCTATCTCCCGCCTTCACCGATTGCCAGGGCATCACCCCCATTACACTAATATTCATGAGCAGGTACAAAGTTGAAATACCTGTAATGGAAATAAAAATACTGCGGGGAATATTGGTGCCGGGGTTTTTTATTTCTCCACCCAGGTGACAAACATTATAATATCCCAGGTAAGCATACACCGTTTTTACAGAGGCATGGCCGATAGCTGCCCAAAATGCACAGGAAAAGAAAGATTCATTGGCGGCAGGTAATAATTTAATGCTTTGCTGCTGATGTGAAAGTCCGCTGATGATGATCCAGATGATTGTTAGTACCACAATACTTCCCATCACCACAGAGATTTTGCCGATGGTTTCTATTTTACGGTAGAGCATCAAAAAAACAAGTATCACCAATCCGCCGGATACCATTTTCTGCTGCCAGTCTTCCAATGGCACAATATAAGTAAGGTATTGTGCAAACCCAATAGCCGCAGAGGCCACCACCAATGGCGCCTGTATGGATGTTTGCCACACAAATAAAAAACTCATCAGCCTGCCGCCTTTTTCTCCGAAAGCGATGCGGTGAAAATTATAGGTGCCACCTGCCAATGGGTACTTGGCCCCGAGTTCGCTCCATGTCATGGCATCTAAAAAAGCAGTAAAGGCCCCGAATATCCAGGCCCAGATGAATAAACCACTATTGAATTGGCTAACCACAAATGGCATAACCACAAAGGGGCCGATGCCCACCATATCTATCATATTGATAGATGTAGCCTGCAGCAGATTTATTTTTCGGTTAGTCAGGGGTGTGTGCATGTTTTACTAATTAAGAATTATTAATTAATAATTAATAATTCTCCAGTGCTTATTTTTCTTACAAATGCTCTATGTCTTCCATTCAGAGAGGCTACACAGCTGCTGATTTTGTCAGGACATTTACTAACTGAAGCGACCTTGCTAATTTTTAATTATTAATTATTAATTTTTAATTCCCGTACAAATGCCGTTATGCCTTCTACGAGTGTATCCAGGTTTTTGGTGGTGGTGTATACATTGGGTGTAACACGGATGCCATGAATATTTTCCCATTCAATACCCACTACATGCACTTTGTATTTGTCTAATAAAAAACTGTCGAGGTCGGCTGTTTTCTTTCCTTCAAAACCCACATTACCAATGGCACATCCCCAGTGTGGGTGCAAAGATGTGTTTATTTTTATGGCAGGCAGGTGTTTCACCTTTTCTATCCAGTAGTTCTTCAGGTAATGCAGTCTTTTTTCTTTTCGTTCGCTGCCAATCATTTCATGAAACTCTATGGCTTTACCAATTGCCTGCTCAATAAAAAAAGGCCTTGTGCCGAGGTTTTCAAACTTTCTGATATCATCCTTCAATGGATTATCGTTGGTGGCAAACAAGGGGTAGATGTTTTTAATTTTATCTTTCTTTACATACAACATACCGCTGCCTATCGGTGCATACATCCATTTATGCAGGCTGGTGGCAAAATAATCTCCCCCCAGGTCCGGTACTTTAAAATCAAAATGCATGAAACTGTGGGCGCCATCCACCACCACTTCAATACCCCTCTTATGCGCTTCGGCGGCAATTTTTTTTACCGGTAATATCTGCCCGTTCCAGTTGATGATATGCGTTACGTTTACCACTTTTGTTTTGGAAGTGAAGGCATTCACGTATTGCTGTACCAGGTAATTTTCATCTTCGCTGGGCAATTCCAAATTGATCCACACTATTTTTATTCCATCCCTTAGTTCCCTTTGCTTATACGCATTGATGACATTCGGATAATCCTGTTTGGCTGCCACCACTTCATCGCCGGCTTTTAATTGCAATCCAAAAATGATTGTTTCCAATCCTTCAGATGCATTGCGGTTCATGGCAATTTCTTCAGGCGAGCAGCCGGCCAGCCTGGCCAGGTTTTTTCGTAATGGTTCCCGGCCTTTATCCAATTCCCGCCACATATAGTAACTGGGGGCTTCATTACAATAATCATAATAGCGCTTCATAGCATCCTGCACTGTTTTGGGGGCGGGGCTTACACCTCCGTTATTCAGGTTGATCAGGCTGGGGGAACCGGTAAAAGCCTGTTGTATATAATACCAGAAATCTTCTTCTGATGCGAGACCATCAGGTGAAATTCCTTCTGCGTTACGGAGGGCTTTTTCCAAATTACGGCTCCACGCAGGTTGTGTCAGGGCGCTGAGTAATGCAGTGGCAGAAAATACCCCCGCTTTATTTATGAATGAACGGCGTGAATTCATGTGTGCATTTAATTTTACTAAAAATACGGAATGAGCGGGGATTAGCGTGCTAAAAGAAGGAAGGATGCAGAATCGGAGGTAGTGTTTTAGTTTCAATAAAGCAGGGTTATTATTATGAAGATGAACCACACCTGCCTGCTCACAGAGTCCTGCAGGCAGGCCGCTACAGTTTGGACATAGAAAGCAATAGATTAAAACACAGCGATGTTAAATTCTTATGTATCTATTGTGTTTCAAACCCGGTAGCTGGCGGGCAATGTCATTTAGTTAAGAAATAAAAGGCGCACTAATTTCATCCTTTGAGGGTGATGCTATTTAGTTCATTCGCATATTCGCTGTTTCGCTGTTGAACCCCTCTGGGGTTCGGTGTACCTTTTATATCTTATTCTCCGGGTTTCACCCCGAGTTACCGACATTTTGCCCCGCTGGGGCAAGTCCTTAAGTTATGATTACTCGATTCCTTAACTAAATGACATTGAGCTGGCGGGTGAGACATTACTGAAGCGTGGATTATCTCGCGATATAAATAGCAGTACAAACTGTCCGTAATCAGTTTATTCTTTTTACGCCCTGTGGCCAGACAGTCGTATAGTTCTTTTTTTTATATTTCCCGATCCATATCTCAAAATGACGGGCCGGCATGGTAATATCCACCTGTTGTGCTTCGAATGGCTGACTTATTTTTTCTTTATAGAGGTTATTCAGTTTGCCGGCCAGTTTTTCGGCAGCCTTTTTATCTGCTTCGCTGAAATATTTTACCAGGGGATTAAAATTGCCGCCTTTTACCTGTGCGGGAGCTTCTATTTTACTATCCCTGCTTTCTAAACGCCTGGCCAGATCAAACGCAATATCCTTGTACTGTTCCATATAACGGACAGCAATAACGGGTACAATATCCTGATCTTCTTTAATCACATTTGTTTTAATGATCTGCTGTGTAATATTCCATGAAGGATTTTTAGCAGATCCGGGAAAAGCCTGCTGGTACAATTCATTTATTTTTTCGGTGGCCAGTGCGTTATCATTTATATACTGCTGCAGGGTGGTATTGAGTAATACGGTAAGCGTATCTTTCAGGTTCCTGACTGAATCAGCTTCTATTTTATTCTTATCCAGGTTAAGCGCAAGCCCGGTATTTATTGTTTCCACTGAATCACTCCGTTGTGCAAGAATATTGTTCAACGAATCCAGTTCCCTGTTTTGCGTCTCCAGTTTTTCGTTGGCCTTTTGCAGTTCCAGTTCTGATTGGGTCAGTTTTACCTTTGTTTCCGCCAGTTGTTTACTGTAAATAAGTACTATGACAGCCATAACAACAAATATTATCACACTGATTATCGTCCATATCCTGGCTTTGCGCTGGTTTTCGATAAATTTATCGATCAACTCAAGATTTTTAGTGGCGCTTTCCATAAAAATGATTTAACCAATATTAAATTTAGTGGGAAATACTGCATTTCTCAGAGCAAAAAGAGCGATGATCAGGAACAAAAGAAAGATACCGGCCGACAGCCGCCAATCACCCCATTGGCTCTTACAATACGATGCGGCCAGTCCGCCCAGCAGCAGCAGTATCCCGGACAGGATATAGTAAAATAATTTGGGGCCTGGTTTGATCACTACCGATTCCAGTTCTTTAAACACCACTCCCTGTACCCGTTTGGCCATAGAAGCAAATACTTCATCCAGCCCGCCTGCTTTATTATCATGCTCCGTTACGGACTGCTTATCTTCCGGCAGCAGGTTATTTGCAAGCGCTTTTAATTGATCATTGCTGTCATAATTACAATCCCTCAGTAATACAGGGATGATGGTTTTATTGGCGGCTACAGCGGTATCAATCAGTTTAATACACTGGTCGCTGTCGAGATAGTCCACGCTGAGCAGGGGGACCGCAATATCAGATTCCTGTAAAAATTGTGCGGCTTTGGCTGTATCCCCGGATTGCCTGAATAATTCATCTTTATCGATGAGCATCAGCATTCCGTTCCGGGCATAGCTTTTGAAGTGTTTACTGAACTCCCGGTAGAGCTCCACATCCCTGGCATTATCCGAATAGGCAAAGAAAATCTTTTTCATGGATCGTTTTTAATTTATCCACTACTTATCAGAGAGAGCATAATTGGAATAAAGAACCAATTTACACAATTTATCAGACAAAAAAGAATTGAAAAATTGGCCACCAGAGCAAAAAAAACTATATTGAAATTTAAATGCTCTGTTTATGAAAATACTTGAGATCAAAGTGCTGAAAGGCCCCAATTACTGGAGTGTGCGCCGTACCAAACTGATACAGATGAAACTGGACCTGGAAGAACTGGAGCAACGTCCCACCAATACGATTCCCGGTTTTAGAGAAAGACTGGAAGCCATGTTTCCCACTATGATAGAACACCGGTGCAGTGAATCCGTTCGGGGTGGCTTCTTCAAACGGGTGGATGAAGGCACATGGATGGGCCATGTGATAGAACATATTGCACTGGAAATACAAACACTGGCGGGAATGGATACAGGATTTGGCAGAACCCGGACCCCTGATGGCGAAAAGGAAGGGGTATACTATGTTGTATTTAGTTATATGGAAGAAGATGCAGGATTGTATGCAGCCAGAGCGGCTGTAAGGATAGCACAGGCATTAATTGATAATACCGAATATGACCTGGCAACAGATATTCAGCAGATGCGTGAGATAAGAGAAGACACAAGGCTGGGCCCTTCTACCGGCTGCATTGTAGAAGAAGCTGCAAAAAGAGGAATTCCATATATCCGGTTGAATAAACATAGCCTGGTACAGTTAGGTTATGGGGTAAATCAAAAAAGAATACGGGCTACTATTGCTTCCACCACTTCTAATATTGCGGTGGATATTGCCTGTGATAAAGAAGAAACAAAGCTGCTGTTAGAAGCTGCAGAAATTCCGGTGCCAAGAGGTACAGTGATAAGAACGGAAGCAGGGCTGGATGAGGCCATTGAAAAATTCGGCTACCCATTGGTAATAAAACCGATTGATGGTAACCATGGAAAAGGCAACACCACTAATATCATTAACCGGGAACAGGCCCTTACAGCTTTTGAAGCAGCTAAAGTGTATGGCCGCAATGTTATCATTGAACGCTTTATTACGGGTTTTGATTTCCGCTGCCTGGTGATCAATAATAAATTTATCTGTGCTGCCCTTCGCACGCCTGCATCCATAGTGGGTGATGGCGAACACAATATTCAATGGCTGATAGAAGAAACCAATAAAGACCCCCGCCGTGGTTTTGGCCATGAAAAAGTGCTTACGCAAATAACCATTGACCAGTTTACCCAAAAAATGCTGGACGATGAGAACATTACATTGGAAACCATTCCTGCTAAAGGTGAAAGAGTGATGCTGAAACCAACAGCCAATCTTTCTACTGGTGGCACCTCTACTGATGTAACGGATGAAGTGCATCCGGCGAATGTGTTCATGTTTGAGCGAATTGCCAAAATCATCGGTCTTGATATCTGTGGTATAGATGTAATGGCAATGGACCTGCGTACACCAGTAGCCGAAAATGGCGGGGCGATATTAGAAGTAAATGCAGCGCCTGGTTTCCGTATGCATATTGATCCATCAGAAGGGCTGCCAAGAAATGTGGCGGAGCCGGTGGTGGATATGCTGTTTCCAAGAGGCAGCGCAGGAAGGATCCCCATTATTGCCATAACAGGCACCAATGGAAAAACAACCACAACCAGGCTCACCGCACATATTGCCAAAAGCTCCGGTAAAAAAGTAGGCTACACCACCAGCGATGGAGTGTATATTCAAAACCAGCTGATGATGAAGGGTGATTGCACCGGGCCAATCAGTTCCACTTTTGTATTAAAAGATCCAACGGTTGATTTTGCGGTATTGGAATGTGCAAGAGGCGGTATTTTAAAATCAGGGTTGGCTTTTCAAAATTGTGAAGTGGCTGTGGTAACGAATGTGGCGGCTGATCATATTGGCCTCGGCGGTATCAACAATGTGGAAGCCATGGCCAAAGTAAAACAGGTAGTGCCGGAAACAGTGTTCCCCCATGGCTATGCCGTACTGAATGCAGATGATGACCTGGTGTATAAAATGAAAAGCGACCTGAAATGTAATATTGCATTGTTCAGCATGGATGAAAATAATCCCCGCATAAAAGAACACAGTGCGGAACATGGATTGTCATGCGTGTATGAAAATGGCTTTGTAACAATCATGAAGGGCACCTGGAAAATACGGGTATTGCCTGCCAGGGATATTCCCCTTACGTATGAAGCAAAGGCTGTGCATAATATCAATAACTGTTTACCGGCTGTGCTGGCAGCTTATTTGTTCCGCGATATTACGATTGATGATATACGCACCGGCCTGCAAACATTCATACCAAGTGAAAGCCTGACACCGGGCCGGCTGAATTTTTTCAACTTCAAACATTTTACCATACTGGCCGATTTTGCGCATAACCCGCATGGCCTGAAATTGCTTTGCGATTTTGTCAATAAACTGGATTATCCCACCCGTGTGGGGGTTATCAGCGGTACCGGCGACCGGCGGGATGAAGATATCCGTGAACTGGGGGAAATATCGGCCCGTTCATTTGATGAGATCATTATCCGTTGCGATAAAAACCTGCGGGGACGAACCGCAGATGAAATTATCGGTTTGCTGAAAGAAGGTATTGAAAGTGTAAACCCGGGCATTCCGGTAGTTACAATCCCCAATGAAGACCAGGCACTGGATTATATTTATGAAAATGCCAAACCCGGGGCTTTATACACTATTATGTGTGATGTGGTGGCCAGGGCATTGGATAAGATCAAGGAACTGAAACAACGGGAGGAAAAAGAAAGTATGCCGGCTATTAAATCTTAAATAATATCAATTACCGGCAGTGTGGCAGTTTGAACCACATAGTGCATAGATCAGATAGAAAATATTCAATACAAAATAATCAATACGCAATATTCTAGTAGTTGCAGCTTTTCCTTACAACTGTAAAAGATAATTAAGAAATATGGTGCTTTCGGGCAGCCGGGCATTGATTATTGCCTGTTGAATATTGATTATTTATTTGGCAGAGCGGAGTTTTGCGGCGGCGTAGAGATACAAACATTGAATAACGCTATTTTAAACCGCCGCCGCACTATCCGGTTACCAGTTAAGAAGCAGTGCCCGCCTATGTGTAAGGAACTTCACTTCGCAAAAGTTGCCGCATCTTTTGCCTGATATCTTTTTGCTTAGCATCGTATTCCATTATAAGCACCTTCAGGTCATTCAGCGATTGCCTGTAGGTGTTATAAATAACCTCCAGCTCCGTTTGCATTTCATTTAAGCTGGCATGCTGCAAAGGCTGGCTGGCCTTAATAACCTGTACCAGTTTGCAAAATTTTTCGTGTTTGTCTTTTGAGATGGCTTGCATTACCAGGTAAATTATTCGTATTGAATCATGCGCAGTATTTTATTATTATCTGGCAATTTCTTTTATAAAAAAATTAATTGGAAACACCTTTTTCAAACAGTATCTGCCTCTTCTCTTTGCCATTCCAGAAAACCAGTACGTAACTGCCCGCAGCCAGCCTGCTGATATCAAGCGTAGTTTGAAAAGCATTTAGCCCAATTGATTTAGACAATACCAACACTCCGTTTACACTAAACACCTGCATGGTGGAGCCCGCTTCTGCTATTGAATGGAATACATTTATAGCATTAGCAGCTGGATTAGGATATACTTTCAAATTAATACATGCCGGGGCCTCGATAATGATTTCAGCAGTAGCAATACATCCTCCTGCATCCGTTACAGTATAACTGTAGCTTCCCGGCCCCCTGGTAAAAGTACCCGCACCGGTATAAGGAGTTCTTCCCCCGGAAGCAGACACTGTTATTTCAGCTGTTCCGCCACATTGTGTTATTCTTGAGGCAGTGGCTACAGCCCTTAGTACAGCAGGCTGCGTTACTGCTACGGCAGTTGCCGCCCTTGTACAAAGATTTGCATCTCTTACAGTGACGGTGTAAGTGCCTGCGCTTATTGTAAATGTATTACCGGACTGGTAGGCCCCGCCATTTAAACTGTATTGCAAAGGCGGCGTACCACCTGCGGCCGTAACTGCAAGTGTGGTGGTTCCACCAAAACAGGCGATTGCTCCCGCTGTTGCCAATACTGTAATAGTGGCGGGCTGAACTACTGTTAGAACAGCGGCTGTTCCAATACAAAGGTTGGCATCTCTTACTGTAATTGTTTGCGCTCCTGCTGTAACAGTAAAGGTATTGACAGCCTGGAAGGCGCCACCATTTAAACTGTATTCATAGGGGGATACGCCGCCGGAAGCTGTAACAGTGAGTGTGGTTGTTCCACCAAAACAGGCTATTGTACCTGCTGCCACTGTTGCGGCCGGTGATGCAGGCTGTACATCTATGGTAATATTAGTAACAGTGGATATGCAACCACTTATATTTTGTGCGTTAAGTGTATGTGCGCCGGCAGCCGCATTATAACCGCCCGCGGGATAAGCAGCATAAACTCCCCCATCAATACTAAATAGTAATCCGGTTGTACCTGAAGTTATTGTAATCGTTCCGGTAGCTACCGTACAGGTGGGTTGTACCAAAGCAACTATTGGGGCCGATGGTGTGACAGGTTGCACATCCACCGTTATATTGGTAACAGCGGAAATACAACCGTTGTTATTTTGTGCAGTAAGTGTATGCGGGCCGGATGCAAGCAGATATCCCCCTGCAGGATAAGCAGCATAAGCGCCACCATCAACACTGAATGTTAATCCTGCGGTAGCAGAAGTTATAGTAATCGTTCCGGCAGCTGCTGTACAGGTGGGTTGTACAACACTCAATGTTGGTGCAGCCGGCACTAATGGCTGTGCATCTACAGTTATAATAGTAACAGCGGATATGCAACCACTCGTGTTTTGTGCAGTAAGTGTATATGGACCGGATGCAAGAATATATCCGCCCGAAGGATATGCAGCATAAGCTCCCCCATCCAGACTGAATGTTAATCCGGCTGTAGCCGAAGTAACAGTAACCGTTCCGGTGGCTACTGTGCAGGTTGGCTGAATAATAGCAACTATTGGAGCGGCCGGTGTGGGAGGTTGTACATTAATGGTGATATTGGTAACCGGCGAAGTACACAAAGATGCATTTTGTGCAGTAAGTGTATGTGCGCCGGCTGAAACGATATATCCACCTGCGGGATAAGCGGCATGAGCACCACCATCCAAACTAAAGGTCAATCCGGCAGTAGCTGATGTAACAGTTATGATTCCGGTAGCAACTGTACAGGTTGGTTGTACCAAATTTATTGTTGGCGCAGCAGGTGTTCCGGCCAGAACAGTAATAACTACATCAGCTGATGGAGAAGAAGTACATCCCGCCGAATTGGTTACAGTATAATTATACGTTCCCGGAGCAAGGCCGCTTATAGTTGCTGTTGCAGTATTTCCAGTAACAGCCCCTGGATTAATTGTCCATTGTCCTGCCGGTAAACCACCCAGTTCTACAGTACCTGTTAATATGATACAGGTGGGTTGTGTAATGGTGCCCACTGTCGGTGCAGCAGGTGTTACAGGCTGAGCGTCAACTGTAATATTGGTAAGAGCAGAAATACAATTATCTGTATTCTGTGCGGTAAGTGTATGCGCTCCCGGCACCACGATAAAACCTCCTGCCGGATATGCTGTATATGCGCCACCATCCAGGCTGAAAGTTAATCCGGCAGTAGCTGAAGTAATAGTGATCGTTGCCGTAGCCACTGTACAGGTTGGTTGCACCACATTCACTACAGGTGCAGCCGGTGTAGGCGGTTGTGCATTTACTGTACTATTCGTAACCGGAGAGATACATGCACTTAAATTTTGTGCGATAAGTGTATGTACACCGGATGCTGCAATATATCCTGCGGCAGGGTATGGCGCATAAGCACCACCATCAAAACTAAATGTCAATCCTGCGGTGGCAGAAGTAATAGTGATCGTTGCGGTGGCTACCGTACAAGTTGGTTGCACCACACTCACGGTTGGCGCTACCGGTGCTCCCGGCACCAAGTTAATTACCACATCGGCAGAAAATACTGAAGTACATCCGGCAGAATTGGTTACCGTAAAGTTGTAGGTTCCCGGAGCAAGACCGCTTATTGTTCTGATAGCGGTATTTCCAGCAATAGCGCCGGGATTGATTGTCCAGTTGCCTGCCGGCAAACCACTCAGCTCAACCGATCCTGTTGATACAGCACAGGTAGGTTGTATAATAGTTCCTGCGGTGGGTGCAGCCGGAGTTACAGGTTGTGCATCAACAATAATATTAGTAGCAGCGGATATACAACCGCCGGCATTTTGTGCTGTAAGTGTATGAGGCCCTGCTGCGGCTGTATATCCAGCCACGGGATAAGGGGCATAAGTACCGCCATCAAAGCTGAATGTTAATCCGGCTGTTGAAGATGTAATAGTGATTGTACCTGTTGCTGCAGTACAGGTGGGTTGTACTGTATTTACTGTTGGCGCTGCAGGTGTGGCAGGCTGTGCATTCACCGTGATATTGGTAACAGATGAAATACAGGCACTGGTATTTTGTGCAGTAAGTGTATGTGCGCCGGATGACACGACATAACCTCCTGTTGGATAAGTTGCATAAGCCGCTCCGTCAAGACTGAATGTCAATCCGGCGGTGGCGGATGTAACAGTAATTGTTCCGGTGGCTATTGTACAGGTGGGTTGTACAATACTAACGGTTGGTGCTGCAGGTGTGGCAGGCTGTGCATCAATGGTAATATTGGTAACAGCGGATATACATCCACCGGCATTTTGTGCTGTAAGCGTATGAGGCCCTGCTGCTGCCGTATATCCAGCCACAGGATAAGCGGCATAAGCACCGCCATCAAAGCTGAATGTTAATCCTGCTGTTGAAGATGTAATAGTGATTGTGCCTGTTGCTGCAGTACAGGTGGGTTGTACTGCATTTACTGTTGGCGCTGCAGGTGTGGCAGGCTGTGCATCAATGGTAATATTAGTAATGGCGGATATACAACCGCCGGTATTTTGTGCAGTAAGTGTATGCGGGCCTGCTGCCACTGTATACCCGCTTACGGGATATGCTGCATAAGCACCTCCATCGAGGCTGAATGTTAATCCGCCAGTAGCTGATGTTATGGTGATGGTGCCCGTAGCCACCGTACAGGTTGGCTGCACCACATTAACGGTTGGGGCTGGTACTGCTGCCGGCTGACTTATTATTACGGAAGCTGATGTGGCAGTGCAGGTTGGGTTACTAACTTCTCTTGCTGTAACAGTATAAGTTCCTGCGGGCACTGTAAATGTATTGGCTAACTGAAAAGGGACTCCCCCGGTAATGCTGTATTCAACAGCACCCACAGCGCCTGAAGGTGTGGCAGTAAGTGTGGTGGTGCCGCCATTGCATAGTATCGTTCCTGCAGATGCAGTAACCCCGATGGTGCAGGGCAGTGCTGCTAACACCTGCACAGTGGAAGTGGAAGTGTTATCAGCGGTGATATCGCCGGGCAGTGAACCCAACCCGGTGCATACCGCGGTACCGGGGCCAAAAGACAAGGCACCTGCAATGGTTGATGGCCCCCCTACAGTATTACCCTGTATTTTGATCAGTATCTGGCGCTGGGCACCCACCGGAATCACATCACTTCCATTACAAATAGTGATCACTCCGCCGGTATTTGATAAAATGATCCAGCCCGGGGGAAACCCGGTCATATTCGAAAGCGGGCTTGCAATGGCTACGGGAACACTTATTTGTACCCTTACTTTATTTACCCCTATGGCGCTGACAGGTCCGGTATTACCAACAGTAACCTGTACGTCCACCGTTTGCCCGATCGTTACCTGTCCCGAATTCAATGTAAGGATATTTAAAGTGGCATTAGCCTGTGCTGATGCATTCGAAAAAGCAAAAGTTCCGGCACAAAAAAGCAATAGTAATTTAAGCAGTTTCATAGTATCTGTTAAGCGATGATCGAATTGGTTTATAAAAAAGCAAGGTCGTTTGCAATGACCCACAAAAGCCCAAACTGGCGTACACACTATATATGCAGCCTGATGTGGCAGAACTTGCGTTAACTAACCGTCGCGGAGAAAACACTGAATTGAACAATAAACAAAGGACTGTTTCCATGATAGCAATTCAAACATTTAAAAGGGATAACACATACCTTGTTTTTTAATTATTTTTCAGCACTTCAATGCAAAGTGGAATATATTCCCAAAGGGAGTGGATTAAAAAATTTGAAACTGCAAGTTAGGGAAGTGCATAAAGGACACTGTTAAGGAATAATAACCAAAATGTTAATTAAATACGGCTGCCAGAATAGAATGGTGAATAAACTCATCACTACATTAATTGCATTTGATGCAGCTGCCGCCACACCAAAATCAAAGGCTTATTTCATAGGATTCCTGAGCTTACTACAGCAGGCTCATTCATGCCTGTGGCGGAGATATAGATTTCTTAAAAAAACAAGAGAGTAATAACAATTTAATTGCATTCATACTTTATTATTACAGGCAGCATGCTCTTACCATTAATGTGTTAAAATAGTAATGGTACTGGAAGCTGTGATAGTACCACCACCAGTAACCGCCACACCCAGGTTTTGATTGGTACCCGTGGGTGTGCTTGCCTTAAGTGTTACAACAAATCCGATAGTGGTAAAATCACTTTTCGCTATAATAACTCCCGGCTTGGAAGTAGCGACAATGTTAGCTCCATCATCACGAAAATTCCAGTTGCTATTATAATTAGGAGTTGGCACACCACCTATATCAGAGATACCACTGATACCAGACACGGGAACACCTGTCAATATAATACCAGGTACGGTAACATCCCAACCGGAAGGTTTGGGTATTGCCACTGCAATAAGCCCATTAGTGGCACCGCTGCCAGTCTCCAGTATATTAACAACAAAATCTTCTGAAATAGCTTCCGGACTCTGCCCATTACCTGTTTTGCCAAATATGGAAGTTCCTATTTCAATGATTGGTACCAGATCTGCACCATTATTTAAACTGGCAGGATCTGTTACGATAGCACCATCACCAGCAACATTCGGACGGAAATCAGCTAAAGACGGATTCACATTCCATGCATCTGCCAATACGCTGCAGCTGTTCAAAGAGTCATTCTGGTAAGCAGCCAGTGTACCAATGTTACGGCTGTTCACATCTTCCCAGGCCAGTGATTTAGTTCCATTGTATGTTGTACCGGTCCAAGTAGTGGTAAAATCACCTGCAACGATATTATTTCTGAATACCGCTGAATCTTCGTTATAGTTTACAGTTACAGGAGCAGTTGGGTTTGCACCTACTACTGCGTTATCTGCAAATAAACCTCTCCAGTTATTCATCAGGATGCTGTTCACTATTTTCAAATCAGAATTTCTTCTTACACGGACACCTCTTCTGTGAAGGAATAATGCTGTGGGTGCAACACCTGAAGCAGCAGTATTGCTGGCACACCTGAAACCGCCAATCTGCGTTACATTATAAAACTTAGCACTTGTTTTGGGAAGCTGTCCGTCAATACCTGTTGCGCTGTTGTCTGATTCAAATCCTTCTGACTGTGAGGCATCAGAAAAGTTAGGATCTTTAATTCCCAATGCATACTGCACTGTACCGCTGAAACCATTATCTGAATCAAAATCGTCATCCTTACACTGATAGGCTACAAGGTGTTTGGCATTTACTGAACCGCCAAACCACTCAAACGCATCATCATCGCCTCTTGTCACCTGCACGTAGTCAATTGTAGTACCGCGTCCAACAGAACCCATGGTTAATGCATTGATTTCGTTATTGGCAGAAAAAATAAAACCGCTGTACTCAATACGTACATACTGTACTACTCCTGAATTATCATTGTCATCTGTACCACCATGAAAGTTGCGTGGATCAGCATTTGACAAACCTTCAATAAGGTTATTAGTCCCAAGGTTATGTTTAGCATTACCCAAAAGAATAACACCTCCCCATTGGCCGGCAGCCCTTGATCCGGCAGCAGCGTTGGAAGTAAATACGACAGGGTTACAAACTGTTCCTTCAGCAATTAGTTTACCACCTCTTACAACTATCAAAGAGGCATTTCCACTTGCTCCACGGATAACCGTACCCGGCTGAATAGTAAGGGTAACACCGCTGTTTACATAAATAACAGTACTTAATAAATACACGTTATTACTTGTCCAGGTGGTGTTAGTGATAATATCTGCCGATACAGTTACGTTGGGAGTTCCATAAGGGGTGTTCTGCGGATCAAAGTTTGTCCAGCTTTCAGTCCACTGACGAACAGGAGCAGGAGCAAAAGCCCCGCGATAAGAAGTTACATCCTGTGCATGAATCGACATGGCGGCACACAGTACCGGTAAAACAGATAAAAGCTGCTTTTTCATTTTTAATTTTTTATAGTTAAACTAAGAAGCTGTTTGAATTAATTGTTTGATATGTCTTATGGCATTTTTGGGGCTGCAACTGCGTTGAATTTTTCGCCTTAGGCGTTTAGACTATGGCTGCAAAATTCGCCTGGTTTCGCTCCCAAAAACATCCATAATCCATT
>JANOEQ010000025.1:0-53224 GCA_031441485.1 Chitinophagaceae bacterium
GTTATTATGCAGGAAAAGAAGAAGTATCAGCGGCCGTATTGCGTAACTGGCTGCGGGGGTTATTGCCGGGCTATATGGTACCATCGTATATAGTGCAGCTGGAAAGTTTACCGCTTACATCCAATGGAAAAGTAGACCGCAGGGCCTTACCTGCTCCATCACCGGCAGGGAAATCTTCAGGTTATGCAGCGCCGCGAACAGCCACAGAGAAAAAACTGGCTGCTATCTGGGAAGAAGTATTGCACTGTGCTGAGATAGGGATCGAAGATAATTTTTTCGAATGCGGGGGTCATTCCTTAAAAGCGGCCCGCATCGTATCAAGAATACACAAAGAGTTTGAAGTAAAAATAGAACTGCGCAACCTGTTCACGCATCCTACGGTGGAAGGATTATCGAAACTGGTGGATGCAGCAGGGGCAAAGAGTTATGAGAGGATAAAACGCACTGACAGGAAGGACTGTTATGAACTGTCTCATGCACAGCGGCGGTTATGGATACTGGACCAGATAGAACAGGACCGTGTGGCGTATAATATGCCGGGTAGTTTTGAACTGGAAGGTAAACTGGACCGGGAGAGTTTGTCCAAAGCATTCGGTGAGCTGATAAGCCGTCATGAGATACTGCGTACAAGATTTATTGTGGTGGAAGGAGAACCCTTTCAGCAAATACTGGCAGCAAATGCATCAGGGTTTGAACTGGTGTATGAAGACCTGCGGGAAGAAAATAACCGGGAAGAAAAGATAGCAGCCATTGCAGCACAGGATTTACAGGCATCCTTTGATTTAGAAAAAGGTCCGTTACTTCGCAGCCGTTTGCTGCAGTTGTCGGACAATCGTCATTTACTGCTGTTCAATATGCACCATATCATCAGCGATGGCTGGTCGGTGGAAGTGCTGATGAAAGAGCTGGGTGAGTTATATAATAGTTTTAGCAAAGGAGAGGAATCAAATCTTGCAGCTTTACCCATACAATACCGTGATTACTCAGCCTGGCAGCAGGAAGAATTGCAATCAGCACCCATGTATGAACATGGTGCATACTGGAAAGAACAGTTTAAAGACGGGGTGCCGGTATTAGCACTGGCCACAGATTATCCGCGTCCTGCAAATAAAACGTATAAAGGCTCTGTTGTAAAAAGCAGGCTGAATAATAAATTAAGTGAAGCGGTCCGTTCACTGAGCATAACAAAAGGCAGCAGTGTGTTCATCAGTTTACTGTCAGCACTAAAGGCCTTATTGTACCGCTATACCGGCCAGGAAGATATAGTGATAGGCTTCCCGGTATCAGGCCGTGAGCATGGAGAGCTGGAAGGGCAAATTGGATTTTATGTAAACACACTGGTACTTCGGACCCGCTTCAGCGGGGAAGAAAGTTTTGATAACTTATTGGAACAGGTAAATTCAACGGCACTGAATGCGTACAGTCACCAGCAATATCCGTTTGATCTGTTGGTGGAAGAACTGGGCCTGGTGCGTGACATGAGCCGTTCGCCGTTATTTGATGTGCTGGTGGTGATGCAGAACAGTGAAAAAGGCTGGCAGGGAATGGAAGGCATAACAATACGGGAAAAGGAACAGGAGCTTGGTGTAAGTAAGTTCGATATGACGATAAGCTTCATTGATGAAGAAGGGGAAGGAATAGCGGTGCAGGTGGAATATAACGAAGACCTGTACAGCCGTGAAAGAGTGGAAAGAATGCTGAACCATTACAGCGGTATCTGGGAATCAGTGCTGAATGAAACAAAGATCCCGCTAAACCGGCTGGATTATTTATCAGCGGATGAAAAAGAGCAACTGGTAAGTGGGTTCAATGACACAGCCGTCAGTTATCCGTCAGACCAAACGTTGCAATCAATATTTGAAAAGCGGGTGGAAGAGAACCCGGCAGGAATAGCGGTGGTGTTTGAAGGCTGTGAGTTAAGTTATAAAGCATTGAATGAGAAAGCCAATAAGCTGGCGCATTACCTGCGGGATCAGCATAATATCGGCAGGGATATGCTGGTGGGGCTGATGGTTGAAAGATCAGAGTGGATGATAGTGGGTATACTCGGGATCTTAAAAGCAGGGGCTGCATACATGCCCATTGATCCCGAATATCCTGAAAACCGCCGCAATTATATGATCGGGGATAGTGGCATCAATTTATTAGTTACTGAAAAGGAATTTATTAATCATACATGGCCCTGTCCGCAGGTAAATATAAAGACCCCGAAGATCAGCAATAAATCAACTGCTAATCCTGTACGTATTAATACAAGTGCTGACCGTGCCTATGTTATCTATACATCTGGTACCACTGGTAATCCGAAAGGGGCGCAGGTAACGCACCGTTCTGTGGTGAATCTTACCGCCTGGCTTCAGGATATCATCTATTATCGTCATGAAGGGCCGCTAAGGGTTACCTTAACCGCTTCTATAAGTTTTGACAGTTCTGTTAAACAATTATTTCCCTCTTTATTGAGCGGGTCAACCCTGGTGATCATTTCAGCAGAAGAGAAAAAAGATCCTTCATTGTATATCGATACGCTGAAGCAAAAAAAGATTAACCTGATGGATATAACGCCATCTTATCTTAAAATAGTTTTACATACCCTGAAGGCAAGTAATGAACGTATTCCTTTGTTACTGTATACACTGGCCGGTGGTGAGTCTTTGGCCAATCAATTGGTGGAAGAATATAATCAGGTATTTGAAGGCCACAGCAAATTGGTGAATGTATATGGAGTAACAGAAGCTACGGTGGATTCTGCGTATGAAATCATTACCAGTACAGCCAACAGGAAAAGCCAGTCAAGTATTGGCAAGCCTGTTCACAACACACAACTATTCATACTCGATAAGTACCGAAACCTTTTACCTGCAGGTATTCCCGGTTCCTTATATATTGGTGGTGATGGTGTGGCACTGGGATACATAAACAGGGAACAACTTAACAGAGAAAAATTTATCACCAATCCTGTAACAGGGGCCGGCACCTTATATCACACAGGTGATGTGGCCCGGTGGATGACAGATGGCACAGTTGAATTCCTTGGACGCAACGACCGCCAGGTGAAAATAAGAGGATACCGTATTGAACTAGGAGAAATAGAACAAACATTACTCAGTCATGAACAGGTAAAAGAAGCCGCAGTAACTATTAATAAGGATAAGCATGGCGCTGAATTCCTTGCAGCTTATTTTTCAGAACGGTCGCCGGTAGGATCAGCTGTATTGCGAAGTTATTTAGAAGTTCATTTGCCTGCTTACATGGTGCCCCAAATGCTGATAAAGGTGGATGAATTTGCAAGAACGGCTAATGGCAAGCTGGATTATATGGCTTTACCACAACCGGGTACTGACTGGTTGCCGGCAAACAGGCGGATAGCTCCCCGCAATGCATCAGAGCAATTGGTATTGACAGCCTGGCAAGATGTGCTTGACCGTACTGATTTTGGAATAACAGATAACTTTTTTCATATCGGGGGAGATTCATTAAAAGCCATGAAAATATTTGCCGGCATGTATAAGCAATCCGGTATACGGCTTCCCATCAAATCAATATTTGTAAACCCCACAGTGGAATACCTGGCAAAATTGATGGATGAATCCAGGAAAACGGTATTTACTCCAATCCGGCCTGTCCCATTGCAGGATCATTATGAATTATCCCATTCACAGAAAAGGTTATGGATATTAAACCAGTTTGAAAAAGATCAGACAGCATATAATATCCCGGTGGGTTATACCTTCAAAGGCAGGTTTAAGTACGGTGCTTTTGTAAATGCCCTGGAAACGCTGGTGGAAAGGCACGAGGTATTGAGGACAAGTTTTATTACTGTTAACGGGGAACCCCGGCAAAAAATATTGCTTCCCGGTGAATATGATTTCAATATCGGCTATGTGGATGTAAGGGACAGGGATAATATTGAATCAATTACGCAGGAATTCATCGCTGAAGAATCCGGCAAAGCGTTTGATCTCACTGCAGCACCTCTCTTGCGGGTGAACCTTTTGCAAACCGCCGATGATGAATATAAATGCCTTATCACCCTGCATCATATTATTTCGGATGCATGGTCCAATAATAACCTGATAAAGGAGCTCTCCGTTTTATACAATGCATATACTGCAGTAAAGGAAAACCCTTTAGCACCATTACCTGTTCAGTATAAAGACTATTCAATATGGCAAAAAGAAAACCTGACCGGTGAGCAGTTCAATGCAATGGAACAATACTGGCTCAACCAGTTTTCCGGCAACATACCGCTGCTGGAATTACCAACCGGAAGAGTCAGGCCCAAAATAAAAACATTTACCGGCGAAACGGTTTGTTTTGATCTCAGCACAAGCCAGGCAGAAGCCCTTACTGCATTGGGCAACCGGCACAATGCCACATTATTCATGGTATTAGCGGCCATAGTAAATGCACAGCTTTACCGCTATACATCGGAAGAAGATATCGTTATCACAACACCCATTTCAGGAAGGGAGCACCCTGACCTGGACAACCAGGTTGGCTTTTATGTAAATACACTCGCTTTACGTACAAAACTGGATGCCAGCCAGGAATTCAGCGCCTTGCTTTCAACAGTACGACAGGTGGTATTGGGCGCATATACCAATCAGCTGTATCCTTTCGATATTCTTACCGATAAGCTCGGCATACCGTATGACCCCAGTCATGCACCGCTATCTGAAATAATGATGGTATTGCAAAATGGAGGACAGGACAATCTTCAGCTCAACCAGCTTGAAGTTAAATTACTGGAGATGGACAATACTACCAGCCGTTTTGACCTGGTTATTGTTTTCACTGTTACAGAAGATGGTATTAAAGTTGATTTAACGTATAATACTTCAATACTTGATAACAACCTGGTGACGGATATGGCCGCTCATTTCAGGCAAATTGCAGAAGCCGTCATCGAATACCCGGAATGTCGTATCAGCCAGTTGCCATTATTGACAACAGGTGAGATGAAACAGGTGATAAAGGTGGCTAAAGATGAACGTAATACCGATGCACGAAAAAATATTATTCAATTGTTTCAGGACCAGGTATCACTTTTCCCGGGCCGCACTGCGGTGTACTATGACAGTCATGAAATAACATACTTCGAACTTGATCAGCTGTCTGAAAAATTAGCCAATTACCTGGTGGTCAATTATGGCATTACAAAAGGAGATACAGTGGCAGTTGCCATTACCCCCTCTCATTCCCTGCTTATCTGTTTATTGGGAATATGGAAAACCGGCGCTGCTGTAATGCCGGTAAGAGAAGAAGCAGAATTGAAGCAGTTGTCAGTTAGCACCCCTATAGCCTTATTGATCAAAGAAGATGAGATCACCACAGGGCTTACTGATATTCAGGTACTCGACATTCATGACGAGAGCATTTTTCAGCAAAGTAAAAAAGTATTGTATGCCCGCCGGGAAGCTGTTTCAGCAGCCTGGGTGGTTATGAAAGACACGGTTACATATACACTGAATGATAGTGAACTGGCTGATCGTGCAACAATTACAGCAAACCAATTTGATCTTCAGGCTGGCAACCGGGCATTATTGCTTTCTGCCACCTCCATCCATCATGCTATATATGAAATATTGGGTTGGGTAATTAACGGTGTTACAACAGTATTCCCTGCTTCCCCAATAGATGATACAGATGAACAGCTATCATTTATAAATAACCGGCAAATAACAGTACTTCATACCACTCCGCAACAACTTTACCGTATCATAGATAAAGTGACAGCAGGCAGTAAATACTCAACCGGTGCATTACGTTATATTTTTGTATCCGGCAGCAAACTTTCTTATACACGGCTTGCAGCATGGTTAAATACATACGCTGCAAAAAAAATGGCCGTAGTCAATGTTTACAGTACTGCCATTACGGGACCTGTGGCGTATCAAAGAGTAGCCATCAATGATATTGAAGCCGGGCACAGCCTGATAGGAAAAGCTTTCGCCACCAGGGAATTAGTAATACTTGATGATCACCTGCATGTATTACCCAGAGGTATTATCGGCAGATTATATGCAGGCATACCTGTTAATCAGAAGGTGCTTAATCCGCCCGCACAATGGATGCCGCATCCGTTGCAAACATCAGCCTGGCTGCTGCAAACAGATGATCTCGCCGTGTATACAAAAGACGGGCATATAAATTACATCAGTAAAACCAGCGACCAGCTAAGTATACAGGGTAAAAAGATAAACCCGGTAAGCCTGGAAGCTATCCTTGATAAATGCCCGGGAATCAGTAGCTATTACATTGATAAAATAGATGGTGTACATACAGCGGGTCATTTCAATATAACTGTGACGCCGGATAACCGGGATGGATATACCATAAAACAATTGGCAGCAAAAAAGCAGGACAAACCTTTGCTGAACGGGCACCTGTATTATTTCTCCAATGGATTTTGCCTGTATAATAAAAATAAGAGCGAAACTGATTTCACGTACAACGAAATATTTGAACAACACGGTTACCTGCGTTTTGGTATTGATATAAAACCGGGTGATGTGGTATTTGATGTGGGCGCCAATATCGGGATGTTCTCCCTTTATGTTTCATTGAATTTCCCCGGCGCAACCGTTTACGCATTTGAACCGCTGCCCCCCATTTATGAAATGCTGGAAGCTAATTCCGGATTATATAAGGATACCTGTATCATTCCTTTCAATATAGGTTTGTCAAAGGAGGAAGAGCAGGCAGAATTTACATTTTACCCGCATAATACCATTATCTCCGGAATGCACAGCAATCTGCAGGATGATAAGGAAACTGTGCGCCGCTACCTGCTAAACCAGTTTAAACAGGATGGTATTTCATTATCAGAAAAAAGGCTGGAAGAATTGGTGATAGAAAGTACTGTTGCCAAAACATACCCCTGCCGGTTACGCCGTCTTTCCACCATTATCAGCGAACAGAATATACAAAAGATTGACCTGCTGAAAATTGATGTGGAAAAAAGCGAGTGGGAAATAATCCAGGGTATTGCTGATGAAGACTGGGAAAAAATCAAACAGATAATTATAGAAGTACATGATACTGACGGAAGAATGCAGGCTATTACAAAATTGCTGCACGAAAAAGGATTTCAAACAGCTATCCAGCAGGATGAGATGCTGAAAGATACCCGGCTATATAACCTCTATGGTAAAAGAACAGTGTTGCAGGATCAGGAGCCGGTGAATTATCCCGCACCTGTCTCCTTCAATGAACAGGGTGCATGGACAGATCCTGAATTATTTATGGCATCGGTACGGAAATATTGCGGAGAACAATTGCCAGCTTATTTTCTTTCTGCAACCGGTTTTTCGATGCTGCCTGAATTGCCATTAGATACTGCAGGGCGGGTGGATAAAAATAAGGTACGTGAATTGACAGGAGGAATTGAGGATGATCTATCAAAGAAGGAGCCGCAATTGGAAATAGCAGTCAGCGCTACATTCACTGCCGAACCGATGGGTGATTATCTCCGTTGGTGGTTAGATCAGTCAGCAGTTGGTGCAACAATACAATTTGCTGCGTATAACCAGGTTTTTCGCGACCTGCTCGATACAACAATGTCACCGGCGGTTCATATCCTGTTAGTACGGGTTGAAGATTTTATCAGGGATAAACATATAAGCACTCCGGACAAAGAGCTGATCAGTCACCTTGAAAATGTTTTCAGCCAGCTGGCAGGAATTATCACCGCCAATGCCGGTAAGAGAACCTATATAGGAGGTATCTTCCCTTTATCACCGCACCTGAATTATAGCACTGCTGTGATGGATTGCCTGAAAGACCTTACGGCCCGCTTTAGCCGCCTGGTACAATCATTGCCAGGTATGTATGTTACCAGCTTTGAAGAGATCATTGACCTGTATCATATAACAGATGTATTTGATCCGGCAAGTGATAAAAAAGGACATATACCATTTACTGAAACATTTTTTGCCGCTATAGGCACCGGGCTTGCACGTACCATCAGGGCGCTGAACAAACCCGCGTTTAAAGTAATAGCGCTTGACTGCGATAATACATTATGGAAAGGGGTATGTGGTGAAGAAGGTGCAACAGGAGTACAGGTAAGTGGTGGATATGCTGAATTGCAACGCTTCATGCTTAAAAAATATGAAGAAGGGTTTTTACTGGTATTAACAAGTAAGAATAATGAAGCTGATGTATGGGAAGTATTTGAAAGGAATACGGGGATGATATTGAAAAAAGAACATTTTATCAACTGGCGTATCAATTGGAACAGCAAATCGGCCAATCTGAAAGAACTGGCGCAGCAACTGGGCCTTGATGTAAATAGTTTTTGTTTTATAGATGACAGCGCTGCAGAATGTTCCGAAGTAATGACAAACAATCCTTCCGTACTTACACTTCAACTTCCTGAAAACCCCGAACATTTTCAATCCTTCCTGCAGCATGTATGGGCCTTTGATAAAATGGACATAACCGCAGAAGACAGGCAACGGAATGAGATGTATCAGTCAGAAATGAAAAGACAGGAATTGAAGGGGGGACAAACCACCCTGGAAGATTTTTTTGCCGGACTTGAATTACAGGTTCGCATGAAACCAGTGGCGGAAGAAGAATTGCAGCGGGTATCGCAATTGACCGAACGTACCAACCAGTTTAATTTACATAAACAACAATACAGTGCTGCCGGTATAAAAACTATTACAACAGAAAAAGGCCGGCAATGCTGGGCCATTAACGTAAAGGATAAATTTGGTGATTACGGACTTACAGGCGCTGTTATCACAAGTATAAATCAGTCCGTATTGACAGTAGAAAATTTCTTACTCAGTTGCAGGGTATTGGGCCGCAATGTGGAACAGGGGATTTTATCAGGGCTTAAAAAATATGCGCTTGAAAATTACTGTACCAGCATACAAGCTGATTACTGGCCCACTTCCCGCAATACACCCGTGGCAGATTTTCTTGCCGCATCAGGTTGGGAAATGAAAGAATTCAATGAAGAAAGAACAGTATACAGTTTAGCTACAGGCGATATTGCAGACGATGTGCCCTTCATTACATTTTATTATAGCGAAACAGCAGATGCGCCTGAAACGAATACTAACGAAAATGAACTGAAGCAGGTGATACGGACCAACCGGGCCTTTGTTCCGGATCATATTGGTATAGCAGTGACGGATATTGAATTGGCCGGCAGGTATTACCTGCAATTGGGATACACCGCTTCGCCGGTAATATATGACCCCCTGCAAAATGTACACCTTGTAATGTATACGCATGACACGATGCAGGCAGTGGAATTAATCGCACCTTATAATGAACAATCACCGGTGAACAATATCTTACAGAAAAACGGTGATATCCCTTATCATATTTGTTATCGTGTACCTGATCTTGATGAGGCCATTGAAATGCTGAGCGCTATTGCAGAATACGAAGTGATCAGCCAGCCACAACCGGCCATTTTATTTGGAGGGAAACGGGTTATGTTTATTTTGATTAAACATGTGGGGCTGGTGGAACTCCTTGAGGATCCTTCACTATTTGCCACGGAAGAAACAAATAAGGCACCCGGCACAGTTCTATTACGGGTAGTGTGCACGCAATTGGATAAAGCATCATTGTTCTATACCAAAATAGGGTATTATGAGGACCGTATCAGTGGCAACACTTCTTCCGGCAACTACCGGGTATTATTAAATCATACAGCCTGCTCTTCCTGTATTGAACTTATCATGCCGGATAAAAACGAAAGCTCGCCTGAATATAAATTCCTTTCAAAGAATGGACCGCATCCTTACCAGCTTGCAATAGGCGCAGGTACGTACAATGCTGCAAACCCATTAAATCCTATATATATGACAGAATGGAATGACAACCTCTCCGCCACTCAGTTTAGTAACTGGGAATGGAACCCGCGGCTGATAAATGAACAGGAATTGCTCCATAAAGCAATTTATGAAAGCCTTAAGTACAATTCCGGCCGCTCATTGACACGAATACCTGTATATAACCTGGCAAAAAAAGATGCCACAAAAAAAATGCAGGATACACCCCAGACCGATACCGAACGCAGGCTTTCTGCCATCTGGGAAGAAATACTGCATCTGGAACAACCCGGTATGTCAGAATCTTTTTTCAAACTGGGAGGCAATTCTATTAAAGCCACACAGGTATTATCTCGAATTGAAAATCAATTTGGCGTGGAGATACCGCTTAGTAAATTTTTTGAATATGCCACCATACGGGAACTGGCCACACTGATGGGAAAATCAATGAAGCGGCAAATCGGTATACTGCCGGTGCCGAAAGCAGCCTGCTATGATATGTCAGGCGCCCAGCGAAGAATATGGGCAGCATATAAAATTGAACCGGACCAGGTTATCTATAATATCTCAGCGGTGTATTGTATCGAAGGAAAATTCAATACAACAGCCATGATGCAGGCGATGAAAGCATTGATAGAACGGCATGAAAATTTTCGCACCACTTTTATGGAAGTAGATGGTGTGCCGAAACAAAAAGTGCATGAACCCGGAACATTTGGATTTGAATTTATAACCGCCGATCTGCGCAATGAACCCAATGGCATGAGTGAAGCATTGGCAAAAGCACGGAGAACCTCGCTCATACCTTTTAACCTGGAAAAAGGCCCGCTGCTGAGAGCCGCTGTATACCGGATAGAAGATGGGATGTACATTTTCTCACAGGTGGTGCATCATATCATCTTCGATGGCTGGTCAGTGGGAGTGGAGATGAATGATTTACTGTCACTGTATAATTATTACAACCAGGATAAAAATGCCAAACCATTAACGCCACTGGTTATTCAGTACAAAGATTTTTCTGCCTGGGAAAATCAACAGCTGCAGGGAGAAAAACTGAACCGGCTGCGTAATTACTGGGCGGGACAATTTGATACTGACATTCCACGGCTGGAACTGCCCTGTGACTTTGCAAGACCTGCATTTAAAACATTCAACGGAAGCATCAGCAGCTTTGTATTGGAGCCTGAACTGAGAAAAAGTATCGAGGCACAAATGCAATCAAATGATACCAGCCTTTTTATGATCATGATGGCAGGTATAAGTGCAGTACTTTACCGTTTCACCGGTCAACAGGATATGGTCCTGGGTGTGCCTTATTCCAACCGTCATCACAGCGATTTGGAAAACCAGGTCGGCTTTTATGTAAATATGCTGCCGCTAAGGTTGCGCTTCCAGGCAGGTGCATCCTTCCGTTCGGTACTGGCGCAGGCAAAGCAAATCATCCTGCAGGCGTATGACCATGGCAGCTATTCATTCGACCGGATAGTGGAAGACCTGAATGTACAGCCCGACCCGGGACGTACACCGCTGTTTGATGTAATGGTGCAGATGCAGCACTCGAATACGATCAGTGCTGTTACACAACAAAAAGATTTTACCATCAGCCCGGTAGAGTTGGACCGGGGAGTAAGCAAATATGACCTGTTGTTCAATATTGTGGAAAGCAATGAAGGTATCAATATTGATATCGAATACAATACAGACCTGTTTAAAGAAGCCACCATCAATTTGATGCGGGACACTATAACCGCGGTATTCAGGATGGTAACAGTACAGCCGGATATTTCAATGACAGAATTGAGAAAACAAATCATGGGAGTGAATGATAATCACCACCTCAGTTATAATCACCAGGTAACAGCAGATATTGAACAGGACTTTTAATCATCATTTTTACTATGAATAAGAAAATTATCCATACTGTTTTTGAATCTACAGCGGAAAAATATCCTGCCAAAACCGCTTTACGGCATGATAATATCACGATGTCGTACAGTGAGCTGAACAGCACTGCCAACCAGTTGGCTTTTCTATTAAAAAATTTATTTATAAATAAAGGCAGTACTGTGGCTGTCCTTACATCACCCGGAATCGCACTGATACAATCTGTACTGGCAATTTTTAAATGTGGCGGCATTTACCTGCCCATTGATATCAGCCAGGCAGAAGAAAGGACCGTACAGTCCTTTACTGATTGCCTTCCTGAAGTAGTGATAACCGACCCGGAAAATGCCGACCAGGTTAAAATAATGATCAGTGACCTGGGATTAGCGGTCAATTGGCTGGTGATATGCGGGCCGGTCAAATGGGAACTGTATAAACAAAAGGATAATAAATTTGTACCTGAAAATATAAACCTGCGCCAGTTTGCCAAAACAAATCCTGAACTGATAAGTGAACCTGATGACAGCAATTATATTTTTTATACCTCAGGTTCTACCGGTGTGGCCAAAGCTATTTTGGGTTGCAACAAAGGCCTCGGACATTTTATCAACTGGGAAACTGAAGAGTTTGGTATAACGGATGCTTGTACCGTAAGTTTATTGAGCCAGTTTACCTTTGATGCCTCCCTCAGGGATATATTTCTGCCTCTTTGCAATGGTGGCACTTTATGCATCCCATCGAATGATATTAAAAGTAATACCCTCCGACTGCTTGAATGGATTGAAGAAAGTAAAATTTCACTCATTCATTGTGTACCATCTTTATTCCGGCTGATGACAAAAGAACTGGAAAATTTTGCCGGCAAAGAAAAAATCCGCCGGCAACTTGCCTTTATATTGATGGCAGGCGAACCTTTGTATGGAAAAGATATTACCGGATGGCGCCAGGTGATCGGAGAAAACACGGAGATCGTAAATCTCTATGGAACTTCCGAAACCACATTGGCAAAAACATTTCACCGGATAAAAAACCTTCCATCAGATCCTGCCCAGGCATTGCATGTGGGTAAACCAATCAGTCATACTGTGGTCGCCATTTTCAATGATGCGGCCCTTTGTGGCCCTGGTGAAATCGGAGAAATATTTATTAAAACACCTTTCATGTCGAAAGGATATTATAAAAATGAAAAACTCACTAATGAGATATTTGTGCAAAACCCGCTGGTAAAAGACAGGGTGGATATTATGCACAGGACAGGTGATTTTGGACGTTATGCAGACGATGGCAATATAGAAGTACTGGGCCGTAAAGATGAGCAGGTAAAAGTAAATGGTATCCGGGTGGAACTCGGAGAGATCAGAAAAAAAGTGGCTGTCATAAAAGGCATAGATGAAGTGGAAGTAATGGCACATAAAAATCCAAATTCAGAAAACGAACTGGTATGTTATTATTCCGGTGAAAAATATGATTCGGACGTATTGAAAGAAAAATTGAAAAAGACACTGAACCGTGCTGTTACCCCTGCTTTTTTTGTGTACCTGGAAAAATTCCCCCTTACCATCAACGGGAAAATAGACAGGAAAGCGCTTCCGAAACCATCAGCGCTTCTAATACGTGACGATGAGTATGAAGCACCAGATGGCGCAATGGAAACCCGGTTTGAGGAAATGTGGATTGATATATTAGGATTGAAAAGAATTGGACGGCATGCTTCTTTTTTTATGATTGGTGGCAGTTCTTTAAAAGCAATGCAGCTGATATCCGGCATTTACAAAGAATACAATGTAATGATCAGGATTAACGATGTATTTGCCCATCAAACCATTGAAAAGTTAGCAGCGCTTGTGCAGTCTGTTACCGAAAAACTGGAATTCAGTTGTATTGATCCCGTACCTCCAGCAGCGTATTATGACCTGTCGCTGGCACAGAAAGGTGTGTACCTTACCTGTCAATCAGCAAAGAACCTGATAACCTTTAATATTCCCTTGTCCTATACCCTCGATGGACCGCTCAATAAAGAAGCTTTCCAGCGGGCATTCGAAACCCTGGTGGAGAGGCATGAAAGCCTGCGTACTACTTTCAGTATGATACAGGGTATGGCCAAACAAAAAATACATTCGCCGGCAGCGTTTAATTTTTCAGTAAGCTATTCCGATATTCGTGATGACAGGCATAAGCAGGAAACGGCGCTTAATATGGCAGATCAGCAGGCTACAACTGTCTTTAATCTGAACACCGGCCCATTAATAAAGGCTTCCCTGGTTAGACTGGAGAACGAAAAACATGTGTTCCTCCTCACTATGCACCATATCATCTCCGACGGATGGTCAATGGAAATACTCATACAGGAGATCATCACCTTATATAATGCATTTAACAGGCAGCAAAATAATCCGCTGCTACCGCTAAAGATTCAATACAAAGATTATGTGGGCTGGCAGCAAAAGCAATTGGCCGCTGATCTGATGAACCAGAGCAGGAATTTCTGGCTGTCCAATTTTGAAGAAGAAATCCCTTTACTCCAATTTCCTGCCGATTTTTCAAGAACCGGCAAATCCAGTTTTGAAGGAGTTACTAAAAATTATGTTATCAAAAAAAGCCTGGTAAAAGAAATCAAAGCAGCCTGTACAGGGAGTGGCACCACCTTATTTATGTTCCTGTTAAGCGCTGTTAATGCGCTGGTTTACCGGTATACCGGCAGAAAAGATATTGTGTTCGGTTCGCCGATTGCAGGAAGATCACACAGTGATTTGGAAAACCAGGTGGGGCTTTTTGTAAATATGCTGATGTTCCGCACAAAATTCCAATCAGGCATAACTTTTCAGGAACTATTGACCAACGTAAAGAACAATGCACTGGAAGCATACAATCATTCGATGTATCCCTTTGCGCAACTGGTGGAAGATATTGATGCAGTGTATGGCCGGAACATGAACAATTTCTTTGACATAGCAGTACAGTTGCAAAATGCCAAATTCAATAAAACAAAAACCCTTCAGTTTGACGGAATAAAAGTGGATAATTTTTTACCCAATTCCTATTCAAGCAAATTTGAACTCACTTTCAATTTTGAAGACCTGGAAGAGGAAGAAGAAATAAGCCTTGATATTGAATACAAGACCAGCCTTTTTAAAGAAACCACTATCAACAAATTGAAAGAAGAATTATTTATGCTCCTCGAAATGGTGACAAAGGACCAGTCATTGACACTAAGACAAATCCGCAATGAACTTGCAAGCAAGGATGATAATCAGCCTATGGATCTGTTAGGCACTGTTATTGAAAAAGGAATCAGTACCGATTATTAATATACCCGGCCCCATGCCGGAACATATACCTGCCTTTTACAGTGCAGGATAATTACTATCTATTTATTGTTATGAATAAAAGAATCATCCATACGGTTTTTGAAAACCAGGTACAACTTACACCTGCCAGCATTGCTGTTGCAGAAGGGAAGAAACAATTGACCTATTTCGAACTGAATGCAGCAGCCAACCGGCTGGCTAATTCACTCCGGGATATGGGCCTGAAGAAAGAGGATATTGTGTGTGCATTTGCACCTTCCGGTTTCAACCTCATCATCATGTTCCTGGGTATACTGAAGGCAGGCGGTGTGTATATGCCCATGGATATTGCTTTTTCTAAAAAGCAACTGGCATATTCATTAAAGGAAACAGCGCCCCGTTTCTACCTGGTTGACCAATCCTGGGAAGAAGAAGTGAAAGCATTGTTGAATGAATTTAGCCTCGTGCCTGAACGCCTTTTTATGTTAAATGAAAACAATACATTTCATGCAGAAGCAAACAGGGATGGCGTTTGTTATAAAATCAAACAGACAAAAAACCAGTTGCTCAATGCGGAAAACCCGGTACTGATCAGCGAGCCACAGGACGGGAATTATATTTTTCTTACGTCCGGTTCTACCGGAGCAGGCAAAGCTGTATTGGGTTGCCATGACAGTCTCAGTCACTTTATTCACTGGGAACTTAAAGAATTTAAAATAGATGCCACTTACAGGGTAAGCCAGTTGAGCCAGCATACATTTGATGCCTCCCTGCGGGATATACTGGTACCTCTGTGTGCCGGAGCCACTTGCTGCATCCCGCCAATAGGAACAAAAGAAAATTTAACATCGCTTGTCCGTTGGATCACTGATGAAGCGATTTCATTAATTCATACTGTACCCTCTTTCTTCAGGGTAATAGCCCGTGAGATGATGCTGAATAATGATTCTGCCGGAAATGGGACCAGCCCATTGAAGCAGGTATTTCTTGCCGGCGAGTATATCACCGTGCAGGATATCATCAACTGGAAAAAAGCAACAGGCGAACAAACCGAATTTATAAATCTGTATGGTGCTACGGAAGCAACGATGGCAAAAACTTTTCACCGGATTACATCTGTAACCGGTGATACTGCCAAAGCAGTCCATGCCGGTAAGCCGATAAGTAATACAATAATCGCTATTGTGAACGATGGGGCACTTTGCGGGCCTGGTGAGGTAGGTGAAATTTATATAATTACGCCTTTCCTGACCAAAGGGTATTATAAGGACAATGAAAGAACAGCCGTTTCTTTTGTGCAGAACCCACTGGTAAAAGACAGGAAAGAAATTGTTTATAAAACAGGCGACTATGGATATTATCTCGAAGATCAGAGTGTGTATGTGATTGGCAGGATGGATGACCAGGTAAAAGTAAACGGCATTCGGGTAGAGCTTAATGAAATAAGAGAAGCCGTATCGGCTTTTCCAGGAGTAGAAGAAACGGAGATAGCTGTACACAAGGATAGCTATTTGCAAAATTCTCTCATCTGTTACGTAGTTGGAGATACCGTGGATACGGATATATTGAAAAAATACCTTGAAACAGAATTGAACCGTAATATTATCCCTTCACATTTTATTAAGCTTGATGAATTTCCAAGAACCATCAATGGTAAAATAGATAAGAAAGCGCTGCCAAAGCCAGATGATATGTTTGATGAAACTGAAGTATATGAAGAACCATTAAATGAAATGGAGCAAAAACTGGAAGCTATGTGCAGGGAGATATTAAGCCGGAAGAGGGTGGACCGTAATATTTCCTTTTTCAAGATTGGCGGCACCTCACTTAAAGCCATGCAATATATTTCCCGGATATACCGTGAGTTTGGCCTTTCCGTAAACCTGCGTGATGTTTTCGAAAAAGAAAGTATTGCCCAACTGGCTGGTTTTATTGCTGGCGCCGATGTCACAGCTGCGTATAAAGAAATACCCAATGCACCTGTATCCGATTACTATGAGCTTTCACATGCGCAAAAAAGATTGTGGCTTACCGATCAGTTCCAGGAAGAAAAGCTCCGTTACAATATGACCTATGTGTCTATGCTCACAGGCAACCTGAGTATGGATATTTTGCAACGGGTCGCAGATACGATTATTGACAGACATGAAATTTTGCGTACCACTTTTGCAGTAATTGATGGAGTGCCACAGCAACGGGTACAGCCTCCGGCAGCTATTGCTTTCCGCATCAACTTTACCGATCTGCGGGAATTTGGAAATAAAAAAGAAACCCTGGAGGAAATGCTGAATGATGAGTCGGGGTTTTCTTTTGATCTGCAGTATGGCCCATTATTCCGGATCAGTCTACTGCAAACGGGGAATGATCAATACCATTTTGTATTATCCATGCACCATATTGTCTCCGACGGATGGTCTGTGGAGATCATTGTCAGGGAATTGTTTGAATTATATAATGCATTTTCAGCAGGGAAAGAAGTTTCATTACCCCCTCTGCGATTACAATACAAGGATTTTGCCTGGTGGCAAAACCAACAGCTGGAAGGCCTGCTCCTTCAAAAACTGGAAGGTTACTGGATGAGCCAGTTTGCTGAAGAACCATCTCCCGTAGTTTTGCCTGCCGATTTTTCCAATGAGAACCCCCTGTTTTTAAATGGCGGGGTGGTATCGTTTGAATTTGAAAAGACACTGTCTGCAAAACTTGAAAAGCTGGCTGTTGCCAATGGCGCCAGTACATTTATGGTGCTGATGGCTATTGTAAAAGTATTGCTGCACAAATACACCGGCCAGCAGGATATTATAGTGGGTACACCGACAGCCACCCGCAGCCACCCTGAACTGGAAAACCAGGTGGGTATCTATATAAATGTGTTGCCGGTAAGAACCCAAATTTTTTCAGAAACAGACAATTTCCAAAATATAGTGCATAAAGTAAAAGAACAATTGCTCGGGGCCCTTGAGCATGAACTGTACCCCTACGACCTTCTGATTGAAAAATTGGGATTAGTCAAACAGGCTTCCCGTTTCCCGCTGATAAATATCCTTGTACAATCACAATACATACTGGATGAACCGTTGCCGCAGTTAGCAGGTCTCACTATTACTGATTCACCGGTAAGTACATTGACAAGTAAAGTGGACATCACTTTTAATTTTAAACAAACAGCAGATGGGATCAGTGCAGCACTTGAATATAATTCCGGAATGTTTAAAAGGGCCACTATGGAACTTTTAATCGAAAATCTTATTCATATTACCCGGTTGGTTACAGCCGGTGAGCAGTCGCCTGTCCACGCAATACGCTTATTGAAACGGAAAGAAGCACAGACCGAAGAAGAACTTTTTAAGCAAATGATGCTGGCTGTTAAATAAAGAGCAACTTTTTTTTGTACTGAATATATCAAGTAATCAATAAAAAAATTTATATGCAACAAGTACTTGAACCTGTGGTACAAACAGCCACATTTCCGGCCACATTTACTTTTACGGAAGATATAGATGTGTCAGAACTGAAAGCCTGGTACCAGGATAATAAGGAAATGATCAATAAGGAAATGCTGCGAAGCGGTGCAATTCTTATCCAGGGCGCTGCTATTAATTCTGTTGCAAAGTTTGAAGAATTTACCGGCAGCATAGCTTCCAAATTCAGGAATTACCTGGATGGGAATTACCCCCGTAAAAACCTGAAAGGGCATGTATACATTTCAACCGAATACGATGCCAATTATGATATTACCATGCATAATGAATTATCCTATTCTTATAAGTGGCCGTCCATGCTTTTTCTGGCCTGTGTTATTCCACCTGCTGTTGGAGGTGAAACACCACTGGTTGACAGCCGCAAAATAGTGGGAGTAATGAATCCTGATCTGTTGAAAGAATTTGAAACCCGTAAGATCCGCTACATACGCAACCTGCATAGCGGCGCTGGCATGGGGCCTTCCTGGCAGGAAACATTTTCCACAGAAGACCGCAATGAGGTGGAAGCACATTGTAAAAATATAGACATAAAATACGCATGGAAGGATAATGGCGGCTTGCGGCTGGAGAACATACGCCCTGCCACACGATTACATCCGGTAACAGGTGAAAAAGTATGGTTCAACCAGGTGGATCAATATCATCCCTCGCACTTTCCTAAAGAAGTATACGAAACACTGATACTGCTGGCTGAAGAAAAGGAGGAGGAACTGCCACTATATGTTTCCTATGGTGATGGAGAAAAAATACCTGAGACGGTTATCAGGGAAGTGATCAATACCATCGACAGCATTGTGGTTGTAAGGCCCTGGAAGGAAGGAGATTTTGTGGCAGTGGATAATATGCTGGTGGCACATGGACGCAAAGCCTACAAAGGGGACCGGAAGATCATCGTGGCAATGGCTGAATAGAAATCATTATCAATACAAACAAATCATTCAACATGTGTGGAATAGCAGGCATATATAATTTTACATCAAACCGCCCTATACAGGAAAGGGTACTCAATGATATGGCAGATGCCATACGTCACAGGGGCCCCGACGATTCAGCCATCATTATTAATGGCAATCTGGGGCTGGGTTTCCGCCGCCTTAGTATCATTGACCTGGCACACGGTAATCAGCCGTTTTACAGCGAAGATGGAAAGGTTACCGTTATCTGTAATGGAGAAATTTATAATCATAAAGAACTTCGTGCAGATTTGGAAGCAAAAGGTTTCCGGTTCAAAACCACCTGCGATATAGAAGTACTCCCGCATTTGTATAAAGTATATGGTATTGATTTTGTAAAAAAACTGAACGGACAATTCGCCATCTGTATCTATGATGAAAACAGTAAGGAACTATTCCTCGTAAGAGATCATTTTGGAATCTGCCCTTTATTTTACACAGTGGTGGATGATAGCCTGGTGTTTGGTTCAGAAATAAAAGCAATACTGAAGCATGATAAAGTAACAAAGAAAGTAAACCTTACTGCACTCGATCAGTTGTTTACTTTTCCGGGGATTGTAAGTCCGGCTACTTTTTTTGAAAATATTCACAGCCTGAAGTCTGGCCATTTTCTGAAGGTCAAAGAAGGGCAGCTGTCCTCGCATGAATATTGGGATCTTGATTATCCCCTGGAAACAGATCCCCCGGAAATAAAATCTGAAAAATACTATATAGACCGGTTGGAAGAATTGTTTTTCAAATCGGTTGAGTATCGTATGGCAGCTGATGTGCCGGTGGGTTTTTACCTTAGTGGCGGTCTTGATTCATCACTGGTCGGTGCTGCAATGAAAAAGATAAACCCGGATATTGGTAATACTTCCTTCTCTATTTTTTATCCCGGTAAAGCAGATGAACAGCATGATGAGAGCAAGTACCAGCGTATGATGGCCACCCATCTCAACTCAAAGCACCATGAAATAAAATTTAATTGGTCAGATGTGGCAGGCCGGCTTAAAGATGCCATTTTTTATTCCGAAGGAGCGTTGAAAGAAAGTTATAATACCTGCTCACTGGCATTATCTGAAATGGTGCGCAAGAATAATATAAAAGTGGTATTGTCCGGCGAAGGTTCTGATGAAATGTTTGGGGGATATGTAGGTTACAGATTTGATGTACAGCGAAGAAAAAGAAACGAAAACCCCGGACTGGAAGAATTACTGGAAGGACAAACCCGCCAAAAATTATGGGGCGATGCTGATTTCTTTTATGAAACCGAACACAACGCTTTCCGCGAAACAACAAAAGCCCTGTATTCAGATGGGGTCAACGATCAGTATAACCGGTTTAATTGCTTGAATAACCTTGGCATAGACAAAAGTAAACTGGAAGGGCGTCATCCATTTCACAAACGCTCATATCTCGATTTTAAATTACGACTCTCCGATCACCTGGTATCCGATCATGCTGACCGGGTCAATTATGCCAACTCCATTGAAGGAAGGTATCCTTTTCTTGATATCAATCTTATTGAATTTACCAAAACCATATCCCCTGATATCAAACTGAAAAACCTGGTGGAGAAATACATTCTCAAAGAGATGGCAAAAAAACATCTCCCTGCAGAAATAAACAAACGGCAGAAATTCAGTTGGGTGGCCCCAAGCTCCTCACAATTGTTAAAGAACAATGTGGAATGGATAAACGATATGCTCTCTTCTGATCAGATCAAACGGCAGGGTTATTTCAATAAGGAAACCATTGAGCGATTGAAAAAAATATACCAGAAAGAAAATTTTACCCTGAACATACCTTACGACAGTGACCTGCTGATAGTGGTACTCACCTTCAATATTTTCCTCGAAGTATTTGATATGCCCTCAATGTCATAAAAACCCGGTATATGTCTGATAAAAAAACACTTGGAATCGTCGGTGGAATGGGCTCTCATGCCTCACTCTGGTTGCTGGACCGTATTATACAATTATGCAAAGTACATAGCGACCAGGATTACCTGGAAATTATCCTGCACAGCAATTCGAGAATCCCTGATCGTACAAAAGCCATTCTGTATGATGGGCCCAGTCCTGTTCCTGAATTGAAAAAATCATTTGACATGCTAAATGATCAGGGCGTTGAGGTGGCAGTGATGGCTTGTATGACGGCCTATTATTATTATCCGGAACTGGTCAACCGGTTTTCAGGTAAACTGCTTCATCCTATTGATTTTGTATTGGAAGAATTGGCGGATAATCCACGCTGCCGCAATAAAAAAAGGATAGGCCTCATCGGTTCCACCGGTATGCTGAAGGGAGGAGTTTATCACAGCAGCCTGGAAAAACTTGGCTATGAGATCATAACAGTAAACGATGAAGAGCAGGAAAAATATTTTATGCACCCCATTTATAAAAAAAGAGGGTTCAAAGCCGGTGTTTTCAATGAAGAGAACCGGGCATTGTTCATGGAGCAACTGACAATACTCACTGCCAGAGGCGCTGAAGTAATAGTGGGGGCCTGTTCTGAAATACCCCTCATTATTGATAAATACAATATATGCACAGATGATATGCAACTTCCATTCATTGATGCATTTGATCTGCTGGCCTGCAAAGTGGTTGATTATTGCTATTCCAGTCAATTAAAAGAAATGGCAAATGAAATATTCGCATAGTATTTTGATAGGAGGCATTGGTGACGATGCCCATTCAGTTGGGATACGCCTGCTGGAGCTGGGACTCCGTGAATCCGGATTTCATGTACTCAATATTGGTATCAGGAATGATATCCGGACATTTTTTAAGTATGCCCGTGATTACGATGTGATCATGATCTCTAATAAAAACGGACATGCTGAATTATACCTGAAAGATTTTCCTGAATTGCTCAATGATTTCAAACTGCAGAATGATACACCACGGCTTTGGTCCATTGGAGGCAGCTTATCAGTCGGCGAATCAGACTTCCAGGTAAAGAAACGTTACCTCGAAATGGGTTTTTCCATTGTACATCCCAAACCCATCAGTTTTTTTCAGGTGGTGGAGGAGATACGGCAGGAACTGGGCAGGAATGAAATAGCACCCAAAGCCACCACTCACCAGGCAGGACCAAAATACAATATGACCATGAACTATGATGACATCATCGACCGCAAATGGGATGATGATGAACTGGATAAACAAAGAACAGAGATATTAAAAGAATGGCCAACAGGTAAAGAAGCACTGGCGCTTGATTTGTATACAACCGGTAATGGATTCCAGGAACGATCACTGGATAACCTGCTCTGGAAAAATAAGACTAAAAAAGGATTTCCCTTATTACAACCCCGTACAGGTGTGGCTGATATAGAGCAACAAACAACATTGCTTTCATTTCTCGAAGAACAGGGCAGCGATGTAAGTTCGGTACAACTGGATGCGGCCTGCCGTTCCAAAATGTACAAAATGGCTGAAGTGGGAGTGGAAATGAGCCGCGAAAGAAAAACGTCACAGTTAAATGGATTTCCCATCCCTATCTATGGTGTTGGTAAAGTAAAGAACATGGTCAACAGCCTCAATCATCCTTTTCAGTTGAGAGGGGGTGGGCCAGATCACCGGTTTACTTACGAGATAGCATTAAGTGCAGGTATTCACGCACTGGAAGGAGGCTTTCTGTGTTATTGTTTACCGTATGATAAACTAACCAACCCGGTAGAGTCAATGAAGAACTGGCAATATATCGACAGGTTATGCAGCCGTTATCACCAGCGGTATAAAGTAAATGTGAACCGGGAATACTTTGGTGTATTAACAGCCACACTCATTGAACCGTCTATTGCCATTATCATTAATGTAATACAGGCAATCATGAGTGCCCAACAGGGTGTGGTGAGTATAACAGTGGGCTATGCAGAACAGGGTAACCGTTCGCAGGATATTGCGGCTATAAAAATGCTGGAACAGCTTACCATTTTTTATCTTAAAAAATTTGGGTATCATAATTGCCGTGTCACTACCGTGTTTCATCAGTTTATGGCGGCGTTCCCTGCTGATTACCAACGTTCAGAAGACCTGATCTTTAATTCAAGTATTACTGCTGCCAGGGCCGGCGCCACCAAGATGATGGTAAAGACACCGGTAGAAGCCATCAATATTCCCACCCGCTACGATAATGCCGATGCATTAAAAATATGTAAAAGAGGATTTGACATTTCTTCCGAAGCATATATCAATTATAAAATGGTGGCCCGGGAAAAGAAATTAATTGAAAAAGAGGTACACCAGATCATGAATGCAATCATTGAAGAAGGTAATGGATCTGTGGCAAGGGGCGCTGTTAAAGCAATTGCCAGTGGAATCATTGATATACCCTGGTCGCCCAGTGTTTTCAATGCCAATAAAGTGGCTACAGTACGTGATATAGATGGGGCCGTTCGCTTCTATCATTTTGGTAATCTTCCCTTTGATACAGAAATAAAAGAATTTCACCAGGAAAAGGTCCATGTACGCCAGTATATGGAAAGGGACTCCAGCATCTTTTCTCTGCTGGAAAAAGACCTGAGCAGGATATGGAAAAATGAATATAAACAATGGCCACTCGATGGTACGTATGTGGCGTAATATTTTTTACAATTAACTCAACAGCTTTCAGTCATGCACCGCTTATTATTGCATAATGCATTTGAAAAATGTGTGGAACAAACTCCCGGTAAGATAGCCGTGTCTGAAAAGAACAGGGATATAAGTTACCTGCTGTTGAACCGCCAGGCAAATTATTTGGCCCATCTGCTGGAAACAACAGGTGCCGGTAACAATGAACCTGTGGCTTTTCTCGGGGTTGCAGGAATTGATATGGCAGTTGCCGTACTGGGAATATTCAAAGCGGGCAGTATTTATATGCCGGTGGATGTAACCCTGCCTGACAGCAAAATGAAAAATATACTGCAGCAATCAGGGTGCAGATACCTGATCACCACACGCAGCCACCGGCAATTGATGCTTAAATGGTGCCGGGAAGAAGAATTTCCATTGGAATACCTGCTCACACTTACACCCGACTACCTCGAGACAGGAGTGATTAAAAAAGAAAATGGTGAATGGCATACTGTCAAATTGCCCAATACAAAAAGTACAACTAACCCGCAGAGCGGCACAGGACCTTATCATCCCTGTTACCAGTTTTATACACAGGGATTGGGTAACGATACAAATATTTTACAGGGCTATCACAAGGAATTGAAACAATTGGTGAATTGGGAAATAGATGCCCTGCAATTGGGCAATGAGACCCGTTCGGGAAGTTTGTCTTGTATCAGTGAAGAATCTTCCTTGCGGGATATGCTGGTGCCATTGACAACCGGCGGCACCGTATTTATTGCCGGGGAAGATATCCGTAACAGGGCGGCACTGATAATTGACTGGATCAGGCAAACAAAAGTGCAGTTGCTGCACCTGACCACCCCGGTTTTTTATGAAGTGTACAAGGAAATTATTATCAGTTATACTGCTATGAAAGAAAGTGTTTTTCCGGGGTTACAGTATGTATTGTTATCCGGAAATCCATTGCCGCAAAAAATTATGGACACATGGCAGGATATCGTGGGCGTACAGGCTGAAATAATTCACATGTATGAAACGCCTGCAACCAGTATAGCGGGTACCGCCGTGCTCAAGGCTATCTAAAGGATTTACCATAAACTTTTACCGGCCTTTTATGAACTGGTTTTTTTTAAACCGGTCCTTCGCTCATTATTTTAAAATATATATCACATATATGGAAAATGTTGTTGTACATCACTTGTTTGAAAAGCAGGTAGAAAAAAACCCGGGAAAAATTGCGATCCGCGAAGAGGAAAAGGAAATCAGTTACCTGTCATTAAATGAACAGGCTAATGATATTGCCCGTCTGTTGTACGCCATCGGTGCCGGTAAAGACACGGTGATCGCTTACCTGGGTAATTCCGGTATCAATTTGGTATCCTCTCTGCTTGGTATATTTAAAGCGGGTGGGATCTATCTGCCCGTAGATGCCAGTTTCCCTGCCAGTCGTATCTGCAGCATGCTGGATGAAACAAATTGCACCATCGGTATCATTTCAAAAAATGGCGGGTTGTCTTTTACCAATGGCACACAGGCATGGAAAGCAAGCCTTCAATATCTTTTAGTGCTGGATGGTAACGGGCAACTGGAAGATGCTTTCCTGAAACAGGTTAACGGCGAATGGGTTCATGTGGAATTACCTTTTACTAACGTTAGGGGCAATCCCAATTATGAAATAACAGAAGAATTTTCTAATTATATATTTTATACATCCGGCTCTACAGGCACTGGAAAACCATTTCTGGGCTGGCATAAAGGGTTGAGCCATTTTATTGATTGGGAAACAAGAGAGTTTAACCTGGACGAAAACATAAGGGTAAGCCAGTTGACAAGGATCACATTCGATGCATCACTCCGGGATATATTTCTGCCATTGACAAATGGAGGTACATTATATATACCTTCTGAAAATACAAAATCGAATGTGGTAAGGATACAGGAATGGCTGGAAGAAAACAGTATCAGCATAATGCATATTGTGCCATCTGTTTTCAGGCTATTGAATAAAGAGCTGAAACAAACGGGTAATAAGAATGGCCGCCGCTTCCCTGCATTGAAACACATATTAATGGCAGGGGAACCTTTGTATGCAAAAGATATAAATAGCTGGCGGGAGAATGTGGGTGAGCAGGTGGAGCTGGTAAATTTGTACGGTACTTCTGAAACAACCATGGCCAAAACATTTCACCGTATCAAAGAAGTGTCATCCGATCCCGGGCAAATGATCCATGCCGGTAAGCCAATCGATGGGGCTTTTATTGCCATCATAAACAACGGACAGTTATGCAGTATCGGTGAAATAGGAGAGATATATATCAAAACACCTTATCGTACCAAAGGATACTACAAAAATGAAACACTGACCAACAAATTTTTTGTACAAAACCCGCTGCAGGACAAAGAAACAGATATTGTTCACAAAACCGGTGACATGGGCCGCTACCTGGCAGACAGGAGTATTGAAGTACTCGGAAGATCAGACGACCAGGTAAAAGTAACTGGCATACGGCTGCAGCTTAGTGATGTGGAGCAATGCATGTTGGGTTGCGATGGTGTGGAAGAAGCCGTAGTACTGGTGCATAAGAACAGGGACCAGGATAATGAGCTGGTGGGATATTATACCGGTGAAAAAGTAAACAAAGAAATATTGCGTGAATATCTGGTAGCACAAATAGGGCAAACTATTGTACCGGGCTACCTGGTGCAACTGGATGAATTTCCGCTCAGCACCAATGGCAAGATCAATAAAAAAGAATTGCCACGTCCGGATGAACTGATCATCAGCAACGAAGATTATGAACCGGTATGGCCGGGAGCGGAAACAGACATTGAAAGCATGTGGAAAGAATTACTGGGGCTGGAAAGAATAGGAAGGAAATTATCTTTTTTTGAAATTGGCGGCAATTCACTGAAAGCAATACAGCTGATATCAAAAATTTACAAGAAGTACCATGTATTGGTAAAGATCAATGAGATATTCACCTATTCGAGTATTGAACAATTAGCTGCACATATCCAGCAGTCATTAGAACCGGTGGCGGCAGAAATACCGTCACTGCCGGAAAAGCAGGGCTATGAATTATCTCACGGACAAAAACGTTTCTGGGCTATCAACCAGGCCGAAACAAATAAGAGCAGTTACAATGTACCAGCCGCTTTTGAAATTACCGGCACTCTGGATATACAGATTTTATCGCAGGCTATTGGCCGGCTGGTGGAAAGACATGAGATACTCAGAACCCGTTTTACCACCATAGATGGTGAACCTGTTCAGCAAATAATTCCGTTTAAAGAAGGCCGGTTCGTGGAATATGTGGACCTGCGCAACAATGCCGGCAAAGAAAATATTGTAAAGGATTGGATCAGTAAAGTTTCATATACTGAATTTGATCTGGAAAAAGGTAATTTAATACGGGTGGTGGTATTGCAAACAGGCAATGAAAATTATACATACCTGTTTACCATGCATCATATCATTTGTGATGGATGGTCTATCGAAGTGCTGAATAAGGAAATGCTGATATTGTACAACGCCATTTTGAAAAACGAGGAAGCCAGGCTGCCGGCCCTCCGCATCCAGTATAAAGAATTTGCCGCCTGGCAAAACAGGGAAAAGCAAACACCTGCATTTGAAAATCACCGCCAATACTGGTTGCAGCACCTGGGCGGGCCTTTGCCCCGTATAAACCTGCCGCTCGACTATCCAAGACCTGCAGAAAAAAAATATGATGGTAAAACCATTTCCTTCTTTATAGAAAAGGAAGAAAAAAATAAATTACAGGAAACCGCCAAACAAAACGATGCCAGTTTATTCATGATATCGCTTGCGCTGCTCAATACATTATTATACAATCATACAAAGCAGGAAGATTTTCTCATTGGTTCGCCTGTTGCAGGCAGGGAGCATCCCGATCTGGAAAACCAGGTGGGATTATATATCAATACGGTCCTCCTGCGCAACCAGGTAAAACCCGATCAGGGCTTTGATAAATTATTGCAGCGTGTAAAGGAAAATTCTGTGAAGGCGCTTACTCACCAATCCTATCCGTTCGATCTGCTGGTGGATGAATTAGAATTCGAACAAACCCGGGGCCGCAATCTGCTCTTTGATGTCGGCTTCACTTATTTCAACGAAGATATTTTTCAGTCAGGCAGCGAAAAAGCCGGACAGCAATTTACTGTAATGGAACTCGATCACCAATTTCATGATGTAAAAGCAGATATATGGTTCAAAATCGTGGAAGCCGCTGACAGGCTGATCGTAACAATTACCTATTCCACTTTGTTGTTCAGGCCTTCCTTTATTGACCAGCTTACAGAAGATTTCCGCCTGCTGGTTTCATTGGTTACTGCAGATACAACCGTATCAATGGAAACAATTGAAAAAGCCGTAAAGCATCATCATGAACAGCAGGAGAGAAATAAAAGGATAGCGCTTAAAAAACATATCACTGGTAAATTAAAAGCCCTTCAGCTTCAGAAATAATTCCATTGACTGCAAACATCGTTGCAAACAAAACAGATATGAACGAGCAAACTATTCAGGGTGTACGCTTATCGCCTATGCAAAAAAGGATATGGTCGTTGCAATCAGCATCGCCGGTTTATTTTGTGCAGGTTGCGATAGCTATTACCGGCAAACTGGATACCACCCGGCTGGCGGATAGTATTGATTGGGTAATAAGCAGGCATGAAATATTACGCACTGCTTATATCCGACAGGCCAATATGCTTTATCCGTTGCAGGCCGTTAGCGAAACTGCTTCAGGCAGGCTGGAAGAATTCAACGGAGCTGCCGCCAACGATTCATTATTTGAAAACACCGTTGCAAACGTGCAGGATGCCCAGCCTTTGTGCACCCGTTTATACAACGATGGAGATGATAAACATACTCTCGTACTGCAATTGCCTGCTCTGGCTGGTGATATGATCACACTTCAAAAAATAGCTGCAGAAATTGCTGCCGTCTATGCAGGCGTTGGTGTAAATGAGGAAGAAGATGAAACTGGTGCCATACAATATGGTCAGTTCGCTGAATGGCAACTGGAATTGGTTGCCTCTCCCGATGAAGCCGCAGCAGATTTTTGGCAAACCTGGTCATTCGAAAAAGGAAATGAATACCGCATTCCGTTTAGTAATTATGAAATACCGGGAGGTGCTTTTCAACCGGCACTGACAGGCATTGTTCCACCTGCAGATGTATGGAATAAATTGTCGGCCCTGGAAGAGACGGGTATACCTGCCGATATGGTGCTGATGGCCTGTTTTTATATTTTCCTGCACCGGTATATCAATGCAGAAGAAACAACAATCGGTTATGCTGTACCCGGAAGGGAATATGATGAACTGAAAGATATCATGGGCTTATTGTCCACCACCTTACCGGTAGTAATAGCGCCGGTTGCTGGTGAAACAGTATTGTCGCTGGCAAAAAGACTTGAAGAACAAACACAAAAAGTAAGGGAGTACGGCGAATACTTTAGCCGGTCCGGTGATAAGCAAACCGATTCAACGCCTTACTTCAGAAGTATATATGAATACACTGAAATAAACAGCGATAGTATACCGGTAAATAATGTGAGTTTTCAAACAGGGAACATAAAAAGTGTAACCGACCGCTTTGATATCAAACTACAGGTACAAAGAAGAGGGAATTCAGTACAGCTTCAGTTTTATTATGATGCGTCCATATTGAATGCAGCTTCTGCCACTACTATGGCCGCACAGATAAGCGACCTGCTCAGCGAAGCGGTACAGGCGCCCGGCGAAACAGTGGATGCAATAGCAGCCCGCAGTGTAAAGCAGGTTTTATTTTCAGGTGATACCAACAGCAAAGAAACGCAGACAAAAAGTATTATAGAATTATTTAGTGAAAATGTAAAGCGCCACGGTGATAGTATTGCATTACAGGACGGCAATATTTCACTTACGTATAAAACACTTGATCAGCAAACAGCACAACTGGCCGCCTGGCTTTCTTCCCAATACAATATTAAACCGGGTGATATAGTGGCCCTTTGCATGGAGCGTTCCGCAGCTATGATCATATCAATGCTTGGAATTTTGAAAACAGGGGCTGCCTATCTTCCCATTGATGCTAAAACACCGCTGGCACGTATACAATATATGATGGAGGACAGCCATGCCGCCCTGCTTATTACAGATAATTCAGTACCAGCAGCATCGGTTCCTCAGGCATTGATAATAGATGAAACATTCTGGAATGAACTGCCTGATGCTGCAACTAATCCTTCCTTTCAATGCAAAAAATGTAAGGCTGATTGTAAACGGGCCACAACGGTGCAAACCGGCTGTCGGGAAGATAGCATGGTCATCAGTTCATCATCCACCGCTTATATAATTTATACATCAGGTTCAACAGGTAAACCAAAAGGGGTGCTGATCTCTCATGGCTCACTGATCAACTATGCTCATTGGTTTATATCCAAATATGGCATTGTTGAAAATGACCGTACGCTGCTCTTCTCTTCCATAGCCTTCGACTTGAGCTATACCAGCTTGTGGTCATCACTGCTGGGAGGTGCTGCGTTATATATTCATAAAGAGAAAGAATACCTGGACCCGCTTGAATTTATAACCGATCTGGTGGATAATCAAATCACATTCATCAAACTAACTCCCTCACATTTCAGTTTAATAGCAAGAGACCCGGATTTTGAACACAACAGTAAAAAATACAATCTGCGGCTGGTGGTAGTGGGTGGTGAAGAGATCATTGCAGAAGACATTGAGAAATACCTCGCAGCAAACCCTTCCGCACAGTTTGTCAATCACTACGGGCCTACAGAGGCCACCATTGGAGTACTAACAAAAAATATTGACAAAAATAATATCCGCCAGTTCAGACAAAAGACAGTATTGGGAAAGTCTAATGCCAATAACCAGGTGTTTATATTAAGTAGTGATGGCCAGCGTCTCTGTGCCGCAGGGGAGACAGGTGAAATATGTGTAACGGGTAAAGGCCTGGCAACAGGTTACCTGAATCGCAAAGAAATGACAGCAGAAAAATTTATTGCACTCCCTTTTCTGAACAACACGCTGAACTACCGCACCGGTGACCTGGGCCGTTGGATGCCGGATGGCAATATAGAATTCCTCGGGCGTAAAGATTTCCAGGTCAAGATAAGGGGATACCGGGTGGAAACAGGTGAAATAGAAGAAGCCTTACTTGATTTTCCAGGTGTGGAAGATGCCAGTGTGCAATTATTGGAAGATCCTGGTACAAAAGATAAAAGACTCATTGCCTTTATAAGAACACAGGAAAAAATAAACAGTATAGCCCTGAATGAAAAACTGCAGGCAGGCTTACCGCATTATATGATCCCGGCAGAATTTATCAGCGTGAAAACTTTTCCATTATTACCTAATGGAAAAATTGACCGGGCCGCATTAAATGAAATTGCTAATCAGTCTGAAAGACAGGCTGCAACCTATATTGCTCCAAGGAATAATACAGAAAAAATACTGACAGATATCTGGAAAGAAGTACTTAATGGACGAAACTGTGGCATAAGGGATAATTTCTTTAACCTCGGCGGACATTCATTAAAAGCAGCACAACTGATTTCCAGGATATACAAAACATTTAATAAAAAGATTGAGCTCCGGGCCATCTTTGACTGCCCAACGGTGGAACAACTGGCCCGGTTGCTCAATACGATGGGCTATGATAAAGCCTATGAATCCATTCCGGCAGTTCCAGAAATGGATTATTATGAAGTGTCGCATGCCCAAAAAAGATTGTGGATACTTAATCATTTTACAAAAGATAAAATATCCTACAATTCATCCTGTTATTACCGCATCAGGGGGCCATTGGATGTGCAGGTACTGGATAGTGCGTTTAAAGCACTGATCGAACGGCATGAGTCGTTGCGAACCACTTTTGCAGCAATAGACGGACAACCATGGCAGAAGATCAATACATGCGAAGAGTGCGGTTTTAAACTGGAGACAGCTGATTTAAGAACAAATGATGATCCTCTGGCTGCCGCCGATAAAATGGCACTCTCAGGTTATTACAATGCGTTTGATCTGGAAAACGGACCCCTGCTCAGGGCCATGGCTATACAAGTGGGAGATGATGAATGGCTGTTTACCTGCAACATACATCATATTGTGTACGACGGCTGGTCACTCAATATCCTCTTCAATGAATTGCTGACCATTTACAATGCATTTATTGATCATGCCGAAAACCCCTTGCCGCCACTGGCCATTCAATACAAAGATTATTCCGCCTGGCATAATGCCATGATCAATGGGGAAGAAGAAACATACTGGTTGAAGAAACTGGCCAATTATCCCAAACTGATCAGCCTGCCGTATGATAAGATTGATTTTCCGGATGACCAGCCTTATGCACGGCAAAATATCAGTCTCAGTGAAGAAGACAGCTTTTTACTGAAAGAAATAGCCAAAGCAGGTAATACGACCCTGTCAAATCTTTTTCTGAGTATCTATGGACTTTTCATCAACCAGGTAAGTGGCCAAAATGATATCATGATCGGCATTGGGCATGCCAACAGGAACCATGAGGATACAGAAAAATTAATTGGCTTCTTTATCAACATGCTGGTGATACGAATGCGTTTTTCAGAAGATGATACACTGGATGATTTGGTAAAACAAGTGTCAGAAAGCTCCGTCGAAGCATTTCAGCATTCCAATTATCCCTTCGACCTCCTGGTAGAAAAATTATGTGTGAACCGCTATGCAGACAGGCAGCCTATTTTGAATGTAATGTATGATTTTAAGAATTTTTACGATATACAATTGCAGGAAGACCTTTCCCTCCTCGAAACAACACTTCGGATCGAACAGGTACGGATCGGTGACACAATTGCTGCCCACGATCTTATCCTGCATGTGCTGGAGGCCGACAAAAACATTTTTTATTATTTCGAGTATAAGAAAGAATGTTTTTTACCGGCTACCATCCAAAACTTTTACGGCATTTTCAATAAACTGCTCGGCCTCTTCATCCGGGTATTGTCGCCGGTAACATCGGACAGTTATTAACAGAACTTGTTTTAATCAATATTAACATAGCAAAGAAAAAAATTCCATTTATGAAATTATCAGATATCAATATTTCGGCAGTAGCCGCAGGTGATGAGGTGGCGGAACTATATGAAAACATCAATAGCACCCGGTCTGAGTATCCTGCAGGAAAAAGTATTGCAGCACTTTTTGGTGAAATGGCGGTAAAATATGCCGGCAAACCCGCTGTAAAAATGGAGAATACCACACTTACATATAAAGAACTGGACCAGCGTTCCAACCAGGTGGCCAACTGGCTCATCAGCCGGGGTGTAAAAAAAGAAACCGTGGTGGCCATTTACCTGAACCGCTCGGTGGACATGATTGTGAGTATACTCGGTATCTTAAAAGCCGGTGGTGCCTACCTGCCCCTCAATACCGACTACCCGTTCGACCGGTTGAAATATATACTCCGGGAAACAAAAGCAGCTGTATTGATTTCCGAAGTGGACTACCTCCGGGAAGTTAACCAATTGCAATGGTACAGTGAACACCTTCATACCCTCCTGTGCATAGACAGTAAAGATTTTTATAAAGAAGTGGAAGTGAGAAATGAACTGATGCGCAAAGAATTGTGGGAATACCTCGGTTCCCAGGCAAAAGATGATATTGCCGGCGGAGGATGGGCAAGCAGTTATACCAGTGAACCATTAAGCCGTGCAGAAATGGATGAATACGCAGATAATGCGTTGATAAAACTTCGCCCTTACCTGGATAAAACCAAACGTGTATTGGAGATCGGCTGTGCTTCAGGAATCACCATGTATAAAGCAGCTCCATTTGTAAAAGAATTTTATGGTACCGACCTTTCCCAGCCTATCATTGATTATAATCGGCAGGTATGCCGGGAAAAAGGATTTGATAATATCAAATTGCGCTGCATAGAAGCCGAAGATATCGGCTTGCTCGATGAAAGGGATTTTGATATCATCATCATTAATAGTGTGGTGCAGGCCTTCAGCGGATTCAACTATCTGCGTCGTATCATCAGTTATGCGCTTGAGCTGCTCAATGATAAAGGGATCCTGTTCCTGGGTGATATTATGGACCTTGATAAAAAAGAAGAGCTGATTGCCGATGTGCATGCGTATAAAAAAGCAAACCCTTATGCAGCGTCGAAACTTGATTTCTCCAATGAGATGTTTGTACCCAGGGCTTTCTTCGAAGACCTGAGAACAGAATTTCCTGCTATCCGTTCCGTGCATCAGGCTGATAAGGTATTTACCATATCAAATGAATTGACAAAATTCCGGTATGATGTCATACTGAACGTTGATAAGTCTTCCGGTACTGTTACACAGGCACCGCCCAAAAATAAATATCAGTTTGATGCAGGTGTATTGGACCAGTTCAGTACGGGGCCCACAGGTGTTATGCCAAAGCCGGATCAGTTGTCGCATATTATTTTTACGTCAGGTTCCACCGGCAACCCCAAAGGCGTAATGATTGAAAACCGTTCGCTGGTCCGTACGGTAATGAACACGAACTATATTGACATCACACCTGATGATGTGGTATTGCAGGCCTGCGAAGTTTCCTTTGATCCTTCCTGCCTGGAAATATTCGGGTCACTGCTTAATGGTGCCACTCTTTGCCTGATCTCTAAAAAGAAATTATTCAATACTGCCACCCTTCAGAGTTACCTGTTGCGAAATGAAGTGACCATCGTTCAGTTTGTGGCATCGCTCTTTCACCTGCATGCTGACAGCAACCCGGCAATTTTTTCTAATGTGCGGCTGCTGATGCTGGGCGGAGAAGTGGTTTCACCGGCACATATCAATAAAGTGAAAAAAGCTTGCCCCGGGTTAACTATTTTAAATTGTTATGGCCCTACCGAAAATACTATCAACACCACCACTTTTGAAATTGATGGTGAATATGATCTTATACCCATCGGTAAGCCGGTATCCAATACAGGTGTATATGTACTAAATAAACAATTAAAGATGCAGGCGCCCGGTATTTCGGGAGAGTTGTATGTGTATGGAGACGGCCTGGCCAGGGGATATGTAAATGATGAAAAATTAACCCGTGAACGATTTGTTGATGACCCTTTTCGTAAAGGACGGAAAATGTACCGCACCGGCGACCTGGTACGTATGAAGCAGGATGGAAATATTGAATTTCTCGGAAGGGTGGACGAACAGGTAAAGATCAAAGGGCACCGGGTGGAATTGAAAGAAATAGAAACCACTTTTTATGGAATACCACCGGTAAAACAGGCGTATGTATCCCTTGGCAAACAGGGAATACTATCCGCCTTTGTTACACTGCATGAAGATATTGAATCAGATGTGCTGAAACAATTATTGGCAATAGACCTGCCGTTTTATATGATTCCACAGTACATTGTAAAACTGGAACAATTCCCGTTGAATGTGCACGGGAAAATTGACCGCAATGCATTGCCCGATCCCGAAACAGTATTGAAACAAAATGTAGATACCTATGTGGCGCCACGCAACTTGCTGGAATCAAAACTGATTGAAATATTTCAGCAGGTACTTGGAAAGGACCGCATAGGAATCAAGGATGATTTCTTTGAGCAGGGAGGACATTCGCTGCTGGCCACAAAAGCGCTGACTGCAATACATAAAAGCCTTAATGCCAAAATAAGGCTGGAAGATATATTTGAAAATCCCCGGATTGAAAAACTGGGACTGGTAATTGCCAATGCAGAAAAAGAAAATTACCGGGACATCAATCCGTTGCCGGAGCAACCTTATTACGACCTTTCTTATGCCCAGCGGAGATTATGGATACTGGACCAGGTAGAAGATTTCAAACTGGCTTATAATATGACAGATGCCTATGTATTTGAAGGAAACCTTGATGAAACTTTGTTCCGTCAATCTTTGCAAACTATTATTGACCGGCATGAAAGCCTCCGTACCACTTTCACAATAGCAGAGGGGAAACCCATGCAGGTTATCAGTAAATCCCAACCGGTGGATTTATACACTGCTGACCTTCGGACAGAACAGGACCCTGAAGCAAAAGCCAGGGAACTGATAAATGCTGAAGCAACAGTGCCGTTCAAACTGGAGGAAGGCCCGCTGATAAAATGCATGCTGCTTCGTGTAGCAGATAACCGGTATGTGTTTCTTCAGAAATTACACCATATTATTTCAGATGGCTGGTCCATGGAATTATTGGTAAAAGAAGTCTCTGCTGCATATAATGCCTTTAAGAAAGGCGCTGAACCAAAAATGTTGCCGCTTAAAATTCAGTATAAAGAATTTGCTGCCTGGCAAAATGGATTGCTCGATAACAAGCAGGTGGATACATTGCGCAATTACTGGAAAGAACAGTTCAGTACACCATATACACCACTGCGGCTGCCCCTCGATTTTGAAAGACCTGCGGTTAAAAAAACGGATGGAGAAAAAATTATATTCAGTTTGGATAAAACGGTAAGCCAGAAAATAACCGATATCAGTAATAAGCAGGGCGCTACAGTTTATATGACATTGGTGGCATTGCTCAATACATTTATTTATAAACTTACCGGTCAGCGTGATATAGTGCTCGGATCGCCAGTGGCAGGAAGACAGCATGCCAGCCTGCACGGACAAATCGGGCTCTACCTCAATACACTGGCCATGCGTACAATGGTGGCCGAAACAATGCCCTTTGCTTCCGGAATAGATGCGGTGCGCAAAACAACACTTGGCGCATTCGATCACCAGCTGTACCCGTTGGACCTGCTGATTGATGACTTGAAATTTGAACGCAATGTAAGCCGCTCCACTTTATTTGATATTGGATTCACCTGGCAAAATATCAGCCTGGATGATACGGGTGCTAACGGAGGTTTTGAAGGATTCAATGTATTATCATTTCAGTTAGACCATCAGAAAGTAAAAACCGACCTGTGGTTTCATGCCTGGGAAGTGGATACACAATTGCAATTGTCCATTACCTACGATACTTCATTATTTGCAAAACAAACCATACTGAACTTTATTGAAGATTTTAAAGGACTCACTGCATCGCTGCTTGAATCATCCAGTGAAAGTATACAGTCAGTAATAGATACTATAACTGCAGGACAGGCCGGAAAGAAAAGAAGTGATAAAAAGAAAAGCAGCCTGGAAAAATTTCTCACCACCAAAAAAAATGGTGCCACTGCTGCACCGCAGCCATTGGTAAAAACAGCCGTACTGAATAATGACAAAGGGTTTCCTTTAGTCGTACAACCGAATGTGGACGGGTTGTTGCTGGCAGAATGGCTCCGCGATAATGAAACATTTATAGCGGACCAATTGCGTACAACAGGAGCTGTATTACTAAGAGGGTTCAATATAAACTCTGTAGAGGCATTTGAAAAAATATCATTGGTATTAGGTAAAGAGCAGTTAAAATATATGGATCAGTCATCACCCCGTTCGCTGGTGGCAGAAAAGATATATACCTCCACTGATTATCCGGCTGACCAGGTAATCAATATGCACAATGAATTATCCTATTCACAGGACTGGCCGATGCGCATCATCTTCTATTGCCTGAAAGCATCTGCCACCGGGGGCGAAACACCCATTGCAGACAGCAGGCAGGTATTGAAAAATATTTCATCCGCCACACAGGAAAAATTTGCCCAAAAAGGAATTATGTATGTCCGCAACCTGGTAGATGGATTAGGGCTTTCCTGGAGGGATGTATACCAAACGAATGATAAAGCAGTGGCAGAAGATTATTGCAGGAGTCATGGTATCGGGTTTAGCTGGTTTGGCGATAATCATTTACAGATCAAATGGACAAAGCCGGCTATTCTTGATCATCCCTATACAGGGGAAGCTATCTGGTTCAATCATGGTTTTTTCTTCAATGCGCTTAACCTGCCCGAAGAAGTACGTATGGTTATTGAAAACCCCGCACATTATCCGTCTGATACATTTTACGGAGATGGCTCACCCATTGAACCGGAAGTGATACAAGAAATACGTGAAGCATTCAACAAAGCAAAAGTGGTGGATGCCTGGGAAAAAGGAGATGTGCTGTTGCTGGATAATATGCTGATGTCGCATGGCAGAAGCAGTTTTACAGGGGAGAGAAAGATATTGGTTAGCATGAACACCGGGTATAGTTCTGTTATAAACAAAAAATGAGTAAGGCTGTACAGGTAATCAAAGTTCAGGGCTTGTAACAAATCATAACATGACGAACACAATAATTAATAATGGCTTTGAAATGGCCATCACCCAAAAAAGGATATGGCAGCTGCAGCAGAACTACAACAGTTCTTTAAGGACAGGGCTTTGTCTTCAAATCAGGGGCCGGCTCAACAGCGGCTTATTGTTTACCTGCCTGTCCGGTTTAACAGGCCGCCATGAAATATTCAATACAACATTTGAGCAACAGGATACAAGCCTGGCATATCCCTTCCAGGTAGTTGCCGTTGAAAAAGCGGATCCATTACTCATCCTTACAGATATTTCCGGATTAAGCGGGGAAGAACAGCAGCAGGCAATCCATAATAACTGGCAGTTACGCTTATCAGCAAAACCTAAAGAAGGAGAAACACTTGATGTAGCATTACTGAAACAGGATGAGCAACTGCATACCTTGCTGATTACAGCACCGGCCATTATTGCCGATACCTGGTCATTGATGAATATCACCCGGGAATTGTTTCAATGGTATACAGCCGGCAAAACACAAGCAGGAGATACCGATGACGAAATATTTCAATTTGCCCAATTTGCTGATTGGAACAATGAATTATTGTCCGGTGATGAACCTGAAGCAAAAAGAATTTGGGGCAGCAGGCTGGATAATTTCAACCTCCTTACCATCCCTCTGGAGAGTAATACCAGTCAGCCGGCAAATAAATTTGAAACCATTTGTGAAACAACAGGAATTAACGGACAGCAGCTTCGTGAATATTGCCGGGCCAACAAATATTCAACCGAACAATTTTTATTAAGCGCCTGGGCCATACTAGCCTGGCATTATACGAATAAAAAAGAAATACTCCCGCTGGGCAAAACAGTTAATGGCCGTTCATTGCAACATTTTGAGGCGATCAACGGACCCTTTGTCAAAACGCTTCCATTGCAATTTCGCATTACGGAAAAAAATCTGTTCAGAGATGTATGCCGTCTGGCACAGTCAGAAACAGAACTGGCAGGAGAGTGGCAGGATAATTTTACCTGGAAATTCGCCACTGATGAGTCCTTGCCGCTCTGCACATTCAATTTTGAGTACATTCCTGTAAAAGAACCGGTTGAAGTATATGGCAGTTTATCAGTTCAGTATACCATGATCAGTTCGCTTACAGACTGGTTCAAACTGAAATTGTCCTGTATTGATATGGATGATACACTATCGGTAAATATTCATGCCAATACCTCCTTTTTTACAAGGGAAGCACTGACTTGTATCAGCCGGCAGTTTAGTCACCTGGTAAGTCTGCTGGTGGAAGATAGTCCATTGCCGGTTGCGGCCATGTTTGCCATTTCTCCCTGGGAAATAAAACAGGTAACAGAAAAATTCAATGCCACACAACGGGATTTTATAACCGACCGGTCATTGGTCAGTTATATGGAAGAACAGGCGTTGAACAATCCGGCAGCCCCTGCATTGAAATTGGGAGAAACGGTTATCAGTTGGCAATCGTTCAATGAAAAAGCTAATCAATGGGCCAGCTGTCTTTCCGGACAATATACTATTGTAAAAGGAGATATCGTGGCTGTATGCCTCGAAAGATCACCCATTCAGATAATTTGTTTATTTGCTATTCTTAAAACAGGTGCTGCATACCTTCCACTCGATCACAATATACCCGAAGAACGAATTGGCTATATTCTGGAGAACAGTAAAGCAAAAGTTATAATAACGGCCAATGGGTTGGCAACCAGTATACCGGAAGCAACCCGGCAGGTGATTATTGCTAATGCAGCAAATTCAGTTGATGCATTAAGTACAACATATACCACAGCACAGCGGCAGGCAGAAGATACCTTCTATGTAATGTACACTTCCGGCTCTACCGGTAAGCCCAAAGGGGTACTGGTACCCGACCGCGGGATCATCAATTATGCATTGTGGTTTCAATCTGAACACCGTGTGACACAAAGGGATAGTGCGGTATTATTTTCCTCCATTGCATTCGATCTCAGTTACACAGCTCTATGGCCGGTATTGATAAGTGGTGGCACACTGCACCTGGCAGCCGAATCACCGGTATTTGATCCGGACAACCTGCTGCGTATACTGGTGGATGAAAAAATATCGTATATCAAATTAACGCCTTCCCATTTTAATTTACTGATCAGCAGCAACCTGTTTGCACAACTGGCGCCATCGCTTTCATTACGGTTGATAGTGCTGGGGGGAGAATCCATACAGGTAAAAGATATAGAATATTATATACAGCATAAAAAAGGCACTTCATTCCTTAATCATTATGGCCCCACCGAAACAACCGTGGGAGTGATCACTCACCTGATCGATACCGGCAACCTGGCTGCTTTCCGTCAGAAGCCATTGATTGGACGACCCAACAGCAATAACCAGGCGTATATACTGGATGAACAAAATCAGCTGCTCCCGGTTGGAATGCTTGGTGAGATATGTATAGCAGGAAAAAGCGTGACTAACGGATACCTGCAGCAGCCCGGTCTTACTAATGAGAAATTTATTCCGGATACTTTTTCCCGGGAAGGTAAGCTGTATAAAACAGGAGACCTGGGAAGATGGACGGCCACGGGACAAATAGAATTTTTTGGAAGAAAAGATTTCCAGGTAAAAATACACGGATACCGTATCGAGCTGGAAGAAATAGAACAGGTGCTGCAATCATCTGCAGATGTTACCAAAGCTTTTGTAACGGTAAGCAGCAACGGTACAGGATTACTGGCCTTCTTCACCGCAAACCAACAAATAAACATAACGGCATTGAAACAGTTTGCCGCCCGGAAATTGCCGGACTATATGCTGCCGGGCTTATTGGTGCAGGTACCACAATTCCCACTTCTGGCAAATGGAAAAATTGACAGGACCAACCTTATAAATAATACAACTATGCAATCCTCACAAAATGACATGGTGCTTCCGGTAACGGAATTGGAGCAGCAACTGGCTGAACTCTGGAAAAAAGAACTGGTTACGGACCAGGTTGGTATTCACGATAATTTCTTTGATATCGGTGGCAATTCTTTCAAGCTGGTGGGGGTGTTTCGTGAATTTTCGAAAACCTGCCCTGGTAAGATCACTCTTACAGATCTGTTTAAGTACAATACAATTCATTCATTAGCGGTATATCTTGATTCGAAAGAACAGGCTGCCGGGAAAGCGAAGCAAACCAATTTCAGTTTCGAAGTTTAATAAAAGCAATAATGGAAGATAAAAAAAATTGTGTGGCCATCATAGGGATGAGCCTGTTGCTCCCTGATGCGGTGAACCAGGAAGAATTTTACTATAACCTGAAAACTGCAAAAGACAGTTTAACCGGCCCGTCGCTGGAGCGATTGATCTATTCCAGTAATGTTCCTGCAAAAGCATACAGGCCGGGAGCCTTTGTTGGCCGCATTGATCAGTTTGATCATAAATTTTTTAAGATATCGAAGAAGGAAGCGGAATTCATGGATCCGGCACAACGCTTATTGCTGGAACTGGCCTGTGCATCTATTGAAAATGCAGGCTATGCCATTGATGATTTCAGGAATACTGAAACGGCAGTGTATCTCTGTTCCAATACCGTTTTCCCGATGGTGTACCAGATGAAGATAGAAGCTGTGCATACCAAATCAGACCCTGCCATACATACCGGTACGCTCAATTCCATGATTGCAGGCAGGATATCGTATTGCCTGGGACTTACAGGTCCGTCACTCATGATCGATTGCGGTTGTTCCTCATCAGTAGTGGCATTGAATGAAGCAGTGGACAAACTTATTTCCGGTTCTATCACTACAGCCCTTGTCGGGGGTGTGGTGTTAAAAACTTCAGGTCATGAAGTGGGCAGTGAAGGACATCTCGGCGCTGCTTCCCGCAGCGGAAAGAGCAGGGCCTTCGATGCGGAAGCTGATGGAATTGGGTTAGGCGAAGGCGGCGGAATAATTTTAATAAAAAGACTGGATGATGCCATACGGGATAATGATAATATACAGGCGGTGATCAAGGGCATCGGTATCACGCAGGATGGTGGCCGGTGCAACAGCATAGCAGCTCCCAGCCCTATTGCGCAAACCAGCGCCATCAAAAAAGCATGGAGCCGCGCCAATGTGGAACCGCGGACGATTTCTTATATTGAAACACACGGCGCAGGCACTCACCTCGGTGATGTAATAGAAATCCAGGCATTGACGGATGCTTTTGGTCCGGAAAATGCCGGAGAGAAGATCTGTGCTCTCGGTGCCGTAAAAACCAATATCGGTCACATTGGTAATGCAGCCGGTATAGCAGGTGTTATCAAGGCCGTGATCTCATTGAAGAAAAAAGAATTATTTCCCTGCCTTCATTTTAAAACACCTAACCCTTTTATTGATTTTGAAAATGCACCGGTATATGTAAATACCGAATATAAAAAATGGGATACGCCAAACGGGCAGCCCCGCAGATGCGGTGTAAGTTCCTTTGGCCTCAGCGGCACCAATGGCCATGTGGTACTGGAAGAGTTTATAAAACCCGGTACTGTTGAAATATCCCAAACAGAAGATAATAAAGGCCTGTTCCTGAAGATCGCAGCCAAATCTGCCATTGCATGGGAAGACTACCGGAAACAAATAATCGATTACCTTGAACAGACTGTTTACTTCACGGAGGATGCTCTTTACACACTCAATACCGGCAGAACAGATTATGCCTGCCGGCTGGGATTTTATGCAGAAAGCAGGGAGCAGCTTTTGCAACAGGTAAAAAACTGTACAGCGGCACCCGGGCCTTCAGGGGCAAAAAACCAGGTGAAGCAGGTGGTGCTGTTATTTTCTCCGGGTGTTTATTCACCAGCGCTTATTGAAAGTTTATATAAGGGATCTCCATTGTTCCGGTCCGCTTATGATGAAATATGCAGGGAATATGGCACTCCGGAAGCAGGCAGCGATGCGGAGACATTCACCGTTCAACTGAGCCTTTACCAACAGGCACTGCAATCTGGTATCGCTATTAAAACGGTTATTGGAAACGGGATCGGCAGTATTGTCACCCAGGTAATCTCTGAAAATATTACCATGCCTGCAGCAATGGATCTTATCCGGCAAAAACAGGCGCCATCTTCACCGGTGGATGAAACAAAATTAAAAAAAGTAGTAACTGATTTTATTGATAATAACTGCAGGACATTTATAGAGTTTGGAGCAGACAATATTTTTTATGATAAGTTATCTGCCTGGACAAACCCGCCGGAAGGAATGGAACTGTATTCCCGGTTAAATGAAAATTATAAAGACCCGGTGCTGGCCATGTTTACCACCCTGTATAATAATGGTGTGGTGATAGAATGGAAAAAATATTATGCCAACAATGGTTATTCCCGTGTGGAAGCGCCGACATATCCTTTTGAAAAGGTCCGTTGCTGGTTCGAAGATGCTATTGACCCCTCTGAAAGCTCCATCAGTCATTCCTTATACGAGCAGGGCTGGCAGCTGAACAGGGAAGAATGCCAGGAAACAACTATCACCGGGCAAACCTTTCTTGTAATAGCATCCGGTCAGGAATTGAGTGGAAGCGTAATGGAACAGTTGCGGGTAAATGGCAACCGGTGTATCGAGGTGCAATTGTCTGACAGGTTTAAAAGACATGCATCCGGTTATTATGAAATTGAAAGCGGATCGGAGGACGATTATGCCCTCCTGCGTGAAATGCTGTTGAGTGATAAAATTAATTTAAATGGAATCATTCATTTAGGAACGTACACAGCCCCCAGCCCGCTTTCAGTAAGCAATCATTCCAGCCTGCTGGAAAAGAGCTTTACAGCGCAATACCTGGCAGCGAAAGTATTTGCTGATAATTTTTCCAAAAAATCATTTTTTTATTCGGTGATTACATCGGATGCCTATAAAATTAATGACACAGACAAACACATAGCACCGCTTCACGCCATGAGCGCAGTACTGGCAAAAAGCCTGGTAGCTGAATATCCATCAATGATTGTCAGCTGCCTTGATCTTACCTACAATGAATGTACCCCGGCAGAAGCTGCCGCATTACTGGTCCGTGAAATGAGCCATGATAACCTGTTGCGGTTTGCCGCTGTTCGTAAAGGCGAAAGATATACACCTTCACTTGTACCGGTCCCCGTGAACGCCGTTAATCCTGCAACAGGGTTTACGGCCACCAATGGAGTATATATTGTAACCGGCGGGGCCAGCGGTATTGGACTGGAAACCTGTAAAGCAATAGCATCAGCAGGGCCGGCTCATTTTATCATAACAGGCAGAAGTGTACTGCCTCCGGTTGATAAATGGGATGATAATTTGACAACAGGTAAAGACACACCTGGTTACGAAAGGATACAGGGACTTCAATCGCTCCGGCAAACAGGTGCCACGGTTGAATATCATCTGGCAGATGCCGGTGATATACCGGCTATGCATACGGTGTTTGATAAAATATCAAAACGGTATACAAAAATTACAGGTATTATTCATGCTGCCGGCCTGGGAAACAGCGGCACACCGGTAAAGCAAAGGGCATTCAAAGACATGAAAGCAACGCTGGCCCCCAAGGTAACAGGTACATTGGCACTGGAAGAATTCAGCAGGCACCTGCAACCGGATTTTTTTCTTTCCTTCTCTTCCATTGCAGTACTGGTACCTTCAAAAGGCAGCGCAGATTATTCTTCGGCCAATAGTTTCGAAGATGCTTTCGCACACAGTATGAGGCTGACAGGCAAACGCTTTATTGTTATTAACTGGTCTGACTGGAAGGAAACAGGGTTGGCTTATCGCAAAAGACTGCAACGTACCGATGATGTGATTGAAGCCAGGGAAAAAGTGGTGAAGGGCCTCACCAATAAAGAAGGTATTCTCGCTATTCGATATGCATTGGCCCTGGATAAACCGCAAATAGCGGTAGCCAATGTTGACATGACATCTTTTGCCATCAATCCGTTTTTCAGTATTAGTATTTTAAAAGGACAATCAGCAAAAGAAGCAGAAGGGAATACGATAACTGTACCGGCCCGTGCGGATGAAAAGATGTCGATGGAAAAGATGGGAGACCTTACCGAAGTGGAATACAAACTGGCAATGATATGGCATGAGGTTCTGAAACTTGATTCCGTAAAACCGGATGATGATTTTTATGAACTGGGAGGCCACTCATTGAACATAACCCAGCTGTTGAATAAAATAAAGAAAGTATTTGGTGTGGCAATGGAGATGGATGAAATGTTTTATAACAATACGGTTCGGTTACTGGCCACCCGCATTGAAGAATATATTGCAAAAGGAAACATGGAGGAATATGAAAGGATAGAACCAGTGGGCAATCTTCCATATTATGATATATCACATGCACAAAAACGTTTTTGGATCGTAAGCCAGCAGGCGGGCAGGGAAGCATATAATGTACCTGCCGCTTATATTTTTACCGGCAAGCTGGATACGGAAGCATTGGAAAAAGCCTTCCGTGTAATTGTAGAACGCCACGAAAGCCTGCGAACCAGTTTTTTACTGGTAGATGGAATTCCCAAACAGCAAGTTCACCCGATGACATCTTTCGAATTTAACCTTCCCTTCAGTGATGTCCGTCATTTAGCAGGGTGGCCGGAAGAAATACAGCAACTTCTAAAACAGGAAGCTGCCATTCCGTTTGATCTGGAACAGCCGCCGTTGCTGCGGGTAAAACTTTTTCAACTCGAAGAGAACCGGCATATATTCTTCATGAATATGCATCATATTGTAGCCGATGCCACTTCAATTTCTGTTATCAGGAATGAAGCCCTTGCACTATACAGGGCGATCAACCGGCAGGAAGAAATAAAATTGGAAACACTTTCTATTCAATATAAAGATTTTGCCGCTTGGCAAAATCAGCAATTAACAGGAGACAAACTGGCTAAATACAAAAACTATTGGTCAGACAGGCTTCAGGACATTTCGCCGGTAATTTCTTTACCTGTGGACTTTCAAAATGTGGACAAAAAGAACAACCAGTCAGGAAAAGTGCGGATTGCAATAGAGAATGAGAATTTTACTGAACTTAAAAAATTAGCAGAAAAAAACAGTACATCCCTCTTCCTCCTCTCACTTGCCATTTTTAAAGTACTCCTGCATAAATATACCGGTGCTGATGATCTGGTAGTGGGCACACCTGTAAATGGCCGTGAACACAATGATCTGGATAAGCAGGTGGGTATCTATCTCAACACATTGCTGCTTCGCACAAGGATTGATGAAACAACAGGCTTTACTGCACTGTTGCAACAGGTAAGGGAAAATATTTTTAAAGACCTCGCCCACCAGTTATATCCTTATGATTTACTGGCAGAAGATATGAAACTGGGGCATTTTAATACCGGGTTTACCTGGACTGTACGTGAAGTGGCCGGTGAATCAATAGACCTTGATTTTGAAATAGAAGAAATGCCTACAGGGTTTGGCATGGCAAAAAATGATCTATGGTTATTTGGAGTGGAATTTAAAGACCGGTTGATCCTTGAATTTATGTATAAAACGGCTTTATTCAACCGGGAAACAATTGAGCTGATGGCAGAACGGCTGAATGCCCTCATATCGCAGGTTATTGAAAACCCTTCCATGAAGATCAGTGAATTGCATATTAAGACAGCCATGGAATTGACAATGGAACAACAACAGGAAGTATTTGAATTTAATTTCTGACGGGTAAAGGTCTTAAACAAGAACAACAATGATTGGTATAAAAGATATTGCCGCTTTTTTCCCGGAGAAAATAGTCCCCGCAACAGCTATTCCGGGGTTTCATGAATTAAAAGAACAGGAACAGGAATATTTTAAAGGAGTGGGTATTGAAACAGTACCGGTTTCGGATGAACTAAACGGTTATCCGTTGGCCAAAGCCGCAGCACAACAATTGCTTGCTGACAACAACCTGGAAGGAAATAAAATTGATCTGCTGCTGATGATACAAAGCAGGCTGCCGGAATTTTTTATGAGTTCCGCAGCGGCTCATTTACAAAGTGAACTGAAAGCAACGAATGCACTGGTGTTATCTATCGCAGATCTGGGTTGCACGGATATGTCCATGGCATTAAAACTGGCCAAAGATTTTCTCATTGCCAATCCAAAAGCTGAACATGTATTGATCTGTTATGGCAATACGCCTTATTCTGCCAGCAGATACCGTTTCCCGGTTACCATCTATGGAGATGGGGGAGTGGCAGTACTTATAGGCAGAACAGATCATAACAGGATCATAGATGTTGATATAAGAACGGACGGCAAATATTGGGACCTTTTCAAAGTGGAGTACCGGGATAAAAAATTTACAGACTTCAGGGAAGAATGCACCAATATGAGGCGGTACGGTTTCGAGCTGGCTATTGAAAGCAAAATACGTTTTGCAGGTATCAATAACGATATCATAACAAGAAACGGACTTAACCGGGAAGATATCAATCATTATATTCTGCAGAATATTTCTATGCGGGCTTATGAATTTTATGAAACCGCTTTTGGAGTAAGTCTTTCGCCTGTTTGCAGGTTTAATTTAAAAAAATATGGTCACCTCGGGCCCGCAGATATAATGCTCAATTATAAAACGGGCCTGGACAAAGGCATCTTCAGCCGGGGTGAAAAAGTACTTATCATGAACAATAGCCCGGTAGCTTCCTGGAGCGCTGTCATCATTGAAGTATAAGTGCAGTTGATACGGGTATCCATTATCATTTCCATTCACTTAACATGATTAATTCAAATGAGAGTTACTGAAAACTTACAGGACAAACTTGTCTTTGAATACTGGCAAAATAAACTATTACCGATGGCAACGGCAATTAATACCGGTGCTTTTGTCAATGGCGCTGTCGGGAATACACAGTCGGTGGCAAGAGGGGTAATTGATCCGCTGACCAGCCGTACCATAAAGGACTTGTGTAAAAATAACCCGCTGGCAGAGTTCACTTTCCTGATGTCTGTCTACATGCTGGTACTCCATAAGTATTTTAATATGCCGGATATAATGGTGGCTACCGGGGATTTAAACCATGCCGGTGGTACCATAGGAAATGACCATATACTTTTTTACGGAGTGGAAGATTTTGAAAAATTAACGGTCCGGTCTTTTATAAAAGAAGTGCAGTCGGAAGTACAGAATGTTTTGAGGTACCGTCAATTTGATCCCGCTGTTATAGATAATGATTTAAAAAGTAAGGGCTGTTCAATTGAACAGTTCACCCGCTTTGCTTTTTCCTACAGCAGCACCAATTTTGAATCCCGTTTATTGGACACGGCAGGTATCAGGCTCTGTGTAGATGTACACAAGAGTTCCATGGAAGTAAAATTATTTTACAACGAAAACCTGTTCAGCCAGGGCTTTGCGAAACAGTTTGTACTGCATTATGTACAGGTGGTAAAAGATATCCAGGCATCATTCAATACACCGGTGGAAAACATCTCGTTACTTTCTTCGGGTGAACAGCAGCAGATGCTGACCAGGAATGATATTCCTGCAGCGCAAAAAGAAGAAACTGTTATTGAGTTATTTGAAAAACAGGCACAGCTATTTCCCGGCCTCCAGGCGATGGTGGCAGGTGGCAGGACATGGACGTATAAAGAACTGAATGAAAAATGTAACCAGGTAGCCCATTACCTTTTGACTGAATCTAATGTACAGCCAGAAGAGCCGGTAGGTTTGATGGTACACAATAGTGATTGGATGGTGGTAGGCATGCTGGCCATATTGAAAGCAGGCGCTGCTTATGTACCCATCGAACCCAATATGCCGGTACAACGGCGCAATCATATTATACATGATACCGGGCTGAAAGTGATCATTACCGAGTTTGACCTGGTATTTGGTATCAGCGATTTCAAAGGCCATTTATTTGCCGCCGACCTTCAGGCTGATACACTGAGTACTGCTATTACTAATCCTGCCCTTGCTATTGATGAACGGCGGCTGACATATATTATTTATACATCCGGAACTACCGGCGTACCGAAAGGAGTAATGATAGAAAATCATTCCCTTGTCAATTATGCAACATGGTTTATACAAACCTTTGGCATAAGCCAGGGTGATAGTGCGGTATTAACATCTTCGTATGCATTTGATCTTGGCTATACTAATATATGGGGTGCCTTGCTCAGCGGCGCTTGTTTGCACCTGCTGGATGTAGATCTGAAAAAATCTGCCGGTGATATCCTGGAATACCTGGTAAGGCAAAAACTTAGTTTTATAAAAACAACACCATCATTATTCTACATGATGCTGAATCATCCTGATTTCAAAAAAATCGGCGCTGATTTATCATTGCGGCTTATCATATTGGGTGGTGAACCGATCAATGCTGATGACGTGGCAACTTATGTGCAACTTCATCCTGGCGTTACCATTGTCAATCACTATGGGCCTACCGAGGCAACAGTGGGTACGGTGGCTCACAAAATAGATAATGATAAGCTGGATGCATTCCGTAAACAAACCGTGATTGGTCAATCGATCAGCAACAGCGAAGCATTTATACTGGATGCATCCGGCAACCTTGTTCCGAAAGGAATACCCGGTGAATTATGTATCAGTGGTGCCGGACTTGCAAGGGGCTATCTGAACCAGGTAGAACTGACCAGCGAGAAATTTATAAGTAATCCTTTCAGGCCGGGTACGTTCCTGTATAAGACCGGTGATATAGCGAAAAGAGATGTAGACAATTATAATATTATACTTTCCGGCCGCCGCGACAGCCAGGTAAAAATCCGCGGTTACCGGGTAGAACTCGGAGAGATCACCAATGTATTACAAAAACATCCTGATATACAACAGGCAGCCGTGCTGGTAAAAACAGATAAGCAAAATAATAATTACCTCGTAGCCTATTATACTTCCAAAACAGGAGAAGAACCCAACCGCCTGCGTCCATTTATTGAAGAGTATATGCCATCATATATGGTTCCCTCTCATTTTGTACCAATGAAATCTCTGCCGGTAACATCCAATGGAAAAATTGATCTGAAAGCTTTGCCCGAGCCGGAAGAAAATACAACCAGGGCTTATGAAGCGCCGGTCACAGCCATCGAACAAACACTGGCCACTATCTGGCAGGAAGTACTGGGATTGAAGAAAGTGGGGCTGACTGATAACTTTTTTGATTTGGGTGGACATTCATTAAAAGCCACGCAGGTATTAACGGGGATACACCTTCAGCTAAGCACACATATAAAACTCACGGATATATTTGATTATCCGCTCCTGGGCCAGTTGGCTGATCTTATAAATACAGCGGGTAAAACTGAATACCGGGAAATACCTGCTATTGAAGAACAGGAGCATTACGCTATTTCCTATGCACAGCGTCGTTTATGGCTGATAGAACAGTTTGACGAAGCACAGTCAGCATATAATGTACATAATAACTTTGTTTTTGATAACCTGAACCGGCTGGCTTTTAAAAAAGCAGTACAGGCTTTGCTTGAAAAGCATGAAATATTACGTACCTCATTCATACAGGTGGATGGTCAACCGAGGCAACGGGTATTCTCATCTGTTGATTTCAATTTTGACTTTGGGTATATTGACCTTCGCCTGGCGGAGAACCAGGAGGAATCAATTAACTCAATTGTGCAACAGCAACGCATTAAGCCTGTACAGCTGGAACAGGGACCTCTTATCCGCATCACATTGCTGCACCTGGATGATACCAGGTACCAGGTGGAGATGAATATTCATCATATTATTTTTGATGGGTGGTCAAAGGAGGTTCTGTTCAGTGAATTCAATAATCTTTACAATGATTATGTAAAGCAGGATATCATTTTATCTGCCCGCCCATCTATACAATACCGTGATTACTCAGCCTGGCAGCATACTCAACTGGAGAGCGGTGCCTGGAATGAACATAAATCATACTGGCATACACAGTTTGCCAGCCAGGTGCCGGTATTGAACCTGCCCGCTGATTTTCCCCGCCCTGTCATGAAGCAATACAAGGGAGCCGGTATTACATTTTTGCTGGATCAAAAGAAAGCAGGATCATTTTATGAATTGTGCGGAAAACAAGGTGCTACTTTGTTCATGGGATTATTGGCCCTTGTTAAATTACTGGTTCACCGGTACACTGGCCAGGAAGATATTGTAATAGGATCGCCCATTGCAGGAAGAGATCGCAAAGAACTGGAAGATCAGATCGGTTTTTATGTAAGTACATTGCCACTGCGCACTTCAATAAACGGACAGCAATCATTTCAGAATTTACTGGCTTCGGTAAAACAAACCACTGTCAATGGATACACACACCAGACGTATCCTTTCGATTTGCTGGTGGATGAACTGCAGTTGAACAGGGACATGAGCCGCACACCGCTGTTTGATATAATGGTGCTGCTGCAGAATATTTCCGGGCCCGTAGCAGATGATATAGCGTTTAATGAAGAAGTGTGCCAGGCAGCCATTAATCCCAATGAAGTAAGCAAGTTCGATCTTACGTTTGCTTTCAGGGAAACAAATAATGGTATACTTGCACACCTTACTTATAATACTGCGCTATATACGGAAGACACTATCCGCAGGATGGTCAGCCATTTTGATAACCTGCTGCTGGCTGTCAACCAGCAACCGGATGCACCAGTTGGGTTATTAAATTATCTTGATAAAAAGGAAATTGAGGTACTTGCTAACAGGTATACTACAACAGCTATCAGTTATCCTGCAGACCAAACGTTGCAATCAATATTTGAAAAGCGGGTGGAAGAGAATCCGGCTGGAATAGCGGTGGTGTTTGAAGGCCTGGAGTTAAGTTATAAAGCATTGAATGAAAAAGCCAATAAGCTGGCGCATTACCTGCGTGATCAGCATAATATCGGCAGGGATATGCTGGTGGGGCTGATGGTGGAAAGATCAGAGTGGATGATAGTGGGTATACTTGGAATATTAAAAGCAGGCGCTGCATACGTACCCATTGATCCCGAATATCCGGCTGACCGCAAAACTTATTTATTGAATGATTCTGCCGTACAGTTATTGCTCACCGATAGTGCAGCAACAGATACCGGCGATTTTGCAGGCGAAAAGATTTATATACGGGACAATTGGGATGAACTGATGGCTGCCATGCCGGCAGTAAATCCTGCGAACAATAACCGTCCTGGTGATGCGGCTTATGTGATCTACACATCAGGCTCCTCCGGTTTACCCAAAGGGGTGCTGATCGGACATTATAATGTGGTACGCTTATTATTCAATGAACAGTTCCCGTTTGATTTCAATAATAAAGATGTATGGACGGTGTTTCATTCGATCTGTTTTGATTTTTCCGTTTGGGAAATATTCGGCAGCCTCTTGTATGGCGGCAAACTGGTGGTGATAACACAGGAGACCGCACAGAGTGCCCGTTTGTTTGCAGAAAAAGTAAGGGAACAGAATATAACCGTACTGAATCAGGTGCCCGGTGTGTTCAGCAATGTGATGGCAGAATTACTGGGTCAGGACAAAGGGGAGGAGATATCAGTACGCTATGTAATATTCGGCGGGGAGGCATTGAACCCCGCTTCATTAAAAATATTTAATGACCGTTACCCGGCCATCCGATTGATAAATATGTATGGTATCACTGAAACAACAGTGCATACCACTATAAAAGAAATAGGGGAAACAGAAATAAATTCCGGCGATTCCAATATAGGAAAAGCAATCCCCACAGTAGAAATATACCTGGCTGATACAAATGGCAACCTTGTACCCGACGGCATAGCCGGCGAAATACTGGTGGGAGGATTGGGACTGGCCCGGTGCTACCTGAACCGCCCGGAGCTTACTGCAGAAAAATTTATTGCTAACCCATGGAAAACAGGAGAAAGATTATACCGCTCGGGCGACCTTGGCCGCCGGATGAATAACGGTGAGCTGGTGTATATGGGTCGAATAGATTTCCAGGTAAAGGTGCGGGGTTACCGGATAGAGCTGGGCGAGATAGAAGATTCGATGCTCCGTTGCGAAGGGGTGCGGGAAGCGGTGGTTCAAACCCGCAGTGATGGGAATGGGGAACATTACCTGGTGGGTTATTATGCAGGAAAAGAAGAAGTATCAGCGGCCGTATTGCGTAACTGGCTGCGGGGGTTATTGCCGGGC
>JANOEQ010000026.1:0-10053 GCA_031441485.1 Chitinophagaceae bacterium
CATTCCTTCGTGCCATAGTTCCGGGGCTATTTTTTTTGCCACGAATTACACCAATAACACGAAAAATACAGAAGCTCAAATCCCCAACCCCCAAAAATCAGCTATTTGTATTTAATTGTATTCCTTCGTGCCATAGTTCCGGGGCTATTTTTTTTGCCACGAATTACACCAATAACACGAAAAATACAGAAGCTCAAATCCCCAACCCCCAAAAATCAGCTATTTGCATTTAATTGCATTCCTTCGTGCCATTGGTGAAATTTGTGGCTACCCAAGCTGCGCCAGCAGCTATTTGCATTTAATTGCATTCCTTCGTGCCATTCGTGAAATTCGTGGCTAACTTTATAAAAAAAGTGGCCGACTATATACAAATAACATTTCAGGATATCTCATCTGAACAATTGGATATTCTCATTGCTCAGCTAACCATGATTGGCTTCGAGGGATTTGAAGAAGGTGAGGAGAGTCTTAACGCATTTATACCTGCCAGTGAATTTGATGAAGCAGCCGTAAATGACATTGCGGCCGGCAAAAAAATCTCTTTTACGAAATCAACCATTGAGGAGACCAACTGGAATGCTGTGTGGGAATCCAACTTTGAGCAGGTAGTGGTGGAAGATATGACGAATAATACTCCGTGGGTGGGTATCAGGGCCGACTTTCATGCGCCCATCAAAAATGTGGTGCATGAAATTGTGATAACCCCAAAAATGAGCTTTGGCACCGGTCATCATGCCACCACATTTATGATGGTGCAGCAAATGGGGGATATAGATTTTGGTGGCAAAACAGTCTTTGATTTTGGTACCGGTACAGGAGTGCTGGCCATTTTAGCAGAAAAGATGGGCGCCTCGCACATTGTGGCAATGGATAATGATGACTGGAGCATTGACAATACAAAAGAAAACCTGCTGCGAAACGGCTGTTCGATGGTGGCCGTTGAAAAAGACAATGCCCCAATTACGGGTTTTATGTATGATATCATCCTGGCCAATATCAACAAAAATGTAATACTGGATAATTTGGCTGCGCTGGTGGCTATTCTCAGGCCGGGCGGCATATTGCTCCTAAGTGGTCTGCTGGAAGAGGATGAGGCCGATATCAGGGCTGCGGTCGGAAATTTTACTCTTGTTGCAGGTAGAAAAACGACGAAAAACAACTGGATCAGCTTAAGGTTCAACCATTAAGCGACTGTTTCCCGAATATTAATTTAATGTTACCGGTTATCAATTTCCCTTATTTTTGTACTTCACTTTTCTTTAAAAAAGAGGGGTGCTACAAGGTTCTATGAACGAACTTCTTCTAATTGTTCTGGCATATCTGATTGGCAGTATTCCCACCTCTGTTTGGGTAAGCAGGTATTTTTTTGACATAGACATTCGTGACTATGGCAGTGGAAATGCTGGTGCCACCAATACATACAGGGTGCTGGGCCCCAGGTGGGGAACGCTGGTGATGATAACCGATATGCTGAAAGGAATTGTTGCTGTAAAACTGGCATTATTATTACCTGAATATGCTGATAGTGAAGTAAACCTTCAAAACCTACAAACAGGATTGGGATTAGCCGCTGTTATTGGGCATATTTATCCAATTTGGGCTGATTTCAGGGGTGGTAAAGGGGTGGCTACTTTATTTGGTCTTGTGCTTGGCATTTCTCCCTGGACAGCATTAAGTTGTGTGGGCATTTTTATTTTGGTATTGTATCTTACCAGGTTTGTATCGCTAAGTTCTATCCTGGCGAGTGTGGCTTTCCCCATTTTTATTCTTGTAATATTTAATGTAGACAACCCGGCCTACCGGATATTTGCTATCGCTGTGGCATTAATGGTATTGCTGACTCATCAGAAAAATATTGGCCGATTACTAAAAGGTAACGAAAGCAAAGTGCCCATCCTGAAAGGCCGTGACCGTCGTAAACAGCGCCGCTAGTGTTATGTTATCCGTAAACTACTAGTGTTAAGTCAATCACGTTTTGTCGGATACCTCTCAACGAATACAAAAGCTATTCCACAAAGACACAAAGCCTTTTCTTTGTGTCTTTGTGGAAAAATATTTTACGAGATAAGAAACTTAACATAACACTGGAATTCTTCTTCATTCTATCTGCATCCGGTAATTCAAAAAATCATAAATTGATGCCGGAAAGATTATTTTTGCTTTGCCAACCTGGCACAATAGAATCTCGTCACTGTAAAAAAATAATATGCTTCAAAAAATCACCGCCTTTTTTGTACTGTCTGTAGTACTGCTGGCTTGTTCTAAAAATGCATTAACCGGTAAAAAACAATTAACCTTATTACCGGAAGCGGAATTACAAACAATGGCCACGCAGGAATACCAGCAGTTTCTTACCAAAAATAAAATAGTGGCAGCTACTAATAATAAGGATTTGGAAATGGTACGCAGGGTAGGACTGCGCATCACCAAAGCAGTTGAGGTATATTATGCTGAAAAAGGATTGACAGATAAACTGAAAGGTTTTAAATGGGAGTATAATCTGGTAGATGACAAAACAGTAAATGCCTGGTGTATGCCGGGCGGAAAGATAGTGGTGTATACAGGAATACTTCCGGTAACACAAAACGAAGCTGCATTGGCAGCAGTAATGGGTCATGAAGTATCTCATGCATTGTTGCAGCATGGTAACCAGCGGATGAGCCAGGGACTTTTGCAACAACTGGGAGGTGTGGCGCTTTCTGTTGCAGTGGCCAATAAACCTGCGGAGACGCAAAATATGTTTATGACTGCTTATGGTGTGAGTTCACAAGTAGGGGTTTTATTGCCATTTTCCCGCAAACATGAACTGGAAGCTGACCGTTACGGTCTGATTTGGACTGCAATGGCAGGATACAATCCACAAGAAGCAATTGGGCTTTGGGAAAGGATGGAAAAATTGTCGAATGGACAGAAGCCACCAGAATTTTTGAGTACACACCCCGCAGAAGGACGCAGAATAGACCAGTTGAACAAATACATGCCGGAAGCCATGCAATATTATAAACCAGTGATACCTGTTGGAAAGTAAATGTTTGTCGGTTTCCCCCATAATACCCGTTCAAATATTGCTGGAAGGTTTTTTTGTTGAGTAAATTCTTTAACTACCCAGTTATTTGTCTTACCTTCGCAATCCCTGCAATGAGAACTTTGCCGGACACACTACGAACCAGCAATCCGGCAAGAACCTTTTAAATACTTTTTAAGTATGTTACAAACTGTTTTTGAAAAGTTACAACTGGCAGACGAAAAGAATCTTCTAATTCAGGGTTTGCCCTCATCTATCGAAAAGCAATTCAGCAAATTATCCTTTTGTAAAAACATGACTCCACTGCTAAAAACGCGGAAGATTGATTTTGCATTAGTATTCGCCGTTAGCGAAAATCAGCTGAATGGTATTTTGAAAGATGTAATGCCCTCTTTAAAAGATGGTTCTAAATTCTGGGTCGCCTACCCCAAAAGCACTTCCAAAATCGTAACCGACCTTAATCGTGACCGTAGCTGGAACCGCCTCACCGGCGAAGGCTATGAAAGCATTGAAAGGGTGGAGCTCGACCATGTATGGAGCGCCATGCGGTTTGTAAAGGGCGACGAAGTTGCCCGCGACAGAGAAGTGGCCACCTCCCGGAAAAGAGAATCTGTTGCAATGGCTGAGTAAGTAACCAGTTTTCTAAACGTATTCAGGTTTGTTGTGAAAGCAACAAACCTTTTTTTATCACCCACCCTATCTTTCTTACTTTTCCTTTTCCAAAATAAGTACAATATGGTTTTTTTAAATGTGGAAATCAAAGCAAGATGCAATAAGCCCGCAGCAGTGAGGGATTACCTGCTGGCTAATAAGGCAGAATTCAATGGACTCGATCATCAATCAGATACCTATTTCAATGTACAGAATGGCCGGTTGAAACTCAGGGAAGGAAATATTGAAAATAATCTCATTTATTATGAACGCAGTAACCAGGCAGGGCCAAAAGATTCACATTTTAACCTGGTAAAAGTGGAAGATGCCGCCGGGCTAAAGGAAGTGCTCTCCAAATCCAATGGCATCAAAGTGGTGGTGAAAAAAAGCCGGGAAATCTATTATATCCGCAACGTAAAATTTCATATTGATGAAGTGCCGGGCCTGGGAACTTTTGTAGAAATAGAAGCAGGGAATAAAACGGCACCGGAAATGACAAAAGAACAGCTGAAAGAGCAGTGCGATTTTTACCTGGAGAAATTTAGTGCGGGGGAACTGGAATTAATTGAAGTTTCTTATAGTGATTTATTATTTGGAGAACCGGAACAAATGAAATAAATTTGGTATATGGAATCAGAATTAAGAGAACCAGTGGTAGCATACGGCAAAAAAAATTCACTATAGATGAATATCTCGAGTTTGAACATGATTCAGATGAGAAGCATGAGTATTATATGGGAGAGATATTTACCATGTCGGGGGCGAAAGTGCCTCATAATATCATTACTGTAAATTTAATAACCGAATTAAAACAAAAGCTGAAAGGTAAATCCTGCAGACCTTATAATAGCGATCAACGCATTTATATTCCCTCCAATACGTTGTTTACTTATCCGGATATTTCGATTATTTGCGGCAATATGGAAACAAAAGATAACGATGATTGGAATGCCTTAAATCCATCTGTCATAATTGAAGTGCTTTCTCCGGATACCAAAGGATACGACAGGGGTGAAAAGTTTACTCTATACCGTGATATTGTTTCTTTAAAAGAATATATACTTGTTGATTCAACTGCGGTGCATATTGAAGCATACCATATTAATGCAGCAGGTAATTGGGAGTTGAAAGAGTATAAAAAAATAAAGGATAACCTTACCCTGATCACCGGACAGGTATCTCTGTCTCTTGCAGATATTTATGAGGATACCAAACTTGCAATCACCGGATAATCACTGCGCCCATTTTTCTTGTCAGCTCCATTTCCATTTGTTTCAGGTGTTCATGCGTTTGGTGCAGCATACTGTATTCTTCAGGACTGTGCTGTTTTTCTAGGTCAAGCTGGTTTTCCAGCAACATCCTTTTTATTTTGCGCAGCTTTAAATAATTGACTGCAGATTCCACTTCCTCATTCGTTCTGTCCTCATCTATTTTAAGGTAATTCATCAGTTTATCTTCATTGTCTTTGTGCAGGGTTTTCATAAAATCCTCATACGACTGCTGAAAAAGGGTTTTCTGGTAACCGCCGGACTGGCTGTATTCTTTTTTCCACTGATCGCTTTCTTCATAAGGAAAGTTAAGCAGCGAAACAGCAAATGCACTCAGTTTTGTATCCGGGTGGTATATAAAATAATTTTTATTGGCCGTTGATGCATCACCCGTCAGCATTTCTTTAAACACAGCTATCAGGCGAATTACATCAGTATTGTCAATCAGGCTTTCATCCACCATTTCTTCAAAAATGTATTCGGCCACCAGTCTTTCATCATTCCATTTATTAATACCATATTCCAGCAATATCCTGGCTACTTCCCGTTCCTGCAGATCGTCTTTGAACAATAGATTAAAAGTAGCCTCGTCATAATTAGTGGCTTCTGCCTGCTTTGCATTTTCTTCATGGTGTTTGGCTTCTTCAAAAGGAAGCTTTCTTTCCATAGTGGAAATGCGGTCCCTGATAAACTTATTTACCAGCGAATGCATACCCGCTTCATCAATCTTCAATATCTCTGCACATTGTTTGATGTAGTCCTGCTGCTTGGTAAAATCTTCTGCTTTATTAATACGGGAAATCGTTTCAGCAGCCCGGTTCACCACTTCCGATTTTTTTACCGAATCATTGCCTGCATCTTTCAGTGCCACTTCTAACTGGAAGAGAATAAAATCTTTTTTATTCTTATTTATAAATTCCCGGAAGGCTGTTGCACCAACTTTATTTACATAACTGTCCGGGTCTTCTTTATCCGGAATCAGCACCAGTTTTACATTCAATCCTTCTTCCAGTGCCAGGTCCAGACCGCGTAAAGCTGCTTTAATACCGGCAGAGTCGCCATCGTAAATAATGGTTAGGTTGTTTGTATATTTTCTAACCAGCCGCAATTGATCTGGTGTAAGCGATGTTCCTCCACTGGCTACCACGTTTTCTATACCGGCCTGGTGCAGGGATACCACATCTGTATACCCTTCCACTAATAAGCATTCATCTGCTTTATCAATAGACTGTCTCGCAAAATAAGAGCCATAGAGTATCTTACTCTTAATATAGATTTCATTCTCGGGTGTATTGATATACTTGGGGGCTTTGTCGTTGCTCTTTAATATCCTGGCCCCAAAGCCCAGCACTTTGCCACTATGATTATGGATGGGGAATATTACCCGGCCACGGTAATTATCCACCAACTGATCATTACGATTAGCTGAAAGCCCGGCTTTAATCAGAACTTCCGCACTGTATTGTTTGGCTATAGCTTCTTTTGTAAAGGCATCCCTTTGTTCAGGCGAATAGCCTAATTGGAATTTTTTTATAATATCTTCCCTGAAGCCCCGTTCTTTCAGGTAACTCAGCCCCACATCCTGGCCTTCCTCCGTTTCAAAAAGCATGCGGGAGAAAAACTGCTGGGCAAAGCTGTTGACGATATACAGGCTTTCGGCTATTTGAACCTGTTGCCGCTGTTCATCATTTTGAAAGGTTTCTTCGATTTCAATCCCATACCGGTTGGCCATCCATTTCAGGGCATCTGCATAGCTGTACTTTTCATGCTCCATAATGAAGCTGATGGAGTTGCCGCTGCGGCCGCATCCAAAACATTTGTACAGTTCTTTACTGGGTGATACTGTAAATGACGGTGTCTTTTCATTATGAAAAGGACAGAGACCGAGGTAGTTGCTGCCGCGTTTCTTCAATTTTACAAAGCCACCGATTACATCGAGGATATCGAGGCGGCCAAGTATTTGCTGTATGGTGTTTTGGGAAATCATTGCAGGACATCAAATATAGAAAGACTACCTTAAAGGATAATAATTAGTACTGATTTTTCCATAAAATTTGTTGTATAAATAAGTTTTTGGGAAATTCTTTTGATTTCAGATAAAATACAACATGAAACGGTACCAAATAGGCATGAAAAAAAAATATTGGCTCCTGCTGTCTTTTTGTGTTTTTTGGTTAATGAGTGCAAAGAGCCAACAGGCAGAAGTTGATTCTTTGCTGCTTGATTACAAAACCGCCACCCATGATACAACCAGGATAATAACGCTGAATAACCTGGCTGGCTTTTATTTTGAATTGCATCCTGATTCAAGCCTTTACTATGCGAAAGAAGCATTCGCCATAGCTGAAAAAAATGCTTATTTGCAAAGGCAGGCACAGATGCTGCAAACAATCGGTGTAGCGTTTGATTATAAAGGTAATCTTGATTCCTGCCTTTTTTATCTTGGAAAATCCCTTGAAAAATATAAAAACCTTAAACTGCCGGAAAAACAATCTCATGTTATTGCAGACATCGCACTTGCCTGGTATTTCAGGGGAAATTATGAGCTGGCCATCAGGAATCAATTAGCTGCACTGGAATTGAGAAAGCAGGCGGGTAATAAAAAATACATCTCTAACTCCCTCAATAATCTTGGCCTTGCTTATAAAGCCCGGAAAGATTACCCAACTGCAATTAACTATTATAAACAATCGTTGACTATAAAAGAAGAAACCGGGGATAATCTGGGCATCATGAACACTACTATGAATATTGGAAGTTTATATCAAAGCAGGCTGATATATGATTCTGCTTATCTTTTTGCAGAAAAAGGATTGCAGATTGCTATAAAATTAAATTCAACAAAAGATATCGCCGGATGTAAAGGAAATATGGGCGACGCCCTGTTAAATATGAACCGGATTCCGGAAGCAAAAAAATATTTGGCCGAGGCAGAAAACATTGCCTTAGTATTGAATTATACAACTTGCCTTATTACTGTTTATCATGCAATGGGCAACATAATGGTGAAAGAAGGTAATTTAACTGAAGCCCTTGTTTATTTTCAAAAAGGATTGCAAATGTCTGCTTCTAATAACAGGCAGGAACCTGTGTTGAATTTTACAGAAAAACTTGCTGAGACTTACAGGGCAATGGGCCTGCCCGATAAAGCTTTATTTTTTAAAGATAGCAGCATAGCTGTCTCTAACCGCCTGTTGAATGCCGAAAACCTTCGCCAGATAAATGAAATGACAGCGGTGTATAAAACAAATGAAAAGGAAAAACAGATTATTGTATTGAATGCTGAGAATAATGTGGTTACTTCTCTGGCCGGCCGCCGAAAAAAGGAAAGAAATTATTTTATTGCAGCATCTGCCTTATTTATTGCACTGGCTGGTTTTGCTTTTAAAGCATACAGGGATAACAGAAAGAAGAAAGATGAGTTGAACCGCAAAAATTTAATTATTGAAAAAACCCTTTCCGAAAAAGAGGTGTTGATGAAAGAGATTCATCACCGGGTGAAAAACAACCTGCAGATAGTATCAAGTTTATTGAGTCTTCAGTCAAATTATATTAAAGATGAGCAAGCCCTTGATGCGGTAACGGACAGTAAAAACCGGGTGCAGAGCATGGCGCTGATTCATCAGAACCTCTACCAGGAAAACAACCTTACAGGAATTAATGTAAAGGATTATATTGGCAAGTTGTGCGACAATCTGTTTTCAACTTATAACATCCGTCCCGGGAAAATAAAATTGATAAAAGAAATTGATAACCTCATTATGGATGTGGATATGGTAGTGCCTGTTGGCCTTATCCTGAATGAACTGATTACCAATTGCCTGAAGTATGGGTTTGGCAATAATTTTGTTGATGGAATGATTAAAATTATACTGAATGAAAAGGATGGTTCATTGCACCTGGCTGTTTATGATAATGGTAAAGGATTTCCTCCCGGTTTTTCAGAAAAGGGAGGGCAATCATTTGGGTATATTATGATTGAGGCTTTTATGGGCAAATTAGAGGGAAAAGTAAAATATTACAACGATGAAGGAGCAAGGGCAGAAATTGAAATCCCCAATTTTAGAAAGTAAAATATGAGTGAAATCAGGGTACTTATTGTAGAAGATGAACCGCTTATTGCAGCAGATATATCGGCCTGCCTCAAAAAAAATGATTACCTCGTTACCGCCATTTGTTATTCAAAAGAACAGGCAGAAAGAGAATTACAGCATAATGCCCCGGACATTGCGCTGCTGGATATAAATTTAAAAACCGGCGAAGAAGGGATAGACCTGGCAATCCTGATTAATGAAAAAAATAAAATACCATTTGTTTTCCTTACCTCTTATTCCGACAGGCAAACATTGCAGGCTGCTAAAACAGTATCCCCAAGCGGATACATAGTAAAACCTTTTTCCTGCGGCGGGCTTTATGCAGCATTGGAAGTGGCTATGTATAATTATGCACAGCAGCATAAGGTCAGCTTTCCCGAACTGGTACTGCACAGCATCAACAAAAATTTGCCCACTGCCCTAAGCGACCGGGAATTTGAAGTAGTACAATTGATTTATGATGGGTTTACCAACCAGCAAATTGCTGAAAAAATATTTGTTTCCATCAATACTATTAAAAAGCACATTAATAATATTTATTTCAAACTGGATGCTGCTACCCGTACCCATGCAATAGCCCGCCTGCGGGAACTGATGCTGAAATAATAAAGGAGATAAAAACTATCCGAAGGGGTAATTGAAAACCCCGCTATGTTTTTCATTTTTGATATTGAAAAAGTCTAAAATGAAAAAACTATTTGCCTTTCTTATCCCTGTACTTTTTTCTTCCCTTTTAGAAGCCCAGCCATCCGATGCACAGGTTAAGAAAGATGCTGTTGGTAATGGTAATGGTAATGGTGTTATTTCATTTAAACTTACAAAAACCACCGGCACCCGGCAATGGAACGGCGACATTGGCAACTGGGAGTATGTAAGAAGCTGTCTAAATTTTAGTAAAAAGGCTTAAAAGTGTGGAAAAGTGAATAAAAAGGCCATTGCCAAATGCGGAAGATTATACTAATTGTGAATTATCACAAACCCAATTAGTATGACAACCTATCCGACAAATTTGAGC
>JANOEQ010000027.1:0-221894 GCA_031441485.1 Chitinophagaceae bacterium
GATCTGGCCGTCCCGGTCTGACCCTGCTAAAGAAGGCATCGCCCGGAGGGAAAAGAGACAAAGAAGAAAAGGAATGTTTGATAGGGTCTGACCGTCCCGGTCTGACCCTGCTAAAGAAGGCATCGCCCGGAGGAAAAGAGAAAAAGAGAAAAGGCATATATACTGTATTCCCTCTTTCTTCTCAGGGCGAGCTATATGTTCGCTATCAGTCAGACCGGGACGGTCAGACTGAGTCAAAAATATATATACTGTATTCCCTCTTTCGTCTCAGGACAAGCTATATGTTCACTATCAGTCAGACCGGGACGGTCAGACTGAGTTAAAAATAAAACCAGTTGAGCAACATATCGGGATTGATCCCCAGCAGAATAATCAGCACTGCCAGTACCACCAGTGTCCATTTAAAAAATGAACTAACCTGTACTGAACCACCATCGCCATCCTTAAAATACATAGCCTGAATGACCCGGAAATAGTAAGAGACACTGACCGCTGCCATTAATACAGCAAATATGACCAGCCAGAGATGGTGTCCATCAGCCATGGTGGCTCTGAGCATATAAAACTTGGACATGAAACCGCCCGTAAGCGGAATACCTGCCAATGATAAAAGGAAAATAGTGGTAGTGGCTGCCACCAATGGCTGTTTTTTGGCAAAGCCATTGAAGCCGTCGAACGTATAATCGTTCATTTTTATTAATACCGCAAAAATGCCGATAGTGGCAAGGCTATATGCGGCAGTATACAACAATAACCCTTCTTTGGCAGCAGTATTCATGCTGAAAATTGCCAGCATCATAAACCCTGCCTGGGCTATGCTGGAATAAGCCAGCATCCGCTTTACACTTTGCTGGAAAACGGCAGTTATGTTTCCAATGAAAAGCGTGGCTACCGTAATAATAGACACGAACAGCTGCCAGCTTTTTTGCATGGTGCCGAATGCTTCATCAAATAAACGTATGAAGGCAATGAAGACAGCTGCTTTTACAATGGTAGCCATAAAGGAAGTAAATACCGTTGGGGCCCCATCATATACATCCGGTGTCCAGAAATGGAATGGAGCAGCAGACACTTTAAATGACATGGAGAACAATAACAGCAACATGCCCACCACTAATAAAGCTGAGGGTGCCGTTGTTACAGGGCTTATATTACCCGTATTAAATGTTCCCGTGGCACCATATATCAGCGCAATACCCATGAGCATAAGGCCAGTGGAAAAGGCGCCCAGTAAAAAATATTTTAACGATGCCTCATTACTTTTAAGGTTACGCTTATCACTGCCAGTGAGAATATACAACGGGATGGAAATGATTTCTATTCCCAGGAAAAGTATTAGTAATGAATGAAACGAAGAGGTAAGTGTGATGCCGCAAAGAATGAAGAAAATCAAAGCGAAATATTCTGCATAGTTAACACCCACTTTTTCCATATCGGTGGCAGACAGCAGCAGGTAAAGCAGCGCGGAAATAAAGGCAATCATATTGAACAGCAGGCCAAACCTGTCAAAGACAATAAGCCCTTTAGTGTCAATGCTGAAAAGTACAGTGCCATACATTTCAAGGGCATTCACCAACACCAGCAGCAACATTCCCGCAATGGCAGTATTACGTACAGCCGCTTTTTTTTTCAGCAGTATACCACTGAACATCATAACCACTCCCAATAATGCTGATATTATTAATGCATTCATAAAATAATTAATGAGTGACTGTGCCTTTCTGCACAGCTGCCTTTACTATTCCTACAATATACTCTGAAAATTCGTTTGTCACATTGAGCAATGCCTGCGGATAAACACCAAAGAAAAAAATCAATGCCACTATGAATCCCAATGCCATTTTTTCAGTAATTCCCAGATCCACCACATTCGCTGTCAGTTCATTGGTATTGCCATAAAATACTTTCCGGATCATATTCAGTGTGTACACAGCTGCCAGTATGATACTGATACCTGCAAAGGCAGTAAACCAAATTGCATACTTTGACCCAAGCGAATTAAATAAACCGTTAAACATCAGGAACTCTCCCGCAAATGCATTTGTTAATGGCAATGCGATATTGGCCAGCGCCACTATTACCACCATAATGGCCATGCCAGGCGCTTTTTGTGCCAGCCCGCCAAGGTCAGAAATTTTGCGGGTGCCAAACTGCCGTTCAATGATCTCCACCACTATCCACAAACCTATAATATTGATACCATGGCTGAACATCTGTATCATTACTCCCTGCATACCGCTGGTATTAACTGAGAAAACAGCAGCACACATTAAACCAACATGGGCAATAGATGAATACGCCACCAATCTTTTTAAATCATTTTGCCTGATAGCAATCAGGGAGGCATATACCATTCCGATAATGGCGAAGGTGGTAACATAGTTTCCTAATTGAAAAGAAGCCACAGGAAGTACTGGCAGCAACCATCTTACTAATCCAAACACACCCATTTTTACCATTACCCCGCTTAGTATCATAGTAGTGGCTGTGGGCGCCTGTTCATAAGTATCCGGCTGCCAGGTATGAAAAGGAAAGACGGGCATCTTGATGGCGAATGCAACAAAGAACATCCAAAAAAGAAAGTTCTGTTCTTTTACAGTTAATGTGGCACTATAGAATGATGCCAGGCTAAAAGAATGACCGGCCGTGTGATTATACACAAATAAAATTCCGATCAGCATCAATAAGGAGCCGATAAATGTGTAAATAAAAAATTTAAATGTGACCTGTATCCTTTTTTCACCACCCCATTGGGAACAAAGGAAATACACAGGTATCAGCGCAAGTTCCCAGCAGAAATAAAACAACAGGGCATCGGCAGACAGGAACACCCCCATCATGCCAGCCTGGGCCAGCAGCATGAGGGCAAAAAAATTATTCGCTTTTTTATAAGAACTGTTCCAGGTAGCCAGTATGACCAGCGGGTAGGCAATGGCATTTAACAGGCAGAGCAATTGCCCCATACCATCCAGCTTTACAGAAAAACTGCTACCCAGTGTTTGCAGCCACTCACATTGATAGTGCAGGTACCCATCTTTGTTGAAAACCGTTAACCCCAACAGGGATACAGCCAGTGTGGCGATTGATGAAACCAGCACCCAGGAGCGTACCCCTTTTTCATTTTTAAAAAAGAAAGCGGTAAGCCCGGTCAGTAAAGGAATTAATATCAGTAAAACTGCAATCATATACCCCTGGTCCGCCGCAGCGGAGAATTTAATTTTCTTAATTTATCTATACCCTTCTTATCAATTATCATTTCCGCAAAAAGAATTGTATCGCAAATATCACCACCATGCCCGCCACCATCAGCAGTACATAATTGGCCACCTGCCCGCTTTGTAATAAACGCAACTGCCGGCTTCCATAATTTACCAGGCGGCCAACACCATTCACTAATCCATCCACCACGTATTTATCAAAAATGGAATTTAAAAATCCCCCGAACCAATGTAATGGCTGCACAATTATTTTTTCATACAATTCATCCACATACCATTTATTCTCGAGCACTTTACCAAAACCGGTAACTTCATGGCGTTGGTAATTTTTGAATTTGAACCAGGCTGCTATTATCACCACAAGCACAAGCCCTGTGGAAAGGCCCATCAGCATATATTCTGTGGAATGAGAGACGGAATGTTCTCCATGTGATTGAATAACTGGTGCCAGAAATTTGCCAATCTTATCCCCGCCCTGCATCAATACATCTGGTATTCCCACCCAACCACCGGCAAAGGCCAACACTGCCAGTATGATCAGCGGAATGGTCATAGCGGCAGGACTTTCATGCAAATGATGCTCCTGTTCATGGGTACCGCGAAACTTGCCTGTAAATGTGATGAACAATAAACGGAACATATAAAATGCTGTAAGCAGTGCTGCAAATAAAGCGATGCCATACAGTACCGGACTTTTTTCGAATGCACTTAACAGGATTGCATCTTTGGAAAAGAACCCGCTGAATGGCGGTATCCCGGCTATAGCTATACATCCAACAACAAAAGTACCAAACGTAATTTTTAGTTTTTTACTGAGTCCTCCCATATTACGGATATCCTGTTCGCCACCCATTGCATGTATCACACTCCCGCTGCCGAGAAACATGAGAGCTTTAAAGAAGGCATGCGTCATCACATGAAATACTGCTGCAGTATAGGCTCCTGTTCCTACTGCCAGGAACATAAATCCCAACTGGCTGACAGTGGAATAGGCCAGCACTTTTTTAATATCATTTTGCCTGAGGGCAATGGTAGCTGCTAATAATGCCGTTGCCAAACCGATATATGTAATGATATCCATGGTTACATGCGACATCGAATAGAGTAAATTGCTGCGGGCAATCATATAGATACCTGCTGTAACCATGGTGGCTGCATGGATTAGTGCCGACACCGGTGTGGGACCGGCCATTGCATCGGGCAGCCATGTATATAAAGGTATTTGGGCGCTTTTACCGGTGGCACCCACAAATAACAGCAAGGTGATAACGGTAACATCTGTGGTACTGAGTTTTGCCAGGTTAGCTGTGCTGAATACTTCTTCGTAAGAAACGGTATCCAATTTTGAAATAATCCAGAAAATGGCAATCAGGAAAGCGAGATCCCCGATGCGGTTCATCACGAAAGCCTTGTTGGCGGCCTTATTGTATTCCTGATTTTTGAACCAATAACCGATCAGCAAATAGGAACAAAGCCCCACACCTTCCCATCCTATGAACATGATAACGAAATTAGCACCCATTACCAGCAAGAGCATAGAGAAAATGAAGAGGTTGAGAAAGGCAAAATATCTTCCGTAGTGTTCTGTTTTTTCTTCGTGCATGTATGCCGTGGAATACACATGAATCAGGAAACCCACCCCGGTTATTATCAAGAGAAATAAAGAAGATAGCTGATCAATCTTAAATGCGAAAGGGATTTTTAGGGTGCCGGCATTGATGAAATCAAAATAATGTGCGGTATGTATATTACCGCCTTTCACCTGCAAAAAGACCCATATACTGAGAGCGAATGATGCCAATACCACACCACTGCCAATAATGCCAATGAGTGATTTTGATAAATGTTTCCGCCCTAATCCATTAATCAAAAAGCCGATTAGCGGAAGCAGGGGAATCAGGTAAACTATTTGTAAAACATTCTGCATATATCCTTAATAAGCAAGACTTCTGCAATACGAAGCACGCCATTCGCACTTCTTACTTGGTCTCTCGTTTTTTTTAATGCTTTAACCGGTTTAAAAAATTCACATCCACGGAATGTACATTCCGGTACATCATTACAATGATGGCCAATCCCACACTTACTTCTGCCGCAGCCACCACCATTATAAAAAATACAAATATCTGCCCGTCTGTTCCGGCTATTGTTGCAACATCATTTTTTAACGCCTGCAGGTAATGCATTTTTGAAAATGCCACCAGCAATAAATTCACAGCATTCAGCATCAGCTCTATGCACATAAAAATAATGATTGCATTGCGGCGGGTAAGCACCCCCACTATGCCTATGCTGAACAAGGCCACTGACAGAAATATGTAATAATTTATCGGCATTAAATCAATTTATCTATTTGAAGATTATTCGATTTGGAAATGAATTGCCACATTGGCACATCATCAAATTTCCAAATCATTCCCTCTTCCCAATCACGACCGCCCCTATCATTGCACTTAGAAACAATACACTGCTTATTTCAAATGGCACCACATAGGTGGTAAACAACTCTTTCCCTAAATTTTTAATCAACCCAATGCTTCCTTCATTCACCAATGCCTGTTGCTGTTTGATATCCGTATCTTTTAATGCCGCCACCAATACCAGCAGTAAACACCCACCTGCCACAGCACCGGCCATCTTCAGCCATCGGTTCTTTTGCAGCTCGGTTTCCTTATTCAGATTCATCAGCATTATTACAAACAGGAACAATACCATAATAGCCCCGGCATATACAATGATGTTGACAATAGCCAAAAATTGTGCATTCAATAATATATAATGTCCGGAAATTGCAAAGAAGGTGGCGATCAGCCACAATACACTATACACAGGATTCTTACTGGTTATCACCATCAGGGCGCTGAATATGGCCACTATAGACAAAAACCAGAATAATAGTTGAGTAATTCCCATAAACAATTAGCTGCGAACCTTGATAATTTTATTCAAACACATTCTACGTTACGCTTTTGAACCCTTCTCCCCCAATGCTTTCTCATACGCCTCTTTCGCATTGATGGGATGCGGTATCAATAAATCTTCTTTCTTATATATAAATCCTTTTCTTGCATAGTTAGCCGGTGCAAAAGTCTGCGACAAATAAATCGCATCTTTCGGACAGGCTTCTTCACACAATCCGCAGAAAATACAACGCAGCATATTTATTTCGTACTTCGCTGCATACTTTTCTTCCCGGTACAAATGTTCTTCCCCGGGCAATCTTTCTGCCCCTTCCATCGTAATGGCTTCTGCCGGACAAGCTACCGCACATAAGCCACAAGCCGTACAATTTTCTCTTCCTTCTGCATCCCTGTTCAATACATGCAGACCACGGAACACTTTTGAAAATGTTCTTGTTTGTTCCGGGTAATTAATTGTTGCCTTCTTTTTAAACAGGTGACTGATGGTAATACCCATACCCTTCATGATATTCCAGAGATAGATACTCTCCAGAAATGTCATCGGCTTACGGTCCACTTCTTTTGCTCTGTTCGTTAATTGCATTCTTCTTATCCCTCTATGGGAATTTTAAATTTTCGCAAATATATATTTTATATACCTATTCATATTGAACCCTTTCAGGGTTCGGAATACATTCGTCGTTTTCGTTTCCCGGTTTGCACCCGAAACTATTCATATTGAACCCTTTCAGGGTTCGGAATACATTCGTCGTTTTCGTTTCCCAGATTTCACCGGGAGCTATCAACATTTTACCCCTTCGGGATAATTCCTGAACTATCAGGTTTCCCCATTCACTATTCCCCATTGACCATTCCCCATTCCCCATTCACCATTCACTTCTTCAGCAACAACAACACCGCCGCTGTAATTACCATGTTCACCAATGCCAATGGTATCAATTTCTTCCAACCCAGATTCATCAGCTGGTCGTACCGGAAACGGGGAATCGTCCACCGGATCCATAAAAAGATGAACAGGAATGTCGATATTTTAATCATCAGCACACTGAAACTTATCAACGACATCCAGAAAGAACTCAATCCCCATGATGCCTCATTTACGAATGGAATATCATACCCTCCAAAATAAAGGGTGGCCATCACTGCGCTGCTGATAAACATATTGATATACTCTGCAAAGAGATAAAAGCCCAGTTTCATGGAAGAATATTCCTGGTGATAACCAAAATTCAGTTCATTTTCCGCTTCTGCTAAATCGAAGGGGGTACGATTACATTCTGCCAATGCACACACAAAAAATATAATAAAGCCCAGGGGTTGGTATATGATATGCCAGCCATGCTGTACCTGGCTTGCCACTATCTCACTCATTTTTAAGGAGCCAGTCATAAAGAGTACAGCTATCAATGCCAATCCCATCGGCAATTCATAAGATACCATCTGTGATGCACCACGAATAGCGGCCATCAGGGAAAATTTATTATTGGAAGCCCATCCGCCAATCATGATCCCATATACTCCCACACTTACAATACTGAATATTAATAAAATGCCCATGTCCACATCTGCCACCTGCATGGGAATTGCATTACCACTTTTGGTAACAAAAGGGGCCGCCCAGGGAATAACGGTACTTGTAACTAAGGCCGTTATCATAGCCAATACGGGGCCAAGAATAAATAAGAATTTATTGGAGGCCAACGGAATGATTTCTTCTTTGAAAAATAATTTTCCGCCATCGGCTAATGGTTGAAATATACCAAAAGGCCCCGCCCGGTTGGGGCCACGGCGATCCTGCAGCCAGGCAGCCACTTTTCTTTCTGCATAGGTGGTGTACATTGCAATAAAGAAAGAGAGGCCGATGATACCGCCAATTAATACGGCCTTCCCAAATAGAAACCACCAGTCTATCATTAATAATGTCATACCCTAAATCCCTACAGGGGCTTTTTGTGTTTTAAAGAAAAAATTTCCACCTCTTTCCAATCAATTCCGTTATCAATTTGTCAATGGTGAATTCACCATTCACTTTTCATAAGTTTTACTCGTTGCCGGTCCTGGCAGCGAGGCTATTTCCACACTGTTTACCTCACTTATGGAATGAATATCCATCAGCAATTTCGGTTCTCTTCCACCCATTACTCCGGCAATAGTTTCCTTTGGCTTTTGCAAACCTAAATAATGTCCCTGCGAAATAACAGAGTGGCGGCTGATCTTTGCCGGTCCTTCAATCACCCAGTCATTGGCATGCTTTTTATCAAAGCGGCAGGTGTTGCAAATCCATCCGGGTTTGCCCGCAGGGCCCTGCGGGTCCTCATAGCTCTGCACTTCTCCCCACTCATCTTTTCTGGCGGTTACTCTCAATACATCATCACCTCTTTGCCATAATGTTACTTTACCGCAACAGGCAGGGCAATCACGATGTGCTTCTACAGGTTTGGTAAACCACACTCTGTTTTTAAACCTGAATGTTTTATCTGTCAGCGCTCCTACCGGGCACACATCAATCATATTGCCGCTGAAATCATTATCAATAGCTTTGGAAATGTAGGTGGAAATTTCTGCGTGGTCACCCCTGTCAAGTATACCGTGTACCCTGTTATTGGTCAGTTGATCGGCTACATAGGTACAGCGGTAACAAAGTATGCACCTTGTCATGTGTAGTTGTATATAAGGTCCTATATCTTCTTTTTCAAAAGTTCTCCGTTTGAATTCGTAGCGGGTGCCTTCTTTGCCATGTTCATAGCCGAGGTCCTGCAGATGGCACTCACCGGCCTGATCGCAAATGGGGCAATCGAGCGGATGATTCAATAAAAGAAATTCCACCACACCTGCTCTTGCATCCTGTACTCTTTCACTGGTAATATTTTTTACCACCATTCCGTCCATTACATTGGTACGACAGGAGGCTACTAATTTAGGCATGGGCCTGGGATCAGCCGTTGAACCGGCTGCCACTTCCACCAAACAGGTGCGGCATTTACCGCCGCTGCCCTGCAGCTTGCTGTAGTAGCACATGGCCGGGGGTGTTACATCGCCGCCTATTTTGCGTGCAGCATTCAATATGGTAGTACCCGGCACCACTTCGATAGTGATATTATCGATGGTGACGGTAAAATTGGCGGGTGCTTCTTTTTTTAGTTCTTCAGACATTCTTTAAATAGTTTATATCTGCCTGGTATGTATTCTTAATTAAATACATTAAAACCTCTTTAATCTTGTTTATATGATTCTCCGAATTTTCACAATTTCCTAAAACATAATTAATCATGTCAATAAACCTTTGATTCTTAGCTAGCCTGTCTGGCATTACTTTTGAATCTCCCTCAAACTCACTGTAATTATTGTAACCGAACTCACCTAGTGTTTTACCACAGTTATTCTCAATATATCTAAGAATCCATTTTTCAAATTCTTTAGGGTACAACTGAATAATGTAGTAATTATGATTTTCAATTTTAATTAATTCCAATTCCTCACAAATAAAAAACCGGTGCTCAATTTCAAACCCTTTCAAGAAAGGTTCTATTTTCTCATTATCATTGTCAACTATACCTATCGAAAACTCTCCTTTCGCCCTTTCTCTTATACTTTTAAAAACTTCAGCCTTATTTTTCTCTTTTCTTATTAATTCTTTATTTGAAAGTAACTTGCCAAAAAAATAAGCATCTGCCCAGCATTCCACTCTTATAGCTCTCTTCATATTCCTCAATTTTCATCCCAAAGACTTTGGTAATTAAAGAAAATATTTAACCCGGTTTGATAGACATCCTTGCTTACTTCCGGGTTTAACAATTTAACTTTCGTTTCATTATTTTCCAGACCAACTAAATAAATATTTGTATCATTTCTACTTTCTTCGTCTCTTAATAATTCATCAACAACATATTGGCTATGAGTTACTATAAAAAACTGGTTATTATTTTTGTCATTCTTAATTGCATTGGTTATTTCCAAAATATATGGTTCGTAACAATGCGCTTCCGGTTCTTCAAACAAAAGAACTGAATTTGAATTTGACTGAATAGCTGTTTTATAGAAAAATAACCTTCTCAGTGTATCTGAAACCACATTAATCTGAAAGGACACTAAAGTTCCATCGCTTAGCTCCTTTGATACATTTATTTGATTGTCGGAAATATTCAATTTGAGGTTATATGAATTCAAAATTTCTGAATATATGGAAGTCAATGTCCTGTTTCCATGAAGGATATCTAGCAAATTGTCTCCATTGGGGATACTCAATGAAGTAGACTTTTGCTTATACTCGCTAATATTATTCTCAAAATGGTAATATTTTATTTTGCACATCGTAGAACCAATAAACTCTTCAGTCGGAATAGAGTTTATTTTAAAATTACTCCTCTCTCCAATAACTGTATTAAAAACATACTCTATTTCTTTTAAAGCACTGATATAAATCTCAAATTCAGAATATGAATTCCTATTTCGAAAAGATAAAGTAAAATTATGATTAAGAATAATCTCAACCTTTTTTTGCAAATCCTTATCAAAGTATAAATCAGAAAAATGATTATACCTGCAAATTGAGTTAAAAGGAAACCGCTCACCATTTATTTGCTGCGTAACAGAATACAATCCCACAGCTTCCAAAATATTACTCTTCCCCACATTAGGCGGCCCTACAAACACATTAATCTGCTTACACCCCTCAATTTTCTGATGGCGTATTGATTTAAAATTTTTTATCTCTATGTTGTCTATAAAACTCATCCTTTTCTTTTAATGCTCTTTTTATGATTCAACGAAAAACTGCCCCCTATCATACCATCCAATGCCGTAAAAAAGAAAGCCTGCTTTGCTTTGCCGGGTATTCCTTTTTTATGCAAAAGAATGTCGGGCATATTAATATATCCGTATTTATTTTCAATCTTTATAACCAGGTGTTTAAAAAATACTGCCTGGACACCCCCTTTCAAACTTACACCAAATCCTGCCACATGAAACGCATCATTGCGTTCATAATTCAGCAATTTTACATCTGTCCTTGGCATTAATATGCCCACACCCCCGCCAAAAAATGCCTTAACAACACAATTATTACCGCCAGCCTGATAAAGATTTATATTTTTTTCGACTTCCACATTTAAATAATTCAATCCGTCGGTATGTTCAAAAGTTAAGAAGTCTTTTGTCAGCGTTTTATCGCCATTATAATTACCCTTAAAAGGCCCTTCCAGTGCTATCATTCCCGTCATGTTTACAGTTTGATCCTGGTCCATTACATATTTCATGTGATCGAAACCAACTGAAACAGCCAGGTCTTTGGAAATAAAATAACCCAGCCTGAAATTTGTTTGCGGGATAGTAAGCCTGTTTACCTGCAGGTAATTATGATAACTAACCCGGGTTGGCTTGTCATGCGCCTTTACCTTTTTTAGCATAAAATCATACTCATTACCCCTGAAACTTATATTGCTTTTCGTATAGGCGGCCCGGTTCCATCCCCACATTACATAAAACCTGCCTTTTTTAAACGGGTCGTAATGAGCCGCATCCTGTGAAAACGCCTGGTTTACAAATAAGCAAAGAACTATTACGATCAATAAGGTACGTCTCATTTTTATTTTTAGTGAATATGCAATCTTTCTAAGCAACAGGTACAGCTGCTTTATACGCATCTGCATATCCTGCCAGTCCATAGTTTCTTCTTAAACAATCTTCGGGGTTATTTACATGCCATTCAAATTCATCCCTGAAATGCCGGATAGCTGCTGCCACCGGCCATGCTGCCGCATCACCCAGCGGACAAATAGTATTGCCTTCTATCTTTCGTTGTATATCCCAGAGCAAATCAATATCACTCATCTTTCCCTTTCCATTCTCTATATTCAATAATATTTTTTCCATCCAACCGGTGCCTTCGCGGCAGGGGGAGCATTGCCCGCAGCTTTCATGACGATAGAATCTTGCCAGTGTATATGTATGACGAACCACACATTGTGTATCATCCAGTACAATGAAACCGCCGGAGCCCATCATAGAACCGGTGGCAAATCCGCCCTCGGCCAGGCTTTCGTAGTTCATTATCCTTTTCTCACCCTTCACTGTCGTCAATAAGAGATTTGCCGGCAGGATTGGAACCGATGATCCACCCGGTATACAGGCTTTCAGTTTTCTTCCGTTGGCAATTCCGCCACAGTATTCATCGCTGTAAATAAATTCTTCTACAGAGATCGTCATATCAATCTCATACACTCCCTGCTTTTTGATATTACCGCAGGCAGATATCAATTTGGTGCCCGTTGATCTGCCGACACCAATTTTTGCATATTCCTCGCCCCCTTCATTGATAATAGGAACTACCGCCGCAATCGTTTCCACATTATTTACCACAGTAGGGCAATCCCATAAACCTTTTACAGCAGGGAAAGGCGGTTTAATTCTTGGGTTGCCTCTTTTACCTTCTAATGATTCCAGCAAGGCTGTTTCTTCGCCGCATATATAAGCGCCTGCACCACGTTGCACATATATCTCACAATCGAAGCCGCTGCCCAAAATATTTTTTCCGAGCCATCCATTATTTTTTGCTTCCTGTATTGCCTGTTCGAGAATATCCACTATCCAGGAGTACTCGCCACGGATATAGATATAAGACCGTTTAGAACCTAATGCAAAAGAAGAAGTGATCATTCCTTCTATCAGGAGGTGCGGAATAAATTCCATCAGGTACCTGTCTTTGAAAGTACCGGGTTCACTTTCATCAGCATTCACCACCAGGTAGCGGGGTACTCCTTCCGGTTTGGCCAGGAAGCCCCATTTCATACCCGTAGGGAAACCGGCACCACCGCGCCCACGGAGACCGCTTTTCTTTACTTCGTCGGTTACTGCGTCAGGACTCATGGTCTTTAATGCCTTTTCCACACTGCGATAGCCTCCTTCACGGAGGTACACATCATAGAGCCTGATGTTTTCAATATGTGCTTTGTCTAATAATAATTTTCTTCCCATTGAGCAGAGTCCATTAATAAGGACTTAATTATTCATTATTAATTATTAATTCCTATCCTCTTACCGCCTGCCTCGCAAATAACAACCATCTTTTCCCCTTCTTCACCCACACTTCGAGCACTTTCAAATGATAGTTGCCGGTGGTGCTATTCCTTGTTGCCGTAATATCCGCCACAAATCTTGCATTCGCCATATTTCCATTCACTGTTACCTGCACACTGTCTTCGGTAAAACTATTATACACCATATAACCTGTTTCCAGGTTTTTGAGCATATCCGTTTTTGTTTCCACCCAACCATTGCTATGTCCATAACTCAGCGCCTTATCCGTTTGCTGATTGATGGAAACGGTATTCTTCTTTACCAGGGCCTGGTGAAATTCTTTCAGTGTTGCTGTTAGTTTTTCTTCGTTCGTTTGCGCATGGACAAAAACAACATTCAGTAAAAGAGCGATAAACACTAACTTTTTCAAATTACTATTTTAAATGTTTGGTTAGTCATTTTTAGATAACAACTTAGTGAATCTACGTCCAAATCATCATTCCAAACGATAGCTCCATATTTGTCAATGAACACCTTTGAAAAATTATCACCGTTTTCCCACCATATAAAAACCCCTTTTCCTTTTAGGTGAGACAAATCAACCGTGCCTTGCACCCCATCATCATAAGTCAAATACAGCTTAAAGCCGTCTAATGGTTTAACCGAGAGAATTTTTGGTATACTGTTACTCAAATTCATGTAATTATTAATTTTTAGCTGCTGCATTTTGCCGGCATTCCTCCACTATCGCATCTACTTTTTCTTTGGTCAAATGTTCCCGGTAGTTTTTCCCCATCTGCATCATCGGTGCATAACCACAGGCGCCGAGGCATTCTACTGTTTTCAGGGTAAACAAACCGTCACTGGTCGTTTCGCCGGGTTTAATGCCAAGCGTATCATAAATGTATTTAATGATATCATCACTTCCATTGAGCATGCAGGGACCTGTCTGGCAAACTTCAAACATGTATTTGCCCACTGGCCGCAAATTGTACATGCTGTAAAAAGTAGCTACTTCATATACTTCAATAGGTTTCAGTTGCAGCAGGGTAGCCACATAATCCATAGTTTCAGTACTCAGCCAGCCGCCAAATTCCTGTTGCGCTAAATGAAGCACAGGAATTACAGCGCTTTTTTGTTTTCCCTCCGGATAAAAATCAATTATCCGGTTTACTTGCTGCAGGGATTTTTCTGAAAACTGAGTCATTATTTTTTCTTATTCCTTTTTCTTAAAATTTTCTCCAACATTTCTGCATCCCCCAAATCCTTAGTTCTGCCAGTTGCTTTTTTGTTCCGGATCAGTTCGTTAATATGAATACACCTGATTGTTACACCATCGTCATTATATGTTTTACTTGTTTCATATACCTCATTAAAGCTTACTCCGGAAATATCAGTCAAAATATCAATTCTAAAAGGTGGCCTTCCCATCATTATCACATTTTCCTTTTTCAGAAAATCTTCTTTTTCAAATCCGATAGTTGACCCCAAAAAATCTTAAATTACGTCAAGCAATTTTTGAGCATTTTCATCAGCCCTTTCTATTAATATATCCATATCACCGGTATTACGGCTATATCCTTCAAAAATCACAGCCCATCCACCCACCATCACATACTTCACCTCATACTTATTCAAAAGGTTAATAAAATCAATAAAATTTTCATTCAAATTCATCTCTATCGTCTTTTAATTTACTTTTCGCAATTACTTTCAGCATCCCTTTTTTGTATTCCTTATTCCAAAACATTTTCCGCATTTCTTCTACAGTTGCAACACTTTCTTTCCAACCGACATTTGCATAGTATTCCACATCAAGATCCTCTACTTCTGCAAAGGAACCTTTTCTCACTTCCATCGATATTTTTCTTTTCTTCTCCATTACGCATCCAATTCTCCCGCTATCAGGTTTAATGAGCTCATCGTCATGATCGCATCACTCAGCATCGCCCCTTTTGTGAGTTCCTCAAACGCCTGGTAATAAATAAAACAGGGTCGGCGGAAATGCAAACGGTATGGTGTACGGCCTCCATCACTTATAAAGTAAAAACCCAACTCCCCGTTGCCTCCTTCCACAGCCTGGTATACTTCACCGGCAGGTATATCTGTTTCTCCCATGATGATCTTGAAGTGATAGATCAGCGCTTCCATTTTAGTATATACATCTGCTTTCTCCGGTAAATAATATTCCGGTACATCGGCATGGTACACATCTGCTTCAGTGCCTTTAAAGTCCTGCACTTTGTGAAAGGCCTGTTTAATAATGCTCAGGCTTTCCCACATTTCTTTTTCTCTTACCAGCCAGCGGTCATAATTATCGCCGGTAGTACCCACGGGTATGTTGAACTGAAAGTCTTCGTAACTGCTGTACGGCGTATGCACCCGCACATCATAATCAACTCCGGCCGCCCGCAGGTTTGGTCCGGTAAACCCATAATTCAATGCCCTTTCGGCACTAATGGCACCGGTACCAATGGTACGCTCCATAAAAATCCTGTTGCGCTGAAACAGGCTCTCAAATTCCTTCAGCACTTTGGGGTATTCTGTCAAAAACTTTTCAATTTTTTCAAACGCTATATTGTTGAAGTTTCTTTCAAAGCCACCGATGCGGCCCATATTGGTGGTTAGCCTTGCTCCGCACACTTCTTCATATATCTCATAAATCAGTTCCCGGTATTGCATCACATACAGAAAGCCAGTGTAGGCACCTGCATCCACTCCCACAATTGAATTACAGATCAGGTGATCGGAAATCCGGGCCAGCTCCATAATAATCACCCGCAGGTAATCCACCCGCTTTGGCGTTTTCACCCCTAATAATTTTTCGCAGGTAAGATGCCACCCCATATTGTTGATAGGGGATGAACAATAGTTTAACCGGTCGGTAAGGGTGGTGATCTGTGCCAGGGGGCGGCGTTCGGCCAATTTTTCAAAAGCCCGGTGTATATAACCGATGGTTTGTTCGGTAGACACAATCCGTTCCCCGTCCAGTTCCAGGATATTCTGCATCACTCCATGCGTGGCCGGGTGCGTGGGACCCAGATTCAGCGTGGTGGTGGTTTTTTCGATACTTCCTTCCGGTAATTTGATATGCTGTTCTGACATAAAAATTAGAAAATTATAAAATACGGAAATATGAAAATGAAAATTGAACGAACCTGGTAATTTTCACATTCCCACATTTTCATATTCGCATATTAGTTATCCTCTCCCAAACATCTCATCGTCTTTATCAATCCGGGTCTGGTCTTCTAATGGAAATTCTTTCCTTAATGGGAAATAATCCATTTCGTCCACATTCAATATCCTTTTCATGTTGGGATGGCCTACGAAATTGACACCATAGAAATCATAGGTTTCTCTTTCCATCCAGTTGGCTGCAGAAAAAAGACCGGTTGCCGTATATACATCCGGCTGATTAATATCTGTAAACACTTTGAAACGGATACGTACGTTGTCTATCATATTATGCAAATGATAAATCACGGCCAGTTCTTTTCCTTTGTTATCTGGATAGTGAACACCGCAGAGGTCTGTCATAAACCGGAACTTCAATTTCTCCTCATCATATAAAAAATTAAGCACCTTCAGGTTCAAATCTTTTGGTGCCTCAAAGGTGAGCATACCATAAGGTTCTTCGAAAGCAGTAACCTGTTCTCCAAATTTCTCAGTCAGCTGTTGCTTTATTGTATCGTTCGTTAATGCCATTGGCACATTTTCAAATTTTCAAATTGGCCATTACTTTACCTATTGTATTCCATAACTTTCCAACAATCCCTTATACTGATTGCCATTTCTTCTTCTTAAGCTTTCTTTGCCCACTAAATCCTGTATCCGCATCACCCCGTCAATAATCGCTTCTGGCCGGGGCGGACAGCCCGGTACATATACATCCACAGGCACCACCTGGTCTATACCCTGTAACACGCTGTAAGTGTCAAAAATGCCGCCGCTGCTGGCACAGGCACCAACGGCAATTACCCAGCGGGGTTCGGCCATTTGCAAATACACCTGTTTTACAACCGGACCCATCTTTTTGGCAATGGTACCCATCACCATCAGCAGGTCGCACTGACGGGGCGAAAAACCCACCCTTTCAGAGCCAAACCTGGCTAAATCATAATGGGATCCCATCGTGGCCATAAATTCTATACCACAGCAGGAAGTGGCAAATGGCAGGGGCCAGATGGAGTTCTTTCTTGCCAGCCCAATTACTTTGCTCAGGGAAGTGGCAAAAAAACCTTCACCCATACTGCCATCAGGCAATTCAGCCACACTGATATCTGTTTCCAGCGGCTTTTTGATAAGATTATATGATACAGGACGAGACATAGTCAGTTAAAAATTTATAATTAAGAATTAATAATACCTGCTTCCTGATAACACTCTAACCCGGCCAGTGTTCTGATATTACTAATTATTAATTTTTAATTATTCATTCCTCAATCCTCCCACTTCAACGCACCTTTTTTTATGATATAAATAAACCCGCAAAGGAAGAATGCCACAAACATAAACACTGCCCAAAAGCCATTCCAGCCTAACTCTCTAAAATTAACGGCATAAGGGTAAAAGAAAATCACTTCCACATCAAATAACACAAATAATATAGCGGTAAGAAAATACTTTATAGCCATCGGCTGGCGTGCATCCCCATGACTTTCTATTCCACTGGCAAAGTTTTGCAACTTATCGGTGGTCTTTCTTTTAGGTCCTAATAAATGAGTGACAAAAGTCAGGAAAACGATCAGGCCTACAGCAATAATTACCTGTAACCCTACCGGCAGGTATGAACTGGAAGCAGCACTATTCAGATTAGTTTGAAGTAAATGAATCATAGGTTATTACTCTGTGGCAAAAATAAGGTGACAGGCGCAAAATACCTGAATTAAAATAGAAGGGGACAGGGGCAAGCGCATTATAAAAAACCTGCTTTCGGGAGAAATACAATTTAACCGCAGAGGCGCGGAGAATACAAATTGCCACTGAAACACAGAAACACTGAGAATATAAAGAAATAAAATCCGTTTAATCAGCATAACCAGTGTTCCTGTTTGCCATTTTAAAAATTCTATGTGAAGATTTTAATGCGCCTGCCCTGTAGAAGAAGAGGGGGCTTAGTTTTTGAAAAAGCGGTTATTCGGGAAAAAGAAAAATCCCCTGCCAAAACCGGCAAGGGATTTTCTTTGTAAAAGAAGAAAACCGAGTTCTTATTTCTTTACGGTTGCTGTTTTGCTAACCGGTTTTACTTTAGGTTTCACTGGAGTCTTGGTTGCAGTTCCTGTCGCAGGCCTCGTTGTAGTGGCCTTTGCAGGTGGTGCATTGCCTTTGGGAGTTAGAGCAGGCTTGGTAGCCGGAGCTTTTTCCAGTGCGGCGATATTACTTTTTATTATTTCGTTTGCAGGATCCAATACCAGCATTTTTTTCAGCAGTTCAATTGCCTTTACCTTGTCTTTAGCAATATTGGCATAATAACTGGCTAAGTAACCGGCCGTACTGATAATAGATTTTTTGTTTTTGGCAGTATCTTTCTCGAGTACTTCCAGGTATTTAGTGGCAAAGGGTACAGCCAATCCTTTTTCCATTGTGGTGTCTCTCAAGCGGGCAATCTGCACTTTCATCTGCCACCCAAAGGTTTCTTCAGGCCATCTCTGTGTGTAAATGTCAAAAATACCATCTGCTTTATCCAAGTTACTACCTTGAAAATAGGCCAGCCCTGCATCGAAATAATCCCTTTGACCAGCTTTATCAGTTTTCAGCTTAATGATTTCAATCCGGGTGTCCCCTTCCCTTATCCGATCGCCCGATGTCTTGAAAAATTCAGCACCCTGCTTTAGAAAATCAATTTTAGAGGAAAGTACAGAATCAAGGGTAACACCTTTCATATAAGCGGCGAATAATTCATCCCCTGTACCACCTGATTTGGAAAGAATATCTGCCTGTAATTTATAATCAAACGATATTTTATCTTCCTCTTTCTCCTTTTTCATATACCAGTCAATATATTTCCTGGCATTGGTGTAATCTGCTTTCTGGAAATAGGCATCTGCCAGCAACTTTAATACTTTAGGCTTTGTTTTTTCACCCGTAATACTTACCACATTTTCTGCTTTTGTTACCGCACAGGCAAAATCCTTATTGGCCCAGCAAAGCTGTGCACTCAGGAATTCATGTTGTGGTTCCGGGTCGGAATTGGCAATATACTTAGTCAAATACTCCTGTGCTTCAGGGAATTTAGCCCGATAAAAATTATAATAGAATAATTCATAATACGCGGGAGCAAAAGCTGGATCTCTCCGGACAGCATCATTGAGATATTCAAGTACAAACTCCCAGTTCTTTTGAGATTCAAATAATTTGGCGAGGCGCAAATTAGCCACTGCAAAAGCCGGGTTTATTTCCAATGCTTTTTTATAGGTGGCAAATGCCTGTCCGCCACCTTCACCGGGTTTGGCTTTACGGTAGGCATTGCCTAGCTGCAATAATATCTCTGCATTCTTTGGGTCTTTGGCAGTTGCTGCTTCCAATTGTTGTATAGCAAAATTAAAATCACCTGACTTGGCATCCACATTGGCACGTCCGATGGCAGATTGCACAAGGGGGTCGTCGCCTTTTTTACCACGACTGGCCGTAAGTGCTGCTTCAAATTTCTGACGGGCATCATTGGTTTTATTATCCATCAGGTCTGCATGGCCCAGTCCCACCAAAATCAACGGGGCACTGCCATTGGTGGCCAGTGCTTTTTCGTACAACTGGCGGGCTTTGGCATTATCATCCATATCAAAGTAGCATTGACCAAGCCAATACGCAGCTTCCATATTATTTGGATTGGTAGCCAGTAATTTTTCAAACACACCAGTGGCGCTGTTGAACCTGTCTGCATACAAGTGGTTCATCCCCTCCTGTATGGTTTGTGCTTTCAGCCCGGATACTAATAGTAAGCCGGCAGCTAAAAATGTGATAGTGGTTTTCTTCATTTTCTTTTCTTCTTTTTTTGTTTGTAAATATAACAACTTTGGCTACTGCTTCAGCCTTACCGGCCTGATCCCAAAATTTTTTCTGGCCGGGGCCAGGTATGATCGCCTGAAAATCATCTGTCCTATTTCTCCGCTCATAAAATGTGCAAATCCTGTTCCAAGGCCTCTGTAGTTTTCCTTCAATATATAAACCAAATCCCGTACCATAGGATACCTCTTTATGTAAATGTTTGCCTGGTAGGCCAGGCAAAAGGCATCCGGGATATCGGTAGTTTCCAATGCTGCCACTTTTACTCTCTTCAAAAAACTGAGTTGTGCGGTATCTTCCGGGTTTCCAATCCATTCTACACCTATAAAACCTATCACTCCGGGGTGCCGGGCCACATAATCAATCACTCCCCCGCTGCTGCGGGCTGCCATAGCCTTTGGAGTGAGTGAATCGCCGCGCAATATTGAATCGATGACAAAACGTACCGTACTGGTTGCTTTTACCCCGTCAAAAACAGGAATTAAATTTTTCTTAAATGTTCCTTTCAGTATCTCTTTAATGTCCTGCATCCTGAGTAAAGTGTCCGGAGAAGAGGGGTGAACGATCACTGCAATACCATCCCTGGCAATTGTCATGCTTTTCAACCCTATTTTCACAGAATCTGCTGATAAATTATTTTCCTGCTCACTTGCCGGCCTGGTGGCTATCACCATACGAATACTGTCAACAAAAAGATCTCGCAAACACTCCGCTTCGGGTTTATACTGTATATTGATATGTGTACCCGAATGATTGGCTTCATACACTTTTACCTGCTCATCAATGATCGGTTTAAAAGATTCATCAGCGCTTATATTGATAGTACCTCTGTAAGGAGTATCAGGCAAATCGTTTTCTTCTTCTCTGTAAGACTTACAGGCGGTTGTTATTGTTAAAAGAAAAACAACCATCCCAATCAAGGGCTTTTTATATCTCATAGTATGACCGGACATTATCTGAAATAGTTTTTTTGATATCCCCGGTAAAAACGCCAGGCACCGTAAAGGAGGCAAAGCCCTCCAAATATTTTCTCCAGCATATCCGGTTTGCCTAAAGTATCATTAATTGAAATATTTCCCAACTTAGTTCTGAACAAAAAAAACAAACCCAGCAGGAATATCAGAATGCCCATTCCATAATCCTTCAAAGACTTCATGGATGAAATTTGCTTCCGTTTTTTTCTTTCATAGTCTTCAAACATTCATTACTGATTTTAGGAATAGCAAATTATTAAAATTTATTCTTCTAACCCGATAAATGTTACAGGCAGCACATAGCTTACAGGAACGTTCATCCCATTTTGCAAAGCAGGCACCCATTTCGGCATTTTCCGGCACACCCTTACCACTTCGCCGTCGAATTCATTACCACCGCTGGCCAGGATTTCAAATGAAGTCACAGAGCCATCTTTTTCCACCTTAAACCGCACTTTCACCACTTTCATTTCGCCCGATTGCAATGCAGCAGGGGTATTTAAATACCTGGACAGGAATTTCTTCAGCCCTTCTGATCCACCGGGAAACTCTGGTTCTCTTTCCTGGGTTACAAAATCCGGTTCCGGGCGGGATGGGCCGGCACCCGTACCTGTGCCTGTTTCAATAACTGGTTTTACCGGCAGCTTAGAGATTCCATCATCAGGTATGCCTGTTGTCTTTTTATCATCAATGGTTTTACCAGGCATATCTGTTATGGGAGGCATAGGATTTTTAACCACTTCCTTAATTTTTGGAGGTGATGTAAATTGAACCGATGCAATTTTAGGCTGGGCTGGTGCCGATGGTTTAGTTTTCACTATTTCTTTTGGCGGCCCGGGCAGCTTTGGCTTTACAGCAGGCATTACATATTCTTTAATCATCATAGTGGGCCGTTCTTTTACTGGCACCACCTCATTGCCTGTAGTGTTCATATTACTCATAAAAACAAAGAGAAGGATTACAGAAAGGCCAGCTCCCAATGAAAGCAGCATCCTGTTATTATATCCCTGGCGCAATGCATAAGCACCATATTCTTTGTTACGGTTCTCGAAAATAATATCGAGAAGGTTGGCTTGTGCAATTTCTTTGTTTGTCATGGTAATGTGTTTGGTTATTAGATGCAGGGGATCACTCAAATCCATAAGTTGAAGAAAAAAGTGATGAGTGATAAGTGATGAGTTGCAAGACTTTAACACGAAATTTCACTTTTATTAAAAAAGAGGCCTCCTATCGAAAACAAGCTATTTGTAACTCATAACTCGTAACTGGTTTGTTATATTTGCAGCATGAAAATTCTTATGGTTTGCCTGGGAAATATCTGCCGCAGCCCGCTTGCGGAAGGTATTTTACAAAACAAAGCTTTTCGGGCAGGATTAATGTGGAGTGTAGAAAGTGCTGGCACCAATCAATATCATACGGGGGAGGCACCGCATCCGCTTTCGCAGAAGATTGCTAAACTGAATGGGATAGATATCAGTAAGCAACGGGCCAAAAGTTTTACAGCCGCTGATTTTGATATCTATGATAAAATATATGCGCTGGCGGGTGATGTAATGGAGGAAATGAAAAAAATAGCAGGGAAAAAATTTGATGTAACTAAAGCAGATTTGCTGATGAATGAATTTTATCCGGGTAAAAACATGGATGTGCCTGATCCTTATTATGGGCCGGAAGCAGGGTATCATGAAGTGTTTGAGCTGATTAATAAATCATGTGATTGCATTATAGAAAAATATACAATAAGCAATACTCAATATTCAACTATCAAGTAAAGAGCATTCATGGCAAAACCATCATTACCACAGGGCACCAGGGATTTCGGACCGGATGTTGTTCGTAAGCGGAATTATATTCTTTCCACTATTAAGAATGTATTTGAACTGTATGGATTTCAACCGTTGGAAACACCTGCCATGGAAAACTTGGATACCCTGATGGGCAAGTATGGGGAAGAGGGGGATAAATTGATTTTTAAGATACTTAATAACGGTCTTGACAATCCTGAAAAGGAAAAACAGGTAAGGGAGGATTTTGAAAAAGTATTGGCCGGCAAAAACACACCCGGAATAACCGAAAGAGCATTGAAATATGATCTCACTATTCCATTTGCCCGTTATGTGGCAATGAATCATACCAAACTCACATTCCCATTTAAAAGATATCAAATACAACCTGTATGGAGGGCCGACAGACCACAAAGAGGACGATACCGTGAGTTTTATCAATGCGATGCAGATGTGGTGGGAAGTAATTCATTGCTGAATGAGTTGGAATTATCAATCCTATATGCCACGGTATTTGCAAAGTTGGGTATTGATGCAGAAATAAAAATTAATAACCGAAAAATTCTATCCGCACTGGCTGAAATATGCGGCGGCGTTGAAAAGATGAGTGCGATCACCGTTGCAATAGATAAGCTGGATAAAATCGGTATAGAAAAAGTAAAAGAAGAATTAATACAGCGGGGATTGACCATTGAACAGATAAGTGTAATTGAAAATTATTTATCTATCACAGGCAGTAATGAAGAAAAATTGAAAAAACTGGCGCAGTTATTAGGAAATAATGAGTCCGGCAAAAAAGGCATCAGTGAAACTGAGTCTGTATTGAACGGTTCGGGCCTTAAAGAGATTATTGTTGATTTCACATTGGCAAGAGGATTGAATTACTATACCGGTATCATCTTCGAAGTAACAGCAAAAAACGTTCAAATCGGCAGCATCGGCGGCGGCGGCCGTTATGATGACCTTACCGGTTTGTTTGGAGTACCCAATATCCCCGGCGTGGGCATTTCATTTGGGGTAGACAGGATATATGATGTAATGGAAGAATTGAAACTGTTTCCGGATGACATACATATTGGCACACAGGTACTGTTTTTTAATCTCGGTGAAAAAGAAAGCGGGAAATCATTTGGGCTGATGCAGCAATTGCGGCAAAACGGAATCCGCTGTGAGTTATTTCATGAAACCGCCAAGTTTGATAAACAATTCAAATATGCGGAGAAGAAAAATATCCCTTATGTTGTTATCATTGGAGAAAAAGAATTAAATGATGATACCTGCAATGTAAAAAATCTTTCCTCTGGTGAGCAACAAACCATACCCGCTAATTCATTATCTGCATATAATTTCTAATTCCTGCAAAAAGAAGCTGTCTCAAAAGTGTTTAAAATTAATTTTCCCGCTAAGGTCTAATAGGAACGGAAGCGTCCAATATATATCCCTTCAGATTTTGTTCCTTCCATTGTTATATCCTGCACCTGTATAAGCAGTGTTACAATTTTCCCTTCGGGATTTCTTTTAAAAGTGGCAGTGCCGCCATAAGCCACTACTTCATATACATCCTTTGTATCCGTTTTCTTTAATTCAGTATTACCCATTGCAGACGTGGCCGTCAATACACCATTCTCCACCACCACACCTACTTCGGTAACCGGGCTGCCTTCCGGAAATTTATATTTACCTGTATACTCCTGTAATGAATCTGTTTGTGCATTTACCGCAGAAAAACTAATTAGTACCAATAAAGAAAGGAAAAGCTTTTTCATAAATGTGTGGTTTTTTTTCTATGACGGAAATTACTTCAAAATGTTACAGCAACTATCAAATTTCTACAAATTTTCATAAATAACGGATGATCCCTGCCCTACCCCTACGCACATGGTAGCCAGGCCATACCTCAATTGCCTCCTTTTCATTTCATGCAGCAACGTTGTGGAGATACGGACACCACTGCATCCCAGCGGATGACCAATGGCAATGGCACCCCCATTTACATTCACTTTTGCAGCATCCAGTCCCAGCTCGCCAATACAGGCCAGCGATTGCGAAGCGAATGCTTCATTCAGCTCCACCAGGTCAATATCACTCATTTTCAACCCTGCCCTGTGCAATGCTTTCTGTGTGGCCGGTACCGGGCCTATACCCATAATGGCCGGGTCCACGCCTGCCACTGCCATGGACACCAATTTGGCCATTGGCTGAAGACCGTATTTTTTTACGGCTTCTTCACTTGCCAGCAGTATGGCTGCCGACCCATCATTTATACCCGAGGAATTTCCGGCTGTTACCGTCCCTTCTTTTATGAAAGCCGGTTTCAGAGAAGCCAGTTTTTCCAACGAAGTTTCCCTGGGATGTTCGTCATGCACCATCCAGCTTATCAGTCCTTTATTGTTAAATTCAACAGCCGCTATTTCATCCGCCCATTTATCTGCAGCTTTAGCAGCAGCATATTTTTGTTGAGAGGCCAGTGCAAATTCATCCTGCTGCTGCCGGCTGATATTCCATTGCTTCGCCACATTTTCTGCCGTTTCGCCCATGCTATATGGATGGTACAGGGCCGACAGGTTTTTATTGATAAAACGCCAGCCCATTGTAGTATCAAAAACTTCTGCTGATCTGGCAAATGGCTCAGCAGATTTGCCCATTACAAATGGCGCCCGGGTCATGCTTTCCACTCCACAGGCAATAATCAATTCCGCATCACCGCACATTACCTGCCGCGATGCATCCATAATGGATTGTAACCCGGAAGCACATAAACGGTTTACCGTATTGCCACCCACGCTAACTGGCAGACCAGCCATCAAAGCAGCCATCCTGGCCACATTACGATTATCCTCCCCGGCCTGGTTGGCAGCTCCGGCTATTACATCTTCAATGGCATTTACATCTATATTCTCATTTCTATGTATCAATGCTTTTATGATGTAAGCCAGCAGGTCATCAGGCCGCATGCCACTCAATGCCCCACCATATTTGCCAATGGGAGTTCTTACGGAGTCGATAATATAAACAGATTTCATATAGCTTACCAAATTCTTTGTATTGGGTATTGCTCAAGTAACTGATCAGCAGAAATAAGAGGGATGTTTCTTGAAATGCATTGTGCAATAATAAGCCGGTCAAAGGGGTCTTTATGAATTCCGGGAAGGTTCTCTGTTCCTAACATATCATCAAGATTGATGTCGAGCAAATCAATTGAATAATCCTTAAGGAAATCATTTACAAAAATACCGGTTGGTTTTTCTAATTTGATTTTTCCGATAGAAGCTTTTATTACTAATTCCCAAACAGAAACTTTGCTCAAATGAAAAATACCGGGAGAGGACAAAATATCAGCTACTTTCTGAGACAATTTTTCTGGGCTCATTTCCAACCAAATCATTATCTGAGTATCAATAAGGTACCGCATTACATATAATCTTTAAAAGCGTCAGGTGTTTCGTTAAAGTCATCGGCCATCCAAATTTTCCCTTTCAGTCTTCCCATATTACGTATCCGTTTTTCAACAACATTTTCTTCAGCTTTCCTTTTTAACTTAATTCGCTTTTCAATGATTTCATTTTCACCCTCTTTGGTTAACGAGTATTTCTCCAGTAAAAAAGCAATAAAGTCATCTACCTCCTGCTGTTTTTCAAGGGGCAATTGCTTTAATTTTTCCAAGACATCTGTACTCATACATTTCAAATTTGAGGTTAAAGTTAATGATTTTTCGATGGGGTACAAGCGTAACGTATCTTTACGCTATGGCAAAAGCGGAAATCAAAAATATCAGGCATTTAACCCTTGCCGAAACGGAATTGTATTTTGAAGAATTGGGCGAAAAGAAATTCAGGGCTAAACAGGTTTACGAATGGATATGGCAGAAAAATGCCAGAACTTTTGCCGACATGACCAACCTGAGCAAAGACCTTCGGCAGAAACTGGGTGAAACATTTACATTGCCTGCTTTAACGGTTGATACCGTACAACATTCGACCGATGGCACCATAAAATCCCGGTTCAAAACGCATGATGGACACATGATTGAAGGAGTACTGATTCCCACTACATCCCGATTTACAGCCTGTGTATCATCACAGATCGGATGCTCACTGAGTTGTAAATTTTGTGCCACCGGATATATTGATCGCAAGAGAAACCTTGACTTTGATGAGATCTACGACCAGGTGGCAATCATCAACCAGCAATCTGAAAAAGAGAATGGTAAAAAACTAAGCAATATTGTTTTTATGGGCATGGGAGAACCACTGCTGAACTATAAAAATGTATTGCGGTCCATTGAACGGATCACCTCTGCCAGTGGAATGGCGATGAGCCCGAAACGTGTTACTGTTTCTACTGCCGGTGTGGCCAAAGGCATTCGCCAGTTGGGCGATGATAAAGTGAAGTTTAAACTGGCCCTCTCCCTGCATGCCGCCACGGATGCCAAACGGCATGAGATAATGCCCATCAATGACACCAACAACATAAAAACACTGATGGACGCATTGAACTATTTTTATAAACAAACAGAAAATGAGATCACTTTTGAATATATCCTGTTCAAAAATTTTAATGACTCCCCGGATGATGCCGATGAACTGATCAAACTGTACAGGCAGGTACCCGCCGATCTTATTAATATTATAGAATACAATCCCATCGACTTTGCCAAATTTCAAAAACCGGAAGAAGAAAAAGTGCAGGCTTTTATGGAATACCTGGGTAAACATAGAGTTAATGCACGGTTAAGGAAAAGCCGTGGAAAAGATATTGATGCGGCCTGCGGACAGTTGGCAAATAAATAATGCTACGGAGGGTAAACCCGCCTTCGCAGAAGCCGTGGAAAAGATATTGGTGCAGCCCTGCGGACAGTTGGCAAAAAAAAAAGCCAGTAGCCCCGGTAATTAGCCATATACGAAGAATTTCTTACCCCCGGTTAAACCTGAGTCCCCAATTCCGGTCTCTACCCTGTTAATTTTTTATAACAAGCCCGGACGAAGGTTTACAAAGACACCCAGCGTCTAAAAACAAAAACACAGAAATATGAAAAAAATATTCCTATCAGCACTTGTTCTGTCAATGGTTATTGCCGTACAGGCACAGGAAATACCAGAAAGAAAAACAGACCGGCCCGCAATGCATGATAAAATGCACCAAAAAAAGAAAAGTCGGCATCAGCGTCATGAAATGATGAAACAACTGAACCTGACGGATGCACAGAAAGAGCAAATGAAAACACAGCGTGAAGCATCACATAAGCAATTCGAAGAACTGAAGAAGAATGACAATATCACTGTTAAGGAATGGAAAAGCAAAATGGAAGGATTGCGTAAAGAACAAAAGACTAAAATGGAAAGCATCCTTACCACCGAACAGAAAGACAGGATGGCAAAATTAAGAGCAGAAGGCAAAACCAAACAAGAAGACAGAAGTAAACGGATGGCTGAGAAAATGAAAACTGAATTAGGACTCAGCGCTGATCAATCTGCCAAAATGGATAAGAACAGGACAGAAATGCAACAAAAAATGAAAGCACTCCGCGAAGACAAGGCGCTAAGTGATGACCAGAAAAAAGAAAAAGTAAAGGAGTTGATGAAACAACGGAAAGAGAGCATGAAATCTATCCTTACCGAAGAGCAACTGAAGAAAATGAAGGAATCCGGCCATCATAGGCCTGGCATGGAAGGCAAAAAAAGGCAGCCCAAAGAAAATATTTAATACCTGATAAACCCCCATGAGACTGGTAGCCCCGCTTTGTTTACTCATTGCGGGGTTTTTCTTTTGCCTATATTTGCCGCTCACTACTGTTGTAAAACAGCAAACCTTCTACATGAAAAAAGCAACTAACAACTTCAGCAAGTTTGCACCTAAAAAAAGTAATGCGGCCATAAAGGAGCAATTCAAACAGGAAAAACGGAAATTCAAGAAGGAAAGGGAAGAGTATTTTGATAAGAAAAAGCAGGAAGTAAGGGCCCAGAAACCTGTTGCCGCACAACCCGTAACACCTATTTCGCATCCGAGACCTCAGTCTACCGGACTTATGCCGTTGAATAAATTCATTGCACATTCAGGTGTGGCTGCCCGAAGGGATGCTGCTGATTTGGTAAAAAAAGGATTGGTAAAAGTAAATGGTGAAGTGGTTATTGAACCTGGTCATAAAGTTTCCTCCACCGACGAAATAAGTGTAAATGGCAAGAAAGCCTTTTTAGCCAAGAACCTCGTTTATATATTGCTCAATAAACCTAAAGATTTTATCACCACCACCGACGATCCACAGGGAAGAAAAACTGTGCTGGACATCATTGGTAAAGCCACTACGGAAAGGGTATATCCGGTGGGGCGACTCGACAGAAACACTTCCGGTGTGTTATTACTAACCAATGATGGTGAACTGGCCCAAAAACTTACGCATCCAAGCAATGAGATCAGGAAATTATACCATGTCACTCTCAATAAGCCATTGGAGAAAAAAGATTTTGATCAAATACTAAAAGGCATTGTGCTGGATGATGGTCTTGCCAATGTGGATGTACTGGCCTATGCCGACCCAAAAGATAAAACACAGTTGGGTGTGGAGATACACAGCGGCCGCAACCGCATTGTACGGCGCATATTTGAAGCATTGGGATATGATGTAAAAAATCTGGACAGAGTAATTTTTGCAGGGCTTACGAAAAAAAATATTGAAAGAGGCAAGTGGCGCTTCCTGAATGAAAAAGAAGTAAGAGACCTTAAACATTTCGGAAAAGGAAAGTAATCCACCCTATAATACAACTAACAGATATGGCCGTTGATAAAAGAAGTTATGCACGGTTTGTAGAAGAATTAAAAAAGCAGATACTGCAAAGCCGTTACCAGGCAGCCCGCCTGGTAAACAAAGAATTATTATTCCTGTATTATCGCACAGGAAAATCGATCTCAGAAAAGATACAAAAAGAAAACTGGGGCAATTCAGTAATTGAAACCCTGTCTGCCGATCTTCAAAAAGGCCTGCCGGGATTGAGGGGCTTTTCTTCGAAGAACCTGAGAAATATGCGGCAGTTTTATGAGGCATACTGTGCAGTTGAAATTTGGCAGTCAGCAACTGCCAAATTAGAAAAAACCGCAAAGAATGTAATTTGGCAGTCAGCAACTGCCAAATTAAAAAAGACATCGGGACCGCTGATTAAATTTAAAAAACAGTTTATCAATAAGGTGTTTACGGCAGTAAGCTTTACGCATCATATACTGCTGCTGAACAGGTGTAAAGATGATAAGGAGCGATTGTTTTATATGGAACAATCGGCAGAACACCAATGGAGTGTTACTATTTTGCAACATCACCTGGACAGTAATTTATATAAACGAAAGGGCAAACTGTCCAGTAATTTTAAAACTACATTACCAAAAAAGATATATTCGCACGCCTTAAGTGCATTTAAAGATGAATACCTGCTGGACTTTATAAACATTGGAGAAGATGACAGCGAAAGAGAACTGGAAAACCAGGTGATTTCCAATATTAAGCATTTTATTTTATCACTGGGAAAAGGGTTTACGTATATCGGTAACCAGCACAGGCTAACTGCAGGTGATGACGAATTTTTTTCGGATTTGTTATTTTATAACCGTGTTTTGCAATGCCTGGTGGCGATAGAACTGAAAAGGGGGAAGTTTAAACCGGAACATGCAGGCAAGTTGAATTTTTATCTGAATCTGCTGGATGAAAAAGTAAAACTGCCGCACGAGAATGATAGTATTGGCATCATCCTTTGCAAAGAAAAAAATAATGCTATTATTGAATATGCATTCAGGAATATAGATAAAGCAATGGGAGTAGCTACTTATAAAACGAGTAAGCTCCCACCGTCACGATATAAAAAGATATTACCCGATGCTGAATCATTAAGAAAGCTGTTAAAACCCGGAAAGTAATGACCATTTTTGAGAATGATGATTTTATAGCGCTGAACAAACCCTCCGGCCTGTTATCTATCCCCGACCGCGAAGGGAAAGAAATTTCTTTAAAAGTAATGCTAAAAGAAAAGTATGGCGAAATCTTTACTGTACACAGGATAGACCGCGACACCAGTGGCCTCATTATTTTTGCAAAGAATGAAGCTGCCCATAAACATCTCTCCAAACAATTCGAAGCAAGACAAACGACAAAAATATATACCGGCCTGGTGATAGGATCACCCGCTACTAAAAAAGGAAGTATTGATTTTCCTATTGCAGAACATACTGCACAAAACGGAACGATGATCATTCACCGGAGGGGGAAAGAATCATTGACAGACTACGAAGTACTTCAGGATTTTGGTATTTATTCATATCTCCAATTTCAAATTCATACCGGTCGCACCCACCAGATAAGGGTACACATGAAGGAACTGGGTCACCCGGTTGTTTGCGATCCAATATATGGGGATGGAAAGCCCGTACTGATTTCAGCGCTGAAAAAGAAATATAATCTGTCGAAAGATGAACTGGAAGAAAGACCTATTCTCAGCCGCCTTGCCCTGCATGCTTTTCAGTTATCTTTTACCGATATGAATGGAAAAATAGTAGAAATGGAAGCATCGCTGCATAAAGATATGCGGGCCACTTTGCAGCAATTGGAAAAAAGAAAGAAAGGAAAATCTTAAATCACCTCTGTTACCAAACAGATTTAAGAGCCCAGCATTGCACCGACTTAAAAATAGTTTTTCCACCAATTGAAAAAAGAGCGATCCCATTATCTGCCGGCCCTGAAAATAATTGTGTTGTCATTGCCACCTGCCCGTCATTGGCAAAAACTTCTACTATACTTTTATCAAAGAAAATATGAAGATCGATTTTTCCATTAGTTGCCACTAACGGCACTTCATACCGGTTTTGTTTGGCAAAAGCAGGGTGAAATCCGTTGTCACCCGCTTTTGAACGGTCGATATACAGCATCCGTCTTGCGCCATCGTAGCCAATTTCCATATACCGGTTACCATTTTTTGCCAATTGCACGCCACAGGTTTTTTTTGACGGCCCATCTATTTCCAGCTTCATTTCAATAGTCTGTCCTTTTACCGGTAATACTAAGGTTGTACTTACAAGAATAGGTGAACCCCTATACAATTTATTTCTCAGCGAACTGATAGCATGAACAGGTTCCTGCATCAGTATCCATTCATTATTGATTTTTTGGGCGGACAAAGTCCTTGGTAGTGACATGGCACTTTTCCAGGGCGTGGTGGGAATATCATTGGCATAGTTCCAGTTGTTGACCCAGCCAATGCTGACTGGTGCATGGCCGGTTGGTAAATTGGTATAGGTGATGGCCGCATAATAATCGGGGCCATAATCCGGACGATATATTTTGTCAGGAGGGTTATCATTTATAAATGCAGTTCCATCAAACTCACCAATAAAGTATTGCATATAGGGTGCCGGTGAATGCATGAGCACCCATTTTGTTTTACCGGGTTCATTTTTTACCGGTACTTCAAACAGATCGGGGCATTCCCAAATACCAGTGGTATCACCAGCAGGTCCAAAGCTGCTCATCCATTTCCATTGAATGAGGTTTTTGGAACTGTAGAATTGAACTTGTTTTTCAATGGGCAGTACCACGGCCATCACCCATTTCTGATGCGGCGCATACCAAAACACTTTCGGGTCCCGGAAATCTTTTTTTCCAAGATCGAGTACGGGGTTGGCCGAATACTTTTTCCAGGTTCTTCCATCATCCAGGCTGCAGGCAATATGCTGTGATTGATTTTTCCCTTCTATATGCCCGGTATAAATAGCCACCATCGGTATTTGCGCCGGTTGTTTGGCAAAGCCGCTTGTATTATTTACATCCACCACACAACTGCCGGAGAATATCATGGTATCTTTTTCTTCGGGAATAGCTAACGGTAAATGCTGCCAATGCAACAGGTCTCTGCTTACAGCATGTCCCCAGCTCATGTGTCCCCACTGGTTGCCAAACGGATTGAATTGATAAAACAAATGGTATTCGCCTTTATAATACACCAATCCATTGGGATCATTCATCCAGTGAATAGCCGGTGTGAAATGAAATTGCGGCCGGTATGGTTCTTTGTAAAAAGAAGCGGACTGTGCAAATACTGCCTGGCAGAAAAACAAAAAGGCGGCAATCAGGCTTTTATACATACATAAATAATTTGAAAGAGTATACCGCATTGGAAAACTCAACACTTACTCAGTGCCTGCACAATATCATCCAGTATATCCTGTACATTTTCCAGCCCTACAGATATCCTTATCAATCCCGGCGTAATGCCCACTGCTTTTCTTTCTTCCTCCGTAAGTTTGGAATGGGTGGTGGAAGCTGGATGCGAAGCAATCGTACGGCTATCACCCAAATTATTGGTCATGGAGATCATCTGCAGTGCATTTAAAAAATTCCTGCCACTTTCAATTCCTCCTTTTAATTCAAATGTCACAATACCACCCCCATTGCTCATTTGCTTTTTTGCAATGGCGTATTGCGGATGCGTATTGAGGAAAGGATATTTTACAGCGCTTAGCTGCGGGTGATTTTGTAATTGAGTGGCAATATCCAATGCACTGGCAGCATGCCTGTCCATACGAATGAACAACGTCTCAAGGCTTTTGGACAATACCCATGCATTGAAGGGACTCATGGAAGGGCCTGTATTGCGAATGAATAAATACAATGGATTGATAAGCTCCTTTTTGCCAACTATCACTCCTCCTAATACCCTTCCCTGTCCATCAATAAACTTCGTAGCAGAATGCAATACAATATCTGCCCCATACTTTAGCGGTTGTTGTACAGCCGGTGTGGCAAAACAATTATCCACTACAAAAAGTATATTGTTCTTTTTACAAATGCCGGCTACGTATTCAATGTCTATTAGGTTCAACCCCGGGTTTGACGGTGTTTCCACATACAGTATTTTGGTAGTGGGCTTTATCAGCGAAGCAATCATCTCCGGTTGGTCCATATCGAAATAGGAATATTCAATGCCCCACTTAGGTAAATACTTCGTAAAGATGGTATGGGTGGAACCAAATACTGCAGCAGCAGAAATAATATGATCGCCTTTCGATAAAAAAGTCATGAAAGTGGCAAACACTGCTGCCATGCCTGTACCCGTTGCCACGCCATCTTCTGCCCCCTCAAGAGCGGCTATTTTATTAATAAATTCATCCACAGATGGGTTAGAAAAGCGGGAATAAATATTTACTTCCAGCGAATCATCTGCGAAAGCAGCCGCCATATCTTCAGCTGAATCATAGGTGAAACTGCTGGTAAGAAACAATGGAGTGGAATGTTCCTTCTGTCCGGTCTTAGCGGTTTGAATACGAATGGCTTTTGTTTCGGGGTGCTGCGACATATACTGCAATAGCTTTTGTGAATGAATTGCGAAGATACAATGCAACATTTTAATACTAGCGGCAAAATACCGGTTTATTCCCTGTATTATTCAGTCAATGCTCTGCACTGCAAATAGCATAATCAGCAGGCTACAAAAATAACACTCTGAATAACGTAACCAGGCTGCACGCAACCACTACAATACCCACTGCCACAAACATTTTTTTGGTGGGCAGTTTAGATGTGAGCATGGCCGAAAAAGGGGCCGTTACAATACCCCCGATAAGCAAGCCTGCCACAATATTCCAATGATGGATGCCGATTGTAAAAATAAAAGTAACGGCACTGGCTACCGTTAAAATACATTTTGCAAAAGTGGAGCTTCCGATTACATAGCGGGGTGTCCGGCCATTTTTAATAAATGTACCTGTTACCAATGGTCCCCAGCCACCACCACCAAATGAATCAATAAACCCTCCTGCTAAGGCCAATGAGGTGATATTTATTTTTTTTTTCTGTTTATATTTATTTTTTTTAATGAACGCATTCTGCAAAATTCTTATCCCAAGGTACATAGTGTAGACAGCAATAAAGGGCTTTGTGATGTTAGCATATCTTTCCCCGACATAGGTAAGTAATAATGCTCCCGCTATTGCCCCGATAATGGCGGGGATTGCCAACGCTTTTACCAGTTTCTTATTGATATTGCCCAACTGCCAGTGACTGATCGTTCCTGCAGCGCAAGTAAAAGATTCTGCTGAATGAATACTGGCGCTGATAACCGGCGGTGGTACATTTAAGATCAATAATGTGGTGGTGCATATTACTCCATACCCCATTCCCATAGAGCCTGCCACCAATTCTGCAAGAAAACCTGCCAGCAGCATCCAGTAAAATAAATAATTGTCTTTATGCAAAGCATCTTGTAAACCTGTCAATTGTTCTGCCGATAAAAAAAGGTAAGTAAACAGTACTGCCAGGGCTACAAAAGAAATGGCCACCATGTATTTATTAAATACTTTTCTCCGGGAAGATGTCAATTCCTGCTCCGTCAATACCACTTCATGCGACTGTGTAATCTCTTCTATAGTTTCTTCGGGCGTATGATTGGTCATGATTAATTTTTTAACGAAAGTGTTTTTGTCAGTTCATTTAGCTGCTTTGCTTTTTCTGCAAAATCACCGCTTATTTTATGGCGTATCTGTTGCATATACTGCAGCAACTCATCTATTTCATCCGGGATACTGTCATTCAGTACTTCTTTTATCCTTTTGGCAATAGTAGGAGATCTGCCATTGGTGGAAATAGCAATCTTCAGGTTTCCTTTCTGCACGATGGCGCCTAAATAAAAATCGCAAAGACCGGGCGTATCCGCCACATTCACTAATATATGTTTTTCAGCGGCCATGGCTTTTATTTCCCGGTGCAATTCTTTATTATCAGTAGCCAGTATCACCAAATCCTTATCCTCCAGGTCCAGCACTTCAAATGAACGCTGGTGCAAATGACAGAGCGGATGAGCCTGTATGAGCTGCTGTACTTCCTCCATCACCTTCGGGGCAACTACTGTTACATCTGTTGCCGGCGAGTTGGATAATATTGATTGCAATTTTTCCAGGGCAACATTACCGCCACCCACGAGCAGTAATTTCAATTCCTCCAGTTTTAAAAAAACAGGATAGAGGTTATTTGCAGTCGAGCTTGTATTATTCTCCATACAGGGAAATATTTTTGGTAAAACTGATCGTAAGGATATGCTGATCTTCCTGTTGCGGCCATCGCAGCCACATATAACCGCTTTGTAATTGACCGAAACTGTTAAACCGGTATATTACTGACGCCATCAACCGGTTCTGATCAAATGAAATCTTTTGTTTGGTCTTTTGCTCCATATACTCATCTGCCAGTTGCAAACTCCATTTTGGCGAAAGCTGTTGCGTAAGCGCTGTTCGCAGCCGAAAACGACATGCTGTATAGGGAGCTTTGTTTTTGGTTTCTTCAAAAAAACGCTGTTCTGCACGCAATCTTACCTGCCATTGCAATTTTTCTTTGAATTGTTTCTGAAAGTTACCTTCCTGCCACCACCTGAACTCATACCCAAATTCATCATTGGTTTTTGCAAATGATGTTCTTGAAAAAAAGAAAGCCACTCCTGCCGCTGCACTCCACTGCTTTGTAAAAGTATACCTGATTCCCGTTCTGTATAAATATTGCAAAGCTGCTGGTGAAGTTCCCAGTGTACGATAACCGGCATCATTGTGCCAATGCCAGTGTGTTGAAAAAATTACGGGCAACTGTACAGCTGCCCAGGTAACCGTCTCCGGCCGTTGTGCTATTACGCCCTGGCAGGTGATAAGGAAAAATGATATACTAATAAATTTCTTCATTCCTAATACGATAATTTTTCTATCCATTCTTTTGCATACCTTGATGCATACGAGATGATAATATCAGCACCACTACGCTGTAAAGCTGTCCATACTTCCAGGTGTGCTGCTTCCCGGTTGGCAAGATCTTTCTCCACCAATGCCTCAATAGCTGCATATTCTCCGCTAACATGGTAAGCCGCCACCGGCTTTAGTGTTTGCTGCTTTAGTCTTACAATTACATCCGTATATAAAGCGGCCGGTTTTACCATCAAAATATCAGCACCTTCTCTTTCATCTCTGGCTGCACTTGCCAGCGCATCATTGATATTGAAAGGTGATACCTGGTAGGTTTTCCTGTTTTGCAATCCTTTACTGTCAGGCGCTGAATGACAGGCATCCCGGAAAGGACCATAAAACTGGGAACTGAACTTGGCTGCATAGCTCATAATGCTGACGGTATCAAAACCCAGTGCATCCAGGGAATTTCGTATGCTGCCAATTCGTCCATCCATCATATCGCTTGGTGCTATACAATCTGCCCCGGCATTGGCCAGTTGCACTGAATATTTTGCCAGTACTTCCACTGTCTGGTTATTCAATAAAGCAGAATGCTCTTTATTCAAAATGCCGCAATGGCCGTGCAGGGTATAGCTGCATAAACATACATCAGCTGCAATCCAAACAGAATTGCCAAATTTTTCTTTGATTTTCTTTATAAGTGTTATGGCAAAACTGAAATTAAAATCAGTGTCAGATTTATGTGCGGGTACAGGGAATAATAAAAATTTACTGATGCCTTTTTGTATATCCTCTTCAATTGTGTACAAAACAGATTCAATTGTATCCACAGTAATGCCGGTCAGTCCATTCACCGCCCTTGGTATCATTAATCCGTCCTCCACAAATAATGGCTGTATAAAACTTTTATGTGAAAGCTTTACCGATGCTGTTAATTCCCGCATTTGTTCACCTGCTCTCAGGCGACGCTGAGTGGCCGGGCATTGGATTGTCTCCATTGTTCAAACGATTTAATAGTTGGAAAAATAAGGGGTTCTATACCTTCCTGCTTTAACAGGGCGGCTGTTTCTCCCCCTGCACATGCATGTATGGCATCTGCTGAACAGTACTTCCCATAATAGTTGTATTGCGAAAAACTGCTCCAGAAATACCAATTGGCTGATGCAATGCCTTCCAATACTGTTTCATTTCGCTCATTTATCAGCCTGTAATTACTCACGGCCTGCAAACCTTTTTGCTTCCATCTCTCTGCTGCTGCTTCATGTGTAAGTATGCATACATCCTTTTTTTGAATATTCAGTAAGGGCATTTGCAGGGCCGGTAAAAACCATTCCACTCCCAATGCATCTGCACAACCCTGCACCCAATAGCCCTGTTTCGCCAGTTCAAACCATGTTTTTGTACCGGAGGCATAAATAATTTTTCCGTTTAATGCGCCGATTACAGAGGAATGTTGTACTGCTTTGTAATTAGCGACAAAAACTACCGGTTGCGCTATTACCAATTTTTTATTACTCCATTCATAGCGGAAGAAATGCTTCATATAATCGGTTGATGAGAATAAATTTATTCCAGTCAATTCAGCAGCAGGCAAAGTTGACCAGTTAGTAAACCGGCGTCCTTCATTATCTTCTCCCGCCGAATACAAAGTTGCAGTATGAGCTGTGCGGATTGTAGTTACTCCAAATTTTTGCAGGCAGCCTATTCCATACTCCATGGCCTTTTTCTTTTCAGCATAAGCTTCCTGAAACAAAGCTGCATCATTTATTTTTTTAAGCAGTGTCACAGCAGCTTCATTCCCGGGGTCTGCTTCTGCTACGATAGCTCCCTGGCAGGGTGCCGGTACACATTCTATTAGCGGCAATAACATAAGATGTTTGTTTTTAAGCAGCCTATGGATTATTGCTGACTCGTCCTCGTTTTTTAATAACCGGTTCAAACCGGCTGTTGCCAGAATTGTGGCATCGTATTTTCCTGCATCGAGTTGCTGTAACCTTCTTTCGACATTGCCGCGTATGGGCCTTATTTCAATTTTTATATCGTTATGCAATTGCGGCAATGCTTTCTTTAAAAATGTAATAGCCATTTCTTCCCGCCTTGGTGAGCAGGTGCCAATGATAATTGTTTTACCGGCCCTGATTTTCTCTTCTATGCCCGGGTTAAAAATGGCCACATCCCTTACATCATCCCTGTCTACTACTGCAAATGCGGCATGATTGAAAAAATGCATTGCACTCATATCTTTTAATGAATGCACGGCAATATCAGCCTCTTTTTTTTGTAATGCACTAAATATATCTTCTGTAAAAAAATCAGTACCATCTAATACAGATAAATTTACATCCTGTTCACGGTCGCCCCTGCTGCTGCGGGCAATGATTTGCACTTCAGTACCGGGCAGTACCGAAAGGATCCGTTGCTTCACCATTTCAGCCTGTAACAGACTAAGCCGGCTGCTTCTGCATATAATGCGTACTTTTTTCAATTAAAATTTGTTTTAAACTTTTTACCAGTTGTGCCACCTGCTCTCTTGTATGCCTGGCCGTAACAATAATGCGCAAACATTCTTCTCCCACGGGAACAGTGGGATAATTTACCGGTTGTACATAAATACCATAATCATTCAACAATACATCTGCCACCGCTTTACATTGCTGCGCCCCTGCTATCACCACCGGTGTTATATGGGAATTGTTTGCAATAAATGATATCCCGGCTTCTTGCAGTAAGCGTCGCAGGTAATTGACAAAGCCATGCATGACCACCCTTCTCTGAGGCTGCTCCTGCATCAGTCTGATACTTTTTTCTGCGGCTGCACAAACCGCAGGCGGCAATGAAGTGGTAAAAATAAATCCACTGCCATAGCTGCGGATAAAATCAATGATGTGTTGTGAAGCTGCGATATAGCCGCCAATCACACCTGCCGCCTTCGCCAGCGTGCCGTTAATAATATCTATGCCGGTAAAAAGGTTTTCCTGTTCTGCTATCCCTGCTCCCGTTTCACCATATAATCCGACCGCATGTACTTCATCTGCATAACTGAGTGCATTATATTTTTTGGCCAGCTGCACTATTTTTTTCATTGGCGATATTGCTCCGTTCATACTGTATACTGATTCAAAGACCACCATCTTTGGCTGCTCAGCAGGCAGCGATTGCAGTATTTCTTCTAAATCATCTGTATCATTATGTTTAAAAATAATTTTTTGATTGCCACTGCTCCTTATCCCTTCAATGATGGACGCATGGTTTCTTTCATCTGAAATGAATACCAGTTCTTTTATATGCCTCCCAATGGTTTGCAGGGTGGTAAGATTAGCAAGGTATGCTCCACCAAAAAGGAGCGCCGATTCCTTCCGGTGCCATGCAGCAATGGTTTGCTCAAGCGATTGATGATGATTGGTGGTGCCGGACAGATTGCGGGTGCCCCCACTGCCCGTGCCGCTCTGGTGCAGTACAAATGATAATTTACTGATCACTTCTTCATCCACACTCATGCCCAGGTAATCATTGCTGCAAAAATTGATGGCCCGTTTTGTTTCTCCCTTCTTATCAAAATAGAAATAGGGAAAATGTTTGGAGCTCTTATTTACATTCAGAAAATAGCGGTAGTTATTGCTTTGCTGCAATGCCTGTATCTTCTGTTGAAATATGTTTTGATAATCAGTCATTCTCTTTTATTTAATGCCGATCCATTTTTTGTTGGCAAAATCTCCAAATTTCTCTCCCGCAGTTCGTTCCGTTTTATACACGGCAAATAACTCATCGAGTGTCTGCAAAATCTGTTCTTCATTAAGGCTTTCTTTATACTTCGTATTCAAGCGTTCACCGGTGCGGTCACCACCGATATGTAAATTATAATGCCCGTAAGCCGTTCCTACAAATCCAATCTCTGCTGCAGGTGACCGGCCGCAACCATTGGGGCAACCGGTCATTCTTAAAATAATTTCTTCTTCCGTCAGTCCATATTTTTCCAGCAATGGTTCAATCTTATCAATCAAAGAAGGTAAATAGCGCTGTGCCTCTGCCAATGCAAGCGGGCAGGTATTAAATGCCACACAAGCCATTGCATTTTTTCGCAAGGCACTGGCATCGTCAGTATGTTTGTCAATTTTAAACTGCTGCAACAAAGCTTCTATTTCGGGTTTATCCATATCAGCAATATCAGCCAGTATCAGGTTTTGATTTCCTGTAAAGCGGAAATTTGCTTTCCCCGTCTTTGCCAGTTCCAGTAATGCTGTTTTTAATGCCAGCTTTTCCGTATCCAATACCCTTCCGTTTTCAATGAATATCGTGTAATACCATTTGTTTTCATGGTTTTGCTTCCATCCATAATGATCTTTTCGGCTGGTAAATGTATATGGTTTCGCTGCTTCCAATACAAAGTCACACCGTTTTTCCAACTCAGCTTTGAAAGCTTCCACTCCCATTTTGTCAATCGTATATTTTAAGCGGGCCAGTTTACGATCACTGCGGTTGCCAAAGTCCCGCTGTATCGTCATAATCTCGTACACAGTCTTCAATATTTTTCCCTCTGTATCTACAAAGCCAAGTACGGTTGCCAGTCTTGCATAGGTATCCGGGTTGCCATGTGTGACGCTTAACCCACCACCAGCGGCAATATTGAAACCCTTCAGTTCATTATTGTCAATGATGGCGATAAGGCCCACATCATTCGTTAATACATCCACATCATTATTAGGGGGAATTGCAATACCTACTTTGAATTTCCGGGGCAGGTATCTATCCTGGTACAGCGGATCTTCTTCTGCCACAGCAGACGGGTCTTTTTTATCTTCCAGTTGTTCTTCATCCAGCCAAATCTCATAATAAGCCCTCGTCTTTGGCAATGCCATTATACTAATCTTGTCTGCATACTGAAATACTTGTGCATGTATGGGCGATTCATCCGGGTGGGCACTGCAGGTTACATTCCGGTTCACATCACCACAGGCTGCAATGGAATCAAGATGCAGGGTATTAAATGATTGCAGGGTTGGTTTTAGTTGGGATTTTATAATCCCATGCAACTGTACGGTTTGCCTTGTTGTGATTTTTATTGTACCGGTGGAATGTTCGCCTGCTATATGGTGCAAACCGATCCATTGTTTCGGCGATAAAAAACCACCGGGCAGACGCAGCCTTATCATAAACGAATACAACCATTCTAATTTTTTTTCACTCCGCTCTTCTCTCCTGTCACGGTCATCCTGCTGATACAGGCCATGAAATTTTATGAGTGATTGATCATCTTCATACAAAGCACCGGTAATGTCTTCATCCAAACTTTTGGACAGCGTTCCTCTGAGGCCATTGCTGGCGGCTTTGATGCGTTCTATTGGCGATATAGTTTTCTTTTGTTTCATTTTCTTTTGTCTACGGGCTTGCACCCACGCCTATGGGTTGCACCCACGGTTATTCGTATTTAACCCCTTTGGGGTTGGGTTTCAGTTTGAAAAAAAATGAACCACAGTATGTCATAGAACAGATAGAAATACACATATAGGCTTTTCTATGTGTGTATTTCTATGATAACTTCTTTTCTATGTGGTTCAAGAGCATTTTAGAGGCAACCAATTTTCAAACTGACCCACTACCCCCTTTTGGGGTGGGTTTTTAATACACATCCTTCTCATATCTTCCTTCGTTATCCAATTGTGCCAGAAATTGCCTTGCCTCTTCGTTTGTTTTACCTCCCTGTTCTTTGATTATTTGCAATAATGTATTCTCCACATCTTTACTCATGGGGTCTTTGGTGCCACTGATGTACACAGATGCGCCGTTACTGATCCAGTTATATAATTCAGCTGCCCGTTTTTTCATTTTGTCCTGCACATAGATCTTTTCCGGCTGGTCTCTTGAAAAAGCAAGATCGATTTGTGTAAGCACATTTGTTTGCAAATAATCCTGCATTTCCCGTTGATACAAAAAATCTGAAGAGAAATGCTGCTCGCCGAAAAAGAACCAGTTTTTTCCAGTAGCACCTGTGGCATCCCGTTCGGCTATAAAAGAACGGAATGGCGCAACGCCGGTACCAGGGCCAATCATAATAATATCTTTATCCGGAGCGGGCAATTTGAAATTTTTATTCTTGTGTACATAAAAAGTCAACTTTGTTCCCTTCGGTACATCACCCAGAAATTCACTGCATAAACCAAAGCGCTGCTCATCTAATGCCAGGAACCGGTTCCTGGCCACGGTGATATGTACTTCACTGGAGCCATGTGCCGCTGCGGAAGAAGAAACAGAATACAGCCTTGGCGCCAACGGCATTAATATTTTTATTATCTCTTCAAACTGAGTGGCATTTTTTACCGGGTAGATGCGGAGAAGGTCTGCCAGGTCCATTCTTGTGTCTGGAATATGCTGCCCGGTTATGGCAGCATATTTCTTAATCGTTGATGTAAGGAGGTAACATATATTCAAATGTTGTGTAAGCAGTTCTGCCACCGTAGCGGTATGTTTGATGGCGGGCACGATTAAATTTGCATCTATACCGGTGAGTGCAATTATTCTTTCAATCACTTTCTGCCTGTTTTGGGGTATAACGCCTATTGCATCACCGGGTTCGTATTCAATGGCTTCTTCCGTTCCTATTTCTATATGATAGGTTTGTTTATTGGATCCCCTGTCGTTGAGGTTAATATTAGTGAGTATAGTTCCTGTGTAATATTTTTTTCCACCAGTCTTTTTGGCTGGTGCCGGCACAGGTACAGTTGCTTTATCTTTATCTTTCTCTTTCTCTTCTTTCTCTATAATACCGATTACTTGCTCAAACCACTGATGGGCTTCTTCTTCATATTCCACATCACATTTCTGAAGGGGTACTACCCTGGTGGCACCAAACTGGCTGAACCGTGCATCCACATCTTCTCCTGTTTTGCAAAACAGTGGGTAGGATGAATCTCCCAATGCCAGCACACTGAATTTTATTTGAGGCAGGGACAGCTCATTTGCATGAATATATTCATAAAATTTTTTTGCGGTTACCGGAGCTTCCCCCTCACCATGGGTACTGATTACTACAAAAAAGTATTCTTCCTTTGAAAGATCACTTAAGCGATACTGATCCAACCCCTGTAACCTTGCGTTAATGCCTTTTTTTCTGGCTACGGCGGCCAGCTCAGTTGCCAGCCGTTTTGCATTACCTGTTTCAGTACCAAATACCAGGCTTATCTTTTTTGTTGCAACCGTTTTGGGTATATGTACAGGCGATTGTCTTGCACCGGAAGAAACTATACCACTTAAGTAATCATTGATCCAGATCAGCTCTTCTTTAGAATAGCTGTTCAGAAAAGCATGTAACTGTTGCAGTCTTGTTTCACCAATCATATTCTGTTACCTTTTAGCAGTTTCTAATTCTTTAAATACTGATCCGCGTTCATCTGAAATAAACCAGTTGAACTCCTGATGCAGTTTTACCACTTCACCCACGATGATCAATGAAGGGGAGCTGAATTCCAGGGCGGCAAAATCCGCTGCACAATCTTTAAGGGTGGTACAATGTATTTGCTGGTGATCGGTGGTGGCCTGTTCAATGACAGCAAGGGGTGTATGCGGGTTCCGTGCATAACGCAATAACAATTCAGCCAGGTCGGTACTATTTCTGGCCGCCATATAAAACACCAGTGTATCATTGCTGTTGGCTAAATTTTTCCACTGATCCGTGCTGTAATAACTGTTGGGATTAAACGTGATGAACTGTACTGCCTGCGAATATCCCCTGGCCGTTAGCGGAATAGCTGCATAAGCGGACGCACCTGATGCAGCGGTAATGCCTGGAATAATCTCAAAAGAAATTCCATTTTGCCGCAATGCTTTCAATTCATCCAGCACATTACTGAAAAAAGCCACATCTCCGCCTTTTAAGCGAAGAACCGTTTTACCATTCAATGCATGTTCAACAATCAGGGCCGTTACGTCCGGCTGTGCGTATGAAGCCTCATTGTATCCCTGTTTTCCAGCCAGCAGCACCAGCGCTTTTTTGGATGCATAGGTTTTGCAAATTGCCGGGTTCACCAGCCGATCAGTAATGATCACATCGGCTTTTGATAACCATTTCTGCAGCTTTACGGTTATAAGTTCCGCATCTCCAGGGCCTGCTCCTGCCAGTATTACTTTTCCGGTTATTTGTTGATTCATTTTATTAAGTCTACTTTTTTAGTAGGGTATACGGTCAAAAAAAATTTACATGAATAATACGGCCGCTGCTGTATTATTACTTGTTTCATCAATCAGTATAGCACTGCCATTGCCATTGATGGCTGCATAGCTGTCGTATACCACCGGTGATGCTGTTTTGATAGTAGCTTTTACTACTTCATTCAGCCTTACATTCCCCTCTACCGGTTGTTGCTGCAGGCTGTTTACATCGAGTTTGTATTCCACCTGCTTTACCACGGCCCTTATCAAACGGCTGTTATGCTGCAGGCAGTATTTATTGCCTGCCAGTAATGGTTTATCATCCATCCAGCACAGCAACACTTCTAATTCATTGTTCACCCGGGGCAGGTTGTCCGATTTTACAATAGTATCACCCCGGCTGATATCAATATCATCTGCCAGTTGTATGGTCACACTTTGAGGAGCAAATACTTCGTTCACTTCTATACCACCCCTTTCCAGTTTGCTGATCGTTGTTTCAATGTTAGCCGGCAATATGGTGACCTTATCCCCTTTTTTATAAATACCGCTAATAACACGGCCGGCAAAACCTCTGTAATCATGCAACTCTTCTGTTTGCGGACGAATGACCAGCTGCACCTGGAAACGGGCATCGGTTAAATTAATATCATGATCTATTTTTACTTCTTCCAGTATTTCGAGGAGAGCTTTCCCATCGTACCAGGTAATCTTTTCTGACTTATCGACAATATTATCTCCATTCAGCGCACTGATGGGAATATAAGTTACATCTTTCAATCCCAGTTGCATGGCCGCTTTTGCATAATCGATCACGATATTATTGTATACATCCTGCGAATATTGCACCAGGTCCATCTTATTGACAGCGATCACTACATGGGGTATCTTCAGCAATGAAGCGATGATGGAATGACGGCGGGTTTGTTCCACCACACCCTGCCTGGCATCTATCAAAATAATGATAAGGTTGGCATTGGAAGCCCCGGTAATCATATTGCGGGTGTATTGCACATGGCCCGGCGCATCAGCGATTATGAATTTTCTTTTGGGCGTGGTGAAATAACGGTAGGCCACATCAATGGTTATGCCCTGTTCTCTTTCTGCACGCAGCCCGTCAGTCAGTAATGCCAAATCAACAGAGCCATCGGTCCTGTTTTTAGTAGATTTTTCCAAAGCTTCCAGCTGATCAATCAGGATATTCTTACTGTCGTAGAGTAAGCGTCCTATTAATGTGCTTTTTCCATCATCTACACTGCCTGCAGTTATAAATCGTAGTAAGTCCATATCCGTTTGCTATTTCTTTTTTAATTTTTATTTGACCGGTTTACCTGCCGAAATTTTATATGAAGGCAGGCTTCGCTTCGTTGAGCATCTTCGTTGTGTCGCTCGCAGGACCCTGTGGGCATACATATCGTTCTGTTCTTTACTTATCAACGTTGAACCCCTCCGGGGTTCGGAATACCTCATGTCATCTTTACTCCGGGTTGCACCCGGAGCTACCGACATTCAGCCCCTCCGGGGCTAGCTGATTATCTAAAAGTATCCATTCTTCTTCCTGTCTTCCATCGCTGCTTCTGTTACTTTATCATCTATTCTTGTTTCACCCCTCTCACTTATTTTGGTGGAAATGATTTCATTGATCACTTCATCCAATGTAGAGGCGGTGGATTCTACTGCTGCGGTGCAGGTCATATCACCCACTGTGCGGTAGCGAACTTTTTTTGTCAGTATCACATCATTGGCATCGGGCTGCACATATTCACTCATGGCCACTAACTGGCCTTCATGTTGAATAACCTGCCGCTCATGCGTAAAATAGATAGAGGGCAACCCAATATTTTCTTTGCGGATATAATTCCAGATATCCAGTTCTGTCCAGTTGCTTATCGGGAACACCCGTACATTTTCGCCTTTATGAATTCTTCCATTATAGATATTCCATAATTCAGGACGTTGCAGTTTAGGGTTCCATTGGCCAAATTCGTCCCGTACAGAAAAAATCCGTTCTTTGGCCCTTGCTTTTTCTTCATCCCTTCTGGCACCTCCAATGCAACAATCAAATTTGAACTCTTCGATGGTATCTAATAATGTATAAGTCTGCAGCCAGTTTCGACTCGGAAATTTTCCTTTGGGTTCGGTAAGATTTCGTTGCTTAATAGTGTCTTCCACTTTTCTCACAGTGAGTGTAGCCCCCACTTCATTGGCCAGCCAATCACGAAAGTCGAGTGCTTCGGGAAAATTATGTCCTGTATCAATATGTACTAATGGAAAAGGAATTTTGCCCGGCGCAAATGCTTTCTTCGCCAGGTGAACCAATGTAATGGAATCCTTACCGCCGCTGAACAGCAGGGCCGGTCTTTCAAACTGCGCTGCTATTTCACGAAAAATATGAATACTTTCCGCTTCTAATTGCTCCAGGTAATTTAAATGATATGCGTTCATACTCTTTTCTACTTCATTGGTTGAAATACATAATTCACCCAATCATTCATTAATTAAATCATACTTTCTCCGGCACATGCAATCCGCATTCTTTTTGTGAGGTTTCCCACCACCATCTGCCGGCCCGTATGTCTTCTCCCTCTTCTACAGCTCTTGTACAGGGTGCGCAACCTATACTGATAAACCCTTTGTCATGTAATGGATTATACGGCACATTGTTTTGCCGAATATATTCAAGTACTTCTTCAAATTTCCAATGCAGCAGCGGATTGAATTTATACAATTGCCGGCTTTCCTCCCATTCTATCAATGGCATATCTGTACGATTGGCCGACTGCTCACTACGTAAACCGGTGATCCATACTTTGGCCCCTTTTAATGCCCTGTTCAATGGTTCTACTTTCCGGATATGGCAACAGCGTTTCCTGTTCCCGACCGATTCATAAAACCCGTTTACTCCACGTTCCTTCGCAAATGTTTCTACATCGGCAGCGAAAGGAAAATAAATATCTATATTTCTCTTATACCTTGCCGCTGTTCGTTCGATAAGCTGGTATGTTTCATTGAATAAGCGCCCCGTATCAAGTGTAAAAATTCTTACAGGGATATTATTCCGGCAAATAGCATCGGTGAGTACCTGGTCTTCCTGCCCGAGTGAAGTGGAGAAGACCACTTCGCCCGGGAAAAGTCCGGCTATACCAGCCAGTGCCTGTGGCAAAGAAGCCTGTTCTATCTGTGCTATCGTTTCCTTAGTCAACATTCGGCTGCGGCGTATATCTTAAATAAGGCTTTATTACTTTTACTCCTTTCGGGAATTTTTTGATTGCATCTTCGGTAGAAACAGCTGGCACCACTATCACATCTTCTCCCTGCTTCCAGTCGGCTGGCGTAGCCACGCTGTAATTGGCTGTTAACTGCAATGAATCTACCACACGTAATACTTCCACAAAATTTCTTCCGGTAGATGCAGGATAAGTAATAATAAGCTTAACTGCTTTGTCGGGGCCGATCACAAATAAGGAACGAACAGTGGCAGTGGCAGATGCATTGGGATGAATCATGTCATACAATGTGGCCACATTTTTATCTTCATCTGCTATGATAGGAAAATTGACGGTGGTATGCTGGGTTTCATTGATATCATTTACCCAGCCCTTATGTTTATCCAGCGGATCCACACTTACGGCTAATACTTTTACATTTCTTTTTTCAAACTCTTCCCACAGCAATGCTGTTTTGCCCAATTCTGTTGTGCAAACAGGAGTATAGTCAGCAGGATGAGAAAATAAAATACCCCAGCCGGTACCTAAATATTCATAAAAATCAATTTCGCCGGCAGTGGTTTGTGCTTTGAAGTTGGGAGCAGAGTCCCCTAATCGTAGTCCCATATTTTTTAATTTAATGATGACAAAGATAACTGAACTCAATTACCCTACCAAATACGTAGGGTATAAAATATCCGGCAAGGCGTTTTACGATTGTTAGTACTGCGTTAAATACTTAGACGGGCTCCTGCTATTCAGGTTAAATCGCAATTTTTCCGCAGACCACCATCCCGGACTTAATAACCGGTTTTACTAAGGCTAAGAAGCCGGATAATTACAACATCATTACAACATCATTAGAGCATCATCAGAGCATCATTAGAACATCATTAGAACTCACCACAGTTTCTGCTCAAGAAAAGGGCGTTTTTATTAAAAAAATGTCCTTTTCTGTCAAATCCTGATGAATTTCGGCGCCAGGGGCCTTTGACTGGCTTAAAGGCCATTTTTCCAAAATATGTGCTTCTGATGCGGGTTTTTTGTTACTGAAATCTTCCTGTCCGTTTTTCTGCGGGCAAACTGGCGGAAGGCCAGAAACACCGTCATTAATACTCTACTAATAAACAAGACTATACGACAAGATCGGCCAGTGTCTTCTTTTCCAGGATGGCCAGTTGCGCATCCCGAACATCTATCATAATTTCATGAAGGCCGCAGTGTTTCTCATCACAATTTTTACATTTTTCGTAAAAATAGAGACTTACACAGGGCAGCATGGCAATGGGGCCATCCACTACCCTGATGATACGGGCCACCGGTATTTTGGATGGATTATGTACCAGGAAATAGCCTCCACCTTTACCTTTTTTGCTTGCCAGCACCCCGTCATTTTTTAATTGCAGCAGTATATTCTCAAGGAATTTAAGGGGGATTTTTTTCTTCTTTGCTATTTCAGATATAAGCACCGGCCCCTGGTCATATTTTTTTACCAGCACTTCCAGCGCCCTGAAGGCATATTGTGTTTTTTTGGAAAGCATATTATCCCTCTATTTCTAATGTATAATTAACCGGAGAATTTTTCCGCAGCATAGCAGATACCCCGCAGTATTTTTCCAGTGAAAGATCAATGGCTTTTCTTATTTTCTCTTCGTTATCCTTATCTGCTTTTATATGGTACGTGATATTTACTTCTGTAAATATTTTGGGATATTCTTCTGTCAGCCCAGCCTCCACTTCTATTGTAAGGTCTGAAAATGGCACTTTCATTTTTCCCAGTATGTCCACCACATCTATCCCACTGCAGCCGGCAAGGCTGCTGAGCAAGAGGGCTTTGGGACCATGTCCTTTTTTCTTATCTCCATCTATATTTATTTTATTGCCGTCATGTTCGGCTTCAAATTCATGGTTTTTTTTCCAGGTGGTGATTGTTTTCATTTATGTGCTTACTTGATGTTTTTGATCTGGCTGGATATTCTGTAATGACCAGGTTATTGTTTTTTCAAAATTATGCTTTCGTTCGTTACAATCCTGCTTATTACAAATCTGACAGGAAAATGGCAGGCATCCATCGGAATGCACAAACAGCTCCAGCGACTCGCCAAACTCCCGGCGTATCAATACAGACAGGGCATCCACTTCGCGGTGGGCCTCATGCACATTCAGGTACCAGGGCACAGTAAGGTGACAGTCCACATGCAATACACTACCGTATTTTATCACCCGAAGGTTATGCAGGTCTACCCAGTTTTCCCTCCGGTTGGTATTTAGCACCTGTACCATACGGGCCAGCAGTTTTCCATCGGCTTCATCCATAATACCTGCAATGGAATGCCGGATGATCCGGTAGCCTGTATACACAATAAAAAAACCAAAGCCAATGGCCACCACACTATCTATCCATCTATACCCGGTAAGGCGCAATAGTAATAATCCGGCAATGATACCGGCGGTGGACCATGTATCGGTCTGCAGGTGTTTACCGCTGGCCTGCAGCGCCAGTGAATTATTTTTATTCCCAATACGTATACAAATAAACCCAACGAAATAATTGGCGACAGCGGTGGCGGCCACGAGCCATATTCCAAAATCTATCTTATGAATTTCAGCGGGATGGATGAGGTTGGATATGGCTTTGTACAAGATAATAGCACCGGCAGCGCCAATGAGTGTACCTTCGACTGCAGCGGATAAAAATTCAGCTTTGCCATGTCCGTAGGGATGGTCAAAGTCTTTCGGCTTGGCAGCTACGTATAAACTGTAAAGACCAATAAAACCTGCGGCTACATTTACAATACTTTCCAATGCATCGGTAAGGATGGATACGGAATGTGTGGAATAATATGCAACAAATTTTACCGCTAACAATAAAACAGATACGGCTGCCACCCATTTCTGAACGGCCAGATTTTGCTTTGCGTTGTTTGAAATCGCCATCGGAGCTGTATTTCAATTTAATGCAGCCAATATACAGAAATAAAATTGCCTTTACCATGAATGGTAAAGGCAATTTAGTAATAAGGCCTAATGGTCGTTTATCTTAGTATTGTGAATTTTTTATTCAATTGCAGCGTTGCATCACTGCTGACAAGTATGTATTGTCCCGCAGGCAGATTAGCCACATTGAGGTTGATGGTATTATTGCCGCTGGTTATCTGGGTAGGGATGCTTCTAATAACTTTACCCAAAACATCGGTAATCTGCAAATCTGTTCTCACTGCTTTATCGGCTTTTATTACCACGGTCAGTTTATCCTTTGCCGGCACAGGATACAATACTACATCAAACTGACCTGCTTTACAATCTGTACGCCTAATATTAGTGTAAATAAATCTTCCATCCATATCCACTTGGCGAATACGGTAGAATGAAAGCCCTCCTTTTAAATCGAGGTATTCATAATTACGAATGTCGCTGCTGTTTCCTGCTGCAGTTACTTTTTCTATTGTAGTCCAGTCTACACTATTTTCACTGCGCTGAATTTCAAAACGGTCGCTGTTCTGCTCACTCACAGTAGTCCAGGTTAACATTGCCCCTTTATCAATACATCTTACATCGTAGCTAGAGAAAGTAACAGGCAAAACACCACCAATTGTTGCTGATGAAGGCGGGCCACCTGAATAAGTATTATTATTTACAAGTATTACACCACCCCTGTTATAATATAATTGTCCCTCTACGGAATTTGCTGCACCCGTACACAAGAAGAGAGCATTTCCCGTAGCACCACCAAAAGGGAGTGTATAGAGTCCCACACCATTGGAACTAAAACCACCCGGTCCCCCAGAGAATTCAAGCTCCATAACTTCTAGTTCACCACCAGCACCTAATACCAAAGGACCTCCGGTAGATGAAACAATTTCGTAGTGCCTGAATCCATCTTCTACATAAGGGGGTGTTATAACCCAACCGGAGCCAAATGCGGGAACACCGACAAAGGCTAAGGAAGGGGCTGGAAGAACCCCAGCAGGAATAGCCACATTAAACTGAAAAGTAGATATGTTGCCATTAACAGCTGTAATAGGGCTTACATAAATTTTAATCCTAACAGATGTTGTACCCGGCCCAATGCTTGCTTGCATTGTTTGAGCAGTACTATTTAAAACCCCCGTTACTACGCAAAAGGCTATAATGAATATTTTTTTCATATTATTTTTTTTAAAATCTTTAATTGGGTATAGCTTGTGTTCTGGATGTAGCCGGGTTGTTGCCTAACACTGTAATTAATAAAAAGTCCCTGTCGTTATTTAAGCCTGAAAACCTTACCACCCTATTCATATTTAAATCTGCGGTGTGATATACGTTGTTAATCGACCCTGCAGGGTTATTCAATAATGTTGTAATTAAAAGGTAATCCCTGTCATTATTCAAACCTGAAAATCTTGTGGCATTATTTGAGTTGGCATTACCACCCCACATTAAATTAACTGTTCCCAAAACCGGATGTGAAGCAGTTGTATAAGCTGTCGTTGTCCCAAATAACTGGGGGTCTGTAGCAGTTCTAAGGTCAATCAGGTTTGTAGTAAATGCTGTTGACTTTGTTTCGTTAACTGCTCTTGGTGATGTTTGATCAATGCTTAATCCCAGATGATTCCGGTGCCGTACTGTCACAATATAATTACCATCAGCAATATTATTAAAAGTTACAGGACTTACACCATCCACATCCACTATGTCACCGTCTCTTTGTACCAAAGCGCTGCGGGTTTGTAAAATTGTATTCCCGGGAGACGCATTAAGGTTTCTTAATTCCAGAAAAACCCAATCAACAATTCTATCAGCAGCTATGGCAACAGCACCAATTACGCCGCTATTGGGAATGGTTTCTACGTTTGTATTATTGACATGTGTAAATGATGCATTATATGGAGCTACCCTGTAAGGATCGGTACTGGGAAAGTTGGCTGTACTTGCAGAAGAACCGAAAGGCAGGGTACGAAGATTATCAAACATGAGTCCTGAAGGAGCATCATAGGTTCCCTGTAGAAAAGCTCTTGAACCTACAGAAACAAATTTATTAATACCTGATACTGTTCCGGCCGCAGAGGTTACGGGGGCGGATACCCTGTTAGCAGCTGCATTATGCGTTTCACCCACAGAGGTCCAATCTCCTGTAGCACTATTATAATAATAACCAAACAAATTGGCTTCAGTTCCGTTTACGTCAGTTGGGTCAATATATTGTCCTTCCACCCTTGTTGCGCCTCCGGTAATTCCGGTTTTGGTCACCGGCCATGCCGTATTCAAATAAGCAGCAGTACTTGGGGGAGTATTGGGATCGGCAGTACCAATTACCCTTACTCCAAGAACTGCACTGGCATAAACACTTCCTGTATTAGTAAGATATGCAGGGCGGTAGTTAGTTGCCAAACCCACAGGCAACTCATAGTTAGTTACATCAGCAGACAATTCCTTCATTAATTGACCAGTTCCACTTGTTTCGAAGAACTTTCCTGCCCCCCCACCTGTAATTGTAGCTACATCGGCAACACGCACATTAAAATTGCCCTGAATAATCTTACCATTTGTAAATAACATACTGGTGCCTATCCGAGCATTACTCAGCAAGGTGGCGTTAGCTGTGTTATCCATTTCCAGATTGGGAATGGTAAAACCATTCATGGTTATATTCTGATTTGAAGACCCTTTTAGTAAAATCTTCCCGGGACCTTGAATGTCCACATTACTGGTTACATCTCCCTGAACAGTAACTGTAGCGCCTGTTTGAATAAACAATGTTGCGTTGTCAACGAAAAGCTGGCTGTAGCCCTTGGTGGTAAAAGCAATTACCAACGAAGAAAAGACAAAGATTTTTTTCATAATAAACAAAGGTTTATGGTACTCTACTGGTTTACCATTAATAATTCACGAATTTAAGATACAGCAAATTACTCAGTCAATCGATATAAATTTATTTTCATTTAGTAAACGGAAGTTTCCGTTGAGTGAACGGATACGGTATAAAGGTCGTGATTTTCCAAATACCTTTTATACCACAAATGGGTGATTTTTGTGAAGAGTGGACAGATTAAATAATTATTAAATATTCTGTTTTCTGCCTTTTCGAAAAATACGCAGCAGGCGTGCATATTTATCTTTATTGAAAAGCTGTGAATCCCGCATGGCCTTATAGGTAAGGAAGAGCCCAATTGGTACAAGTACAAATGTAGCCAGCCACATGCCGGTAAAAGGGGTTAATGTATCTTCTTTGGCAAATTTTTCTCCTGTGGTACTGGAAAAATAAAACACCATAAAAAATACAATGGCGAAAATAAGCGGCGTACCCAGCCCGCCTTTACGTATGATGGAACCCAGCGGCGCCCCAATGAGGAACAGCACCAGGCAAGCCAGGGAAAGTGCAATTTTCCTGTGCCATTCTATTTGATGTTTGCGCAGGTTTCTTTCTTTTTCTTTCAAAATGGAACTTATTGATTCGGCGCTTATCCGCAATGAACCGGCAATATTCTGCACAGCCTGGTTTACATTTAAGCGGGCCGAATCGGGGAGCATGTCGTCAAACTCTTTTGCTTTTTTACTAATACTGTCTGAGACCACCGATCCGGCTGTTGTTTTTGCCGTCCAGACCGAATCCACCAGTTTGGCAAACCGAAATTGCTGGAACATATTGGCCAGGTTTTGTTCTTCGGTAACTTTTATTTCTTTTTTTAAGGAGTCCATGGCCACTTCGAGCTGCCGCATACTCAGCATTTTTTCATTATTGCGGTTCACACTGTCGGCTGTACGGTTGGTAAAGCCAAGTGTGCCCAGGTCAAATTGCTTTTTATATTCTTTGAACCCGATGCGTATGTATTCAGAATTGTCCTGTGCATAGGGGTTGCCTTTTTCCTGGTATCGCCATCCGTCTTTCAGGTTGAATTCGAGGAACCGTTTATCTGCCGATACCCTCATGATACCGCTTTTGGCTATGATAAAATTATCCTGTAAGGAGTTTCCCTGTTCATACACGATCACATCTCTTATCACACTGTCATTTTCTTCCTTCTTACCTATTTTGATGGCAAAATTGGGGATCTTATCATAAAACACCCCTTCTTTCAGGTCGAATGCCGGTTTGGCATACACGATATCGCCCAGCAGTGTCCTTGATTTTAAATTGGCCACCGGTATTACATAATTGGCAAATACAAAAGCAATACCACTGATAAAAATGCTGACTATTAATAATGGCCGCATAAAACGCAGCAGTGATATACCGGCTGACTTGATAGCGACCAGTTCAAAACTTTCTCCCAGGTTGCCAAAGGTCATAAGTGAAGACAGAAGCACCGACAGGGGCAATGCCAGCGGCACCAGTACGGCGCTCTGATATAATATAAATTCAAAGATAATACTGGTGCCAAGGCCTTTTCCTACAAAATCATCTATATACAGCCAGAAAAATTGCATGACCAATACCAGCAACGTAATAAAAAAAGTTGCAATGAAAGGGCCGATAAAGGCTTTGATTATGAGTATGTCCAGTTTCCTGATCACTTATCTTTATTATATGAATGCGGCAAAAATAAGGCTTTCGCCAAAGGAGATGGAATTGGTGATGAATGCGGATTGGATTTTAACAAAGAACAGCGTTTTACAAAAAACAAATCAGTTGCTGGCACAGTTGCTTGGCCGGCAGCAGGGCTATCTGCTGCTGCATAATAAAAAAGTACCGGCAGATTTGATTCAGCAATCTCCCAAAATTTCTAAGGGAGATAATTACCAGGGTCTTCCCTACCTGGTACTTGATCATCCGAAGTATTTTGACCGTTCCGGGATTTTTGCAATTCGCAGTTTTTTCTGGTGGGGAAATTTTTTCAGTGTTACACTCCACTTGTCCGGTCATTTCAAAACAACGCTGGAGTCAACGATACTGGCTGCCTTTCCCATTTTGCAGCAACAGGGGTTTTATTGCTGTGTGCATACCGATCAATGGCAGCATCATTTTGAAAGAAGTAATTATATACCGGCAGCTGAGATGGAGGCTACAACTTTTTCGTCTGAAATAACGGGCAAAGCTTTTATCAAACTGGCAAAAAAAATCCCATTACAACAATGGGATGAAGTGGACAATATGTTGTTGACAGATTTCAGTCAGTTGATTGATATAGTCAGTCATTAATTACCCAGCCGGTGAAAAAGTTCTTTTACCTGGTAATCCCATAACCTGCTCTGGTCTTTAATATCTTTCTTTTCGGCAAAGTCTTTTATTATCAGGATAGTCTGGTTGGTTATTTCCGATTTTTCAATGCGAAACTCAAAGTACTCTTCGGCGGGTGCCGTTTGCCAGTGAAAGCGGATAAATTTATCCTGCTCTCCTTCTAAAAGATCTGCCATTTCAAAGGAACCGCTCCAGCCGAAGTAAAATATATTATCTCTTTCATCCACTTTGTCTGCAAACCATTCTCCCAATCCGGCCGGCGTGGAAAGGAATTCATACAATATGGATGGGGAGCAGCGGACCGGAAATTCTAAGGTGTATAATTGTTTACTCATCTTTCTCTCTATAATTCATTGCAATACCTGCAATAATAGAAAATAAATCCTTGCTGCAAAATATTTTATCGTTTATTTTTCATCTTTATTTTAAAGGAAATGAATACTTGCGTAATAAATGTTATATAAAAACGTTAATAAGTTGTCAAAATTTATTTGGACACAATGGGTAATTTAGTTAAATTGCCTTGAAATTCAATCCTTTCTGAACAACTAAGACATTGTGGTGGGTATTTTTTGAGTAAAAGTCGTAACCAGACTTATAATTCTTTAACCCTTAAAATGCACCATTAAAATCACACCTATGAGCATGAGACAACTCAAGATCTCGAAGTCAATCACGAACCGGGAATCCCAAAGCTTAGAAAAATACCTGCAGGAGATCGGCAAGGTCGAGCTTATTACGCCGGAAGAAGAAGTAAAATTGGCCACCCTCATCAAGCAGGGATGTCAAAAATCATTGGACAGGCTTACCAAAGCCAATCTCCGGTTTGTGGTTTCTGTAGCCAAACAATACCAAAATCAGGGCTTGTCATTACCTGACCTTATCAATGAGGGCAATGTTGGCCTTATTAAAGCAGCACAACGTTTTGATGAAACCCGCGGGTTTAAATTCATTTCCTACGCCGTATGGTGGATACGACAGAGTATTTTACAATCCCTGGCCGAGCAATCAAGGATCGTTCGCCTGCCCCTGAATAAAGTGGGGCTTACCAACCGCATACAAAAAGCCTATTCGCTGCTGGAACAGCAATTTGAGAGGGAGCCTTCTGCTGAAGAGCTGGCGGAATTGCTGGAAATGGATATTGAAGAAGTATCGGCCACCCTCAGCATCAACGCCCGCCATGTAAGTATGGATTCGCCGCTGTCTGATGGGGAAGAAAACACCCTGATGGATGTGCTGGAAAACGGGAATGCAGAAAAAACAGATGGTCAGCTAGTTCACAACGAATCGCTGAAAACAGAAATAGACCGTTCGCTCAAAACACTTACCGAGCGCCAAAAAGAAGTGATCTGTTTTTTCTTCGGCATTGGTGTGGACCACCCGATGAGCCTGGAAGATATTGGCGAACGTTTCAGCCTGACAAGAGAAAGGGTGAGGCAGATTAAGGATAAGGCGATCACAAAGCTGAAAGCATCCAACCGGTGCAAGCTGTTAAGAACATATCTTGGAACCTAATCGCGGATTAAAAGATTAAAAAGGATTTCACTGAAATAAATTTTACACTACTTTATCTTTGCAAAAAAAATACAAGAATGTAACCTTAAGGTTACATTCTTTTTTTAATCCGTCATGGCTGTACAAGATTTGAAGTATCCTGAGTTAACTGAAAAAATAATTGGCTGTGCCATGAAGGTACACCGGCATTTTGGCATTGGCTTTCCGGAAGTGGTTTATAAAAGGGCTTTGATATTAGAACTTCGTAAAATTGGCATCTCCTGTAAAGAAGAGGTTGAAAGAGCAATAGTTTACGATGGTAAAACTATACACAAAAGAAGGCTGGATCTATTAGTTGAAGACGTTGTACTTGTTGAATTAAAAGCACTTAAAGAAGTTGATAATTCAGAAATGAATCAGGTTCTCAATTATCTGCGGATTTTTAAAATAGAAGTAGGTTTACTTCTGAATTTTGGGGTGCCGAGTCTTTTTTTCAAGAGATATATTCATACCGTAAACAAATAATCCATAAATCCATTATTAATCCCATAATCCGCGATATATGTTTAATTCGTTACAAGAGAAATTAGAGTCAGCCTTTAAGAACCTGAAAGGGCAAGGTCGCATTACTGAACTGAATATTGCCACCACGGTAAAAGAGATCCGCCGCGCCCTGGTGGATGCGGATGTGAATTATAAAATTGCCAAAGAATTTACGGATAAAGTAAAGGACAAAGCTGTTGGTGAAAAAGTACTCAATTCTATTTCTCCCGGTCAGTTGATGACCAAAATAGTAAAGGATGAACTGGCTGAACTGATGGGCGGAGAGGAAGCTGTCTTCAACGCCAAAGGCAACCCGGCCATTATTCTTATTGCAGGCCTGCAGGGTAGCGGTAAAACAACTTTCAGCGGCAAGCTGGCCCATTTCCTGAAAACTAAAAAAGGCCTGTCCCCCATGCTGGTGGCAGCCGATATTTACCGGCCTGCGGCGATGGAACAACTGCGGGTGCTGGGTGAGCAGATAGGCGTGGATGTACATATTGAACTGGAAAATAAAGATGCGGTAGACATAGCGAAAAATGCAGTGAAAGAGGCCCGGAGCAGGAACAAGAACGTACTCATCATAGATACGGCCGGCCGCCTGGCCGTGGATGAAGTAATGATGACAGAAGTGGCCGATGTAAAGAATGCTGTGAACCCACAGGAGATACTATTTGTGGTGGACAGCATGACGGGTCAGGATGCAGTGAATACGGCCAAAGCTTTTAATGACCGGCTGGATTTTACCGGAGTGGTGCTCACCAAATTAGATGGTGATACAAGAGGCGGTGCAGCCATTTCCATCAAATACACTGTGAATAAGCCCATCAAATTCACCAGTAATGGTGAGAAAATGGACACACTGGATGTGTTTTATCCTGAAAGGATGGCACAGCGTATCCTGGGTATGGGAGATATTACCTCACTGGTGGAAAGAGCACAAGAGCAGTTTGATGAGGTGGAAGCAAAGAAACTGGAAGCAAAGATCCGTAAGAATAAATTTGATTTTGCCGACTTTAAGATACAACTGGAACAGATCAAAAAGATGGGCAATATGAAAGATATGCTGAGCATGATACCGGGTATGGGCAGCAAAATAAAAGACCTGGACATCAATGACGATTCTTTCAAAGGCATTGAAGCCATGATCAACTCCATGACGCCGGCCGAAAGGGCCGACCCGGACCTGATTGATGGCAACCGGAAAAAACGTATCGCTAAAGGGGCCGGTAAAGAAATACAGGACGTAAATAATTTCATGAAACAATTTGAGCAAATGCGGGGCATGATGAAGAATATGAACAAAATGGGGGCTTTTGGTAAGATGATGCCGGGGATGAAGAAGTAACGAATATTGAACAGATGAACAAGGAATTACGAACGCCGAAATAAGACCCAACTAATGAGGAATCACCCCGATATTCAGCGTTCCTACTTCTGTTCCTCCGCCCTTTGTTCATCTGTTCAATATTCTCCTTTGTATTCTCCTCGGCCCGTCCTATATTTGCTGTCCGGTTTTTACCGGAACTAACAATTATTGTTTAACGCTGTTAAATGTCTATTTATGTCAGCAAAAATCCGTCTTCAAAGACACGGGTCTAAGAAAAGACCTTTCTACTTCATTGTAATCGCCGATTCCCGGGCTCCCCGTGATGGCAAATTCATTCAAAAATTAGGTACTTACAATCCCCTGACCGTTCCTGCTACTATTCAGCTGGACCGGCAGAAAGCATTGGAGTGGTTGAACAAAGGTGCTACACCAACAGACACCGTTCGCCGTATCCTCAGCTTCAAAGGTGTATTATACCTGAAGCACCTGCTCCGTGGTGTGGGCCTGGGCTTATTTGATGATGCTGCTGCCATGGAAAAGTTTACCAAGTGGAGTGCAGAACATGAAGCACAGATAAAAAAACGCCAGGAAGATGCCTATCGCAACAAAAGATCCAGACGTCCGATGCCAGGTCGCAGACCTGAAAGAAGGACTGAAGGGGAAAGCGGTAGTGAAGGATAAATATTTCCCACAAAACTGTGGGGACTAGTCCAAGTCCTGAAAGTTCTTAAATCCCGGCCTTTTGGCCGGGATTTTTTGTTGGCCACGAATTGCACGAATGACACGAAATGATTGCTTCGCAATCACAATTAATTGAGAACAAATAGGTACAGGATGGCAGGAGCGTTATTGTCAAAAATAATTATTTGTATTTATTCGTGACATTCGTGTAATTCGTGGCAAAAATTTGTATTCAATTGTATTTATTCGTGCCATTCGTGTAATTCGTGGCAGAAATTTGTATTCAATTGTATTTATTCGTGACATTCGTGTAATTCGTGGCAGAAATTTGTATTCAATTGTATTTATTCGTGACATTCGTGTAATTCGTGGCAAAGAATATGGCAGCGTATTTCAACATAGGAAAAATAGTGGCGGTGCATGGCCTACTGGGTGAATTATTGCTCAAACATGAGTTGGGTAAAAAAACTTCATTGAAAGGGTTGCAGGCTTTATTTACCGAAGAAAAGAAAGGCTCCTTTCTTCCCTGGTTTTTGGAAACCACAAAGATTAAGTCGGATAATGAAATTTATATAAAACTGGAAGGTGTTAATACCCGTGAAGCCGCAATGAAATTAACGCCTAAACAAGTATGGGTGACAGAGATTGATTTTAAAAAATTTGCTGCTAAAACAGCACCTGCGAGTTTATTGGGTTACACCATCATCAACAATAATGAGTCTTTGGGCGAAATACTGGAGCTGATTGAACAGCCGCACCAATTACTCTGCCGCCTTGAAATAAAAGGAAAAGAAGTACTGATTCCCCTGCACGAAGAAACTTTACAAAAAATAAATCACAAAAAGAAGGAAGTGCTGGTGGAGCTGCCCGATGGATTGCTCGGGATTTATCTTACTTAGGTCCTTTTATAAAATCCACCAGTAATTTCATCCGGAAATAAAGATTGCTGATCATTACCGGTACATTATTCTTAACGGCAGCTACAGTGTTACCATTCATCTTTTTGATATTTTTCAACTCTTCTATTTTTTCATCAATCTTATCTATTAGCTTATCTGCATCCCAGCCTGTGTATTTTTTATTACGGTCGTCAAATACATGATAAGGCTCTATACAGCCGGGTTTTAATTTATTGAATTTGAAATTTGAAGCCACTGCTTTTTTGATCTCCTCATTGCTGAGCATATCGATCATCACATCAGCCACCACATTATTCTTAAACGCATTATGGAAGATGTTCAGGTTGTTCCGCAGTTCACGAAGTACCTGCTTTTTCAGTATATCATTGGTCTTGCCCTCTTTCGTTAAAAAGCCGAGCAGATCCTGCAGCGGACCTATACCTGTTTTAAGCCAGTCGAGATTCATAGAAAATAATTGAGGTTTCAGAATCAGGAAGTGGGAAAATTTAACAGCCGTCCAACCCCCGCTTTCCGCTGTTCAAAATAATCAAAAAATAAGAAATTACAGGATTAAGCTGCAATTGGTCTGTGTTTCAGTTTAATTTTCATGAAGCCCCGGTTTTTTTTGAACCACATAGTGCATAAAAATCATAAGGAATACACACATAGATATTTCAAATAATAAACCTCTTCTATGTGTGTATTTCTATGTATCTATCCTTCTATGTGATCCAAATATCTACCTTTGAAGTGTGACAGACATGAAACGATATATTGCCCATTTTGACCTCGACTCTTTTTTTGTATCCGTTGAAATACGCAACAATCCTTCGCTGAAAGGAAAGCCTGTGTTAGTTGGCGGCTATGAAAGAGGCGTAGTGGCTGCCTGCAGTTATGAGGCCCGGAAATTTGGCATTCATTCGGCCATGCCGATGAGGAAAGCGATGCAGCTATGCCCGCATGCCATTATTACCAATGCCAGCCGGGGCGATTACAGTAAATACTCAAGATGGGTAACAGATATTATTGCCGCCAAAGTACCGCTGTTTGAAAAAGCCAGTATTGATGAATTCTATATTGACCTTACCGGCATGGATAAATTTTTTGGCGTAAGCCAGTATACCAAAGAATTGCGCCAGCATATTATTGATGAAACGCAACTGCCTATCTCGTGCGGATTATCGTCTGCCCGGTTCATCAGCAAGATGGCCACCAATGAAGCAAAGCCCAATGGGTTTTTGGAAATCCTGCATGGTAAGGAAATGGATTTTTTATGGCCGCTGGGCATTGAAAAGATAAACGGGGTGGGCAAGCAAACCGAACAGCAGTTAAAAAGTTTTGGCATTTACACCATTGAAGACATTGCCAAAACTCCAATCGAACTGATGGAACGCTTTGCGGGTAAATGGGGAGAATCACTCTGGCACAAAGCCCATGGCCAAGGAAGTGCCGAGATAACCACCGACTGGGAACAAAAAAGCATGAGCCATGAAAATACCTTTGATACCGATTATACAGACATTGATTTTCTGCATAAAGAATTAGTAAGGCTGACTGAAAAAACAGCTTACTCATTAAGAGAAGATGAAAAACTGACGGGTTGTGTTACAGTTAAAATCCGTTATTCTGATTTTGAAACTATGTCGCGGCAGGAAACAGTGGACTACACTGCATTGGATGATGTACTTATCGCCAAGGTAAAAGACCTGTTCAATAAATCGTATCAGAAAGGAAGGCCTGTTCGTTTGCTGGGGGTGCGCTTCAGTCATTTCATCCCTTTTACCATACAGATGAGTTTGTTTGAAAATAATGTGGGGAAATTAAACCTGTATAAAGCTGTGGATGATATTAAAGAAAGGTTTGGAAGTAAAATGGTAACAAAAGCCGTGACCTCACAATCAAAAGAAACCTTCAATGAGTTTACTACAAAACATAATAAGAAGAAGTCGGCAGAATAAAGGCTTTACAGCAATTCCTTAAAAACAGTTTTCAGTTCCATCATTTTTTTTTCTCTTAGCGGTATGCTTTTAACAAAGGTGGTTTTGGGGTCATTGCTGAATCGTACCCCATCACATTCAAAACATACCAGCAGGTACCGCACTATCTTCCCGGCTTTATAATAATTGACACTGTGCCGCGGTATAAAACATTTGGACACATCTGCTGTGCCATTGGTTTTGATCCTGCCGCCAATAGATATAATCTGCGGCAGTACTTTGTACGCTTTGGAAGGCTTTATCCAAACCGTTCTTTCATCAGTGAGATAAGCGGGGTAATGACCTGCTTTTAATGTGTCGGTCCATTTTTTTCCCAGCAAATCATCATTTATCAAAAAGCGGCTGATGGTGATACTGTCATAGGATACCTGGGCCTGTGCCGACAGGTTTAAAACATTCAGGGCGAGCAGGACGAAAAGATATTTCATGTTGCAAAGATTCAAAAAAGACAGAATGAAACAAGAACTAATACAAATACCGTACTTATACATCTCCCTTACAGCAATGTCATTAAGTTAAAGCTATTATTAACTGACTGGCATTCGTTTACCGGGCATGTTCATCTCTTGTCGCTGTTGAACCCTTTCAGGGTTCGGCGAATTCTTCGTTTGCTTTCGCCGGGGTTTCACCCGGCGTTATTGGCATTCTGCCCTTTCAGGGCAAACTATCCGGAGAAGTCATCTGTTAAAGTGCGTGCTGCTGATACTTTTAACTTAATGACATTGCCCTTACAGACTTCATGCGGAATTTTGTAAAGCTTATTCAAAAATAACCAATTCAACGTCCAAAACTTTACCGGTTCAAGCGTATTTTATCAGGGCGCAAACACCTAAAACCTCTTATCTTCGTAATAGGCAGGATAGTTAATTGGTTAACTGGTTTATTAGTACATCAATAAACTAATAAACCAGTCCCCTAATAAACTAATTAACTAATAAACCAATTAATAAACCAATCCCCTAATTAATCAATCAACTAATTACCATGTCACAAATTTGGAAAGATTACCAGGAAAAAAACAAAGACCGTTTTTTGAATGAAATGCTGGACCTGCTCCGTATTCCTTCTGTAAGTGCTAAAAGCGAACATAAAGCAGATATGCAGAAGTGTGCCGAAGCCGTACAAAAAAGTTTACTGGATGCCGGCTGCTCCACTGCCAAAGTAATGGCTACCGATGGACATCCTGTTGTGTATGGTGAAAAAATAATTGACCCTTCCAAACCGACCGTACTGGTATATGGCCATTATGATGTGCAACCAGCTGAACCACTTGAACTGTGGACCAATCCACCTTTTGAACCCACCATCGTGGATGGTAAAATATTTGCCAGGGGAAGTGCCGATGACAAAGGACAGTTTTATATGCATGTAAAGGCATTGGAGACATTGGTAAAAACTGATTCAATGACCACCAATATCAAATTCCTGATAGAAGGGGAAGAAGAAGTAGGCTCACCTAATTTGGGAAAATTTGTAGCTGCAAATAAAAAATTGCTGAAAGCTGATGTAATATTAATAAGCGACAGTTCAATGCTGAGCATGGAAAACCCTTCGCTTGACACCGGCGTTCGCGGATTGAGTTATATACAGGTGGAAGTAACCGGTGCCAACAGGGATTTACATAGCGGCACTTATGGTGGAGCCGTGGCAAACCCGATTACTATTTTAGCGCAAATGATTGCTTCCTGTCATGATGAAAATAACCATGTCACCATTCCGGGATTTTATGATGATGTGGTTACGGCCGGCAAGGAAGAAAGGGAACTGATCAACAAAGCGCCGTATAATGAAAAGGAATATATGGATGAATTGGGTGTAAAAGAATTGTGGGGCGAAAAAGGATACAGCACTTATGAAAGAACAGGCATCCGCCCCACCATTGAAGTGAATGGTATTTGGGGTGGCTATACCGGCGAAGGGGCAAAAACTGTTCTTCCTTCAAAAGCATACGCAAAAATTTCTGCACGATTGGTACCTAACCAGTCAACTGATAAGATCACTGAAAAGCTATTAGCTTATTTCAAATCCATTGCACCAAAATCGGTAGTGGTAAAAGCAGAACTGCATCATGGTGGTGAGCCATACATGACACCGATAGACAGTAAAGGCTATAAAGCAGCGGCTAAAGCTGTGGAAACAACTTTCGGTAAAGCACCGATCCCTGTAAGGGGCGGCGGCAGCATTCCTATCTGTTCTATTTTAGAAAAAGAATTAGGTATCAAGATCATCTTTATGGGTTTTGGTTTGGACAATGACAACTTACACAGCCCAAATGAGAAGTATAATATTGAGAATTATTATAAGGGAATAGAGACGATACCTTATTTTCATAAGTTCTTTGCAGCTCTCTAACCTCTCCAGGGGGGCTTTAGGCTCCGATGATATTATAACCTCACTTAATCAATCGGGTGAGGTTTTTTAATTTTGAACCGAGAATAATATGCAGACGGTAAAACAATATTTTACATTCCCAGAAATTGATCTGGCAGGAGAATTTTCTTTTGAAAAACTTTCTGCTGAAAATTTCCCGCAATTATATCTTCTTTTTGAAAACGACGATTCCCCTTTTACAGAAGAATGCTTTAAAAAGTATGATGGTGCAAAAAAATATACCGAGAGCCTGGAAAAATATGGAAGGACTTCCCCCAAACATGGCTCACAGGACTGGCTGTTCAAATGGAATGGAAAGTATGCAGGGGTATTACATTTATATGATCTGAGTCTGGAAACTTTTGGAGAAAACAATAAAAGATGCTGGATTAGTTTTGCCATAACACCGGCGCTTCGCAGAAAAGGGTTTACTCAAAAAGCACTCTCTTATTTTCTGCAGTATACCTGGAATAACTACCCGGAAATAAAATATATCCATTCCATGACACTAAAAGGGAATATCGCAGCACAAAACCTTCTTTCGGCTGCAGGATTTGATAAGGATGAAGAAGAACGGCATTCGAAGATGCATTATTTTTATTTGTTGAAGAAATAACAAGCGATTACCCATTTGCAAAATGATTCGTAGCTTTAAATCATGAAAGTTGCTGACGCATTAAATAAAAGCCTGTTCTGGGATGTAAATCCCGAAAAGCTTGACTGGAAAAAGAACCGTCGTTTTATAGTTGAAAGGGTTCTGGTACGGGGGGGGAATGATTGATGTAAAATCTTTATTAAAATCATACAGGAAAGATGAAATTATTGAGGCTATTAAAGAATGCAGAGATCTGGATGCAATAACTCATAATTTTTGCTCACTCTATTTTAATATCCCAAAAGCAAAAATGCATGCTCCATCTCAATACTATTGATGATATTGTTTATTCCCTTCTTAAAAAACTTACTTCATCAGACTACTTAGATCATTTTTCCCTTGCTGGTGGCACTTCGCTTGCATTGCAGATTGGCCACAGAAAAAATGTGGGTATTGACATGTTTGCTTTCGAAGATGTCGAGATGTCTGAAATCAGCCTGCAGTTGGAAAACAATTTCAGTAATATCATTATCAGGCGAACAAGCCCTGTTTTTATTTTTGGCTATATTAATTCCGTTAAATGTGATTTTGTAAAGCATTTTTCACATAAACTGATAAATCCCTGTGTTATTAAGGAAGGCATTCGCCTGTATTCGGTGGAAGACGTTGCAGCAATGAAACTAAATGCCATTTGTGGAAGAGGGAGTAAAAAAAATTTCTATGACATTTACTCGTTGCTAAAACTCTTTTCATTAAAGGAGCTATTAGATTTTTATGATTACAAATTTCAGTCTGATAATTCATGGATGGCGCTGAGAAGTATGCAATATTTTGAAGATGCAGATACACAGGAAGAACCTGAGCTTTTACAGCCTTATCCTGAATGGGCTGTCATTAAAGAAAACATTATTGAAATTGTAAATAAGTTTAATTTCGATGCCCCCTAAAGAAAAACTCCGTCTCGATAAATACCTCTGGGCCATCCGCCTGTTCAAAACCAGAACGATGGCGGCCGCTGCCTGCGATAGTGGCAAAGTAAAATTTGATGGTCTGCAGGCCAAAGCTGCACGAAATGTTAGCATCGGTGATGAATACGAAGTAAAGACAGAAGCCAAACGCTGGCGCATAAAAGTAACCGGGCTATTGGAAAAAAGAGTGGCAGCTGCTGACGCTGTAAAAAATTATTTGGATATCACTCCCGAAGAGGAATTACAACGGCTGCAATACCAGTCAGCCAGTTTTCATACCGGTAAGCGACAGAGTAAAATAGGACGGCCTACTAAAAAAGAAAGAAGAGATTTGGATGGGTTCCTGGAAGACTAAACCATCCGTATTTATGCAATGGTTGAAATACTTTTAATAAAGTCAGGGCTCTCCTTCTCCAGCAGATCGCCAATTGACCGTTTTGAAAACTCATCCAGCATATCATCCCGCAACTTCATCATCTGAAAATGCAATGGGCAAAAGTTTTTGCTCTTGCATTGCCGAAGACTAAGTACACAGGTATTAAACTGCTCTACCCCATCTGTAATCTTCACCAGGTGAATAAGTTTAGCATTCAACGTACCCGCATTGACCGAAAAACCGCCATAAGGTCCTTTTGTTGAAGAAAGAATCTCCTCCTTCACCATCGTTTTCATAATCTTGGCCAGAAAATGCCGGGGTACCGATAGCCTTGAGGCAATTTCATCCAATTGCACTTTCCTCCCGTCCTTATCAGCCAATGCCACATACAAAACTCCACGCAGGGCATAACCAAACGATTTTGAAAGAAACATACTCTTTACAGCTTAATTAGTAAAACTAGCGGCATGAGTTTTCAGACAGGGTGACTAATATCACCAATTGTAATGATGAATATCAGACAGCGGCGGAGCAGGCCAAAATACATTTGGCCATTAAAAGACATCAATGTCTTTTTTAATTAATCATCAAAATCTTCAACATGAAACGTATTGCAATTTTTGCTTCGTTACTTTTTTTCTCAAGCCTGCTCATTCTTTCCTGCCAGGAAGGTTCTAAAAAAGAACCCCAGCCAGTTGATATCCAGGAATTGGCAAAAGACCAGCCTGAAACGCATGGCGCTGAATTAAAAGAAGGCGACATCACCCTTACCACACCGCTCGAAAAAGCAATGGTTGACACCGGTAAAGCTATTTATGGAATGAAATGCCAGTCCTGTCACCGTCTTACCGAAGAAAAATTAGTGGGTCCCGGCTGGAAAGGTGTTACGCAAAAAAGACAACCCGTGTGGATCATGAATATGATAACCAATGTGGAGATGATGCTGGAAACTGATGCTGAAGCACAAAAACTGCTGGAGCTCTGTATGGTTCGCATGCCCAACCAGAACATTACTAAAGAAGATGCCAGGAAACTGCTGGAATTTATGCGCAGTAATGATGGAGTAAAATAAGGACCCCTGTTATAATAACACCATATCAATATTCACAATAAATACTTTTTATGAAACAGATTCTGAAATATACCTCGTTGATATTACCGGTCATTGCTTTGCTGGTAACACAGGGCTGTAAACCAAAGGGAACCCAATCTGCTGTAAGCGGCGATGCAGCGAATAAAGTATATGTAGCGCCAGGTAAGTACGATGAATTCTACAATTTCGTTTCCGGAGGATTCAGCGGACAAATGTCGGTATATGGTATTCCATCCGGCCGTTTGCTGCGGGTTATTCCCGTTTTTTCTGTTGATCCTGAAAAAGGATACGGATACAGCGAAGAAACAAAACCGATGCTTAATACTTCACATGGGTTTGTGCCCTGGGATGACCTGCACCATATTGCCTTATCAGAAACAGATGGTATACAGGATGGCCGCTGGGTATTTGCCAATGGTAATAATACACCCCGGTTAGCAAGAGTGGATCTTAAAACATTCCGCACTGCTGAAATAATTGAAATACCCAACAGCGCCGGTAACCACTCCTCTCCTTTTATTACTGAAAACTCAGAGTATGTAGTGGCAGGTACCCGCTTCTCCATACCCATGGATAATAGTAATGGGGATGTACCTATCAATACGTACAAAGAAAATTTTAAAGGCACACTAAGTTTTATTGCTGTTGATAAAACAAGCGGTCGGATGAATATCAATTTCCAGGTATTATTACCCGGGGTAAATTTTGACCTGGCCCGTGCAGGAAAAGGAAAGTCACATGGTTGGTTTTTCTTCAGTTGCTATAATTCAGAAAGGGCGAACACCTTACTGGAAGTAAATGCCAGCCAAAAAGATAAAGATTTTATTCTTTGTGTAAACTGGAAAAAAGCAGAAGAATACCTGAAAGCAGGTAAAGGCCAGAAAAAGCCAGTGCGCTATGCACATAATATTTATGATGAACAAAAACATACTGCTACTTCCACCATCGAAAAAGAAGTGGTGATGCTGGACCCTAAAGATTGCCCTGATATGGTTTATTTTATGCCCTGCCCCAAATCACCTCACGGTTGTGATACCGACCCAACAGGTGAATATATTGTTGGCAGTGGTAAATTGGCTGCCACTATTCCTGTATTTTCTTTTACCAAAATACAGGCCGCTATTGCTGCCAAATCGTATGATGGGGAGTATGAAGGCATCCCTGTATTAAAATATGAATCTGTATTATATGGTGAAGTACAAAAGCCCGGTCTTGGCCCTTTACATACAGAATTTGATGACAAAGGAAATGCCTATACCTCCTTCTTTGTATCATCTGAAGTGGTAAAATGGAATGTAAAAGATCTGAAAGTACTTGATCGTGTGCCTACTTACTATTCAGTAGGTCACCTCAGCGTTCCCGGCGGGCCAACTAAGAAGCCCTGGGGCAAGTACATGATAGCTTATAATAAAATTACCAAAGACCGTTACCTGCCTACCGGGCCGGAACTGGCACAGAGTGCACAGTTGTATGATATCAGTGGTGAAAAAATGAAACTGCTCCTTGACTTTCCAACTATTGGCGAGCCGCACTATGCAGAAATGATACCCGCAAACCTGATTGTAAAGAACAGCCAGAAGATTTATAAGATTGAAGAGAATGGAAATGCCTATGCAGCCAAAGGAGACAATTTTGCAAGAGTGGAACGCAAAGGAAATGAAATTCATGTGTACATGACCTCTATCCGTTCACATTTTACCCCCGATAATATTGAAGGGGTGAAAATGGGAGAAACTGTTTACTTCCATGTAACCAACCTGGAGCAGGATTGGGATGTACCACACGGCTTTGCAATAAAAGGAGCTAACAATGCCGAATTGCTGATTATGCCCGGAGAAACACAAACATTAAAATGGGTTCCGGAAAAAACCGGCGTGTACCCAATGTACTGCACCGACTTCTGTTCAGCACTACACCAGGAGATGCAGGGATATATACGGGTAAGCTCCGCAGGATCTAATGTGCCGTTAATTTTCAGCACCGGTAACACAACCCCGGCAGCACCTGCAAAAGAAGCTGCACCTGCAAAACCGAAATAAAAATCACGCAAAGACGCTACACGATGCAACGAATAAATTAGCAGGTTCAAAAACGTTGCGGCATAGTGTCTTTGCCTGAAAATTGATATAAAAAATTTGAGACCGTTTTATTTTATCAACAAAACCCTCATTCTTAAAACGCATTATATGAAAAAGATAATAGGCCTGGTAGTCATAACAGCACTGCTTGCTGCAGGTTGCAGCAATAATAAGGAGAACAAAACTGAAAGTACTGCAAGCGAATCCCCCGCAGCCGGTGGACAGGAAGCCGTGCAGGATGATGAATCAGCAAAAGATGTGGTGAAGATTGCAGTAGGTTCAAAAGATCATACAACATTGGTGGCAGCATTGAAACAAGCTGAACTGGTAACGTCACTTTCCAATGCGGGGCCATTTACTGTATTTGCCCCCACCAATGCCGCTTTTGATAAACTGCCTGCAGGCACTGTAGACGGATTGATGAAGGCTGATAAAAAAGCAGACCTGCAAAACATTTTGCAATACCATGTGGCCGTGGCAGGTTATAAAGCAGAAAGTATGAAAGACGGGCAGGTGATCGGCATGGCTAATGGCGACAACATTACATTGAGTATTAAAGATGGCAAAGTGATGGTGAATGGCACGGCCACTATTGTTGCTTCTATTCCTGCGAGCAATGGTATTATTCATGTGATAGATGCCGTATTGCTGCCACCAGCAAAAAATAACTAATCGCTTTTTCATTGTACACTTTCTTCCGGAGTGTACTGCTCCGGAAGTTTATAACTTTAGAACAGTAATGAACAATAAACTCAGCGTATCTTCCCGAATACTGGTGGCTTTTGCATCCGGCACCCTGATTGCCGTATTCTTTTTACCCGCCTGGCGGATTGATTTATTTGCCCCGCAATATCCCGAAGGATTGAAAATGAATATCTGGATCAATGGACTGTCGGGTGATGTGGATATCATCAATGGATTGAACCACTATATCGGGATGAAGCATATCACCGTTGGCATGTTCCCGGAATTTAAGTTTCTGCCTTTCGTTGTAGGGTTCTTTATGCTGTTGGGTGTACTTGTGGCTATTACCGGCAACAGAAAATTCCTGCTGGCCTATATTAGTTTAACAGCTATTGGCGGTGCATTAGCCATGTATGATTTTTATAAATGGGGGTACGATTATGGTCACAACCTTGACCCCACTGCTCCTATTCAAGTGCAGGGCCTGTCTTACCAACCCCCGTTAATTGGTCACAAGCGATTATTAAACTTTGATGCCTATTCGTTCCCGGATGTAGGGGGATGGGTGGTGATAGGGGCCGCTATATTAGCATTCGGCGTATGGTTTGCCGAATGGTACCATCAGCACAAAGCCAGTAAAAAAAATAAAAAAATAGCAGCGATTCCTGTTATTGCCTGTATCCTGTTTCTTTCCTCCTGCGCTGCACAGCCTGAGCCATTCAGATACGGGACAGATGTTTGCCACATCTGCAAAATGGGGATCATTGATCCAAAATTTGGCAGTGAGATAATTACCGGCAAAGGCAAAGTGTACAAATTTGATGATGTGATCTGCCTGAACCGCTTTATCAAATCAGGTACGCTGGAAGAAAAGGATATAAAACAAACAGTGGTCATCAATTTTGAAAAAAAGAATGATTTCCTGGATATTAATAAATCATACTTTGTAATAGCCACTGTGGTACGAAGCCCGATGGGCAGCAATGCCGCTGCCTTTGCCAGCAAGCAGGCAGCCGATGCATTTAACCGGGATAAAAAGGGACTTGTGCTAACCTGGAAAGATCTTTCTGATAAATTACAATAACCTATGCGTTTTTTCTTACTTATACTATTCTCTTTTCTTTTCCATTTTGCCAAGGCAAGAATAATCATCGTTGGGCCCACCCAGGCTATCCGCTCACTGAAAAAGGCAATAGAACTCGCAAAAGACAAAGACAGCATTATTTTGCTTCCGGGTATTTATAAAGAAGGAAGTATCACCCTTACAAAGTCACTCACCATCACCGGGCAAAATAACCCGGTACTGGAAGGGGAACATAAATATGAGATACTGCTGATCAGCGGAAAGAATATTATTATACGTGGCATTACATTTCGCAATTCCGGTTATTCCGCCATGAATGATTTTGCTTCCATTAAACTGGTGGATTGCACCAATATAATAATTGAGAACAATACAATCCTCAACGCTTATTTTGCCATTCATATTTCCAATACTTCTTATGCTTTTTTACGCAATAATCAAATAACAGGTTCTCCGCTATCAGAACAACTGACCGGCAATGGCATCCATCTTTGGAAGTCCAGTCATGCCACCATTGAAAAAAACTATGTACAGGGCCACCGCGATGGTATCTATTTTGAATTTGTAACACACTCCCTTATCCGTTATAACCTGAGTGAAAAGAACATCCGGTATGGTTTACATTTTATGTTTTCCAATGATGACAGTTACCAGCGCAATACATTCCGGAACAATGGCGCCGGCGTAGCCGTGATGTATTCAAAAAGAGTAACCATGACAGGCAATCATTTTGAACAAAACTGGGGGCCATCCGCTTATGGTATCCTGCTAAAAGACATTACTGACAGTTATATACAACAGAATACATTTTTTAAAAACACCGTTGCCATACACATGGAAGGCAGCAGCCGGATAGTGATACAGAAAAATACTTTTGATGAAAATGGCTGGGCCATTAAAGTACAGGCCAGTTGTGATGATAATATTTTTTCCCATAACAATTTTACCGGCAACAGTTTTGATGTGGGCACCAATGGCTCCTTATCGCTGAATAAGTTTTACAACAATTACTGGGATAAATACGACGGCTATGATATAAACAGGGATGGCATTGGCGATGTGCCTTACCATCCGGTAAGCATGTACTCCATGATAGTGGAGCAAAACCCTTATGCACTGATGCTGATGCGCAGCTTTACCGTATCACTGATAGATAAAGCAGAAAAAGCGATACCCAGCCTGACCCCCGAAAACCTGGTGGATGATAAACCCCTGATGAAACAACTATCGTTATGATCCGCATTGAACAAATAAATAAACGATTTAGAAAACTACAGGCATTAGATAATATCAATGCTGCATTCCACAAAGGGCAGGTGATCTCATTGATAGGCCCGAATGGCTCCGGGAAAACCACGCTTATCAAACTGATACTGGGAATGGTGCGGCCCAACAGCGGAAAGATATTTGTAGATGATATCCTTATTGATAATGATCCCGGCTACAGGGAAAAGATCGGGTACATGCCACAGATAGGCCGCTATCCCGATAATATGAAGATTGGCCAGCTCTTCAACATGCTGCTGCATATCCGAAACAGGAATGAAGCAGACCTTGATAAAACACTGATCAAACAGTTTGAACTGGAAAAGATATTTGAAAAACCAATGCGGACATTAAGTGGTGGTACCCGTCAAAAAGTAAGCGCTGCCATTGCTTTTTTGTTTGACCCGCCCATCCTGATACTGGATGAACCAACAGCCGGCCTGGACCCGCTTGCTTCTGAATTATTAAAAGAAAAGATCATTGCTGAAAAAGAAAAGAACAAACTCATACTTATCACTTCTCATATCCTGAGCGATCTGGATGAACTGACTTCGCATGTCATGTATATGCAGGAAGGTAAGATGCAGTTCTTTAAAGATATTGAAACGCTTCAGGAAGAAACAGGTGAGGTACGGCTGGGCAAAGCCATTGCCCGGATTATGAAAGGAGAGAAATTTACGAATGAGTGGATTGATAAAATGCTTATAAAGAAACGCGATGAAAAGATATTATAAACAATGCTGTACGAGTAAAATAAATAATTAACTCTTTGCTATCAGGGCCTCACCCCCAACCCCCTCTCCTGGCGGAGAAGGGGCTTAGAACCTGCACTTGCAAAGTGTTTCAAAGAATTTACGATATATTAAGCGGACAATAATAATTGCAAACAAAATACGATGATGAAATTATCCAGGTATGTATTGTACGATATACTGCGAAACAAGATCGTGCTGGCCTACACCCTGTTTCTTTTTGTGGTGTCGCTCAGTATGTTCCAGATGGAAGAGAACAGCAGCAAGGCGATGCTCAGCTTACTGAATATTGTGCTGATCGTATTACCATTGGTAAGCCTTGTATTCACCACCATTCACTATTATAATTCTTATGAATTTATTGAACTGATGCTCTCCCAGCCACTGAGCCGCACCCGGATACTGTTAAGTGAATTTGCCGGCGTCAGCATTTCATTGCTCAGTGCTTTCTTTATTGGCGCAGGCATACCTGTACTCATCTTTGCTCCCAATGATACCGGTCTTGCATTATTATTCACCGGAGGGGCATTGACGCTGGTATTTACGTCCATTGCATTTCTTGCATCTGTGTATGCGAGGGATAAAGCAAGGGGAATAGGCTTTGCCCTGCTGCTGTGGTTTTATTTTGCGTTGATCTATGACGGGCTGGTGCTGCTGATATTATTTTCCTTCAGCGATTACCCGCTGGAGAAACTGACCCTGTTATTATCAGCCCTTAACCCGATTGACCTGGGCCGCATTTTCATTATGCTCAAAATGGATATCAGCGCATTGATGGGATATACCGGTGCTTTGTATAAAGATTTCTTTGGAAGCGGTACGGGCATACTGTTTACTGTGGGCATCATGCTGCTGTGGACAATTATACCGGTATGGCTGGCTATCAGGAAATTTAAAAGAAAAGACCTGTAACCTGTACATATCCCAAAAAGCTGCCTGCGGCTGGCAGGGACACAAAGGTCACAAAGCTTTTTTCCTTGTATTCTTCGTGTTCTTCGTGGCCTTAGTGGAAAAACATTTTGGACATTATAAATTTTAAACAACATTACTATGAATGAAATAACCGAAAAAAGCCTGGCACAGATTGTAAATAATAATCACCTCGCCGCCGCTGTGTTTGAAAAATACCATCTTGATTTTTGCTGCAACGGCAAACGAAGCCTGCAGCAGGCCTGTGAAGAAAGCAAGCTGAATGTGGCTGAAATACTTTCTGAACTGGACATTGCTGTGGAGTACGATAATTCTGATGCAGTGATTGATTATGATAAGCTGTCACTTTCACAACTGGCGAATCATATTGTAACCCATCATCACCAGTATGTAAAAAAAGAAATGCCGGCCATTGCCATGTACCTGCAGAAAATAGCTGCGAAGCATTGCGTCCGTCATCCTGAAATGCTGAAAGTATTTGAAATATTTGCAGCGCTGAGGGAAGAAATGGATATGCATATCCAAAAAGAAGAAGTGGTGCTGTTTCCCCGCATCAAAGAAATGGAAACCCAATTGACAAGTGGCAATCAGCTCAATGTCCATATCAATTACCTGAAATTTCCTATCAGTATGATGGAGCAGGAACATGATCATGCAGGAGCAGCCATGTCGGAGATAAGAAAGCTGACAGGCAACTACAGTTTGCCGGATGATGCCTGCACCACTTACAAATTATCTTTTGCAGCTTTGCAGGATTTTGAACTGGACCTGCATCAGCATGTACACCTGGAAAATAATATTTTGTTTCCAAAAACGCTGGCTTTGTTTAAAGAACTGGAGCAGGAGCAAATGAATTGAGCGCAGAAAATACAGGCATCGCACAGAGAAAAAGGTGAGAAAGAGAAATACAAAATGCAGTGCATTTCTCTTTTTCCGCTGTACAGTTGTATTCCTCTGCGTTGTACAATCACTACCCGTTAAATATTTCTACAGAGGGATTTCCAAAGCAATTCTATATTGCACTAGTGTTATGTTATCCATAAACTGGCGCATATCAAACTTAACTTAGCACTAGATAATTTTATCTAAAAATTTAAACCCTTCCCTCATAGAAAAATTTGTAACCGGGTTCTTTACACAACCTGGCATTGACTATACCCAACCTTTACTTTACCGTTTTCTTTTTCTTAGCAACTTTTGCTGCAGGAAGCGGAATGCTCATGGGAAAATTGAACATATTGGTGGGGTCGTACATTCGTTTTGCCACTTGAAGAGTGTTGAAATTTACCGGCCCGTAATAAGTTAACAATGGTTGTTTTATATCCGGGAAATTAATAAAAGCCCCTTGTGCATAATTGGTCATCCTTATCCTGAAATCTTCTATCCATTTGATATATTTTGGCCCCAGCGGATCGCTTACATCTGACCACCAGGCCTGGAACTGCAGCAAAAAGTTTTTATCCCGGAAAGCAAAGGCTGTACCACCCGATGGAATATCTTTTATGACACCACCAAAACTATGAATGCTCAGGTAGGTGTTGGCGGTAGGATAATAAACGGAACGGTTGATATAGTCAATACAAGCCCTTATCATATTTTGCTCTGCTGCTGCTGACAGTGGAAACACCGATGAAACTTTATGCGGGTTAGGTTTTGATCCGCAGGTTTCAGCTGGTGGTGCAGCGCCAAGAGTCAGTTCCTGCAGTTTGCGGCCCAGTTGTACCTGCAAAGAATCAGCAGCAGTGGCAACCTCTGCATTGCTGACAGCTTTTTTACCGGTGGGCTTTGTTTGATAGTTCTGGAAGGAAGGTGCGGCAATATCATACAATGGTTTCAATGCCTGGCGGGCCTGTGCTTCTGTGCCGAAGAACTGGCCAAACAACTGCAGAGATTTTCCTGTATTGGTATTGCTCACAACGCTGAGCCTGGCCACGGTGGTCATCCTTCTGTCGAATGAAGGAAGCAGGCTCACCCATTTAAGCGTTACCGCTTCCATATCCTTTTTGGCCCAGTCTACTTCGAAAGTGGTAAGGTAACTGCCGATCTTCGATATCTTAAATAAGAACCTGGTGACCACGCCAAAGTTTCCACCGCCACCGCCGCGGATAGCCCAGAAGAGTTTATCGTGGGTAACTGCATTAGCCATCACAATTCTTCCATCTGCCAGCACCACTTCCGCTTCCAGTATATTATCGCAGGTAAGTCCAAGTTGCCGGGCTGAAAGTCCCCAGCCGCCTCCTTGTGTAAGTCCGCCGATGCACACACTGCCGCACCCACCACCGGGAAGGATCAATCCCTGCGACTCCAATGTATTATAAACATACTGCAGCCCGGTGCCAACCCCGATCCATGCATTGGTTTTACCGGCGCTGGTAAAGTTGATGGCATTCATCAGCGACAGATTGATCATGATCACATTATTGGCAGAGCACATGCCTTCATGCTGGTGCCCGCCAGACCGCACCCGGAAAGGGACTTTAAATACACGGCAAAAATTTATACAAAAAGAAACATGGGTGGCATTCATGCAGGTGGCAATAGCCCCGGGAAAATAATTGAAGCGGGCATTGCATATTTCCCTTTCCGAATTGTAATCGCTGTCTGTTGGTAAATAAACCGGCAAGCCTATTGCTTTTGCCTCCAACTTAAACTGGTTGAAAATGGGAATGGGTATTTTTTTCATATAGCAGTGTTTTTTTATAATTTAATACTACCTGCGCAGGGCAGATGAAAGAAAAAGTAAACAGGTGTGGTAGGTGCGCAGCAAATCTAATTCGCCACGGAAATAAGATTTGTGTCTTTAAAGAGGTGTGAAATAGGTCGGTGTAAATGTAGTGCAGGGGGGATGAAAGGACAATACCATAAAATGGGTATTTTTTGGGGGGCGGGTGGAAAGCTGGGTATTATCGGGTTGAGGCACAAATCCTCCCGTTGTTCCCCCAAGTATTTAGGATAGTTAGTTGATAGTTATGAACTGAATCCTGAATAAAGCTTGCTTTTTTGATTTGATAAATGCTTAATGGCAAGATCAATATGCTGTTGAGGGAACATATCTTTTTTCCTGTCTGACCAGAGTCTTTGAGAAATCAACGTATTATCAAAGCTTTGGTTTTCTTCTATAAGCAGATCAACTGTTGCCAGTAATTCAAGACCATAAGGAGATTCAAACCCCTGGATAAACATTGCTACATCTTCCAGCCGTTTTTGTTCTTCAGTACTCAGGTTCTGCTGGATGTATCCTTTTACTTCCGCAGCTTTCTCCACCATCATTTCCAGCGGCTCAAAGGGCTTCTTGTCTTTTTGTTCATAGCCTTTCAGGTAATAACCGTTTACGGCATAAAGGAGATGCCGCACTTTACCGGAATAAGGTCCGTAAACGCCTTTTTGAAAATTTAGTTTTAACTGCTTTTCACCAAATCGTTGTAAGAAATAACTAAGTTTCTCCGCTGCAAACTCACTGGTAAATTCACCCAATGCCCTGTAGTGATATAACAATTGCAATAACATAGCCCGGACAGGTGTTAGTTTTGATGCAGCAGGTTTGTCTTCGTTTTTTAAAATAGACTGTATTTCAGCAGATGGCTCATACACTATTATATCAGCGCTAACTCCTGCCAGCTCCGTTTCAATCAATGACTTAACTTCCTCCCATTTCAATCCGCCATTGCCACAACCCAATGGAGGAAGCGCAACTGACGATATACCCTGCTCTTGAATTTTTTGTTTCAGGTCTTTTAATCCCGATTGTACCCACGACAGTTTGGAAGGATACCGCCAGTGCCCTTTGGTAGGAAAATTAATGATATACCTAACTGTGCCTATTGGATTGACTGGTATTACCAGCACTTCTCCCAGTTTCACCCGGCCTTCTTTTACTGCTTCCGTGTAGGCCTTAGTGTTTTCAGGAAAACTATTTTTGAACTGCAAGGCCAGGCCTTTACCCATAACACCCACAGTATTCACTGTGTTTACCAATGCCTCCACCGCCGCATCCAGTAAATTGCCAGTTTTATAAGTGATCATAGTATAATTTGTGAGGGCTTGTCTTTTTCCCCCAAACGGGTGTTCAAATGTACCGCTTCTGAGCTAATGTATTTTACGGGTTTGTGGAGCTGAACATTTGCAAGATGGACAGCTTCTTTGAAGCTGGCCCGAGTTTGTATACTTCAAATAATAGCGATCTTTTTGGAATATCCTTATTATTAGACCGGCCTATATAATGCAACCACTCCTTTACAAAGGTCGTTCTACTCCTGATTTTATTCGTGCAGACTCTTTGGTAAAACTACTTTACTGTATTAATAGGTTCTTATAGAAATCAAACTGCTTTTCGAGCCGGTAAAACGCATTCTTTACGCCCATATCCAGTTCTGAAAACCGGATAAGATCAAATACGGCTTCTCCTGTAGCAATTAATTCATCCAGTGGGTAAACCCTTTCGTTGTTGGGGAGAAGCGCATTTTTAATTTGCTCCGGTGTTGGAGAGTGGTTTTCAGGGTAAAGCATAGCCGATACAGATAAGGTGATAGGCAGAAAAAAATACGGTCCTGCCTTTCCCGCTGCTTTACACCTCTGAGGGCAGTAGGCCCATTACAAACCTACACGGGGGTACAGAACCGCATATCGGAAAAGTTGCAGGCATAAAAAAGCCTGCAACATATTTATGGCAGGTTATACCTGCCCTCAGATTGTAAAGCAGGGTGAAATTACAAAAAAATTGAAATTGTGCAATAAAATTAGCTTGACGCAAATAATCAAGTAATATTACTAATTTCTTCGCCGCTAGTCCCTTTACCACAGGACGCAACAAATCTAATTCTCCAGAGAAATAAGATTTGTGTCTTTAATAGGTCGGTGTAGATGTAGTGCAGGGAGTATTGTGGGGCAATACCATGAAAAGGGTATTTTTTTTGGGAGGGATAGAGTTGTTGAGGTTGATTTGAGGTTGCAGACTTCGGATAACAAGGCCGACCATTCCGTACAACCCAGGCAGTCACACATCATAACATAGGTCTATCTGGCATACACCCGCAAAAGAAAATACCCCTTTTTTGGTATTGACTTGCATCCTCTCACTCAATATCTTTAGTTTTTACCAAAAGCTTATTATTTAAACCCCTATGGATTGAATAGTGGAAAACTGGCTGTGGTTCTTGAGAATATTATTACCGGCATTAATTATAGCCCTGGATTGTGTTCAAATGTAATAGGTCTTGCAAATGCACCACTAAGTACACAAGGATATGACTGGGACATCCTGCAAGGAAAAATCAGGTAAAACTTAACTTTCTCATTTAAAAATGCTTAATCTCTTTCCTACACAGCATGAAAATCTGGACTCCAAAATCAGAAAATTGGAGGACAAAATAAATCGAGCTCAACCCCTTTTTGGTGGAAGAGCTTTAAAAAGCGAATGGGATGAAGTTTTTCATTTGTGTACAGAAATAGCAACCGATTTTAAAAATGTAAGATACCCCACCCGCCAACAAAGAGATATAGCCTGGCAGCTTTTCTTTAATCTAAGGGACAAAGCATTCAAATTAAAGAATAGCCAGTCACATGATCACTCCAAAATGCATTATAATGAATTGATGGGCGAACTATCAGCTTGTGACTATGATTTTATTGCTGATTTTATCGTGGGCCGTGTCTTATCTCTCGGGCTATTGAAAACCACTGCAGAAGATATGAAACAAAATGCCCGGAGCCTTAATAAAGCCTGTGCTCATTTTAAGTCTGTAAAGCATGAAATAACCAAAGAACATAAAACACAGGTACATGAACGTATTCTTGAAGTACGTCGCCATCATGATGCGTTCTGGGGTCATTATAAAAGTTATCAGCAGGAACAGTCCCATATCTATGAGGAGAAAAAAAGGAATTGGGAAGAAAAGCAGCAAAAAAGTAAGGATGTAAAAGCGAGCATCGAACGCAACATTGAAAGCAACAAAGAAAAATTACACAAAGCGGAGGAAGCTCTTCGTCGCTTTGAAAGAAACAGGGATAACCTTAAAGACAAAATCTACGAATCAAATAGTGATAACTGGAAATCAAAAGCAAGGGATTGGCTCGATGAACTAGATGATAAGATCAGAGACATCGAATCACAGATGTCTCGTATTGAAGGATGGATACAAGAAAGCAGAGATAAACTTTCTAATTGGAGGTAAAGGCTTGCTCTTTTGGGCCATGCACCCTAATTTAGGGCTTCAGATAACGACGAGTGCTATTAATTCAGCGAAAGACCATTTGAAACGGCATTTGCGGAAGTCATTGGTAGACTCCATGAAGAAACAAAGAGCAAGGAAATTTTATTCTATAAAATCATTACCAGCAAGTTTTTGCTGCCTAATTAAAACAACCTTTACAAGATGGTTATTTTACCCTTATTTGAATATCTTTGAGAATACAGCGACTAATTGCAATATATATCCCTTTGGATTATAGTAATTGAAATACGAGAGCTTTTAATGCCAAAATCAACTGTTATTAATGATCCTTGTGCTGTTATTCTTACGGCAATTCCGATAGAATATGCGTCTGTTAGGGCACATCTTTCGGATTTGGCAGAAATAATACATAAAGGCAAAGTCTATGAAAAAGGGAAATTCAAAGGAGCATACCATGGCTGGGATGTTGGAATTGCAGAAGTAGGTACGGGTAACAATGTATCTGCTATGGAAACGGAAAGAGCAATTAACTTTTTTAAGCCGGAGGTGATCATTTTTGTTGGTGTTGCAGGTGGTATTAAAGATTTACAATTAGGCGACGTTGTTGCTGCTGAGAAAGCTTACGGTTATGAACGAGGGAAAGTTTCAGAATCTGGTTTTTTAACTAGACCTGATGTTGGCAACTCTACATACTCAATACTTGAAAGGGCAAGAGCTGAAGCAAGGAAAGAGGACTGGAAAAAAAGGATCCTCTCTACGAAAAAGAGAAATAGTCCTTCCATCATTATTAAGCCCATTGCTGCAGGAGAAAAAGTAGTAACGGAAACTCGCTCCGAAGTTTATAAGTTAATAAGAACTAATTATAATGATACTGTTGCCGTAGAAATGGAAGGCAGCGGTTTCTATACAGCATGCAGGGCAAATGAAGGGCTTCAATTCCTAATCATTAGAGGTATATCTGATCTGCTGAAAAATAAAGAACAGACGGACAAGTCTGGCTATCAGGAAATTGCAGCAAAAAACGCTAGTGCATTTGCTTTTGAAGTGCTATCAAAATTTAAAATAAGATAAGCTATGAATAAGATTCAGAAAAATCAACCTAGGCATATCATTGATGAGTTCGCCAAAGAGATTTTAACAGCTAAGAGTGAAGTCCCGAATAGCGAAGTAATAAAATTTCGGGATGATAAAGTTGCAAATAGGATGAGAAAGGCTTATAAAGTACCTATTGAGCTTCTTAGGTTCCGGAAAGATAACGGCAGAATTGCTTCTGATGTCATGACGTATGAGAATAATAAAGGGCCACTTAATGAAGCAACAGATTTTGGTCAATCAGAGCTTAAAAAATTTCTCGAAAGAAAAGATCCTGATCCTACAAAAGAATTAACTAACTCTATTGTAAAAGAAGGGCAAGAACTACCTGCAATAATTACTGCCGACGGTTTTTTGATAAATGGTAATAGGAGAAAAATGGTTTTAGAAAAATTATTGAATGCCCATAAAGGTGACCCAAGATATAAATATCTAAAGGTTATTATCCTGCCAGGGCTTAATGAGATAGAGCCGCCGCCAACTGTCGAGGAAATAGAACAAATAGAAAACAGATACCAGTTTCAAAGGGATGGTAAGGCTGAGTATTACAATTTCGATATGGCCCTGGCAGTAAAAAGAAAGTTAGACATTGGTATGGATCTGGAAGAAATATTGCTTGATGACCCTAATTATGAAAGCTTAAAAGGAAATAAATTACAAGACAAGATTAAGAAATTTAGAGACGAATATTTGGAGCCTCTTAAGTGTATTGATAAGTACTTGGAATTCCTTAAAAGACCAGGTCACTACAACACAGTGTCAGAAGGGAGAGGCGATAGTGAAGGAAGGTGGCAAGCGTTTCTTGATTACTATAATAGTGTTCACAAAAAATTACATAACGAAAGAGATAGACTTAAACTTGGGATTGAAGATGGAGACGAAGGGAAAATTGAGAATATTGCCTATAGAATTATTCGAAAAAGAGACTTTACACAAATAGAGAAAAAGACTCACCAGATAATGAGAGATATTCCAAAACTAATTCAAAATCCAAATTCCAAAAAAGAGTTGTTTAAATTATTGAAAATAGATTTGGAATTACCAGAAAGTGAACTTGTCGATGAGGAAGGTGACCCTATCTCTGAAAAAACAAAAGACGACATATGGTCCAATAAAAATGCAAGAGACATTATTTGGCACTTGAAAAAAGCTTATGACTATGTTGAACAGAAAAAAGAAATGGACACTCCATTTGAATTGCTTACCGCAGCTTTAGATAAGCTAAATCACCCAAATATGGATATTACCAAAATAGAGCTTGAACGAATTAATGAAGCCATGAAACTAACAAGAGATATTCAATCCAGAGCAAATGAGTTAGAACATCTAATGTATGATGCAAAAAAAGGGAAGGATAAACTTGTAGAAAAATTCAAAAAGAACAAGAAGTGACATTCGACATTCAAGATAATCTGTTGCTCCTTATTGATGATAACAATAGTTTAGATACTGTTGCTAAAAGTCAGTTGTCTTTTTGGGGTTTTGACTACGATCCCACTACTAGCATTTATTCGACAAACTTAGAACAACAGTTGTTTTTGAAAACAGTAAAATATTTTGAAAAGGAAGAATTAAAATTCGAATTAATAGGAAAAGCCTTAAAGTTTTCAAAAGATCTTGAGGTTAGAGCTTTGGATTTTTCTAATCTTAAACATGCGGCCGAAAACTATAAAAATGGGATATATGACAGAATTGAGTTTGACAAATTTCGTGAGTTTGTTCTATCAAATATTAAAAGACCTTTAAAAACCCATCAGTTAAAAGCGGCGTTTCATTTATATCTGCTGGGAAACGGGGCGAATTTCTCTGTACCTGGTAGCGGTAAAACATCTGTTGTACTTACGGTTTATGAAAAACTAAGGGTTGAAGGAAAGGTTAATACGCTATTCGTTGTCGGTCCACCATCTTCGTTTGGTCCTTGGAAAAATGAGTTTTATGAAACCTTAGGTCGGAAACCTCAACATAAAATTCTCGCTGGCGGAAATAAATCAAATAGAAAAAATCACTATTATGACTCCCCCCAGTTTAAAGCAGAACTATACTTAACAAGTTTTCATTCATTATTATCAGATCAAACACATGTAAATCATTTCTTAAAACAAAAGTATGTTAGAGCATTTTTTGTTGTTGATGAAGGCCATTATATCAAACAAATTAACGGCAATTGGGCTCAAGCAATTTTAAAACAATCTGAAAAAACTAAATATCGGTGTGTCCTTACCGGAACACCAATGCCAAAAAGTTATACAGATATTTTTAACCTTTTTGATTTTCTCTGGCCTGATCAAAGTCCGATTTCATCTTACAATAAAACACTTATAAAATATAATGAGGAAAGGGGAAATAATAGTACTGTCAAAAAAGTATTAGATGAGCATGTTGGGCCACTATTCTATAGGGTACGAAAAACGGATTTAAATCTAATGCCGCAGAATTTTTATGCCCCGGAGATGATAGAAATGGGCAAATATGAGAGATGTATTTATGATGCAGTTTTCAAAAAAATTAAGGACTATTCTGAAAAAGACTTTTTCAAAAACATTGATTTCATAAACAAATTAGGTCGGGGGAGAATTATGCGCTTGCGGCAGTCGGTTTCCTATAGCAAACTTTTGACAACAGCGATAGATGAGTATGATGAGCCACTATTTGATGATCTAACAGACATTAGAAATATAATTAAGCAGTATGATCGGCTGGAAATTCCTGCCAAAATTAAATTTCTTGTCAAGAAAGTAAAAAGTCTCAGTAAAAAAAGATTGAAAGTAGTTATCTGGTCCAATTTTATAGAAACAATAAAACTAATTGAAAAGCATTTAAAAAATGAAGGTTTTTATTGCAAAAAAATATTTGGTGACACTCCAATCGAAGGAGCGTCTATAAAAGACGAGGAAACGAGAGAAAGAATTAGGGATGAATTTGTCAACCCCGAAAGCGGGTTAGATATTTTAATTGCTAATCCTGCAGCTTGTGCAGAATCTATCTCACTTCATAAGACATGTCATAATGCGATTTATTATGATCTGACATATAATTGTGCTCAATACCTTCAATCATTAGACAGAATACATCGTGTAGGGGGCTCAGAAACTATTGGGGCAAACTATTACTTTTTACAATATAAAAACTCAATTGAGCGTGATATAAAATCAAACATTGATAATAAAACTAAAAAGATGTTTGACATAATTGAAGAAGATTATAGTATTTATTCACTGAATATGTTTGAGACAGATGGTGATTTTGAAGCATACAATAGATTATTTAAAAGAAAATCAAGGAAGTAAATGAGGAACAAACTGAATCAAACAACTAAGCCCGGAAAGTACAAAAAGGTGAATGCCCCCTTTGGATATTTTGGTTCAAAAAATAAAATTGCCGCAAAGCTATGTAAGAATCTACCCCCTCACAATTGCTGGGTTGAGGCGTTCTGCGGGTCAGCTGCTTTGACTTTGGCGAAACCTCCAGCTCCGATTGAGGTCATTAATGACATTGATGATGAGATAATAAATGTTTTCAGGCAGCTAAGACAAAATTCAAGTAGATTAAATAAGAAAATAGCCCTTACTCCGTATAGCGCTAAGGAATTGGAAGACGCTCGTAAACCCATTAATGGAAAAATTTCAGACTTGGAAAGAGCGAGAAGGTTTTTAGTACAATCAATGATGGCAATTAATGGAGTGTTCGGCAAGGAGCGAGGAGGCTTTTCTCATTCAGATTCTTATACTAGGAATGGCAAAGAAGCCAGGGTAAGTAGGTGGTATAATCTTCCTATTCGTTTAAATGAAGTAGTAGAAAGACTCAGAAGTACTCGCATAGAAAATAAAGATGCCTTAAAGCTTTTAACTTCATATATCAATCGTCCGGCAACACTAGTATACTTGGATCCTCCTTACAACGGTGAACGAACTAACGGATATAACATGGACGCAAATTGCGACAAGTTTCATACTTCATTACTTAGACTTGCTAATAAAGCAAAATGCATGGTTTTTATTAGCGGCTATCAAAACGAGTTGTATGATTCGATTTTAACACCGCAAAATGGGTGGCAAAAAAAATCAATCAAAACGACAACAAAAGATTCTTCTGGAAAAAGCCATAAACGAACTGAAGTTGTTTGGATGAATAAATTTTTTATTGCCGCAAAAAAAACAAAAAAAATCCCTATTAAGCTAACAAAGGAAGAAGTAAAACATACAAAGCTTAATCCTGAACGGAAAAGAAAATCTAAGAAAAAATGAACCATATTCATCGACTCCAACCACTCCTTCAAAAATACCCCTTGCATACCTAATTGATTGTAAAATCACTTGCCTTGCCGGGGAGATTGAGAAAACAACCAACCTCTCCGTCAATACAACAAATTCCCCAACTTCTCAATATTCACAATACTGATCTTTCCTTCTTTGATCTCGATGAGCTTTTCCGATTTAAAATCGCTGAGGGTGCGGATAAGTGATTCGGTGGCGGTGCCTACATAGTGGGCGATATCTTCACGGGATATTTCGATGGGTTTGTTTTCACCGGCGGCATTGAATTTACCATGTATGTCCACCAGGGCTTTGGCCACTCTTTTGCGCAGGGAGCTGTAGGCCAGGCTTAGCAGGCGTTCTTCTTTTTCTTTTACATTCTGGGTAATGATCTTAATGAATTTCGACGCCACGGTAATATCCCCTTCGAGCATCTGCTGAAAATCATCGCGGGGTATCTGTATGATCTCTGTTTCTTCCAGGGCGGCGGTGGAATCATCGTAGTTTTTTTCTTCTATCAGGGCGGGGTAACCGATGAAATCGCCGTCACTGTACAGGTCAGTGATGTATTCTTTCCCGTCTTCATGTGTTTTAAAGCCTTTTACTTTTCCCTTTATCACATAATATAAATACCGGGGCCTTTTCCCTTCGGTGTAGATAGATTGCTTTTTGGAATACAACTCTGAACTGTAATTTTCCAGGTTGAATTTCAGCATGCCGGTTTCCCGCAGATCGTTGGCCAGTTCACTGAGCCCTTTTCCACTGGCGGCATATTTTTTTTGCATCACCTCCATTTTTTTAAACCTGGACTCAATGGCACTCATCAGCTCCAGTTCTTCAAATGGTTTGGTTACATAATCATCTGCGCCCATTTCCATTCCCTTGCGCAGGTCACTTCTTTCGGCTTTGGCCGTTAAAAAGATAAGCGGTATATCTTCGGTATCCGGATTTTTGCGCAGCAGATGCAGTACGCCATAGCCGTCCAGTTCAGGCATCATAATATCACAAACGATCAGGTCGGGCTTTTCTGCCAGCGCTGCTTCCACTCCTTTCTTTCCATTTTCAGCAGTAAGGGTACGATAACCGCCCAGTGATAATAGTTCAGCGGTGTTTTCCCGGATGTCTTCGTTGTCGTCAATAATAAGAATGGTCTTTTGTGCCATGGATGTATTTAGTTAATTAGTTTATTGGTTGATTAGTTTATTGGTTGATTAGTTTATTGGTTGATTAGTTTATTGGTTGATTAGTTTATTGGTTGATTAGTTTATTGGTTGATTAGTTTATTGGTTAATTAGTTTATTGGTTGATTAGTTTATTGGTTGATTAGTTTATTGGTTAATTAGTTTATTGGTGGAAGAGGTTCTTGTTACTTCGGCTTCAGGCTTCAGACTTCCGTCCTCTGACCTCTGACCTCCGTCCTCTCCCCTGCAATGTAAATTTAATCAAAAGCCCTGGCCTGATGAAAATCAGTTGGCAAAATGAATCTTATCAGTACCCCAACCGTACCCACCGGTTACTTTAGCGCCTTTACAGCAGTACATCTATGGGTACAAAAGCAGCTACTGAACAGGCTATTCATTGCTATCATTGCGGAGAAAATTGCCCAACGGCTTCCATCGCTGCAGCCGAAAAGATTTTTTGCTGCGAAGGCTGCCGCATGGTGTACAATATATTACAACAAAGCGGGCTCTGCGATTATTATAACCTGAACGGCAATCCCGGTATCAGCCAGCGCATCCATGTCCGAAAAGATAAATTCGCCTTCCTGGATGATGAGAAAATACAGGCACAACTGATCAGCTTCCGCAACGACACACAACTGCATGTAACTTTTTACCTGCCACAAATGCATTGCAGCTCCTGCCTGTACCTGCTGGAAAATCTTCACCGGCTTGATCCCGGCATTGTGTCCGGTAAAGTAAATTTTACCCGCAAGGAAGTGGATATAATCATTCATCCGCAGCAAACCAGCCTGCGAAAAATAGCCGAAACACTCACCAGCATCGGCTACGAACCCTATATCAGCCTCAGCGACCTTACTTCCAAACGGCCCTCTATCAATAAAAGCATGATATACCAGTTAGGTGTGGCCGGTTTTTGTTTTGGCAATATCATGCTCATGAGTTTTCCGGAATACCTCGGTATTGATGCCAGTGAGCAGGGGCTGCGCACTATTTTCCGCTGGATGAATTTTGGCCTGGCCATCCCGGTGCTGTTATATTCTGCCCTTCCGTTTTACCAGTCGTCCTGGAAAAGCCTGCGGCACAAGTTCCTGAATATTGATGCACCCATTGCTTTAGCCATTATTATTACTTTTATCCGCAGCGCTTACGAAGTACTGAGCGGCACCGGCGGCGGCTATTTCGATTCTATGACCGGCATCGTATTTTTTATGCTGACCGGCCGCATCCTGCAGGATAAAACATACCGGCAGTTGTCTTTTGAAAGAGATTACACCGCTTATTTTCCCATAGCCGTTACCGTGCTGCAGGACAATAAAGAAGTGCCCACCGTATTGCCCGACATCAAACCCGGCAATACCCTGCTGATACATAATGAAGAACTGATTCCTGCCGATGGCATTCTCACCCGCGGCAAAGCTTTTATTGATTACAGTTTTGTAACCGGTGAATCACTGCCCGTATTAAAGGAAGTGGGCGAACTGGTGTATGCAGGAGGCAAACAAACCGAAGGCAATATTGAAATGTTAGTAATAAAGGAAGTGGACCAGAGCTATCTCACCAAACTATGGAACAGGGAAGTGATGGCGCCCAATGATGCAGGAAAAGAAGAAGGTGTAAAAAAAGTTTCTTTCGTTCACCTGCTCAGCCGCTATTTTACTTTTGCAGTGATGGCGATTGCACTCACCACCGGTATTTACTGGCAACTGAATGATTCAGCCCGATGCTGGCCTGCCGTTACCGCTATTTTTATCATTGCCTGTCCCTGTGCATTATTATTATCCAATACTTTTACTAACGGCAACGTGCTGCGCATTCTGGGACGCAATCATTTTTATCTGCGCAACGCACAAACCATTGAAGAGATAGCACGAGCCACCCATATTGTATTTGATAAAACCGGCACCCTTACTGCTACCCGGCAACAGGATATTAACTATCATGGAACCACTCTTACTGCTTATCAACTGGAACAGGTGGCTGCACTGGCTGCCTGTTCTTCTCATCCGCTTAGCAAGGCGTTGGCCAAACAATTAATACGGGGGGAAAAAATTGAACCAACCGGCTATAAAGAAACCACCGGCCGGGGTATTGAAGGTTTTGTCAAGGGTGATCTGTTGAAAATAGGTTCGTGCGAATTTGTAACCGGCAAATGTGTACCACAATTGGGAACCGCCGTGTTTGTGAGTATTGAAAACAACCAGTATGGGTATTTTCTTTTTGTAAATCATTACCGGGAATCGGTGCCGGAACTGATGCAGCAATTAAAAAAACAATACCGCTTATCTGTAGTATCCGGCGATAATGAAATGGAACAGAAAAACCTGCAACAAATGCTGGGCCGGAACACCACTTTACGGTTCAATCAAAAGCCGGAAGAAAAACTGCAGTACATTCAATACCTGCAGCAGCAGGGAGAAAAAGTAATGATGATCGGTGATGGCCTGAATGACGCGGGGGCATTGCGGCAAAGTGATATTGGTATTGCTGTGGCAGAACAAACGAATAATTTCACTCCTTCCAGCGATGCTATCATTGAAGCCCGCCAATTACCGTTGCTTACTAAATTTATTTCCCTTTGCCGGGCCAATAAAAATATTGTAACGGCCAGTTTTGTGTTGTCTATCGTGTATAATATTATCGGGCTCTTTTTTGCGGTGCAGGGTACTCTTTCCCCATTGATTGCTGCTATATTGATGCCGGGCAGTTCGCTTAGTATTTTGCTGATCACATTTGGAAGCAGCAGTTTGCTGGCGAGGAAGATGAGGTTGTAAAAAAATATTTCTGAGAATTTCCTTGTGCCGTATTACTCTTTGTATATAGCCTGTCACGTCGCATGACCCTTTACACCCAAACGCATTTAACCGGGCCAATACCCAACCATCTGATGTCACCCTTTCAGGGTTTTGCCCAAATCGTATTCTTTGTTTTTCTATATTAATGTCATCCCTTCGGGATTTTAAACCCTGAAAGGGTGACATTAGATTGGCAATACAGGATTAAATGACATTATCGGGTACACAAAGCATTTTCTACGATACACAAAATCAATTCTTCCGGGATTTCAACCCTGAAAAGTTGATATTAATATTGAAAAACATGCAAAAGCCTGAAAGGGTGACATTAGATTGGCAATACAGGATTAAATGACATTACCAGGTATATATTGTTCAGCACGAATCATTTTAAAAGATACCCGGCATCAATTTCCTTCTCTATTTATGGTTTGATGATGAAAATCAGTTGGCGGCTTGACAATTGTTACCCTAATATGAACACCCGAAAAATATTTTTACCGCCATTATACATATATCTATGAGTGTCATTCTTATTCTGCTTATTGCCAGTATTTCCATAGCAGGTTTATTCCTTTTTGCTTTTTTGTGGGGCGTAAAATCCGGCCAGTTTGAAGACGATTTTGGTCCCCCCTCCCGCATGTTATTTGATGATAAGCCTTTATCTGCCGCCAAAACTCAAAAAAACCAATAAACATCCCAGCTTATGCAAGTAGAAAAATTTTATTATGACAACAAGATTGTTAAAGCATTCGGGTATGCGACTGTTGTTTTTGGGATAGTGGGTATGCTCGTAGGTTTGTGGGCCTCTATCCAGATATTTTATCCGGCCAGCAGTTTAAATCTTGCACCCACTACCTTCGGTCGTCTTCGTCCATTGCATACCAATGCTATCATTTTTGCATTTGTTGGCAATGCTTCTTTTGCCGGTATTTATTATTCGTTGCAGCGATTATGCAAAGCAAGAATGTTCAGCGACAAACTCAGCTGGATACATTTCTGGGGTTGGCAACTCATCATTGTGGCAGCCGCCATTACCTTACCGCTTGGCCTTACTAACGGTGCCGAATACGCCGAGTTGATTTGGCCAATAGACGTTGCCATCGCACTTGTATGGGTCATATTCGGTATCAATATGTTTGGTACTATTATCAAAAGAAGGGAAAAGCACCTCTATGTTGCCATTTGGTTTTATATCGCCACATGGGTTACAGTTGCGCTGTTGCATATTGTACGTTCCATTGAATTGCCTTATTCCGCCACTGGAAGTTATAGCTGGTATGCAGGTGTGCAGGATGCACTGGTGCAATGGTGGTACGGACATAATGCCGTTGCCTTTTTTCTTACCACTCCAGTGCTCGGATTAATGTATTATTTCCTTCCGAAAGCAGCTAACAGGCCGGTGTATTCCTATCGTCTTTCTATCATTCATTTCTGGGCATTGATATTTTTATATATCTGGGCAGGGCCCCACCACCTGTTATATACTGCATTGCCTGATTGGGCACAATCTCTCGGAGTGGTATTTTCCATTATGCTCATTGCCCCCAGCTGGGGCGGTATGCTCAATGGTTTGTTTACACTGCGTGGTGCGTGGGATAAAGTAAGAGAAGACCCTGTTTTGAAATTTATGGTGGTGGCCATCACCTGTTATGGTATGTCTACACTGGAAGGACCGTTGCTGAGTTTAAAAAGTATTAATGCCATTGCGCACTACACCGATTGGATAGTGGCCCATGTGCATATTGGCGGGTTGGGATGGAATGGCTTCCTGGCATTTGCCATTCTGTATTATATGATACCGAAGATGTGGGGTACTAATCTGTATTCAAAAAAATTAGCCACCAACCACTTCTGGCTGGGTACAATCGGCATCATCATTTATGCAGTGCCATTGTACTGGGCGGGTTTTGAACAAAGCCTGATGTGGAAACAGTTTACTCCTGAAGGTCAGTTGAAGTTCGATTTTATGCAAACTGTTACAAATATCAAAGCCATGTATGTTGCCCGCAGCATTGGCGGTTCACTATATCTTACCGGCGCATTTGTAATGGTGTATAATCTGTATAAAACTATCCGGCAGGGAAGGTTTATTCCCAATGAAGAAGCAGAAGCCGCACCATTGGCAAAGGAAGTATCCCGTAAAAAAGAATACTGGCACCGGGTTATTGAAAGAAAACCATTGACCATGCTGGTGCTGAGCCTGATAGTGGTGGCCATTGGTGGTTTGGTGCAAATGATTCCAACTTTCCTGGTGAAATCTAATATTCCCACCATTGCGAGTGTAAAACCATATACTCCGCTTGAATTGCAGGGAAGGGATATATATGTAAGGGAGGGATGTTATACCTGTCACTCACAAATGATACGGCCTTTCAGGGATGAAGTGGCGAGATATGGAGATTACTCAAAGGCCGGCGAGTTTGTATATGACCATCCTTTCCAATGGGGCAGTAAAAGAACCGGTCCGGACCTGGCAAGAGAAGGTGGTGATAAAAACAGAAGGCCTGATTCATGGCACTATACTCACATGTACGATCCCCGGTTAACATCACCCGGTTCTATCATGCCAAGATATATATGGCTGTTGGATAACAAGCTGGATATTTCTTCCACACCAGCGAAAATAAGAGCGATGATAAAACTGGGTGTGCCTTATCCAAAAGGATATGATCAAACAGCTAATACTGATTTGATGAAACAGGCCAATGAAATAACTGCCAGCCTGAAAAAAGATAAAATCGAAACAGCATCTGACAGGGAAATAGTGGCCGTTATCGCTTACCTGCAGCGACTTGGCCGTGATATTCAGGCAGAGCCGAAGGCAGTGGCGAAGAGTGAGCAGTGAAGGGTGAATAGTCAATAGTCAATGGGCAATAAAAATAACAATATGAAATTCATTAATTATATAGAAAAAGTAAGCGGTGTTGATATTATGGGAGTGGCCTCCCTGTTGGGATTCTTTCTTTTCTTCATCGTGATGGTGACATGGGTATTTAAAACCAGGAAGAAAAAATTCAATGACATAAGCCGTATCCCTTTAGACAACTAAGTATCTAATCAAACTAATAGTTATTATCTATGCGTAACAAATTGAAATATATACTGGGGCTTTTTGCCGTACTGTTCATTCTATCTGTTCAGCCAGTCCGGGCCGCCGACCCGCCTGCGCCTTCCCTGTTCAGCAATACGCTGGCCATGACGCTCTTCATACTTATGATACTCCTGCTGATCATTATTGGCGTGTTAGCCAATATTCTTATTGGCACTGCTGATTTGAAACTGAAGAAAAAAAATAAACCCGGCTACAGCAATACCGTATTGCCATCCATACTGTTAATTGGTTTATTGCTGGCCGGTCCTGCGCTGCTTGCACAAACCGCACCAACCGCAGAAGCCGCCAAAACAGTTGGCGGGATGCCTTCTTCAACGTTCTATGTGATGATCACCGTTATCTTCCTCGAACTGTTTGTTGTACTGGCCCTGCTGATCAACATAAAGTTCATGTTGAAAAAAGAACAGGAGAAAATAGCAGTACCGGTAGCGGAAGAAGTAAAGAAAACACAATTAAGCTGGTGGGACCGGTTTAATAAACTCAGGCCGGTAACAGAGGAAGCAGAACTGGACCTGGGGCATGAATACGATGGCATCCGTGAGTTGAATAACCGGCTTCCACCATGGTGGCTCTATGGCTTTTATGGCACCATTATATTTGCCGGTATTTATTTATGGCGCTTCCAGGTATCGCACAACGGGCCTTCCAGTAAAGAAGAATATGACAGGTCAGTGGTTAGCGCTGAACTGAAGCTAAAGGAATACCTGAAATCAAAAGGCGAATCGGTGGACGAAAATACCGTTACGTTGTTAACTAATGCAGATGATATTGCTGCAGGCAAGGCACTATTTACTGACCCTGCCAAATGCCCGGCCTGTCATACTGCAGAAGGCGGAGGCAATGCAGTTGGCCCCAATCTTACTGACGACTACTGGGTCTACGGAGGCGGGGTAAAGGATATTTTCAAAACCATCAAATACGGAACCAATAAAGGAATGAGAAGCTGGAAAGATGATTTATCAGCAAAGCAAATTGCCCAGTTAACCAGTTATATAAAATCATTGAGAGGAACCAAGCCTCCCAATCCAAAGGAACCACAGGGTGAATTATACAAAGAAGAAGGAGCGCCCAAAGTTGCTGCAGATACTGCAAAAGTTGTTGCGGCCGGAATAAAATAAGCATTGAAGAAGAAACAGTGTAACAGGGAAGGATATGAACGAAACAAAAACCGATACGACACCACAAGATCAAACAACCGAATCCTTCCGTGACAGAATTGCCACGGTGGATGCCAAAGGAAAACGTAAATGGGTTTTTGCACAAAAACCAGAAGGGCGGTTCTATAATATCCGTACCTGGGTTAGCTGGGGTTTCTTTGCCTTGTTTTTTACATTGCCGTTTTTAAAATTCAATGGAAGGCCGCTTTTTCTTTTCAATTTTCCTGAGGCAAAGTTTATCATCTTCGGCAAAGTTTTCTGGCCACAGGATTTCTTCATTTTCGGGTTGACGATGGTTACCTTCATCATCTTCATCGTTCTTTTTACGGCTGCATTCGGCCGCCTGTTTTGCGGATGGGTTTGTCCGCAAACTATATTTATGGAAATGCTTTTCCGTAAAGTAGAATATTTTATTGAAGGAGATGCGGCCAGGCAAAAGATGCTGAATAATTCACCGTGGACCGGGAAGAAAATCAGGATCAAGGCATTAAAACATTCCACCTTTTTTTTACTGGCCTTTATCATTGCCAATTTTTTCCTGGCGTATATTATTGGAGTGGATGAGTTGAAACATATTATCACAGAGCCGGTTTCAGAACACCTTATTGGGTTTATGTCTATTCTTCTTTTTGCCGGCATTTTTTATGGAGTGTATGCCTATTTCCGGGAGCAGATATGTACGGTGATATGTCCCTACGGCCGGTTGCAGAGTGTGCTGCTCGACAGAAATTCCATGATAGTAGCGTATGATCACAAAAGGGGCGAACCAAGAGAAAAATATAAAAAAAAACATACGGCTGAGCTGAACACCGGCGATTGTATTGACTGCTTCCAGTGTGTAAAAGTATGTCCCACCGGAATTGATATACGAAACGGCACCCAGATGGAATGTGTGGGCTGTACTGCCTGCATAGACGCCTGTGATAAAATGATGGATGCAGTGGGCCAGCCCAGGGGCCTGGTTCGGTATGCATCTGAAAATGGAATTGCAGAGAATACAAAACTCCGTTACACCGGAAGAATGAAATTCTATACAGTCCTGCTGGTTATTCTTTCCGCCATCCTTGCCTTATTACTGATAAGCCGGAAAGATATTGATGGGACCATCATCCGTACGAAAGGAACGCTGTACCAGGAAAGAGGAACCGACAGTCTTGCCAACCTGTTCAACATTAAAATTATTAATAAAACAATTAAGAATATTCCCGTAACGCTGCGGCTGGAAGGGAATGCAAAGGATGAGGGAAAAATAGAACTGGTGGGGGCCACTGATATTCATTTGAAGGATGAAGACCAGGCCATGGGTACATTCTTTGTGGTGCTGCCACGAAAATTTGTTACGGCCCGAAAAATGAAATTGACCATTGGATTATATGAAGGAGATAAAAAGATCACCACATTGAGTACCAATTTTGCCGGGCCATTTGGAAAATATTAATTCACTTAACTGATCTTTATGAACTGGGGAAACAAAATATTGCTGACCTTTTTGGTATTTGGCGCAGGAATGGGTTTCCTGGCATATCGTTCCATAAAAACAAACTACGAAATGGTGGAACCCGATTATTACAAAACTGAACTGGCCTATCAGCAGGTAATTGATGCATCTAACCGGGCTAATAACCTATCGTCACCAGTACTGTTGCAACAGACAGAGAAAGGTATTCTGCTGCAACTGCCGGAAGAAATGAAAAATAAAACTATCAGCGGTACGGTACATTTCTATTGTGCATATAACCAGCAAAAAGATAAAAAAATGCTCTTACTGCCTGGAGCAGATGGCACACAACTGTTCAGCAAAGAAATGCTGCCACCTGGAAACTATACCGTAAAGATCAGCTGGAAGCTTAATGAAGAAAATTATTATACCGAAAAAAACTTACCTGTTTTATAATGGTGTCTGCCCTACTATCTGGTTTTACTCTTGGCGCTGCAGGCAGCCTTCATTGTGTAGGCATGTGCGGGCCGCTGAGCCTTGCCTTACCCACTCAGCATTTATCTGCCACACAAAGATTTATTTCCCTGTTCTTGTACCAAGCAGGAAGAATTATTACTTATTCACTCATTGGTCTGCTGTTTGGGCTGGCCGGCCGCCGGATTTATATAGCCGGTTACCAGCAATGGTTTTCTATTGCAATGGGTATTTTATTACTTTGCTTTACAGTATTATATTTTACCCGAAAAAAAATTATCCATCTTTCTTTTTTTAAACGTTTTTATTTTATTATACAGCAGTTGATAATAAAATTGCTGAAATCATCAACCGGCCCGGGAGGTTTCTTGTTATTAGGAATGGCGAATGGTTTACTTCCCTGCGGGATGGTATACATAGCCTTAGCCTCTACCCTGTCATTTGCTGAAGTGAGTGAAAGTGTCGGCTTTATGGCCATGTTTGGCGCCGGCACATTACCTGCTATGATGATGGTGGCTTATGCCGGACAACGCATACGTCTTGAAACAAGACGAACACTACAGAAAGCAGTTCCTTTTTTTATTCTATCTGTTGGGGTGCTATTGATACTTCGCGGATTGAGCCTTGGTATTCCTTTTATAAGCCCGGTTTTGCCATCCGCAGCAGGAGAAGCGGTAGTGTGTCATCCGGAGTAAGAGAAATGCATCGCACAGAGTATAAAGAGAAAAAGAGGAATACAGTGATATATAGTGCCAATTGTCTTTTCTCTTTCTCTCTTTTTCCTCCGGGCGAGTTGTATTCCTTCCTGCTGTCTTTTCTCTTTCTCTCTTTTTCCTCCGGGCGGGTTGTATTCCTTCCTGCTGTCTTTTCTCTTTCTCTCTTTTTCCTCCGGGCTGGTTGTATTCCTTCCTGCTGTCTTTTCTCTTTCTCTCTTTTTCCTCCGGGCGGGTTGTATTCATTTATCCTTTGGGCGAGTTGTATTCATTAAGCCAGGGCAATTTTACAGAAATGATTGTTCCTTCACCTAAACGGCTTTGCAGTTGTATATCTCCGCCCAATAAATTCACATATCGTTTGATAATGGAAAGACCCAATCCGGTGCCTTGTATATTACTCACATTTTTGCCCCGGAAAAAAGTGGAGAAAAGATGCGGCTGGTCTTCGTCAGGTATTCCTATGCCTTTATCTTTAACAATGATGAGTAATTCCTTGTTTTTATTGACCGTATCCACCATTATTTTTTCCCCTTCCGGGGAAAATTTTACAGCATTGGACATGATGTTAAGGAATATATTTTTCAGCATGCGTTTATCTGTAGCAAAGTGTTCATCACCCTGGCAGTTAAAAATAATTTCCTGGCCGGCTTTTAAATGCGCTTTTATTTCATCCACTGTATCCTCGGTAAATTCCTGCAAATTGAAAGAAGATACCGTAATACTCACTTTCCCTTCTTCCAATTTTCCCAGCGACAAAAAATCTTCCAGCAATTCATTCATGTGTCCGACCGAGTCTTTTATCCGGCGGATATGTTTTTCTCTTTTATCAAACTCATCTGCTGAAGGATATTTTGAAACCAGGGTGGCGGATGTAAGGATAGTGCTTAGCGGTGTTCTGAATTCATGAGAAGCCATTGACACAAAACGGCTTTTTATTTCATTCAGTTGTTTTTCTTTATCCAGTGTTTCACTCAGTTCCTTTTGTGATTCCTCCAGTTTTTGTAAGGCTTCTTTCAGGATGAGTGTACGTTCTTCCACTTTACCCTCCAGTTCCGCATTTAGTTTCCGTATATCATCACTGATTTTTTCCAGTTCCCCTCTTTGCCGGGTCAGGTTTTGTTCTATTTCCTTGCGGGTGGTGATATCTACGATAAATGCAATGACAAAAGACTGGTTACGCTGTTTGTAATGACTGAGGCTTATTTCCACCGGAAATTCGCTATCATCTTTGCGGCAGGCATATAAATCCCTGCCGATACCCATAGAACGGTTGGAGGGGTTTTGATAAAAACTATTCCGTTGCCCTTCATGTTTACCATGAAACCGGCGGGGAATCAGTTTCTCTATTTTCGCTCCGTGCAATTCATTGGCAACATAGCCAAACATTCTTTCTGCAGCGGGGTTTACCAGTACAATATCGCCTGCATTGTTTGTGAGCAGTATACCTTCTGTGGCATTCTCAAACAGGGAAGCCATGTGGGTCTTTTCATAACTGATCCGTTCCTGAAAACGCTTCAGAAAAAAAATGATCACCACTGCAAATAAAATTACAAACAGGGAATACACCTGCGAGAGCAATGCTTTTGTTATATCACTTTTATCCTCTTTAAAATAAAGTACAAGGGCGGTCATGGCAATCATACCACCCACGCCGGCCAGCAGGGTTGATTTCCAGCCGGGAATAAATGCAGTAAGAAGGATAATGATGAGTATACCACTTACCGCCAGTTCATAACTATTGAACAGAAATGCCAGTGCCATGGCTGCCGCAAAAACCAGAATGGCCAAACCGGTTACTAACCGGGTACTTAACTTAAACATAAATGAACCGTTTCGGCAACAAATTAAGTATAAAATAGAATAGATATAAATATAGAAAGGCTGAACACGCCATTCGGCGGACAAGTTGAGTTTATTTCCGTGTTATATAGAGTCTTTTATGTTTGTAGTTTTTTGAACCGCAATTTGTCCCGGCCATCGGGGATAGTAAATAGAAAGTATAAGAAATACATACATAGAGACCAGCTATTTTATATTGCTATATGTGTATTTCTATCTGTCATATAATCTATGTGGTTCAGCTTTACTGCCGTTGCAACAATTCTTTTTCCATAAGGATAGCTTTCGGAAAAAGAATTTCATTTTCCAGGTAAATATGTTGCACCAGGTCTTCATCCAGTTCCCGCAATAAGGAAAAAGACAGGCGGTGGCTGGTACAACTGGCTTCTGGCGGTGTATAGCCATTGGTAAGTATGCGGAACTGGTATAATACTTTTTCAAGTAATTTATGTTCATGATGCATAATATCCTCAACGGGTTTACGCAGCGTACGCACCAGCAGGCTGGCATAGGACTCCCTGCTTTCATACGCATGAGCTATCTGGCGGATATAGGGAAAGATGACTTCTTCTTCCTGCAGCAGGTGTGGCAGCATTGTATTGTGCAACTCATGAAAATACGATTCCACTTCCGTTAACTGAGGAAATTTTTTACTGTGTTCTTCCACAAACCGCTTCAACTGTTCCCCAATAACCGGTAGCGATTGCCGCAGGTATTGATGATGGATATTGACAATATAATCTGTCAGGAAATCTATTTTCCAATTGTCGAAAGGCAGGGAGCCGGCCACTGAAATAGTACGGCTTACATTCTGTAATTGCTGCAGCAGGTCTCCAATATCCAATCCCTTTGTTTCGCATATCATTTTCAAAGGCCATTTTCCCCCACAGCAATATTCAATGCCATTTTGTTTAAATACGGCAGCTGTTTTATAATATTTTTTAACAATATCAGCAGCACAGGAATTTTCATCTATATCAGCAGCATAAGGTTTTATCATATCACTTTGTCTTTCCGGGGCAAAATACCAAGATGATTTACCTAAAAACCTGATTTTAATCATAAGCGGTTTGGACAGATGTTAATACTAAATGGATTTAAACGCTAACTGACTGTAATCAAACCGGGTAATGACACCTGTCATCCGGCGATAAAGATTCCCCGCCTACTTTTGAATAAGAGTGGTTAAAGACACTTTATAGCTCCATTCATGGGCTATCGTTGGTTTTTGTTTCAATGCCTACCCCCGGTTCCCCGGGGGTTTTCATTATCTTTAGTATATGATACCCCGGTTTCTGTTACTATCAGCAATTATTATATTGCTTACCACCTGCAAAAAAGATGAGGCCGCAGCAAAAGACACTGAGCTGCCTGTAATAACCATCAATAGCCCGGTTGCCAACCAGGTGTTTACGGCAGGACAACCGATTACTATCAGCGGCAGCATTACTGATAATAAATATATCGCTGAAGTGCATATTCATGTAAGCAATACCAATACAGGCGCATTGCTGATGGATGTGCATTTATACCCTGCTGCTAATTCCGCCACCTTCAATCAATCCATTACTGCTGCTGCCGGTGTTAATTATAAAATACAGGTAATAGTAAAGGACAAGGCCGTAAATGAGGCAAGAAGTACTGTGGAAGTGTCCGGTAATTAAGCACTTCTCTATCTTTGCCCCATGCATATAGATATTCTTACCGTAATTCCGGAATTACTGGACAGCCCCTTTCAGCACAGCATTATGAAACGGGCACAGGAAAAAGGATTGCTGACCGTGCAGGTGCATCAGCTCCGGCAATGGGCCGTGAATGAATATGGTATGGTGGACGACTACCAGTACGGCGGCGGCGCCGGCATGGTAATGATGTGCGAACCGCTGACCAAAGCAATAGAAGCATTATCGAAAGACAGGGTGTATGATGAAATAATTTTCCTGACACCGGATGGAGCTACTTTCAACCAAAAAACCGCCAACAGTTTATCCCTGAAAGAAAATCTGCTGCTTATCTGCGGCCATTATAAAGGCATTGATGAAAGGATACGGGAACATTTTGTAACCAAAGAAATTTCTATAGGCGATTATGTACTAAGCGGCGGAGAATTACCCGCTGCTATCCTTGTAGATGCTATTGGCCGTTTATTACCGGGTGTATTGAATGACGAAACTTCTGCACTAACGGATTCTTTCCAGGATAATTTACTGGCCCCGCCGGTGTACACCCGTCCTGTTGATTTTCGCGGCTGGAAAGTGCCAGATATTCTTATGAGCGGCGATCATCGTAAAATAGAAGAATGGCGGCAGGAACAATCCTACCAGCGCACCAAAGAACGAAGACCCGACCTGATGGGTGATGAATAAGTGTATCCACTGGTACGTCAATATTACTTTTCAGTAACCGTTTATTTATTCCGTTAAGAATATTTTTTCATATCCTTTAAATACTTATATTAGCTACGTATTTAAGATTTTCCCTTCTGGACACCACCTCAAGTTTAATTAGTACAAATTTCAATTCAAAAAAACTATCCTGATACCTGATCATCCAGGTAAGTGACTGTTTTTTGCAACTTTTTTTTGAATCTGATGCCCGGTTTAATCCACCGCCTGCAATTATTAAAATAACACCAGCGAAAATGGTAAAAGATTTTTTATACCATAGTCAACCATCATTAAACTAAAACCTATCAAACCATGGCAAACATCAGCAAATTTTCTTCGCAGTTCCAAAACAAAAAAGTATGGATCATCACCACTCTTTTAAGTGGCATCGTTTTTTACATGGCCTGCAAAAATTCCGGAACAAAAGAAGACGTGAAGCTGGGCGAAGCGTCTTCTGCAATCTCATTTAGTTCTACAGTACCCACTGATATTAATAATCCTGCAGATCCACAGCAGGCGGCAGAATTTGCCTGGAAAGAATTTATTGCCCTCACCTGGCCTGCAAAAATAAATGCATCACCTGCCCCGGGAAACTCTGGTTATTACAGAGGGCAACCTTCTGAAACGGACAGTTCAGGTTCAACAGGTTCGGGTGGCGTTGTGGTTTGGGAAACTTTTTATCACAGGGATGAACTGTATCCAAGTTATACCACTGGAGGAAATGTATTACCCAATCCTGACACCATACCCAGTTACCTGTACCAGACTCCCATTAACAAAGCCACTCCGGCCACTAACGTGAATTTATTTAACAACTTAGATGAAGCCAGTGAGATCACTCTTGCCTATATGTATTATACCCCATTGGCTGAAAAAGCAGATGCTATCAGGGCAAGCTTTCCCCAACCCAATGCCGCTCAAAAACAACAAATCACAGATGCGGGTGTAAATGCCGCCCTGATGTATGAAGCTAAAGCAAACCCTGCAATATACAACTATGTAAAAAGCAACAGTTATAATAATGCGGCTCCCCGGAGGAAGGCAAGGAGCCAGTCGGTGAACCTGATTAACAACGACTCCGTAACAGGGCCAACATTTACTTTGCCGAATGGTTCTATTGAAATGAAAGCAACCTGGAGACATTACGATGCTTCAACTGATGATCTTAACAGCTTTCATTGGACAGTCGGTATATATTATACTTCCGGCGCCTCAGGGTTGATAGCAAATAATGATACTTTATTACTGGTGGGATTACATATTATTCAAAAAACACCGAATGTTCCCACTTTTACCTTTGCAACCTTTGAACATGTGAGCAATGAAAAGAATGGATTCAGGTTTATCAATACCAATCCGCTAACCGATACTTCTGTTAAAAGTGCAGGACGTCCGCTTCCGGATTCGGGCATCATTACCGCCATCAGGCAATTTCCGATCCCTGATTCGACCAGCGGATTCAACCTGGCAGGTTATAACCGCTCTGTTCAAAACCAACTGCGGACACTCTTCGGTAAAGATGTGGTTTGGGCTAACTACCAGTTGATAGGTGTGCAGGCAGTGGTACAGAATGATCCGGGAGGCCCTGTTCCGCCACAGCAATTCTTTTTATCAAATTTTGCTACCGAAACAAATGATGCATTGCAGTTTTTCCAGGGTGGGTTAGGTGGCCCTAATGGCAATGTTCCAAATCCGAATGTTGCTCACGTTTATAAATTGGATGCTGCGACCAATAAATATATAACTTATACTGCAGGAGGATGCCTGGGATGTCATGGTTCCCAGGGACAAAACCCGGGAGGCGATTTTAGTGTGATTGCAGCTACCGGAAACTCATTTTCACCTGAAGCAGTGACTCCTTATCCCGGCGGAAAGGTGGTTAACCAAAACCCCACCGGATTTCCTATACCTCACTAAATATCATTAATTATTAAACCCCTCTAATCTTTAAAAAAATGGCAACAACAATTAACAACTATGCAGAGCTGCAAGCTTTGCTGAATTCGCTTGTGGGTGTAAATGGCCTGCCAATAGGCCAGGCCCCCCACATGGCCTTCTGGAATTCCCTGACTTATACTGAATTTATAACGGGAAATGTTCCGGGAAATGGTATTCCCGGTGGCCCCTATAAAATTCTTGAGGTAGGCAATGCAAAGGCATCCAATATTATCATGGCACTCTCCGGTACGCCGGGCAGCCCCTTTGACCCCAACACAGGAACCATCGGACAAATGCCACAACCCAATCCTCCATATAATGCAGACACCCCGATGCAGAGTGATGTGATACAGGCATTAACCGACTGGATTAACAATTCCTGTCCAAACAATGTTTCTTATTAAGACACAATTCCTAAATTCTGATTACTATCAGTTGAAATAAGGGGTGGTTTATACAATCACCCCTTATTTTTTTATAGCTATTGCATACAGCTGCGTATTCCTGGTGTATAGCAATAATTATTTCAGCGGCCCTTTTTGAAAAATAAAAACAGGTTTTTATTTTGACTTACTGGCTGAACTTCCACCCTGATTTATCAATCGATTGTCTGAGTTTTCCCGGACAACCGTTTTATCCTTTTTAATACAGAACTTGCAATTCTAAATTGCTGCACTATGGATTCTACCCGCCGTAAGTTTTTAAGACGCCTTGCTGCTGGAACTGGTGTACTGGCTGCTGGTCTGCCCGCCTTTGCCAAAGTAACAGGAACAACTGACGATCAAATGGATCGTTCTGCAGAGTCAGAAGAAAAAGGCCGGTCGTTCAATATGAGTGATTATGCAGCACCGAAAATAGAAACAGTGAGGATTGGTGTTATCGGGCTTGGGCAGCGGGGCTCTGAAGCAGTGGAAAGATTAAGTTTTATTGATGGCCTTGAGATTGTGGCCCTTTGTGATAAATATCCCGACAGGGTGGCGGCTTCGCAAAAGACACTGGAAAAAATGAAGCGGCCCAAAGCCAAAGAATATAGCGGAGAAGATGGATGGAAAGCCCTCTGTGATAGTAACGATATTGATTTGGTTTATACCCCCACCCCCTGGCATTTGCATACTCCCATTGCTGTAAGGGCCATGAAAAATGGCAAACATGCTGCTACTGAAGTTCCGGGTGCAAAAACGATTGATGAATGCTGGGAAATGGTGGAAACATCTGAAAAAACCAGGAAGCATTGCATGATGCTGGAAAACTGCTGTTATGATTTTTTTGAACTGCTGACACTGAATATGGCCCGGCAAGGCCTGCTGGGTGAAATAGTGCATGCTGAAGGTGCCTATATCCATGACCTGACAAAGGACTGGCTCTTTAATAAAAATGCTTATGCAGATATGTGGCGGCTGAAAGAAAACATCGGTCACAATGGAAGTCTATACCCCACACATGGATTGGGGCCGGTGGCACAATGTATGAACATCAACCGGGGTGATAAGTTTGACCACCTGGTAAGCATGAGCACCAATGATTTTACCATGAACAATATGGTTAAGGACCTGGCCACTAAAGATGATTTCTTTAAAGAGTATGTGGACAAACCATATCGTGGCAATATGAATACCACGCTGATCAAATCTTACAAAGGCAAGACCATTTTGGTGCAGCATGATGTGTCCACCATAAGGCCTTATTCAAGAATACACCTGGTAAGCGGCACCAAAGGGGCTGCACAAAAATGGCCCGGCCCGGAAAGAATTGCCTTTGGACACAGTTGGATAAAAAAGGAGGAACTGGAAGAATTATATAAAAAATATTCCCCTCCCATTGTCAACCATATTGGAAAAATTGCCAAAGAAGTAGGCGGACATGGTGGTATGGATTTCATTATGGACTGGCGGTTGACAGACTGTCTCCGCAATGGGTTACCACTGGATCAGAATGTGTATGATGCGGCGAGCTGGAGCTGCCTGGTGCCATTAAGTGGCCGCTCTGTTGCCAAAAAATCAAGAACCGTTGATATACCGGATTTTACCCGTGGTGCATGGCAAACTAATAAACCGGTTGACCTTACACTGAATGGCGGCGCCACCACCGGGGTAAGGGATATTAAACCGGGTTTAAAGATGTAAAAGCAAAAAAAGATTTTTTTCGCATCCACATTGTTTAAATCACGGATTTAAGCATTTCACTGCATTCCTTTTTTAAAGACTGAGAAATGACGGGATTGTTTTTCAACATTTCCCGCAAAAATATTTTTGCCTTCCCTTTATCTCCTTTTTTAGCATAAATCATTCCTGCATAGCCAAGCAATTCCGGGTTTTTACTGTTTGTTTTTAATGCTGTTTCAATGTAGGATGAGGCCTTGTTATAATCACCTCGCTTATAATATATAATAGCTAACGTTTCATTCACCCCGATATTAAGCGGCCTGCGTTCATACGCTGCTATCGCATACTGCAGTGCTTTGTCAGAAATACCAAAGCCCAAATTGGTCATTTCCAATTCATCTCTAATCTTTTTTGCTTTATCCGGCTGACCCATGAGATTATAATTATCAGCTATACCCTCCTTAAAAACCCGGTCAGGTATTAATGAATCAGCCTGCATATACAATGCAACAGACCCGGAATAATCCTCTTCTATGGCAGCTATTCCTGCCAAACCTGCCAATGCAACTGGATAATTGTGACGGTTATTTGCAGCAATAGTAAAATACATTTTAGCCTCATTCAACCTGCCCGTCTGTTCATACAATTTCGCCAACTGTACCCGGCACCATTCTGTATTTTCATCTCCGGGTGATCCTGCATCTACTGCAAACCCCATGGCCTCAATAGCTCCCTGTAAATCTCCATGTATTTCACGGAGATAAGCAATACGGGAATAAGAACGAATATCCGGACGGATAGATATCATTTTATCAGCCGCATCCAGGGCCCTGTCATAATAACCCAATTCTACATTAGCATCAACCAACAATCCATATACGTATGCATTTTGCGGATACATCTGCTGTACCTGCTCTGCTATTTTTTTGCCTTCTTCAAATTGATGCTCCGATAAAAGAATAGTAGCTTTCAATGTAAGAGCTTCAAAATTATTGATATCAATTTTTAATACATTATTCACCAATTTTACAGCAGCCTCATCATAATATTTAAAATTTCCCGTGATGCGTGCTTCCTGAATATAAAGTGCCGCTAACCCTATCATGGATTTTATATCTGAAGGGTTAGTTTTAATTTTATTTGAAAATGAAGCTGCTGTATTTTTAACATCCGTCCATTCACCAGAATAAATAAGTGAAGCTTTACGGGGAAGTAATTCATATTCCGTTTCTTTGTTTGCACCAGTTTTGCTTTTACTCTTTATCAGTACAAATGCAGAAACAACCGCAACTAATGGCAGCATTATTATATAAAAATATTTTTGTTTCATTTTACTAAAATTTGAGTCTGTAGATTATAATAACAGGCCTGCATTTACTGCAGGCCTGTTATTGACATCATAATTAATTTCTTACAACTTTTACCGCTTGCCTGGTCACTCCATTCTTATATGCTGTTATAATATATATACCTTTTGCCAGGTTACTATTATCCCAGTTAAGAGTATAAACACCTGGCTCCTGTTTTTTATCAGAAAGTACTTTAATTAACTTCCCTTCCACATTGTAAACAGCAATTTTTACAGTTGAGCTTTCATCAACGCTATATTTAATTGTGCTGTTGCCATCACTTGGGTTGGGATATGCAGCCAGATTTATTTCTTTTGATGATAAGCCAAGATCCACGGTTTGTTTTTTGATTGTTGGACTAGTGCCGGCAGTACCCTGATTTTTGTTAGTAATACCAGTATTGCAATCACAGTTATGAGTGCCGGGCCATGGGGCAGCTACATACGGAAAAGCTGATTTCAGTGTTGCGTCATTTGATGTAACACCTGCATTGTATGTAAGTACATTCAGCAAATTCTGGGTGACAGGGCTGCCTGTGCAATTATAATCGTCATACCATAAGCCGATTGCTGCAAGAGCAATGCCGCTTACTGCCTGTAATTCGATTCTTACCACATCATCTTCAAGTCTTCTTCCATTGGGAAAGCCATCCATATTGGGAATAAATTGTATTGAGGTATTAGTATTATAGGGCGCTGCTGTTAATCCTAATACTGCTGCCTGCACAATACCAAGATTACTAAACTGTGGATCATTGCGTGGAGTTACCGGAACCGCCATATTTAATCGAAGCATATCACCACCTGTAGGCAGAAAATTATTAATAAACGGTTTGCCGGCTGCCAATGGGTTACCGCCTTTTCCTGTTGCCAGTTGGTAAGGTATCAGGTTGGGTACACCGGTATTAAAAATGGGCCAAAGGTCAACTGAACGGGGTGAATTGGCTGCCGGTAAAAGAAGATTTCCGAAAATAGCATCATCCAGGGCTGTACCAGCTAATGCAGGGTTTCCTTTCAAACCATAAAGACCATTTTGTCCATTCCCAAAACCAAAACCAGTGCCTCCAAAAGCACATGCAAGTGAATTTTTCTGAATCCGTAGCGGTGCTAATGCAGGAACGGCCGTTCCAAATAATGCATCATCCATGTACAGGCCCAGTTCGGGGTTATAAAAATACTTTCCGAATGTTTTTAATCTTGCCAGGTCCTGGTACGGAGTTAATGAATTCCAGTAATCTTTCATCCCAATCGGCACAATCACCTCGTTGGTTAATGGCATACCCAGTCTTGATACCTGTACCCATTGAGCATTCCTGTTTTCATTCTCGTCCTTTATATTCTTATCTTCTCCTTCATCATAGTCTTCATAGTCTTTATAGTCCTTTAATACGGTGATTTTCTGACGGCTGGCTGATGCCCACACACCAATTACATAATTGGGATCCAGAATATTGACAGCCTGAGATACCGGTTTATGATTTTTTTGCAACGTAGAAATATCTATCTGTAAAGCGATAGTAGAAACATTCAGGCATTTTAATCCATCAATTGATTGTGTGCCTGTTGTACGGGGTGCATCTCCCAAATCAAAGATTCCGCCGAGATCAACAAAAAAAGGATCATCTGAAGTGCCACAAAATACTTTCTCCCCGGTTGCAGCAGTTTTGATTGAGCTTTGAATTAGCGACTCATAGCCGGGTGCATTCAAACCCACAGGAGAACTGATGGAACGTGGCCCGATATTGGGGGGCGGAACAGTTCCTTTATTTACAATCGTGGTAAATCTCCTGCCACCATCCATACTTCTTTCCAGTTTGTACGTTGTTTTCAGGTTTTGTTTTCCCAATCGGATATTAAAAAAAGTGGCAGGATCCTCATTCGTTTGATTGAATGTGAACCGGTAAGTAATATCATCACCCTTGGTGGCAATATTATTATCCACATGAATTTCATACCGGATATTTTTGCCAAAAGAATAATAATTGGGGCCGCCTTGTGGCAACTGGCCCGGCACATAACAGGCAATGATTGTTACTTTGTTGGGATCATCCGGGCTTCGGAAAGCATACAAGTCGGTATTATCAGCAAGGGGGTCATTGCTGATAAGCGGGGCTTCCCGGTGGCTGGAGGCAGAAGCGCTAAATGGAAACACAGTGAACAGCATAGCAATCAGCATAACAGACGCATAGATTTTTCTTTTCATACTCATTTTTTTAATTGTCAGGAAAAAAGTTAAAGGCTACATCATTTAATAAAGAATAGTCCAATAGTTCTACGCGTTGGTTAACTAAAAGCTATCAGTGGGTACGGGGCAAATAAAATAAAGACTACGCTTTTATAAAAGGTGGCTTACAGATGGATATTAGAATTTTCTGCCGGCATTAACAATTTACGAAGCGAGATACATTCCAGATTTCCAAATAAGATTTATTTTGCAATAAATTGAAGTACCTGAAAACCGTCCGTTTATATCCCGGTTTATTTAACTGCGTACTAACCTGGTTACCGGATATAAAATAATTAAAGCCGGTAAACGATTAACAAATACTCCGTTGAAAAGGTGTAACAAATCCTGGCTTTCAGTCGTTTAACCTTACACAATAGCAGAATCTGGGGGCTAATTAACCGGAAACCCTTAATTTTACCCCGGCCGGATAACCTATATCTCTAACAGACGATTTTTATCACGGCATGCTATTTACCCGCCAACAAAATAAATTAAGTGTATAAAAATGAAGGCACTGACAGCACTGACAGACCCTGTATATGTAGAACCCACATCATATAGCCGGTATGAAAAATTCTGGCTTAAATATATAAATGATAAACGGGACCTCCCCTTTATTCATTTGCTTACTGCCATACACCTTCTTGTAATTCCAGTAGCAATCTTATTATACACCCCGCTGTTGCAGGGCGGATACTGGTGGCTGGCGTATGCTCCTTATTTCTATGTTTCGCAAATGTATTTCAAAGGCCGCTTTGGATTAATGCTGCATTGTATAAGTCACCGCAAACCTTTTAAAAAAGGATATACCTGGTTGTACACTTATGTTATATGGTTTGTTTGTCCCTTTTTCGGACATACTCCCGAAACATATTTTGTACACCACATGGCTATGCATCATGTAGAGAACAACCAGAAGGATGATGCGAGCAGCACCATGAAATATAAAAGGGACAGCCTTATTGATTTTCTGAAATATGTAGGCCGGTTTTTAGTACTCGGTTTTGTGGACACATTCGTGTACCTGTTTACCCGGAAAAGAAAGAAATTGTACATGCGCCTTACTTATGGTGAAATGACGTTCTATCTTTTTTGTGCGGGGATGTGCTTTGTAAATTTACAAGCCACTCTTTTTATCTTTATCATTCCGTTTGTCTTTGCCCGTATAGTAATGATGCTGGGCAACTGGGCGCAGCATTCATTTATTGATAAAAATAATACAGAAGATAATTTTACCAGCGCTATCAATTGTATCAACACCAAGTATAATAAAATGTGCTGGAACGATGGTTATCATACTGTGCATCACCTTCGCCCTGCTATGCACTACACAGAAATTCCGGGTGAGTTTTTGAAAATGAAGCATGAATTTGCCGAGAAAAAATCATTGATATTTGACGGCATCCACTATCTGCATATTTTTATCTGGCTGATGACGAAACGCTATGATAAGCTGGCCGATAATCTGGTGAATATTGAAAATACTTTTTCCAGCAAAGAAGAAGCAATCGCCCTGATGAAAGAACGGGTGAAGAAGATTGTGTAAAGTACCAGGCCCCTAACCGGGTTTTCACACCTGCTAAGATATTCGTAACGGCCCGATACATACTATCAGATCAATCCTCTTTCTTCAATCCAATCACCGGCACGGCTTTTTCCCGTATCAATTGATTCAATTTTGCCACATCTTCATCCTTTATTTTTTTCAGCTTATTCAGTTGTTCATCGCACTGGGCTGCTAAATCGGCAAACACCTCTTTTGCCTGTTTGCTCGGCGCCATATTGCCACTGTTGGCTGCATCGAAAAGGCCGCTGAGTTTATCATTGAGCCGGATAGGATAATTGAGCACATCCTGCCCGCTTTTGGCTTTGGTCTGGTATAGTTTTTCTTCGATTGCTGTCAATTGCCTGCTGATACTATCCACCATTGTTTTTATGTCTTTAATAGAATCTTTTTGCTGCCTTCCTGTAAAATCAGTCATTTGTACACGCAGGGCCCGTATATCTTTAATGGCCTGCTGCACTTCATTAAATTTGTCTTTTACTTTCACCAGGAAATCAAACTGCTCATCATACTCTGCCTTGCTTATCTTATAATTCGGATCAGCCTTTACAGTAAAGCTTCCTTCTGCAGAATCTGTACCTGCTTTCAGCATATAAAAATAGTCGCCGGGCGGTGCCACTATTCCTCCGGGAATTCCATTCCACAGAATCATTCCTTCTATTCTTTCTGCCGCCGGGTACTGAAGATTCCAGATAAACTGATTCATCCCTTTATTGATCTCCATTTTATCTGCTGTTTCTTTTGCATCCACAGCGAATGTTCTGATCTTTTTTTTATTCTTATCCAATAAGGTTAATGATGCTTTGGTGCTGTCCTTTACATCCTTTAGATAATAATTGATCACTGCACCATTGGGAGGATTGGCGCCTGCATTTCTGGCAGCTCCAAAATTTCCGGCAAACTGATTGCCTGCTATCCGCCATGCTGAAGGGTTGCTGAATACATGCAGGTTCTTATTTGTAATATCATTAGTTTGCTGCTGTACCAAACTTAAATCATCCAGCACCCAGAAAGAACGGCCCTGCGTGGCTACGATCAGGTCATTTTCTTTGATGGCCAGATCAGTAATGGGAACTTCAGGCAGATTGAGCTGAAATTTATTCCAGTTATTGCCATCATCATAGCTGATATACATACCATATTCTGTTCCTGCATATAATAATCCCGGTTTTTTTTTGTCGGCCCGCATGGCCCTTGTAAAATGCAGGCGGTTGATGCCATTGACTATCAGCTTCCAGGTTTTACCATAATCTTCTGTTTTATATATATAAGGAGCAAAATCATCGCTTTTATATCTTGTGCCGGTGAAATACACAGTGCCTTTTTTGAATGGATCTGTTTCGATGCAATTCCACATTATTGCTTTGGGGGCATCTTTTGGGGTAACGTTCTCCCAGTTCCTGCCGCCATCTTTACTTATATGTATCAGCCCATCATCACTGCCTGTCCACAGCAAATCTTTTTCCACTGTGCTTTCTGCGGCCGTAAAAATGGTGCAGTAATATTCCACAGAAGTATTGTCTTTGGTAATCGGTCCGCCACTTGGGCCCTGCTTGCTTTTATCATTGGTGGTCAGGTCAGGAGAAATTTGCTGCCAGCTTGCCCCTTCATTTTCGGTAACAAATAAATGATTGCCTGCTGCATACAGCCTTTTGGGATTATGGGGCGAAAAGAAAATCGGAAAGTTCCATTGAAAACGGTATTTGAGTACATCTGCCCCGGCACCCATTGGATTATCTGGCCACACACTAATAGCAAGGTTCTCTCCAGTCCTATGATCCAGCCTTGACAAATAACCGCCATAGTTACCGCCATAAACAATATCTGGGTTTGATGGGTCAGCCACTACATAACCACTTTCACTTCCTGCCGTTACTTCCCAATCACGGTCGGTAATGGCAGCGCCATAGGTCCGGTGCTTTATTCTAAAGGTGGAATTATCCTGCTGCGCACCCAGTATGCGGTATGGAAAAGAATTATCTGCTGATACCCTGTATATCTGTGCTGTAGGCTGATTGAGATAAGTGCTCCAGTTTCCACCACCATCAAAACTTACCTGGGCGCCGCCATCATCGGCCACTATCATCCTGTTGCCATCTTCAGGATCAATCCACAGATCATGATGATCGCCATGCGGTGTACTGATTCCACGAAAAGTTTTACCGCCATCTGTGCTTATCATAAAATTCACATTAGGACAATAGACTTTGTTTTCATTCTTTGGATCAATAAATACTTTGGTATAATACCAGGCCCGCTGCCGTATATTATTATCACTGCTTTGCAGTGCCCATGTTTCGCCGCCATCGCTGCTGGAATACAATCCCCCTTTTTCATTTTCCAGAATGCAATAAATTTTATCTGTATTGGAAGGGGCCACGGCCACACCCACTATACCCCACACCCCTTTTGGCAACCCTTTTTTGGAGGAGATATTTGTCCACGTTTCTCCGGCATCTGTGCTTTTCCACAACCCGCTTCCCTCACCACCGCTTTCCAAAGAGTTGGGGGTGCGGATCAACCGCCAGGTGCCTGCATAAAACACATTGGGGTTTCCCGGTTCCATCGCCAGGTCGCTGCAGCCGGTTTGGTTATTGACAAACAATGTACGTTTCCATGTTTTACCGCCATCAGTTGTTTTATATATGCCTCTTTCTTCATTAGGGCCAAATAAATGGCCCATTACAGCCACCCATACTATATCCGGGTTCCTCGGATGTACTATGATCCGGAGAATATGACGGGAATCTTTCAGACCAATATTCTTCCAGCTTTTACCGGCATCCTCGCTGCGCCACATACCTCCGAGCCCTTCGCTTACATTTCCCCGCATGGTATTTTCCCCTTCGCCTGCGTACACCACCATTTCATCGGATGGCGCTACAGCCACAGCACCTATTGAACTTCCGTAATATTTATCAGAAATATTTTTCCAGTTGCTGCCGCCATCAGTAGTTTTCCAAACGCCACCCCCTGTGCCGCCGAAATAAAAAGTGTTTTTATTTTTATAACTGCCTGTTACGGCCCCGCTTCTTCCACCGCGCCAGGGGCCTATCAGCCGGTATTTTGTTTTCGATAATAAAATTGAGTCAGCGTTTTGTATGCCTGCTGCAGGCGCAGGTTTTATCTTTTGTGCCAATGATGCGGTAAAAGAAAATATCAATACCAGTAAAATCAGTTTTCTCATAATGAAGTAGTTAGTGGAAATAAATCCCGGTATATCCCGGAAATGAAAGTTAGTGAATTACTGTGTACTGCGAAGCCTCAAATTTTCAATAAAGTACAAGCAGATAGTGTAGCGGGGTGAAATAGTATCTTTATCAAAATCAAAACTCATGTCATCGTTTTCGATTACCGGCCATTTGGTGGACGTACATCAGCAAAGTATCTACCGGGCAACTATAACCGTTGAAAAAGGAAATATCCGTTCTATAACACGCCACCCGGGATTAACCAATGAACCCTCCTTTGTTGAAACTACGGAGGGCAGGCAAATTAACTACATCCTCCCCGGTTTCATCGACAGCCATGTGCATATAGAAAGTTCCATGCTGGTGCCTTCCGAATTTGCCCGGCTGGCGGTGGTGCATGGCACAGTGGCCACCATCAGTGACCCGCATGAAATTGCCAATGTATGTGGTATGGAAGGGGTGGAATTTATGATTGAAAATGGCAAGACTGTTCCGTTTAAGTTCAATTTTGGAGCGCCCAGTTGTGTACCGGCCACGGTGTTTGAAACGGCCGGCGCTGAATTGAATGCAGGCGATGTGGAAAAGCTATTGCAAAGAGATGAAATAAAATACCTGAGTGAGATGATGAATTTTCCTGGAGTACTGAACGGGGATGAACAGGTAATGAAAAAGATTGCAGCGGCACAGCGTTTAGGCAAGCCCGTGGATGGGCATGCTCCGGGGTTGAGGGGAGAAAAGGCAAAGCAATATATTCAAGCCTCCCCAAACCCCTCCGAAGGAGGGGTTTTAGACTCCGATAGTTCTAATATTAATTACAGTTATCTCGGCACAAACCCACACAAAGCGACTTCTTTGATAACAGACTCTGAGAACCCTCCTTCGGCAAGCCTATGGCGCCCGAAGGAGGGCAGGGAGGCTTGGGCGCCTGTTATTTCCACCGATCACGAATGCTTTACTGCTGAAGAAGCATTGGACAAATTAAAATACGGAATGAAAATTATTATCCGTGAAGGAAGTGCAGCAAAAAACTTTGATGCCCTGATTGACCTGCTGCATGATTATCCTGACAGGATGATGTTTTGCAGTGATGACAAACACCCTGATAGTTTGGTGCTGGGCCATATTAATCATCTATGTGCAAGGGCTGTGGCAAAAGGGATTGATTTATTTAAAATAATAAAAGCAGCTTGTGTAAACCCGGTGAATCATTATAAATTAAATGTTGGTCTGCTGAGAGAAGGCGATGCAGCAGATTTTATTGTGGTGAAAGATTTGGAAAAATTTGAAGTGGTAAAAACATTTATTGATGGGCAACTGGTGGCGGAGAATGGTGTTTCAAATATCAAAACAACTAAATCAGGTATTGTTAATAATTTTTCCTGCCGTAAAAAAGAAGCGGGCGATTTTGAAATAAATTGGAAAAGCGAAACCGAAATTCCGGTAATTGAGGCCCTGAATGGTCAGTTAATTACGAACGGGCTTCCTTTTGCCCCAAAAATAACTGCTGGAAAAATAGTAAGCGATATTGAAAGAGATATTTTAAAAATTGTGGTGGTGAACCGCTACAGGAATGCTCCTGTTGCGAAAGCTTTTATAAAGAATTTTGGATTGAAATACGGGGCAATGGCTTCTTCCGTGGCACACGACAGTCATAATATAGTAGCTGTGGGAGTGGATGATGAAAGTATTTGCCGGGCGGTGAATTTAGTGATTGAAGAAAAAGGTGGTGTTAGTGTAACCTTACCACATCCCACTTCCAGCCGGGAGGGGCTTAAGATTACGTTGACCGAAATGGTTTTACCGCTTCCCGTTGCCGGATTAATGAGCAATGAAGACGGTTATAAAGTAGCTGACGATTATACAGCCATTGACAAGATGACTAAAGAAATGGGCTCCACGTTGTCGGCGCCTTTTATGACACTTTCTTTTATGGCTTTATTGGTGATACCGCATTTGAAACTAAGTGACCTGGGATTGTTTGATGGGGATAATTTTAATTTTATCAAATAATCATATATGTTATTTTCGCCATGAATTTAGTACCCTAAATAAATACATATATGGAAAACAAGATCAAATTTTTTGAACAAACACAAATAAGAACTTATTGGGATAATGAAGAAGAGAAATGGTATTTCTCAATCGTTGATATTATCGCGATTCTTACTGAAAGCGTAGATGCATTAGCTTATTGGCGAAAGCTAAAGGAACGATTGAAAAAGGAAGGAAATGAAACCGTGACGAATTGTCACGGTTTGAAAATGCCGGCTTCTGATGGCAAAATGAGAATGACTGATGTAGCAGATACAGAGCAATTGCTCCGTCTTATCCAGTCCATCCCTTCCCCAAAAGCTGAACCATTTAAGCAGTGGCTTGCAAAAACCGGCTATGAACGCATGCAGGAGATAGCAGACCCCGAACAAAGCCTGGATAGAGCAAGGGAAAACTGGCAAAAACTCGGAAGAAGTGAAAAATGGATTCAGCAAAGAATGACAGGCCAGGAAACCCGGAATAAACTAACCGGCTATTGGAAAGAAAACGGTGTTGAGAAAAAAGATGAATTTGCATTTCTTACAAACATTATTCACCAGGAATGGACAGGGCTTACCATAAAAAAACATAAGGACCTGAAGAAATTAGAAACTCAAAACCTTCGGGACCATATGTCGGAAGCTGAATTAATCTTTACAGCGCTTGCTGAACTTTCCACCCGTCAGATAGCAGAAACTGAAAAAGCAAAAGGGCTTGAGCAAAATGCCGGTGCCGGCAAAAAAGGGGGAAAGATTGCCAAAGATGCCCGTTTGGCTTTAGAACAAAAAACGGGAAAGAGAGTAATTACTGGTGAAAATTTTCTTCTCCCGGTAAAAGAAAAAAAGAAACTCGGAAAATGATATGGCTTAAATAGTTCTGTCCTGATATTTCATTTTAGAAGAGTGATTGGGAATTACCTGAAGAGAACAGGTTTGAGTATTATGAATAACCCCGGGGGGAAATTATAGTACCTTTATAGCATGTCAGAAAAAGCAAAACCAGTATTTGACAAACGGATTTTTTGGGACGTTGTATTTGAAAATATCAATTACGACACCAAAGCCAATTTTGTAATTGAAAGGGTGTTTGAGCGGGGCGATGTGGATGATATCCGTACCTGCCGCCGTTATTATGGCGATAAAAAAGTGACAGAAGCTTTGTTGAAGGCTAAATTCTTACCTGAAACGAGAATGTATCTGGCCAGTGCCGTTATCAACAAACCCTTAAAAGAATTCAGATGCTACATCTTGAGACAGTCGAATCCCACACTTTTTCCATATTAACACAGTTGTTGCAGGTTCCTGAACTGGAGAATTTTTCTTTAGTTGGCGGCACAGCATTATCTCTTCTTTATGGACACAGGATGTCGGTTGATTTGGATTTATTTTCGAACAAACCATTTGAAAATCAAATTATAATCTCCTCCCTGAAAAATATCTTCCAGGATAAATTTATTATGGAAGAAAGGGCACCGCGATTTGGAATTTTTTGTTACATAGATTCTATAAAAATTGATATAGTCCGTCACCTGCATCCATTAATCAGGCCTGAACTGAATATTGACGATATCAGAATGTTTTCAACAGAAGATATTATTGCTATGAAAGTGCAGGCAATATTAGGCAGGCAAAAAAGAAAGATTTTTGGGATGTGGCAGAACTTTTAAACCATTTTTCAGTTGCCGACTTCATAAAGTTTCATAAGGAGAAGTACACCACTCAAAATTTATTGATTACTGTCCCACAGGCTATTACTTATTTTGCCGATGCCGAAGAAAGCGAAGACCCGATAAGCCTGAAAAAACAAACCTGGGATAATGTAAAGAAATTTATTGGCCAGAAAGTACGGAAGTATTTAAAATAAAAGCCGTACCCTGATATACAATACCCCTGCTCCGTTGTTTGTCGTTATTTTATTCCCAGTTCAGTATTCATTCTATTGATCATCCTCCCAGTTTTTACATTTCTTTAAAAGGTAAAAAGGTTTTACTGCATCTAATCAGTAAATAACACAAAGACTCTATTATGGGGCCAGAAGAAGTGGGCGGAACTTGGCCAAAAAAATAAACGCCTTTCACTGAAACATTTTCGGACATCCTGCCTGAAAAAATCTTATACAAAAAAAATCACCCGTTTCAATATTAATTTTTTTTTAGTTCATATCCTGTGTACAACTGTATTGGTAATAATTTGTTAATCTATACTTACTTTGCATAAAATCTTCTGCAATGAATAAAAATATTAAAAAACAAAGCTGGCTATTTGCACTTGTTTTAATGTGCTTCGTAAATAATCTTACTGCACAGGTAACCACAGCTACAATCAGCGGTGTTGTAAAAGATGCAAAAGGAGCTGCACTTGGTTCTGCAACCATAACCGTTGAATTTCCTGATGCCGGTATCAAACAAGTGCTGATTACCAAATCGGATGGACGTTTTACCGTTCCCAACCTGCGGGTGGGTGGGCCGTATAAAGTCACCGTTAACCATGTAAGTCACCAGCAGGCCGTCTCCGAAAATATTTTTCTGGAACTCGGCCTGAATAATACTATCGAATTTGTACTGCAGGAATCCGCAAAAGAATTAGGTAATGTAACTGTTGCTTCCAGATCAAAAATATTTGATGATAAAAGAACCGGTGCCTCCACCAATATCAGCAACAGGCAATTAAGAACCTTACCCACTATCTCCCGTTCTGCAGATGATTTTTTACGTTTATCCCCTTCGGCATCTGCCACCTACAATGGTCTTTCTTTCGGTGGACGTAACGGACAGTATAATAATTTTTCGCTGGATGGCGCTGTATTCAATAACCCTTTTGGACTGGATGCACCAACTCCGGGCGGACAAACCAATGCACAACCAATTTCATTAGATGCCATCGAACAAATACAGGTAAATCTCGCCCCTTATGATGTAACACAGGCAGGTTTTACGGGGGCTGGTATAAACACGGTTACAAAATCGGGCAGCAACCGCTTTACCGGTACTACTTATCTTTTTTTCCGCAATGAATCGCTTACCGGAAAAAAAGTATCCGGTTCCAAACTGGTGGTGCCGGACCTGAGCCAGTTACAGGCTGGCTTTGCATTAGGTGGCGCCCTCAAAAAAAATAAATTATTCTATTTCCTGAGTTTTGAAACAGAGCAGCGAAAAGATGGTGCTTCCAGCTATGTAGCACAAAATGGTGCTAATGCCGGAAAGACTAATACATCCAGGGTGCTTGAGTCAGACCTTATAGCTGTAAGCAGTATTTTAAAGAACCGTTTTAATTATGAAACAGGTACTTATCAAAACTTTACACACGACCAGACCAATTTTAAATGGCTGGCAAAATTGGATTGGAACATCAGCCAGGTTCACAAACTTTCGTTTACCTATAACGGGCTCGATGCTAAAAAAGATAAACCTGCGCACCCAAGTGCCATTGGACGCCGCGGACCTGATTATACTACTTTACAATTCCAAAATTCAGGCTATGAGATTGTAAATAAGCTGAATTCATTTGGCACAGAATTGAAATCGAATTTCAAAGGCAATGCAGCTAATAAACTGAGAATTGTTTATACCACTTTCCGCGACAGCCGCAATCCCTTCTCCACGCCCTTCCCTGTGGTGAATATCTCAAAAAACAATACCCGGTATATCGTTGCCGGACATGAGCCTTTTTCTATCAATAACCGGCTGAACCAGGATGCTTTTCAGATCACCAATGATTTCAACCTGTATAAAAAGAACCACAGCTTTACGTTTGGCGCTTCTTTTGAATCATTTAAATTTGCCAACTCCTTCAACCTGACAGGTTATGGCCCCACTTTGTTCTGGGATACCGATATTCAAACATTCAAAGACAGTGTACCAGCAGGCGGTGCATTGGTATTCGGTGCTTATCCGTTGGATGTGGATGTGAATTATGCAAAAAACAGGGCCGCTGCTGATAAGTGGAGTTGGTATTATTTAACAGTAGGCCAATTTTCCACTTATGCACAGGATGAAATACAAGCCGGCAAAAATTTTAAATTAACCATTGGGTTGAGAATGGATATGCCGGTTTATTTTGAAAATAAATTCAAATATGAAAGCCCGAATTTCAATGGTGCCGGAAACTATACAGGCACCACCGATTTCTTCTCTCCCACTTTTTCTAATACAGATAACCTTACACTGTTTGATGCAGATGGAAAGCCAATACAAAACGGTCCCGGTAAAGCATTGGATAATACAAAACTTCCCACCAGGAAGCCACTCTTCTCACCAAGAGTTGGTTTCAACTGGGATGTGAAAGGCGATAAATCATTACAGCTTCGCGGTGGATCGGGTTTATTTACCGGCCGCTTCCCATTTGTATGGCTGGGTAATCATATTGGCAATCCCTTCAGCTTCTTTTATTGTGTTACAGATGCCAACTTCAAATGGCCCCAGGTATGGCGTACCAATATCGGTACCGATTTCAGGATTAAATCCGGAACCATCTTCACTGTGGATGTAGCCTATACTAAAGATGTAAATGCCATGATGGTTCGTAATTATAAATTAGGAACTCCGGCAGGTGTGCTAAACTCCGGAACAGGCGATAAAAGAAGTGTTTACCTTCCTGCTAATCAGGGCGCAAACAACACCTATGTATTCACGAACACTAAAGAAGGATACCAGTTTAACCTGTCATTACAAGCACAACAAACATTCAAAAAAGGATTGTATGCAATGGCGGCGTATAATTTTGGCATAGCCAAAGATGCCAGTTCGATTTCTGCAGAAATATCCAGCGATGCTTTTGACCGTAACCCCATCCTGAATAATGCCAATAAAGCGATCAACTCCAACTCCCTGTATGGCAATAAACATCGTTTTATTGCAGCCGTTTCTAAAAGTTATGCTTATGGTCGTGGCAAAAAATGGGGAACCACTGTTTCGCTGTTCAGTTCCTGGACATCAGGCAACCGTTTTGCGTATGTGTATGGTGGTGATATAAACAATGATGGCACCGGCACCAACGACTTATTATTTGTGCCTACCGACAGCGAAATAGACAATATGACTTTTACACCTTTACTGGATGTAAATGGAAATATTCAAAACCAGGCAGCACAACGCACCGCATTTAAGAACTTTATTGCACAGGATAAATACCTCGGTGGGTTAAGGGGCCAGTATACGGAGAAATATGGTGGTGAATCCCCTTGGTACAGCCAGCTGGACCTTCGCATACTGCAGGACCTTATTTTAAACGCAAAAACAAAACAAAGCCTGCAGTTCAGTATAGATGTGGTTAACCTTGGCAACCTTATCAGCAGCCAGTGGGGAGTTCGTAAATATGCCACCACTTCCGGCTATTACCAACCATTATCTGTGACGTATAATAACAATGCGCCCACTTACCAGTTTGATCCTTCGCAAAAAACAACCTTTATTGACAGCCCGGACCTGTTGTCCCGCTGGCAGGTTCAGTTGGGTTTACGATTCAACTTCTAAGCTTGCTTACCTTTGATATACAAACCGTCCCGTTCATCACGGGACGGTTTTTTATTATCTCAACTTTCACATTCCTTTAATAAATAAAAAACTGTTTACTGCATCTAATCAGTAAATAGCAAAAAGACTCTCCGAAGGGCAGGAAAAAGTGGAGACAGAACAGGGTCAAAAAGTTAAACGCCTTGTTATGAAACAGTCTTTACACATCTCTGCCTTTTTCGACGAACCCGGATTTATACAAAATCTGGTGGAACGGTTGGCCTGTCGCAGATATGAGCTGGGCTATAGTAAAGAAAACATTCCACGCGGATTAAAGGCGCTTGAAACTTCCTCAACAGAAACCTATGTAAGCGGTACCATGGCCATCAATTTTGAAGATGGACAGGAACCTATCAATATGCCCTTTATCACCTGTTTCCTTTTTACCTGCGTCAAAGGAAAAACTGATCCCTACCAATTGATCTGGAGCAGTTCACTGTCTTAATTTTTAGCCACGAATTGCACGAAATACACGAATAAATACAGATTAATACAGAAGTGTTCTGATTCGTGTAATTGGTGCAATTCGTGGCACCCTTTGGTGTATATGTAGCCCTTTCATAAGTAAAATTGTTGATTTAAATCAATGTCTTTGAATACCGGAAGGACTGCATATCTTTGGTGGGAACTGTCAGAAATGACAACAGCCTACTGGTAATAGGCTGTAATTAGGTTGGCTCTCTCTTAATGCCATCACAAATATACTGTTTGTATGGCAATTAGAAATTTATTTAGTAGCACTTCCGTTTTAGCCCTATTTTTTGTAGCATTACAGTTCCTGCCACAATCAGGTTATTCTATGCAATTAAAGTATCAATATTTGATTGATGAATTTCAAATGACAAATCAATGTCCGGGGGATGATTGTGCGGAAATTGAAATGACCGCATATAGATGGGTTCATTCGCCAATTACCCATGAATTAAATTTCTTACCTAATATAGAGTATGACAGAAAAAGGAAAAAATCTCCCCCTCGTTTATTAATGGGAGATTTAATTTGCAGCAGGTGTGGGGCATCTTTTTTTACAACAGAAAAAAAGGCCAGAAAAAGGCTTAAAGAATACAAAGATAACCTTGAAATTAAGCATCAGCAGTTTGTTAATTACACCCATATCGCTAAGGGTGACATAAAGAGAACAGATGGTGTAGCAACCAAAATAAAAAAAGAACACTTTGGGTTTTATGAGTATGAAAAATGTGACATGAAAAAAACCTTTGATCCAGTTTTAATTCCTGTATGATTGATATAAAAGGTCATATAATTCCAGAATTCCCGTTTGATGGAATAAACAAGGTTTCCGATTTAATTGAATTGGATGGGCCACTGCTTTCCCATTATAAGGATACAAGGGGTAATGATATTTTGTTTTATTGGGTTGACAATAATGAAGAATGTAATAGGTGGCTTGTATGGCAAGTTGAAGAACAAGATTTACTCTATTATTTATGCGGGTCACTGCCTCTTGCTGGTTTATTCCCTAAGAACAATAAATTTATTTATGTAGTAGATATAGATAATGCAATTAAGTATAAAAGTGTAGTTCATATATATGTAACAGATTTGCCAGAAAATTATAAGCCCGAACAAACTGCATATTTTAAATTTGAATTACCCGAAGTTTATGAATTAAAAGTAAAAGCAATTAGTTACATAAAGGATTGGGAACTAAAAGGACTTTATTTTAACGTAGAACCATCAACTAATAGGTTAGGCCCTACCGTAGGCATTAAAGACATATGGCAGGTTTTACAAAATGTTTGCAAATCGTTTTCAGAATTTGTGTCATATAGGGTAAGTAACATATTAGCTGCAAACAAGGTGGATGATAAAACAATTACAGCAACAGCAAAATCCCTTTCATCAGCCTCACGTCTTCGTCTTGTATATTTAAATCTCAATAGTTTCCATGCGGGTATTGCAGCCGAAAGTATAAAAATTGACAGCTTAGATAATACCGACTTGCTACAAGAGTTTACTACTGAAGTTCTCAAATCATTTCAAAAAGAAGTGTTAGATAATGACTTCGCCTCACCAAAAGATATAGATAGTTTGGTTGACAAGTTTGATGTAGAAAGCAGGAAAAAAATATTCACTCCTATACTTGAAATAATTAACAATACTGAAATCACATTGAATATTACGGATTACTCTAAAAAATTCAATAAGCATTATAAACGTGTTCCTAAATCTGAAAAGGTTCGATTAATACCAGAGGTAAAGAAAATACCAGATATAGCAGTTCTTCCAGAACAGGTTTTAGTTACAGGATATTATGTTGCCGACAAAGTTGGTGACCAAATTTCTTTGTTCCCTAAAGATAAAATTATGTTTGGAGTAAGACCAGTTGAGTCGTTTCCAATACATATAGATAGCGCCGCTTTTAATGATGGTAAATTAATCAAATTCAATTATTCTTTGGAAACTGAAGTGACCTTTGATGACGGCGTTTTTCAACTCAGCTTCCCGCCTTTATCTATTTTAATTTCTTCCAAAAAGGAAGCAGACTTAGTAGATATTTTTAACGATGAGTTTATAAGGCTTTATAATGAATATTTGAAGGGTGACAAGATTTATTCTGACTTCTTTGAAGATATAATTTCTAAGGAATGATGGCTAAAAAAAGTAAAACTCCAATGGAAAAACTTACTCAAGGCTATGAGAAGTTTATAAAGGGGAAAGAATTAGCCCAGGGAGGGAAAGATGCCTTTAATAAAGCCCTTAAAAAGGCTGTTAAGACTAAACAACGTGGCTCAAAATAATATCAAACATTTCGGCCTGTCTGTCCCGGTTCATATACCTAAAGGCAACTTCATCAGCGTATAATTGTAAATACTTTGCATCACAATGAATATGTGTGCCTTTAATCGTTCTTTTTAATTGTGACCAAAAGCCCTCTATTGTATTTGTGTGCCAATTATCTCGCTTATATTCACCTGCGTTATGATTTACGGTTTCATGTGCTGTATATTCTATACTAAGACCCTCATACCCTAAATGACTATCAGTAACAATGGTAGCATCTGGGCTAACGTTATCTCTAACTCTTTCCTTGAATGTTTTGCCGGGAAACATCACTTCCGTCCTAACTTGCCCATCCCTTGAAACAAAGCCCATAATACCTGTTTTGTTATCTTTAAATGTATTGTTAGCGTCAATCATTGATGCCCGTTTCTTTTTGGTCATATTTGCCGCCTTCATACCTACATAGGTTTCATCTATCTCAACAATGCCTTTAGATAGTTCACTTTTTTTATCAGCTATTAGCTTTTTAACTTGGTGACACATTCTTAACGCTGTCTTATAGCACACATTCAATTGCCTTTCTACTTCTTTAGCTGCAACACCATTCCGGGTTGTTGTTTGTAAGAAGATTAGATAAAACCAATGTGTAAGAGGGGTAGATGAGTTATGAAATACAGTATTAGCAGTAGGGCATAATTGGTAAGCACAGGAAGGGCATTGGTACACCCTCCTATCCTTTACTTTGGTAAATGGTTTATCGCTGTCACATTTAGGACACACAAGGTTTTTATACCTTAATTCATACAGCCGATGCAAACAAGCATCATTATCCGGGAAGTCATTCCTAAACTGTGTTATTGTATATTTATTGTTCATAGTTTAATACTTTCAACTAAGTTAGATAAAAAAATATAGACTGCTATTTGCGTCTATTTGTTACGGGAATATCCTTGTACATTGTTACGTCAACGAATTTCACACCGTCAACCATGACTAATTCCATTCTTCCTTCTTTCACTAATTTATATATGTAGGCTGGTGTCACATTGTGACCTAAAGCAAAGTTCTTAACAGTTTTGAGCCATTTAAGATTGACAGCCATAAAGTAAATATAGGTAAATAAATGATAGTTGCAAACTTTCAACTAAAATATTTTTATTCGTATATCACATTGCTTGGCTGATAGAACAGGTCAAAGCCTTCTGGCTTGTATTCGTCTAATAATACACCATTTCTAACCCAATCTTTCTTAACCCATAATATACCACGATGTGAGTCAATTAGCTTTAACATCAATAATATCTTTGACTGTTTCAGGCCACGAACAACGTCCCGGACTCTATAATTGCTGCCTGTCAATTTGGTAAATTCAACCTGTATCTCGCTTAACTTGGATGCTCTACCTAATATCTCAAACACTCTTAGTATTTGCACCTTAATATCAGTAGATGTGGAAAGCGAAATAGGTTTAACAGGCTGATTACTGGCTATTGTTGCTTCAAGTTGTTTAGGGCTATCGTTTATAATATCACTTGAATAATCCACGTTCTTAACCTTCTTAATTATCCTATCCACTTGCATAATCTTATCATGCAGTTCATCCCTCTCTCTTTGGAGGGCTGTTAGTATTACTTCTTTATCATTCATACTACAAAGTTCACAACTATCAACTAACTATCCTAACAAATAAGGGGAATTGGGGGATTTTGGGGGAGCAATTTATGAGACGGCTACACATACACCCACCCTTTTCACCCCCCCTTTACCGCCATTCACCGAGATTGGGCTTCAGCATACCCATTCGCTATTGACCATTCACTATTCACCCCTTAGTTTTGGTTAAAATTGAAAAGAATGGATAATTATAAAGACAGGCGTGAAAAGAGAAGGGAAGAACGAAGACGGTGCCGGGATGAGTGGAACAACGAGTGGAAAAAGCACCGGGAGTACGATATGGCAAATCGAAGCCCACACAGTCATATATGGACTGGATTATTCATTGTACTGGTAGGTGTGGCAGCCCTGTTAAAAACTTCCATTCCCAGCCTGCCCTTCTGGCTTTTTGGCTGGCCAATGCTCCTCATTACATTGGGATTTTTTGTTGGTATCAAACACGGTTTTCGGGGAACCTCCTGGTTTATCCTGGTACTGGTAGGTGGCTTTTTTCTTTATTCACAAATAGTACCGGATCTTAACATCCGCAGGTATATATGGCCAATGGCATTGATCATACTGGGTGTTTTTTTAGTATTAAGGCCCCGTCGCCGACATCAATGGCAATGGCCAGATAGCACAAAAAAAAAACCTGAACCCGGTGAGGCAGGCATAACAGAAGATGCAAATCTGGCAGATGAAACCTACGAGAGCCAGCAGGATTACCAGGAAGATTTTGTAGACAGCACTTCTATTTTTGGCGGAGCAAAAAAGAATATCATTTCCAAAAACTTTAAAGGCGGCGACCTGGTAAATATCTTTGGCGGTACTGAACTGGATCTTACCCGTGCTGATTTTAAAGGCACCGCCATAATTGAACTCACCACCATTTTCGGCGGCACCAAGTTAATTCTTCCTTCCAACTGGACAGTAAGATCAGAGGCAGTTACCATTTTTGGCGGACTGGAAGATAAACGCAATATGCAAAGCCTTACTGATAACCCTGAAAAACTATTATTGCTAAAAGGCACCGTGATTTTTGGCGGTATTGAAATAAAAAGCTTTTGAAGTGAATCCCGCCTTCGCCAAGGCTACGGTGGGCAAGGGTGAATTGTATAACACTTTCAAAATAACACGATTACTAATTAACTGATTAACCGATAAACCAACAACCAACATGAACTGGTATCTTGCAAAAATGGTCTTTCGTATCATCTGCGGAGATGGCACCCACACCGCACAGTTTGATGAACAACTCCGCCTGTTATCCGCCGGCAGTAAAGAAGAGGCCTTTCATAAAGCACAATTATTGGGTGGCCGTGAAGAAGAAATTTTTTTTAATAATAACCAGCAACTGGTCCAATGGCAGTTTATCAGCGTAAGCGAATTGTACCAGCTAAACGATCTGATTGATGGCGCAGAAATATATTCCCGGATAGAAGAAAAGGAAAATGCTGACATGTACCTTCATATCGTTCATAAAAAAGCTGAGCAGATTCGTTTTGGTAATACATTGGAACTACTGAACCTGGTATAAACAGCATGGCAAACTCACCACTTTCAGAAAAAAAATTTCTTGCCATCTTTATTATTTTCTGGGCTGTTATGCTCACAGACCACGCCTGTGTACTGCATTGGTTCGGTCTTTCGTGGGAGGGGGCCATACTCGACAGTGTGATAAGCAATTCCATCCTATTAATGCTGAGCCTGCTGGTAATGACCATTCTCCGCTATTATCTGCCCAAGGCTGAACAGCATGTTAATATTTTTGCCCTTTGCCTGTTACTGTCTGTTGTATGGATACTGCTTTCCCGCTGGCTACTGCAATTAATGCTGAGCTCGTACTATGAAGGGTATAGTGAAATACTGCAGCACTCTATACCTATCCGCTTCAGCATTGGTTTTCTATTGCTGGGCTGTATTACCCTTGTAAGCATTTTATGGTTTAGCCAGAAAGAGCAGAAAGATAATGAAGCACGAAAAGCAGATGCAGAAAAATTAGCCAAAGAAGCCGAACTGTTCAAGCTGCGGCAGCAACTGCAACCCCATTTTTTATTTAATAGTTTAAACTCTATCAATGCACTGATAGGCAGCCGGCCGGAAGAAGCCAGAAAAATGGTACAGCAGTTATCAGATTTTTTACGTGGCACTATCAAAAAAGAAGAAACACAATGGGTAACCCTGCGGGAAGAATTGCAATACCTGCAACTCTACCTGGACATTGAAAAAGTACGGTTTGGCAACCGCCTTGCCACCAACATAGAAGTGGAGGAAAATACAAAGGAGTTAAAACTACCCAACTTATTATTACAGCCAATAATGGAAAATGCCATCAAGTTCGGTTTATATGATACAATTGGCGAAACGGTAATACGACTGTATGCAGCCAGGGAAGGAGATAACCTGGTCATTAAAGTATTAAACCCCTTTGATCCGGAAACTTCCTCTCCTAAACAGGGAACCGGTTTTGGATTGAAATCTGTGCAGCGAAGATTATACTTATTATTTGCAAGAACAGATTTATTGACAACGATAACGAAAGAAAATATCTTTACAACCATTGTAAAAATCCCACAAGGAAAAATGATATGAGCAAAGTAATTATTATAGATGACGAGCCGCTGGCAAGGAGCATTGTAAATGAATATTTACAAAAACATCCGCAGTTGCAATTAATGCAGGAATGCGGAGATGGTTTTGAGGGTCTGAAAGCCATTCAGCAACACCAGCCAGATCTTATCTTTCTCGACATTCAAATGCCCAAGATAACCGGCTTTGAAATGCTGGAACTGATTGAACAACCTCCTTTTGTTATATTCACCACTGCATTTGATGAATATGCTATCAAAGCATTTGAATCACACGCTGTTGATTATTTATTAAAACCATTTAACCAGGAACGGTTTGACAAAGCGGTTGCCAAATGGAATGAACAGAAATCAACACAAACAGAAAAAGCCACACAGGACCTGCTGGAATCTGCTTCCCTGTCGCCCACGCAAAGTCACCGTATTGTAGTAAAGAATGGCAGTAAAATAAAGATCATTCCCGTGCATGATGTATTTTATTTAGAAGCAGCGGATGATTATGTAAAGATTCACACCACTGAAGGCTATTTCCTGAAGAATAAAACGATGAGCCATTTTGAGCAGTCGCTGGATGGGCAGTTATTCGTCCGTTCGCACCGTTCCTATATTGTGAATGTGCAGCAGATAACCCGGATAGATCCCTATGAAAAAGATAACCATGTAGCAGTGCTGCGCTCCGGGGCCAAGGTACCGGTAAGCAGGAGCGGTTATGGAAAGCTGAGAGATGTATTGGGGTTGTAAAATTAATCAGCATTCCCCATCCAGTACCTTCACCGTTTGCTCATAAAAATTCTTAGCCCTTTCCGGCGTGCTGCCAATACATACCACACCGAGCTTCCCAAATTGTGAAAGTGCCCCTATCAGGTGAAACATCACCCCTTCCTGCGAAGTGCCGTCATAATGTAACTGATGCAGCATGGCAATATCAATTAAATCAGGAGGTGTAATACCAATATATTTTTCGCTGCGCAAATTATCTGAGCAATAGTAATACCGGGTTTGCCGGTTGGCAGTTAAATACAAACCGTTTTCATAATCATAATCTCCATCTGTCAAAAATTGTAATAATATATAAGGATGAGTGGTACCGCCTTTCCGCAGGTTGATCTCAATAGCATAATGATTCCAGTTGTCATTCTCTTTTACTGAAATAAAATCCACCGCAAAACGGCCCATTACTCCATTCTTTTGCAACGCTTCGGCCACTTTTAATCCTGCCTTTCCTATTTCAATAGCATACTCTTCATTGGCAGGAAAATAAGCCCCCAGATACACCTGGCCGCTTTCACCTCCCACCACCTGGTCATGCGTGGAAATAATTTTACAATCACCCAATGGATTGATACGGCATTGTACAGAAGGAGATGTTTTAATTTCACCTTCCACAAATGCCTCCACTATACCACCCATGGATTGAAACTTGTACATAAAATCCCTGTAGGAAAGATCTCCTGCCACAATTTTGAGCCGGGTGGAAATCTCCTCCGCAATCCAGGGTTTCCATTCCGCCTGTTCTTCTATTCCCTGATATGAAAAAACGGCGTTGCCTTCACCGGAAAAACCATCATTCATTTTTACAACTGCTCTTTGAAGGCCCGGGTCATTCAGTTTTAATTCGGCCAGCGCCTCTACAATCTCTTCTTCATTTTTCAAATCTTCAAAACCGGCAGGCACCGGCAGGCCGCATTGCTTAAATATTTTGCGGCTGTTGCTTTTTGAACCCTGCTCATATAGCTCCGGGTCACAACCATAAATGGGGGCATCTAATTTTACCGATAATGTGCGTTCATACTTTGTTACATTAAAACAGGCCATGTGCACCACATTACCCGCAGGAATACTTTGTTTTACCCGTTCAATCAACCTGGGCCGGTCCAGAATTTTTTCCGTCAGCGATTTTGAGGATGCATCATAGCAGCTAAGCATAGTAAGCCGCTGCAATGCATGATGCCGGGTAATGCCGGGCAGCAAATGCAGGTAATAATCAATAATGACAGGGTCAATAGGCATACTGGTAATATATACCACATGGGTACGGGGCATGCGCAACAACATCAGCAAACACAATAATCTTTCTTCGTAATGTATATGGCCGGAAACCTTTGCCAGTATCTCCTGATCGAGTGTGATAGAGGGAATAATAATAACTGATTTAGCAGCCAGTTTATCCGGAAATGCTTTGCGAAACTGCCGGGGAAACTGGTGCTGTATTTTTCTGAATAATAAAACCTCTTCCATGGAGCCGGGTAGCGGTTCTTTTTTTTCTATGGAAGGCGAAGCGGTTTTTTTGGTGTTTTGCATAAAATAAATTTATGGTAAAAACCGGAACTAAAGAATGAGTTTTTAATTAAGCATCCTGGCCCGTCCATAAAGCGCCGCCGATACTATTGCGGACAGCACCCGTTTCTGCTGCAAACACATTAAACTCCTGCCGCCAGCGCAATACACCCATAAAAGCATTTAATAAGGCATTGCTTTCAACTGCTGCCCCTTGGCCTATACCCAGTTTTTGCATTACAGTATCCCGGCTTTTTTCCCGGCCATCCATCGCATGGTCTACAGAAAAAAAATCGCTGACCACCGGTAAATGAGTGGCAGCAGCAACTGCAGCGCCATCTCCTGCCTGTACCGGGATTTTCAGGCACAGGGAATAAAATACTGTATGGCCCGGCGAAGCAATCAATGCCACTTTATACTGCAATTTATACTGTTCAATAAACCGGTTGACCTGTTGCCCGGTATATTGGCCATAATCGGCATGAAGTGCCTGGTAATCTACAGCAGATAAACTGGCGGCATTGGCTAACCGGTTTTTCCATTCTTCGGGGTAGGCATAGTTATCCGCATGTAATACCTCAAAACTCCATTTGCCAGCCTGTTCCTGAAATTCCACAAAGACTATTTCCAGCCCCCCGGGTGAAATATCGCTTTGTAAACCAATTGCCCGGTAAACCATAATCGGATTTTTGATTGTTGATCTTTCCCGCCCGCCTGCAAAAATATTTATTTGTTATGGTCAGGCGGGGATTTTAGATTTGCTTATCTCAAAAGTACTCCTTTTGTTCAGGCGGCAGTTTACCACGGCAGGTAATCAAAAAAACAAAAAAACAAAAATGGTAATCAACCTCAGCCAGCAACATTCTTTAATAAGCACCTGGGTAAGTGAGTTGCGTAACGTAGCTATACAGACAGACCGGATGCGTTTTCGCCGCAACCTGGAAAGGATTGGCGAAGTGGCCGCCTACGAAATCAGTAAAGTGCTGCCCTTTGAAGAAAAGGAGATTCAAACACCCCTGGGCATTGCGGTGCATAAAATGATTAAAGAACAGCCCGTACTTGCCACCATCCTGAGAGCCGGCTTACCGCTTCACAATGGTTTACTCAACTATTTTGACCAGGCGGATAATGCATTTATCTCGGCCTACCGCAAGCACAATAAAGACGGCAGTTTTGAAATAAGCCTGGATTATGTGTCCTGTCCGGAACTGGAAAACAGGGTGATCATTATTTCTGACCCGATGCTGGCCACGGGTTCTTCCCTCGTAAAAACCATCCATTTCCTGAAAGAAGAAGGCAGACCAAAGGAAATTCATATTGTAGTGGCCATTGCCTGTACTGTTGGCATAGAATATGTACATCGAGAGGAGCCTTCGGCCACTATCTGGTGCGGGGATATTGATGATGAACTGACGGCCAAGGGATATATCGTTCCGGGGCTGGGGGATGCAGGAGATCTGGCGTTTGGGACAAAAGTGCAGATGTGAGAAAAGCTGCAGGCTTTTCGCCCTTCGCTGCCCGCAGAGTACTGAAAATGGAAGAACCTGGCTTGTGGCGGATAGTGAAAAGCAAGAAACCGCCCTTAAAAGCAGCAATATTTCTCTTTTAAAGGTCTGTATTTTGTTGTATTTTGCCATTTCGTACCGGGCGGAAAGTAGAAAGCAGGTTAGGCAATTACAACTACTGGTTATTCGTTTACCAAATAGCCTGACTGGCATTAGAAACACTTTCGTCCAAATAAGTGAAAAAACATTAATAGCTGCGATGAAAAAAATTCTTTCTACCCTTACGGTTTGTGTGGCATTGGCAAGTGTGTCAAAGGCACAGGATCCCAATTTTTCCCAATTTTTTGCCTCTCCGCTTACACTAAATCCGGCATTAACAGGAAAATTTGATGGCAGTTTCCGGGTGGCAGGTAATTTCCGGAATCAATGGCCTACTATCAATAATGCCTTTGTAACCCGTACAGCTTCTATAGATTTTGGTGTTTTAAAAAACAGGTTGTCTGATATTGATCAGATGGGTGTCGGCATCCTGGGTGTAACAGACCGTGCCGGTGATGGGGTACTGGTAACTAATTATGCAGGACTTTCGTTTGCTTATCATAAAGGGCTGGACGAAGATGGCTTTAACCAGATCGGTGCCGGATTCCAGGGAACATTTGTGAATAAAAGGCTGGATATATCCAAAGTTGATTTTGAAGATGAACTGACTCCACTTGGTTTTACCGGCGTTACCAGTGAGATCTTCAGCAGCAAGCAAATTTCCATTAGCTATTTTGATTTGAATGCCGGTATATTATTTAACGGAAGCACCAATGGCTACAACAACTATTATATAGGCGCTTCGATGTACCATATAAACAGACCAAAAGAAAGTTTCCGTGGCGGCGACTACCTGTTGTCTGCCCGTACCACTATACAGGCCGGTGGCAAAATACCCATCGGATCATATCATGCGCTGCATATCGCTGCCAACCACAGTATACAGGCAAAAGCACATAATACGGTAGTGGGCGGAGCATTTAGTTACAATGTAAATAACAGCGATGAAAACCCCACCAATTTTTATATCGGTGCATGGTACCGGTTTAATGATGCGGCCATCCCATACATAGGACTTGAGTTTTCCGGCATACAAATCGGGGCATCTTATGATGCGAATACATCCAGCCTGAAACCGGCTTCCAATTCCAGGGGTGGTATGGAAGTGTCGCTGATCTATATTAAGAAACCTTCAGATCCTAATGCGAAGAAGCTGAATTGTCCAAGATTTTAGACCACTCTCCACAGGGTCTCTGCTATGCAAAATTTGCAGTTTCACATTCTTATTATATCTCTGCTATGCGAAACTTGTAGTTTCGCATTCTTATTGTATCGCCTTTGGCTTCTGCTATGCGAAATTTGCAGTTTCGCATTCTTATTGTATCGCCTTTGGCGATTATATTAACTGCATTAAGAAATAGCACAGTTTTCCTTTTCATTTCATTAATTCCCTCCATTACATCTTCATCAATAACGGCAACAGGAACCAGCAGAATAATGTTATAAGGATTACAGAAATAATATTCATTACAAACCCGGCTTTTGTCATTTGCCTGAGTTTAATATGGCCACTGGCAAATACGATAGCATTGGGTGGCGTACCCATAGGCAGCATTCCGGCACAACTTGCAGCAAGGGTCATTGGTATACCCAATAACAAAGGGTTGATACCTGCTGCATCTGCCAGTGATGAAACCACCGGGGCAAATACAATCACCTGTGCCACATTGCTCATTACTTCACTGATAAAAAGTGATACCAGTGTGATGACAAAAACCAGGATAAGTCCGTTTCCGGAAAATTGCGCCAGCCATACCCCCATTTGCTGCATCAATCCGGCTTTTTCTAATGTGCCGGCCAATGCAATGCCGCCACCGAATAACAATAAAATCCCCCATGCCATTTTAGAAGTGTCGCCCCATTCCAGTAAAGAGTTGTGACTGGCATCAATATCTGCCGGATCTTTTTTTGCCCGGCGAAGGGTTCCTGAAGGACAAATAAATAAGGCTACTGCACATAACAGGGCGATGATAGTGTCGTCTAATTTAAATACATGCTGGATGTCATTGATAATCCCCCTGGTAATCCATAGGAAAGCAGTTCCTGCAAAAATAATGAGCACCCTTTTTTCAGCCACTGATAACGGGCCCAGTTGCGCCAGTTCATTCTGAATAAGCTGCCGGGTGGCATTATTTGATTTGATTTTATTGGGAAACAACCACTTTACCATTGTAAAATATAAGCAAGCCAGTAATAAAATTGCCAGCGGCGTGCAGATGAGCATCCAGCTTACAAAATCCACATCATAGTCATACTTCTTTTGTATATAACCAACATACGCCACATTGGGGGGTGTGCCAATGATGGTGGCTATACCACCAATATTAGAAGCATAAGCTATTGCCAGCATGATAGTCAGTGAAAAATTGGACATATTCCCTTCACCAGTATGATTCTCCTTCATCACATGAATAACGGATAGCGCTATAGGAAACATCATCATGGTGGTGGCCGTATTGCTGAGCCACATACTCAGCAATCCCGTTGCCAGGATAAAACCCAGTACTATTTTATCACCGCTGGTGCCTGTCATCCTGACTATATTCAGGGCTATCCGGCGGTGCAGGTTCCATTTTTCTATAGCCAGGCCCAGCATAAAGCCGCCCATAAATAAAAAGATAACCGGGTTGGCATAAGGGGCTGCTGTTTCTTCCAGGGTGGAAACTCTGAGCAGCGGAAAAAATATTAATGGTACTAAAGCCACTACCGGCATAGGCAGGGCTTCTGTAACCCACCAGGTAATCATCAAACCGGCAACGGCCAATACAATAGATGCTTTCTGTTCAACTCCAAACGGATTAATAAAATATAGCAAAAGAGAAACTCCAATACCAGCGAACAGCGAAATGAATTTGAGTTGTTGTTTTGTCAAGCGATATATTTTGGTTTCAAGTTATAAGAAAATAAGGCAAAAAAGGCAAATCGGTCAAATTAATCAAATGACTTGTATGACTGATTTGACTTCCCTTTTGACTTATATGACATGTCTGACTGCTCTCTTCTCCCGCTCACAAACGGATTATTTTTTACATAAAACCGGTAGGGCAGCAGGGCATCTTCCCCGGCATAATCAACGCCTATTCTTGGTGAAGCCACAACTTTATTGTCAGGATATATAAATCCGTCATCAGCAATAAATACATCGCTGCCCGATAATGAATAACCGGTATGAGAAGTATGCAGTCCCAATGCTTTTGCCACATTGCCGGGGCCCCTTGTTATTGAGTAATCTGTTCTTTTTTTGCCGGTTCTTTTCTCCATTTTAGTGATGCCCTTTACCGGCTCCACCGCCCGGATCAAAATGGCATGTGGGATATCCGCCCGGTTGGTAACCACATTAAATAAATGATGGATTCCATAACAGAGATACACATAGGCCACACCCCCGCCGGCATACATCACTTCATTGCGGGCCGTTCTTCTGCCACCAGCTGCATGTGAGGCTTTATCTATAATACCATTGTAGGCCTCCACCTCCACTATCCGGCCGGCTGTAACAATACCCTCCCATTTCGTTATCAATATTTTTCCCAGCAACTCTTTCGCAATTTGCAACACATTTTGCCGATTATAAAAATCACCTGACAGCTTTTTCATACGCCTTGTAGAAACTTTATTTACTCATTGACCATTCACTATTCACCATTCACTATATTTACCCGCCAAATTACCATTTTGCTCAAAGAAATCGTCATAGCAGTTCAATCCTGGGGTGAAGCACACCGGTTTATCCAAAAAAACCGTTTGTTTAAATGGATAATGCTCCCTGGTTTTATTTATACGATCCTCTTTTTTGCAGGTATGTTTTTTTTCTGGCAATCTTCAAATCATGTGATCTCATGGATAAGCAGCCGGTTGGGTATAGAAAGCTGGCTGCAAAAAGAAAGAAGCGAATGGCTGAGTTTCTTATTTGTAATGACAGGAATGATGCTGCGGCTGGTTCTTGTTCTTTTTTATTTTTCCATTTTCAAGTACCTTATCCTTATTATTGGCTCCCCTGTTTTTGCCTATCTGAGTGAAAAAACAGAAGCCATTATTGAAGGGAAGGACCACTCATTTAACTGGCCGGAACTGAAAAAGGATTGTATCCGCAGCAGCCGGCTGGCACTCCGAAATTGTGGCTGGCAATCTGTATACCTGCTGGCCCTGATATTGTTGTCGCTGGTGCCGGTAATAGGCTGGATCACTCCTATTATTGCTTTGCTGATGGAATGTTATTATTTCGGCTGCTCAATGCTGGATTATAGTTTTGCCCGTGCTAATTTTAACCCCGCACAAAGCATTGCCTTTACCAGCCGGCATAAGGGGCTTGCTATTGGCAACGGGATCTTATTTTACCTGACGCATATCGTTCTTATTCTTGCCCCTGCCTACGCCATCATAGCCGCCACTCTCACTGTTCATAAAGTAAAAAATAACTGATGCCTGCTGTATACCTGATACCCTCGCTATTGCAGGAAGAAGGGATAGCTGCAGTACCTCCTTATATTACAGAAGCTATTAAAAATTGCCAGGTATTTTTTGTGGAGAATGAAAGGACCACCCGCCGCTTTTTTAAACAGCTCTGGAAAGCCTGTCTGCCCGGACAGGAAATAATTATTGATGATTATGAATGGCTGGTGATCAATGAAGCATCGGGACCTGTATTCAGACAAAAAATAAAAGAAGGAAAAACGATTGGCATCATCAGCGAGGCCGGTTGCCCCGGTGTGGCAGATCCCGGACAGGCATTAATTGCCATAGCACAGGAAATGAAAGTAACGGTGAAACCCCTGGCAGGCCCCAATTCTATTTTACTGGCATTAATGGCCAGCGGAATGAACGGGCAACAGTTTCAATTTACCGGCTATCTGCCCATTGATAACCACCTGCGGGTAAAAGCGCTGAAGGAACTGGAAGCAGAATCAGCTAAGAAAAAATGCACGCAGATATTTATTGAAACACCATACAGGAATAACCAACTGATAGAAGCAATTCTTAAAAATTGCACCCCCACCACCAGGCTTTGCATAGCAGTTGATATTACAGGAAGCGATGAATGGATAAAAACAATGACGGTGAGCGACTGGAAAAAAGAAACCCCAGACATACATAAGCGGCCGGCCATCTTCCTTCTTTACTCCTGCTGACGCGGCAGAATTTTTATTACCCCTGTCACAATATATTTACTGTCTCCCCTCCATGGCAGAATAGCCCTGTATTGTTTGTAAGTAAGCTGTATACATTCATCCTGCAGGTTTTTCAGCACCAGTGCAATACTATCGTTCGTAACAGAAAAATAGAATTTCTCCGCATTCATCGTATTGCGGCAGCTCAGCCACATTTCCCCCTCATCCGTTTTAAAAACATTTCCCTTATGTGTTATTTTAATTAAGGTGCCCTTCCTCTCCCCATCACTGTATACATTGAAAAAAAACCAGTACACTAAAAAAACAAGCAGCAAGAAAATACTGAACAGAAACGTTCTGAAGTTGCGTCTCAATTTATCTCTCCAGGTTTTTCTCTTTATTGGTTCGACGGGCGAAGGCGCTGCCGCAAGGCTGTTGTACTGATCTTCCATACATTTATATTATAACAAAAAATTTGATGCAATATTTAAACTATTAGTATACATTTGTTGTCGAATTTACAACTTGTTTGTAAACATGACGAACATTCTGACACATACAAAACAAATGGCTTTTCATGCACCCATTACCAGCGGTGTCTACTCCGTAGGTTTTGATGTGTTTACTTTTTCACGCCCCCGACGTCGCCCTGTATTCTGACAGGACGAACCCCTCACCCTGGTCCCTGTCAGTGAAGTTCCCCCAAACAAATGATTTTAAGGACTGGTGACCCCATTTATATCAATTTTCTTTTACTGTGGACAATCAAAACATAATCATAAGGGTAGCCACTGTTTCAGACAAAGTCTACTCCAAAACGATAACAGACGAAATGGCCGCTTCAGCAGCTGCAAGGGGTACCGGCATAGCCAAACGAACCCCCGACTACATTGAGCAAAAGATTGAAGAAGGCAAAGCGGTAATAGCTATCACCAGCCAGAATGAATGGGTTGGTTTCTGCTATATTGAAACCTGGAGCCATGGCGAGTATGTGGCCAACAGCGGGCTTATAGTAGCACCGGCCTACAGGAAAAGCGGTGTGGCCAAATCAATCAAAAAAAGAATTTTTGACCTCTCCCGGGAAAAATATCCTGAATCAAAATTGTTTGGACTTACCACCGGCCTGGCCGTGATGAAGATCAACAGTGACCTGGGTTATGAACCCGTTACCTATTCTGAACTTACACAGGACGAAGACTTCTGGGCCGGCTGTAAAAGCTGTGTAAACTATGAGATACTGATGAGCAAAGACAGGAAGAACTGTATGTGTACGGCCATGCTCTACGATCCCAAAGACCATTATGAGCCTGAAGAAACAAAACAATTCTTTGAAGAAAATAAAAACGGGTTTGAGCGCCTGCTAAAATTTAAACAATGGAAATTGCTGAAACCTTTTATGAAGAAAGACAAAGATACCAATGGCGGGGCCGGCAAACCCAAATCACTGCTGCATCATTTTTTTCACGTATAACAACCGCTAAATAATATACATGTCAAAAAAAGTAGTACTGGGATTCAGCGGTGGATTAGACACCTCCTACTGCGTAAAATACCTGGCCGAAGAAAAAGGTTATGAAGTACACAGTATCATTGTGAACACCGGGGGCTTTTCAGAAGAAGAACTGCTGCAGGCAGAAGCTCATGCCTATAAACTGGGCGTAACATCGCATACAAGTGTAAATGCCGTAAAGACATATTACGATACTATCATCAAATACCTGGTCTTTGGAAATGTACTCAAGAACAATACCTACCCCTTAAGTGTTTCCGCAGAAAGGCTGAGCCAGGCATTACATATTGCAGCACACGTAAAGAAACTGAATGCAGCTGCTGCTGCACATGGCAGCACCGGTGCCGGTAATGATCAGGTCCGTTTTGATATGATCTTTCATATCATGATCCCCGGTGTGGAAATCATCACTCCTATCCGCGACCTGAAACTGAGCCGCGAAGAAGAGATTGCCTACCTTCAACAGAAAGGCGTGGACATGAACTTTGATAAAGCCATGTACTCTGTCAATAAAGGACTCTGGGGTACCAGTGTGGGTGGAAAAGAAACATTGTCGTCAAAAGGTATGCTGCCGGAAGAAGCATGGCCCACTCAGGTAACTAAAACCGGCAGCCAGGAAGTACGATTAGGATTTACTAAAGGAGAATTGGTGACAGTGGACGACAAGTCATTTTCACATCCATCTGAAGCCATACAATATTTACAAACCATTGCGGGGCCTTATGGTCTTGGCCGTGATATACATGTGGGTGATACCATCATTGGTATAAAAGGGAGAGTGGGTTTTGAAGCTGCAGCACCCATGGTAATACTAAAAGCTCATCATGCACTGGAAAAACATGTACTTACTAAATGGCAGTTGCAATGGAAAGATCAGCTGGCACAATTTTATGGCAACTGGCTGCATGAAGGCCAGATACTGGATCCTGTAATGAGGGATATTGAAGCGTTCCTCGAAAATAGCCAGCAGCATGTAACCGGTGATGTGTTTTTGCAACTGATGCCTTATCGTTTCCAGGTAATTGGCATTGAAAGTAAATTCGACCTGATGAACAGCAAGTTTGGGAAATATGGGGAAATGAATACCGGCTTTACCGGCGATGATGTAAGAGGCTTCAGCAAAATATTTGGTAACCAAACATCTATTTATCATTTGGTAAAAGAAGAAACGGATGGCAAAAATTAAAGTGGGTATTATCGGGGGGGCAGGTTATGCCGGCGGTGAATTAATACGGCTGTTATTAAATCACCCCGGTGTGGAGACCGCTTTTATTCATAGCCGGAGCAATGCAGGTAAACCGGTTTATGCTGTGCACCAGGACCTGCTGGGACAAACAGACCTTGTATTCACCGATACATTTAGTAATGACGTTGATGTTCTTTTCTTGTGCCTGGGGCATGGGGAATCAACGAAGTTCTTTACAGAAAATAAGATCAGTGATACTATAAAAGTCATTGACCTGGCCAACGACTTTCGATTAGCAGCCAGCTCTTCTACCGGTACCCGTTCATTTATATACGGATTACCTGAAATGAACAAGGACAAAATTGCCGCTGCAAAAAATATTGCCAACCCGGGTTGTTTTGCCACGACTATTCAGCTTGGTTTATTACCATTGGCAAAAGCCGGTTTATTAAAAGACGTGTATACCACCGGCATTACCGGTTCCACCGGTGCCGGGCAATCTCCTGCCAACACTTCTCATTTCAGCTGGAGGGCCAATAATATACAAGCCTATAAAACATTAACACACCAGCACCTTGCAGAAATTGGCGAATCACTTTTACAATTACAAACTTCATCCCCTGTTGATATTAGCTTTGTGCCATGGAGAGGAGATTTTACAAGAGGCATCTTTGTGAGCTCTGTGTTGCATTGTGAACCTGGTATTGAAGAGCTGTATCAGATGTATACGGATTTTTATTCAACTCATCCTTTTACCCATATAAGCAGGCATGCTATCTTTTTAAAACAGGTGGTGAATACGAATAACGCCGTGGTGCAATTGGAAAAAGCAGGGAATAAACTGGTGGTACATTCCGCCATAGACAATTTACTGAAAGGTGCAAGCGGACAAGCCGTACAAAACATGAACCTGATGTTTGGCCTTGATGAAACAACAGGATTGAAATTGAAAGCAACCTATTTTTAATAGCCACAGAGACACAGAAACACAGAGAATATTCAGTGCTTCTGTGCCTCAGTGGCAAAACCCAGGAAGGCAACAGGATTAAAAAATAAAGCAAATTACTTTTAATTGCCGCAGGGACATTGACACATTGCATTTTTTCAGTGTTTCTGTGTCTCAGTGGTAAAAATATCTTACATGAATTTATTTGACGTTTATCCCATCAATGAAATCACCATCGTAAAAGCCAAAGGCTCTTATGTATGGGATGATAAAGGAGAACAATACCTTGACCTCTACGGCGGCCATGCTGTTATCAGCATCGGTCACACGCATCCGCATTGGGTGAAACGTATAGAAGAACAATTAGAAAAAATTGCTTTTTACTCCAACTCTATCCGCATCCCTTTACAGGCAGAGCTGGCAGAAAAACTGGGAAAGGTGGCTGGCAAACAGGACTATCAATTATTTCTCTGCAACAGTGGCGCCGAAGCTAATGAGAATGCATTGAAATTAGCCAGTTTTCATAACGGAAGAAAAAAAGTGATCGCTTTCAGCAAATCATTTCATGGCCGTACATCGCTGGCTGTGGCGGTTACAGATAATAAAAATTATGTGGCACCGGTAAATGAGACAGATAATGTCATCTTTCTTCCCTTTAATGATGAGGAAGCGCTGGAAGATTGTTTTGCAAAAAATGGAAAGGAAATTTCCTCCGTCATCATAGAAGGCATACAGGGTGTGGGTGGTATCAATGTGGCGGATGACAGCTTTTTGAAAAAGATCCGCTCATTATGTGATAAATATGGTGCTGTATATATAGCAGATAGTGTACAGTGTGGCTATGGGAGAAGCGGTAAATTTTTCAGTCACGATTTTGCAGGGGTACATGCAGATATATACACCATGGCGAAAGGCATGGGCAATGGTTTCCCGGTGGCAGGTATTATTGCAGCCCCCCATATTAAACCCAAACATTTTCAATTAGGCACTACATTCGGTGGTAATCACCTGGCTTGTGCAGCCGCATTAGCAGTACTGGAAATCATTGAAGAAGAAAAACTGATGGGCAATGCTGTAATGGTGGGAAAATACCTGAGGGATGAATTGGAAACCATCCCGCAATTAAAAAATATCAGGGGCCGCGGGCTGATGATCGGATTTGATGTGCCAGAAGAGCTGAAAGACCTGAAGAAAAATTTATTGTGGAATCAGAAGATCTTTACCGGTGAAGCCAAGCCAAATGTAATTCGCTTATTGCCTTCACTGGCATTAAAGAAAAGGGATGCAGAGCAATTTATTGACGCGGTAAAGGAAAGCCTCCTGTCCTCCGAAGGAGGAACTTAGGTCAATGATTCATTTGTAAGCGTAAAAGTTGTTGAAAGTAGAATGAGTGAAATTGGGATTTAAGGGAACTTCCCCTCCTTCGGTCGCCACAGGCTTGCCGAAGGCGATGCCCGGGAGAGCCTGTTCCGGTTTTTTCGGGAGGCGCATTCAGGAAATATAATTTACTAAACAGCCTGGGGTGGGTTGCTGCCCAATGAACCGAACGATAAATGGAGCGACGCAAGGGACGATGCCCAAAGAACTGAACGATGGCAATATAAAAAACATAAAATTGAAACATTTCATTTCCGTTCATGATGTGCTTACTCCCTTCTTCCGCCACGGCGGACAAGTCGGAGGGCTTGGGGAAGCCATTGATGCCCTCGTGCAAAAAGCACTGGCATACAAAGCCAACCCTTTTATGGATAAGGCACTCGGTGCTAATAAACGCATCGGTTGTATATTCCTTAACCCCAGTATGCGCACCCGGCTCAGCACACAGATTGCTGCACAAAACCTGGGCATGGAAGCCATCCTCTTTAATGTGGGCAGTGAAGGCTGGTCGCTGGAGTTTGAAGAAGAAGCCATCATGAGCGGCACCACCGTAGAGCATGTAAAAGATGCCGCTCCTGTTTTCGGAAAATATTTTGATATCCTTGCCATCCGCACTTTTCCTTCGCTAAAAAACCGTGAAGATGATTACAGTGAATTATACATAAAACAGTTTATCAAATACGCCGGTATACCAGTTATAAGCCTTGAAAGTGCAACGCTTCACCCTTTACAATCACTTACTGACATCATTACAATAACTGAGAACTTAGAAAAAATAAAACCCAAAAATAAAAAACTAAAGATTGTATTGAGCTGGGCGCCGCATGTAAAACCTCTCCCCCAATGTGTGGCCAACAGTTTTTCCCAATGGGTCAATGCCTGGGGCAAGGCCGATTTTATGATCACTCACCCGGAAGAGTATGATCTGAGTGAGGAATTTACAAAAGGCGCTGCCATCACCCACAACCAGGATGAGGCCTTGAAAGACGCTGACTTTGTGTATGTAAAAAACTGGAGCACATTCAATGACTACGGTAAAATTTATGAGAGTGATCCAAGGTGGATGCTGACTAATAAAAAACTGCAACTGACTAATACTGCCAAAGTAATGCATTGCCTGCCTGTTCGCCGGAATGTGGAATTGAGTGATGAGGTACTGGATGGGCCTAACAGCATTGTAACACTGGAAGCATCAAACAGGGTTTGGGCAGCACAGGCAGTGCTAAGTGAAATATTGGCCCCATCAGAACTTCGTTCACAACCTTCGTTTAGCTCAGTTGCCCCACAAGGGGGAAAATAAAACTTCGAAAGCATGAATATCGTTTCAAATACACAGAGTCCTGCCCCCTCCCCTCCGGAGAGGTCGGGAGGGGTCTTGTATATCATAAAAATTGGTGGCAACATCATTGATGATGAAACTAAACTTTCCTCATTCCTGAATGATTTTGCAGCCCTTGCCGAAAAGAAAATACTGGTGCATGGCGGGGGCAAATTGGCTACCAGGCTGGCAGAGCAACTTGGCGCAGAACAAAAAATAGTGGATGGCAGAAGAATAACAGATGCCGAAACACTCAAGATCGTTACGATGGTATATGCCGGATATATCAATAAGAATATCGTTGCCATACTTCAATCCTGTCATTGCAATGCAATGGGCCTTTGCGGTGCGGACGGTGATATGATACTGGCACATAAAAGAAAAGTTACCCCGCCGGCCGGCGGGGGAAGTTTGCCGGGGACGGACTATGGATTGGTGGGTGATGTGGATGCCATCAATATTGATCTTATTGCAGCATTATTGGAAAAAAATATTTCCATTGTCTTTGCTCCCATCACACATGATCGACAGGGACAACTGCTCAATACTAATGCAGATACCATTGCCCGGGAAATAGCCAAAGAAATGAGTGAACTGTATGATGTACAGCTTATCTATTCCTTTGAAAAAAGTGGTGTATTGCTGGATGCGGATGATGATGCGACTGTTATAGCGTCATTAACACCTGCTTATTACCAGGAACTGAAAGCTAAGAATAAAATTTTCGCCGGCATGATCCCCAAACTGGATAATGCGTTTGCTGCACTGGACAGCGGTGTTCGAAAAGTAATTATTGGAAACGCTGAAAATCTGAATGACCTTGTAAAAGGAAATTCAGGCACAACAATCAAAAATGGATAAGATACTACCCATACTACAGGGGGAAGCCATTGAATTACTCAAAGAGTTAATTGCAACCCCTTCTTTCAGTAAAGAAGAAGAACAAACGGCGGGTATCCTTTGCCGCTTTATTGGAACAAAAGGAATTGCACATACCAGAGTGGGTAATAATGTTTTTGCCCTGAATAAATTTTTTGACGAAACAAAGCCTTCCCTGCTGCTCAACTCTCATCATGACACGGTAAAGCCCAATCCTCAATACACCAAAGACCCATTTTCGCCGTTGGTGGAAGATGGAAAACTATTCGGGCTTGGCAGCAATGATGCGGGAGGATGTTTGGTATCGTTGCTGGCAACTTTTTTGTATTATTACGAAAGAACTGATCTGAAGTATAATATAGTGTTTGCCGCTACAGCAGAAGAAGAAATTTCCGGCTCTGGCGGCATTGAATACACCCTCCCTTATTTACCCAAAATAGATTGTGCGATTGTAGGTGAACCCACCCAAATGCAAATGGCAGTGGCAGAAAGGGGATTGATGGTATTGGATTGCACCAGCTACGGTAAAGCAGGACATGCTGCCCGCAATGAAGGAGAAAATGCTATCAGCAAAGCGATAAAAGAGATTGACTGGTTCAACAGTTATTCCTTTCCAAAAATTTCTGACCTGCTTGGCGCCAATAAAATGAGTGTTACCGTTATTGAAACGGAAAACAAAGCGCATAACGTAGTACCTGCTCAATGCAAATTTGTAGTGGATACAAGAATTAATGAGTTGTACAGTTTTGAAGAAGTACTTGAGATCATAAATTCCCATGTGCGGTGTGAAGTAATTCCCAGAAGTACCAGGTTACGTTCTACCTCCATTTCCCTGGAACATCCATTAGTAAAAGCAGGTTTGAATCTTGGAAGAATTTATTATGGCTCTCCCACCACCTCCGACAAAGCGCTGATGCCGTTTCCTTCTTTGAAAATGGGCCCCGGAGATTCTGCCCGCAGTCATACCGCCAATGAATATATTTACCTGGAAGAAATTCAGGATGGTATCAGACTATATACAGAATTCTTAAATCAACTACTATGAGGCTTTGGGAAAAAGAAACTAACGCCACAGGAACTGGCACTAAGGAAGTAGAAACCTTTACCGTGGGTAAAGACCGGGAATTTGACCTGATGCTTGCCCCCTTTGATATTCTGGGCAGTATTGCGCATGTGATTATGCTGGAAACAGTTGGCTTGCTGACTGCGCAGGAAAGAGACCTGCTGGTTGCCGAACTCAGAAAAATTTACAATAAAACGGCGCCCCTTCACCATTCACACCTGCCCTCAGAAGCTTCAGCGATGGAGGGATTCACTATTCACCCTGATGTGGAAGATATACATTCCCAGGTGGAAATACTATTGACGCAACAACTTGGCGATACCGGTAAAAAAATTCACAGTGCCCGCAGCCGCAACGACCAGGTGCTGGTGGATATAAAATTATTTCTCCGTAATGAACTGGAAGAACTGGTAACAACTCTTCATTCCTTCTTTGACTTACTGCAATCTCAAAGTGAAAAGTATAAAGATCATCTATTACCCGGCTATACCCACCTGCAATTGGCCATGCCTTCTTCTTTTGGGCTTTGGTTTGGCGCTTATGCAGAAAGTTTAGTGGATGATTTAACCACCGTAAAATCTGCCTACGAAGTGGTAAATAAAAATCCGCTCGGTTCGGCGGCAGGTTATGGTTCTTCATTTCCCATTAACCGGACAATGACGGCCCAACTATTGGGGTTTGCTGATTTGAATTACAATGTAGTATATGCCCAAATGGGAAGGGGAAAAGCCGAACGGATAGTGGCACAGGCGCTGGCCAATGTGGCCGATACGCTTGCTAAATTAAGTATGGATGCCTGTTTGTACCTGAACCAGAATTTTGGCTTCATCAGTTTTCCTGCGGCATTGACCACCGGCAGCAGCATTATGCCGCACAAAAAGAACCCGGATGTATTTGAACTGATCCGCAGTCATTGCAATCGAATCAAAGCGCTGCCCAATGAAATAATGATGATGACCACCAACCTGCCTTCGGGTTATCACCGCGACCTGCAGTTGCTGAAGGAACATTTGTTTCCTGCTTTTGCCACGCTGAAAGATTGTATTGAAATGGCCGGTCTGATGCTTTCAAATATAGAGATCAAAAAAGATATACTGGCAGATCCGAACTACAAATACCTTTTCAGTGTGGAAGAAGTAAACAAGTTAGTAAATGCCGGGATGCCCTTCCGGGATGCCTATAAAAAAGTGGGGCTGGATATTGAAGCCGGAAATTTTGAATACGACACCCATATCAGTCATTCACATGAAGGAAGTATTGGCAACCTGTGTACTGCTGAAATAAATCAGCAAATGCAAAAAACTATTGATTCATTTCCATTCCAAAAAGTGAATGAGGCGCTTACAAAACTCATAGCTTCCTAATACTCAATATGGATTTGGATTACGCTTTTGCATGAAACGTTTTGCAGCTTCCTCATCCAGCAACATCCAGCCAAATTGTTCATACAAACCATGTGCATCTTTGGTACCCAATACCCATCTGCGCAGGCCCTGCAATTCAGGATGTGCATGTATTACTTTCATCAGCCATTTTGATAAACCTTTTTTCCTGTATGCATCAATAATAAATACATCGGCCAGGTAAGCAAAGGTTGCTTTATCAGTAATTAGCCTGGCAAAACCAACCTGCCTGCCGACAGGCAATATATGTTCCCCGCTATGGTATATGCCAAAACACAAAGAATGTTGTATGGATTTTTCTACTACTTCTCTTGGTATATTCTGCGCCCAATATGATTCTTTTGAAAGATAATTATGGACCAGGTCACTATTCACCAATTCTTTATCCGTACTGATTATATACGCTCCTTTTCTTATTTCATACGGCAAACTCATAATCCATATTTATCTATCAGGTAAATCAAGGCTGCCATATTTACAGCGCCCAGTTCCAGTTCCCTTTTATTGACTGCTTCAAACACATCACTTCTTGCATGGTGAATATCAAAATAACGTTGCGTGTCGGGGTTGAGGCTGGCTGTTGGGGTTTTCAACGCCCTGTTTAGCGGGCCAATATCAGCGCCACCGCCACCTTTTACAAATTCATTGCAGCCGTATGGCGCAATCAGTTCTTTCCAGGATAAAAACTTTTGAAACTGTTCTTCACTGCCCGAAAAGCCCAATGCCCTGGGTGTAAACCCACCGGCATCACTCTCCATAGCGAGTATATGCTTTTCCTTTTTAGCCACTGCTTCTTCCGCATATTTATTTCCACCCCTCAATCCATTTTCTTCATTGGCAAATAATACAAACCGTATCGTTCTTTTGGGTGTATACCCGATAGCTTTAAATGCCCTTAGTATCTCAATGCTTTGCACACAACCAGCCCCGTCGTCATGTGCACCTTCGCAATTATCCCAGCTGTCCAAGTGGCCACCCACTGTTATTATTTCGTCAGGAAATTCACTGCCTTTCAATTCACCAATTATATTATGCCCGATGGTATCTGGTAAAAAATAACCGAATGTCTCCAGTGTAACAGCTATTTTATCTTTCGCCAGCTGTTCACTCAGCCAATCGGCATCCCGCAAGCCAATGGCCACCGCCGGAATCTTTGCATAGGCACTATCGTACCGCGTAGCACCTGTATGCGGGTTATTATCTGCAGCATGGCTCATACTTCTTACTATAACTGCTGCTGCACCATACTTAGCTGCACGGCTGGGGCCCTGCCCGCGGTACTGCCCTGCATCACGGTAGGCGAGGAATGTATTGATGTATGTGTCATTGAATTTATAATTATAAAAAACAATATTTCCTTTTACGTCTTCCTTTCTCGCTTCCAGCTCATCAAATGATTTTACTTCTATTACTGAAGCCCTTACACCTCCTTTTAGCGTGCCCACTGAATTGCCCAATGCCACCACATCAAATTCTTTAATACCTCTGGCAGGATGACCTTTTTTAGAAGGCCCTTCCGTTAAGGAGTTATATTGCAGCCGATCCTTTCCACCCCTTACCCAATGCGGCACCATGCATTCCTGCATCCATGCTTTATCAGCACCGCTCTCCAGCATCAGTTTCAAGCCCCACTGTTCTGACTTTACCATACCTGGTGAACCCGCCAGCCGGCCGCCAATTTGCTTAGTCAGGTGACGGAGGTTTTCATACGCTTTTCCATTTGTTAATATTTCATCTGAAATCCGTTTAATCTGCGCTGAATCTTCTTTTTGGGCAGAAGCCATACTGCAGATACCAGAAAGAATTAATACCAGTAATAATTTTACCATTTTATTCTATTTTGCTAAAGGTAACAGAAACTGCAAAAATGCATACAAAGAATTGAGATAAACGGTAAACCATACTCCTGTAAAACTGTTACCTTCGGTAACCAGATTTGAAAAATTATGAGGATTGGAATAGTTTGCTACCCTACATTCGGTGGCTCCGGCGTTTTAGCCACAGAACTCGGCAAAGCCCTTGCACAAAAAGGACACATGGTACATTTTATTACGTATCAGCAACCCGTCCGGCTCAATGGTTTTATACCCAATATATTCTACCATGAAGTGCAGGTGCCCACGTATCCGCTATTTGATTACCCACCTTACGAAACAGCCCTGGCCAGCACCATGGTGGATGTAATTAAAAACAACAATCTTGACCTGCTGCATGTGCATTACGCCATACCCCACGCTTCTGCTGCGTATATGGCCAAACAGATACTAAAGAAAGAAGGGAAAACCATTCCCGTTATCACCACACTGCACGGCACAGATATTACACTTGTTGGCAGGGATAAAACCTATGCCCCTGTGGTTACCTTCTCCATCAATGAAAGTGATGCTATTACTGCAGTATCACAAAACCTGCGTGACGAAACATTCAAGCATTTTGCCATTGAGAAAGAAATAGAAGTAATTGTAAACTTTGTGGATGTAAGCCGCTTTAGCCGCAAGCCCATTGATGCTTTTAAGAAAGTGATTGCTCCTGATGGTGAACGGATTTTAATGCATGCTTCCAATTTCAGAAAAATAAAAAGAGTGCAGGATGTGGTAAAAATATTTGCTGCTGTTAATAAAGAAGTGCCATCAAAATTATTATTTGTTGGCGATGGCCCTGAACGGTCAACTGCAGAAGACCTTGCCAGGGAATTGGGTGTGATTGATGAAATACGTTTTGTGGGCAAACAGGAACAGATGGAGGACATTCTCGTCATTGCAGATTTATTCCTGCTCACTTCAGAATATGAAAGTTTTGGACTGGCTGCCCTTGAAGCTATGGCAGCCGGTGTACCGGTGGTATCTACCAATGCCGGTGGTTTGGGAGAGATCAATATCCCCGGCGAAACAGGATATATGAGCGATGTTGGTGATGTGGAAAATATGAGCAGGCAGGCATTATCCATTTTGCGTGATGATAAAACGCTGAAAGGATTTAAAGAAAGAGCGGCCTTACATGCCAAAAAATTTGATATAGAAAATATCGTCCCGCTGTATGAAAAATTATATGAAAAATTTCTATGACAAATGAGAGTTTCACACAATTGATTCCCGCAAAAACACAAAGGAACACAAATAAAAAATACAATTAAGTTTTATACTTCATTACAGAATTATCCTTAAGAAGTTTCTGTAATAAATAAGATTTACCCGCAAAACTATAAAGAAATCCTTTGTATGCTTAGTGGCCTTTGTGGGATATATTTTTCTTTTACCGCCGCAACCAGGGAGACGGGTCTACATTCCTTGTTTCTATCATCAGGATAAAATCAATCTGTCCGCCGCCTCCGCCTTCATCAGCTTTACCGGCACGGCCTATTTGCTGACCCGTTGACACGGTGGCTCCTTTTGTAACAGAAACCCCTGACAAATTACTATAGGTGGTAAAGTATTTACCATGCCGTATCGTAACCGCCATTCCATCACCTAAATTATATACTCCCGCCACTTCACCATCAAATACGGCTTTTACTGCCACACCGGCTGATGGAGTGGAAATTGTGATGCCGGGGTTGTCAAACGTAAGTTTTGTATTTGGAATTTGATTGGAACCATACCGAAGTGTTACAATACCATTGTCTACTGGCCATGGCAATCTTGTTTTATTAGATTGAAAATCTGCATTTAATTTTACATCTTTTGCATTTAAATCCAGATAGCTTTCAGGTTTTTTGACCGCTTCATTTCTTTTGGGTGCAACAGTAACAGGGTTTGCTGCAGTGGTTGGGTTAGCAGTAACAGGATTGCCTTTTGTAAGCGCATCTGCTTTCTTTTTTGCTTCAGCATCTGCCTTTGATTTTATATCTGCCTCAGCTTTTGCTTTGGCCCTGGCTGCTTCTATTTCCCTGCGTACAATAGCAGTAATAGCATTTTGCAAATCACGGTCCCTTTTCTTTTTCACCCCAATTTGCCCCTGTAAATCTTTTTCTTTTGATTTCAGCTGTGCCACTACGGCATCTTTTTCTTTTTTCTGCACTTCCAGTTCCTGTACCTGTTTGGTTTGATTGTCCAGGGCCACATTCTTCTGGTTCTTTCTTCCCAACTGCTGCTGCTGCCGTTGCGCTATCAGCTGTTGTGTTTCAAGAATGGTACTCACCTGCTTTTCCCGGTAGGAGCGGTAACTTTTTAAATAAGTTACCCTTTTTATTGCATCATTAAAACTACTGGCAGAGAAAATAAAATTAAGGTAATCATAATTACTCCGGTTCTTATATGCATACACCACCGTTCTTGCATACTGCGACTTCAATGTATCCACTTGTTTTTGCAAACGGTATATTTCAAGATTACTCAGGTATATATCATCATCAATTGATTTTAGTTCTTTACTGATAGAGCTGATATATTGTTCCTGCAGGTTGATCTTTTTATTAAGCACTGTAAGCTGGCCCAGGGTCTGCCTTTTTTGTCCTTTTACTTTATCATATATTCCCTGTATCTCTTTTAATTCCCGTTGCAGATCCTGTCTCTCCTTTTCCAGCTGCAACTTATCCTTTGCAGGTTGTGCCATTACACAAGCAGCCAGTCCGAAAAATAATAAAACCAATAGACTATTTTTTCGCATATTAAATGGATTGTGAGGTTAAAAAACAGGGTGCGGATACGGGTAATCGCCGGTAGTGGTTTCTATAACGGCGATATGCAAATTTAATTTTATCCGGCTATTCCCGTTTGTAATTTTTGGGCACATTAAAGGGGAAACTTAACGTTTCATTAAATTCGTATTGCCTGAAATCCAGTTTTATATCCAGTTTCTTCTTTTCTGATACAGCAATGCCCCTTTTAGTGGAGAAATTCGCCCCTTTTTTATTTTCATAATCATCGTAGGTAAGATAACAGGTGCGGCTGCGCAGTTCATCCATATCATCCAGTTTACTGCTTACTGCCAGCTTATCATTTTTACCGATAGTGAAGAGGTTTTTGAAAAAACCACCATTGCTTTGTAAAGAAATGGTGGTGGGATCAACAGAATATGAAACAATATTGGAGTCCAGGAATACAGGATTACCAAGCAACAAATTCTGCAATGAAACAAGATCGAGCGGCAATGCCGTTACTTCCTGCAAATAAGAAACACTGCGGGCCGTATATATTTTATCCTGTTTGTTCAGCAGCTTTACAGAATCCTTTGTAATATAGGCACGCAAACCTTCTATGCCCAGTATGGCAGTAACAGAAACCCATATTACACTGTCTTTATACATTCTGATATGGGCATTCACATTGTATTTTTTACCGTCTGCATCTGTATAATCCACATCTATCTTGGCGGAAAAAGTAGTGAAGCTGATGCGGTTACCAATGACACGGTTATAATTTTCTTTGATGAATGCAATAGAATCGGCCCGGGGGTTACTGGTACTGATAACAACAACCGGTGCCACCACCGTATCTTTTTTGGCAATGGCCGTTTGAATTTTCCTTGTAGTGCGGCAGGATGGAAATAAAGAAATGGCAACAGCAAATAGTAACAGGAATCTTATCATTGTAGTTATTTATTTATTTCCGGTATGACCAAAGCCGCCTTCGTTCCTTTCCGTTACCGCTAACTGTTCTGCTTCAGCCCATTTGCCTTTCATTACCTGCTGAAAAACTATTTGCGCAATCCGGTCACCGGTCTGTATGACCTGTATTTGCTGAGAAAGGTTGATTAAAATGATCTTAATTTCTCCGCGGTAATCAGCATCAATGGTACCCGGTGTGTTCAAACAGGTAATACCCTGCTTAATGGCCAGCCCGCTTCTTGGACGTATTTGTGCCTCATAACCTTCCGGCAATTCTATAAACAGCCCGGTGGGTATTAATAGTCTTTCAAATGGTTGTAATGATACCGGGCTGTCAATACTGGCCCGTATATCCATTCCGGAAGAACCTGCGGTGGCATAAGCGGGCAATGGATTGGAAGACTGGTTGATGATTTTTATTTCGATGGATGCCATGCGGGCAAAGGTAAGATAGAGATAATAGATAATAGTGAACAGGTAACAGCTTTTAATCTGTTACCTGTTTTCCAGCAATACTGTGGCATAAGCAACCAGTCCTTCTTCCCTGCCGGCAAAGCCCATTTTTTCAGTGGTGGTTGCTTTGACAGATACATCGCCGACCCCTATTTCCAAAATGCGGGCAATATGTTCCTGCATCTGTGCGACATAGTTTTTAATTTTGGGCTGTTCTAGACAAAGGGTGCTGTCTACATTCACCACTTTATACCCTTTATTAAAAATGAGTGCTGCTGTTTTTTTCAACAATATTTTACTGTCAATATTCTTATAGGCAGCATCGGTATCCGGGAAATGAACACCTATATCACCCAATGACAAGGCACCCAGCAGGGCATCGCATATAGCGTGGAGCAATACATCTGCATCGCTGTGGCCCAGTGATCCTTTGTGATGGGGAATATGCACACCACCAATCCAAAGCTCCCTTCCTTCGGCTAGTTTATGAAAATCGACACCAGATCCTATCCTGTATGACATTGTTAGTTGCTTTTACTGAATATCCGTAAAGAAAGTGTCCCGTTCCGATAAACCGGGACGGGACACTTTTATTATGTTGAGAAATTCTCAGCTTATTTTTTTCCACCACCACTGAAATCAAACAGGATAGAGAAACGCAGTGTGTTTGACAATGGATTGCGGCTAACACCAGCGCCGGTTGGTACCAGGTAAGCGAAGTTAAATCCGAAGATATTATATTTCAGACCTAAGCCAGCAGTGAAATAACGACGGTTACCTTTTGTTTTATTTTCGTAGAAATAACCGGCACGGAGTGCGAACTGATTGTTGTACCAGTATTCAGCACCGAGACCGAATTGGAATTCTTTCAGTTCTTCGCTGAATCCATCAGGAGCATCACCGAAAGAGCTGAACCAGCTTCCCAATACACCTTTGTTTCTGTACTCATCCAGGCCGGCTACATCACCTTCAGCAGGAGGAGTGGGAACGAGTAATTTGTTTATTTCAACACCAAAAGAGATTTGGTTTACGTTATTGAATTTCTTTGTGTAGTTAGCGCCGAAGCCCAGGTTGGCAGGGATGAAATCTTTTGCATCAGCATTATCTGTGTAAGAGATCTTAGATCCGAGGTTTTGTAGTACAACACCCCAGCTCCATGCTTTACCAGTATGATACCAGCCCAAATCAGCAGCTACAGCGTTACCAGCTTTGTAAGTGGTGCTGCCAACGGTAGTGTTACCGGCCAGGTTAGAGTTGATATACTTCAAAGCGATACCAACACCATTTTTGTCATTTAATTTACGGGAATATCCGATATCAATACCGAACTCACGGGGACGGTAGCTGCCGAAATCATTTCCGAGGTTATCGGTAAATGTAATGTTACCAAGACTAAAATAACGAACAGAAGCGCTGATGGCTTGTTTCTCGTCAAATTTATATTGTCCTGAAACAGTTAAAAGATAAACATCGTTTACCAGGTCTTTCAACCATGGAGTGTAAGTAACACCTACGCCGCTTGATGTGTTGAAAGCTACTTTGCCCATATTCCAAAGTCCTGAATATTGGTCTGGAGAAGTAGCTATTCCGATTTCTCCCATACCGCCTGAGCGGGCATCGGGTGAAATACGTAAGAAGGGGACAGCAGTTGTAACAACGTTAATTGGTTCTACCTGGGCTTTTACAGCGCTAGATAAGCCACAAAAGAGCAGGAGTCCGGTAGTTAGTTTTAAAGCAGTTGGTCTCATTAGAAAGTTTTTAATAATGGTGTAAATATAGAGCTTTTGATGAAATACAAAACTAAAATAGATATTTTTATCTGAAACAAAAAAAATGTTGTTTTAGGTATTAACTTATACAGTATTTTAACTTACTGCAACCCTTTTAGAACGGCGAATTTCGTGAAAAACGTTTTCTTTTTAGATTTATTGTTAAATTTTATTTTTTTTGATAAAAAACTGATGCTCAATCCCCTGATTGAGTGATGTCAGTCGGTTATTTCCGGTAGTTTTTGGCTAGTTTAAGCTTGTTTAAGCTGAAACTGCCCCTGCTGCTTTCTGCTTTGCACCAATATTTTCCGGCCAGGTTTTGCACTCTTTCTGGCTTTTGGCATGGTGTTGCTTATGTAGCACATGCTGCCGTAAATCCTGCATTTCGCCTGAAACGAAATATGCCTTTACTCTTCATTCTTTCTTTCATTCGATGCCCCTGTATACTTTTATATCCCTTTTAATTAATTAACGTAATTCCATTATATATCCTCTTCCCCCTCTTCAAAATAAAAATCCACGATAAGGTCCGGTACCAGGCCAGGCAGCTCCAAAGGGTTTGGAGGCTGACTAAAAAGGTAAATATAGTCGCTGAGAACTGTGTAGACGACTATCGGTCTCCTTCACCAACCCAAATAAGTTTGTCATTCGATGAACATTTTGCCAGCCCAAAAAATAATATGAAGTCCTAATTAAATCACTGATTTACAAAGCTGTCGGATATCCGAACAGTTTATTATAGAAAGCTCGTAGGGGAATTACAATGCACACCTGCGAAGAGCGGGTTAGACTGGGACCTTTAAAACAGCATTTTGAAGTCTATATAATCTTAGAGTTTTATCAGTGCTGCACTGCTATTTTTCCCTTTGCCAATATTTTCCCTGACCCATCTGAAAGGGATATAAAATACAACCCGCTTGCAAGCCTGCTTACATTCTCAATCATTCTTGGGTAAGCACCAGTATTAAATATTTTGTCAAATAATACTCTGGCGCCGGCAGAATTGTAAATTGTAATCTGCCAGTCAACAGCTTGGCCACCAGGGTTATAAAAAGCAAGTTCAACCGAAGTCTTTGCCGGGTTGGGAAAAATGAAGAGTTTAGTAGAAACAGAATCTCCGATGTTCAATATGTTTGACTGGTTCACACAACCTTTTGCATCAGTAATATCAACCCTGTAATTGCCTAACCTGGTAATTCCGGCGGTATATGAATTGCCGCTGATACCACCTAAAATAGCACCGTCAAGTGTCCACCGGAAAGTAAAGGGGATAGAACCCGGAGCGGCTGCTCCTGTTGCTGTAATAATAGTTTGCAATCCTGGCAGCAGTTTTGTATAAGGTGCTGCACTAATCGTTACTGTTGGTAGTTGATTTACAGTAAGGGTTGCAATATTAGAAACAGTTGGAGTTATACAACCGGCGTTTAGTACTAAACATCTGTATTGATAATTGTTCATTGCTATATTCGCATTGGTCAGCGATAATATATTGGAAACAGCACCTGCAATATTGACAAACCCCGCCCCGCCATTGGAGTTTAGCTGCCATTGGTAAGTTGGCAATGAACCTGAAACCGCAATATTAATTGTTCTGCTTCCACCGGCGCATACTGAAACATTTTGTGGTTGCGTGGAGATAAAGGGAGCTACAATGACATTTACCTGCACCACCGCAGAAATCGTACTGGCACAAAGACCGCTTACAATACAACGGTACCTGTAATTAAAATGCACACTGCCAATATTGCTTACCGTTAATGAAGATGAATTTCCCCCAGGGGAAATATTGCTGAAAGTAAATCCCCCATCCGTGCTTAACTGCCATTGATTGGAAATAGCAGACGGCGACACCACATTGAAAGTAACACTGCCACCCTCACAATCAGTTTGTGAAACGGGCTGTACAGTAATGGCTGGCGCTGCCCCGTTTTGTACTTTCAACGCCAACACTCTTGAACGGTTAATGCTTCCGGAAATACCCGTCACCGTTATATAATACAAACCATTGGGGACCAGATTAATATTATTAAGTGTCACTAAACTTGTATTCCCTGGAACAACAGGATTTGTTCCAAATGAAATAGTGGCCCCTGCCGGAACTCCAGTAGCATTCAGGGCAACAGCCGTCGTATAACCACCATTGGAGATAGTTCCTAAAGAATATTGAACTGAAGAAGGTCCCGGACAGGCTACCGTTTGCAAGGCAGGTGCCGTAAACTCGAAACCAGTTGGCGAAGCCGAAATCGAAAAATTACTGTTGGAAATGTCAAAGTAAATATTTCCAACCGCCTCCACCTTTACTCTGGCAATACTAGTGGTAAGGTTAGGCATAGTAACTACGGCAAACCCGTTATTAGCAAGATTGGTCGCAAGCGTAAATGGGTAAGTAAGTCCCCCGTCTGTTGATAATAGAATATTTACAAACGCCGTATTTATTGGCACCAGATCTGTCCCGGCTACATTCCAGATGATGGTTTGCTGCGAATTGGACGACCAGTTTTCTCCCCCATCCGGAAGAATTACTTTAAAAGGACCTGCTGTTGCAACGGAATATACTTCGTAAGGAAGTATCGTAGATGAACAATTATTCTCATCATTCATTACACCTCCCCCACCAGCCCTGTTATCACGGATGGTAAGGCCAAACAACATCGTTCTCGTAACGGCGGGCAATGTCTCCCCTTTTAAGCCATCCTGCAAAGCAGGTGGATTAGACGGGTAGCCCGCGAGTATTACAGCCATATCCGGGAAAGTGCGAAGTGCAGTTGTTTTAGGAACTCTTGATTTGAATAAAGGCCTCGTCAGACTGGTAGCCCCGGTATTCCATGCACCACTTATACCGTTATCCTTCTCTTCCCAGCTATAGGTAATAGCATCACCATCATCATCGGTGGCCGTTGCGTTAAGTGTAAAAGGGGTATTAATTGGAATATATGAACCACTTCCAAAAAGGGCAATGATCCTCGGCGGGTTGTTCCCTGTATTAATAATGTTCCTACAGGCAGGCACGGGGGAGGTTTGCAAAAATTCAGTAATGGAATTAAACGAAAGTGAATGAAAATACGGAGCAGGCATTGGTTGAATATTGTCAGGCCCGCAGGTTCCTGCCACTGACATAATAGTGGTCCCGCTGCCTGGCTCAAAACCTGCGGATGCACCACCACCGGTACAGGAGACATCGTTACTGTTGTGCGAATCAATAGCACCAAATGAATGTCCCAGGTTATGTGCCACCCTGCCTATATCATACATATCACCTGTTGGGTTCAGCAGGCCGCATGCGTTTTTGGCCTTGTTGACCTGGTTACAGACCGCATACAACGTAGCCTTACTGTTATTGCCGGTTGAAAAAACCTGCCCCACATCATAATTGGCAAAACCAATAACATTGTCTGTAGCAACCTGGTTCTCATTTACCAACAGGTCTTCATTATTATTGGTAAAGGGATCCGTAGCGGAATTTGTAAATACGATCATTTCATTATTGGCTACTAACAGGAATCTCATGGCTAATTCTTTTTCATAAACTCCATTTACCCGGTTAATCGTAGTTACTATGGCCGCCATCGTAGCAGGTACCGTAGGGGCAGCGGGCGCACAAACAGCCGTGGCATACTCTCCTGTGCAGGAGATAGCCAGCCTGAAAGTATATAGCTGGGCTCCCCGGCAATAACCTCTTTCTGCATTCTCTGCAGTTCTTTCAGCAGCAGCTATGGTTGTTTTACAGTTCAGCGAAACCTGCCGCCCGTTGTCTTTTGTATAATAGCTGATACATTGCGCCGTATTTCCCCGTTCAAAAGGGTCAATATATACATCGCCGTTTACAGATAGTATTTGTGCGCTAAACCCAAAGGATGGGTTATAATCAAATCGTACAGTAGCATAAGGATCATCAATGCCCTGGCCGGCAAACGTTTTTATCCCCGGAAACTTATTGGCAAGACCCGGCTCCATCACTGGGCTTTCCCATACACGAAAAGCTGCCATGCGGCCATCAGGCATTGGCAACGCAAGGATAGGAGCACTATCTCTCCCGATAAGATTCTGCTCTTTGGGCAGCGACCATAAGAACGCTTTGAATTCTTCAGCTTTCAATGAAGTTATCTCGTAAGTTCCTCCCACTATTGTTCTGTAGCTTTTCCCATTGACAATAACGCCCTTATTAGCGTCAGTAAAAAAAATGGATTGGGCAACAAGACTGGTTGCGACACTATGCAGCAAAAAGAAAACCACTAATATTTTCATACTAATTCTCATAGCAGGACTTTCAAACTTCTTTTAACTATAAGGACAAAAGCAATTCAACCTTAAAGACCATACGGCCTTATTGTTTTATCACTTTTTTGGTAATACTTTTTCCATCTTCTTCTATCCGCACATAATACATCCCTGATGCATACGGCGAAAGATCAAAATCCACCTTGTTGCCACTTGCCTTAAAGGCAGCGATCGTTTTACCCGTATTATCAAGGATGCTTATAGAAGCATTGGATAAATTCTTACTGAAAATTACAAAAAATTGCCCGGTGGTGGGATTGGGATATAATGCATCCACATACTGAAATTCTTTTGTTTCTGCTTCCTTAGTAACAATTGGATTTTTATCGTTTTCCGCCGGCTGCTGGTTGCGCATCGGGTAAGGATCAATGCCATTATTGCAGAAATAAACTCTTTTGGTACGGTTGCCGGCATCATCGTAGACATTAACTATACCGCAGGTGCCAAGGGGTAGCTGCTGGGCCATACTTTCAAAGGAAAGTACTAAAACAATTATTGATAAAGTGAAAATCCGTTGTTTCATATCAATGGGTTTAAGGTTTTTTCTCAGATACCTCTCTTGTAATAAGTGAATCAGTTGTTTCCCGGATGGTAATTACTCTGCCAGTCGTTAGTCGGCTGCAAGAGTCAGCATTTACTAAGGTTTCAACATACAGCAGCACAGGGCCGAAATTTCCTGTTATTTTACTTTTGTGCTTTTCTAACCATTTGATCCTGCAGAAACTGCTGCAATCAATTTTGGTAAGGGTGTACCCATACGTAGCTTCCATGTTCCCTTTCATAGATTCAGGGATGCCGAACAGGTATTGAGGATACGATGAATTGCCCGGCTTATCTGCCCGCCAGCAATATTTGGTTTCCGGGTAGCGGTAAAACCATTTTCCGGCAAACTTTTCTTCCGCTTCCTTCCGGCTGATGTCACAAGTTGGTTCGTTTGCATCATCTACCCCAAAAGGAGAGAATGGCATCCAGCATCCTTTGCTGTCTTTTGAGCAACTAGTACTAAGAAAAAAAAACGCTCCGGCAATAAAAATTATTTTTTTCATTTTTCATTATTTTTTGACTTCTTTTATTCTTATAAAGCCGCCGCTTAAATGGTCAATCTTCATTTCAAATAAGGAGCTGGCTGATGATGCAATTAAACCGCCGATAACTCCGTAAAAAATCGTAGCAGTCGCTACATCTTTTGATTTTGAATTACGAGCTTCCCCTATAAAATAAAAATCATCTTCCCTTTTCTCCAACGGATAGCAGGCAAATTCACCAGAAATATAAATCTTGCCCTTATCTGTAAAAGCATAGATATACCTGTAATCCATTTCCTGTTGCCTGTTTTTTTTATCCGTATAAATAATCGTTTTAACTTTCCCATTTTTATAATAGCTTACGGACAACCCTGTTTCATCTGGCTGTTGCATTACAAAAGAATTGAAATTATAATAAATGCCATCGGTATAGGTAGTGGTCGCATATAAAGGCAACACACTTTTTTCAATACTATCAATTTTAAGTAACTGTTCAACTACGAGAAGGTTGTCCGAGGGGGTTTCTTTTGTAAGGTTTGTGGCTAAAAAATCAGTAATTGTACTGTTGCCCAGGCGCAGCATTTTTTTTGTTACATCCATTGATTTTACTACTACCACCGTATCTATTGTAGCCACAATTCCATACTTACCATTACTATGTGAAAACAGGGTAGCCCTGAATTGAAAATATCCTCTTTCACTCATGCTGCCGGTTACTTCGGCAAAACTTAGCTGACGGAGTAATAATAACAACTCTCCGTTTTTAGCTGAGCTGTCAACCATCCCGGTCAATAATTTAGTAAACTGAATGAAAAGGGGAGTTTCAGTTATTACTTTTTCTATTCGGTTAAAACCACCTTTTTGCACTATACCAAAATCAGTTGTATCCTTTCTTATATCCAGTAAATGGATACTGTTATAAAGGCTGTTTGGAACTTTCATCTCAGGCATAGCGATAGTGAAAGTTTCCATTTTGGATTGGGAAAATCCTGTACTCCAAAAGAAAATCAGAAATAGCAACAGGTATAACTTTACTCTCATAATATTTTTATTTCCAATACCAATTTTTATTCATGAATTGATTTATTGAATCAGGTTTTGGCATTTGATAAAACTTTAAATCAAGATCGTCGGGACAAAAATTCGATTTCGATTTCATCTCACAGGATGAAATGAAAATTGTTGAATCATTTACAATTTGCCCTTTATAAGTACAGAGTTCATAATTTCCATAATTAACAAACTGAAATACTTGTATATGAATCTTATCTCCTTCAATTCTATACCCCCCCGCCTGTTTAACCTTATATAGGCTATCAATATAAGTAAGAGTATCAAATAATTTTTCCTTGTTAAGCCTATTCACATCATCAAATAAAAATATTTCCCTAGTTAAATAATATTTTACAGCAACGCCATTACTGTATAAGCAAAACGCTGCAACTCCTTTCCTGCCATTATTTTCAATATTTCCCAGATAAACACCATCTAATTTTATTTTCATAATATTAGCACTGCTTCTACTTGGCATAGAAGTAAAGGATTTTTTTTCCAGAACTCTGCAATTAAAACCTAGTAGCAAAATGAATATACCTAAAAACATTTTCATATAAATTACCAAAAATGAGTGTATGGATTATTGTTTCCGTATCTGATAAATCCTCGGGTAGGATATGATGATCTCAAATTCTTAAAAACCCCATCTCTTGTAATGCTATGAATAAATTTGTGAAACCCATATCGCCAACGTTCGCTGTCCACTCCTGCTGAAGTTGATATGCCTTGTGCATTAGAATACCCAACATAAAATATCCCCTCTCTATGAAGGGTTGACGGGTTCTCATTATACTCTGTCGGATATTTAATGCCGTCTGTCCCATCATCTTCTCCGGTCATTAGCCTGCTCCCAATAGAAACACTGCTTCCGTTTTTAAATCCATAAGAAAGACTCATTCCATTTGTTCTCCAGCGATCTTCATTACCACTGGCAAATAAATCGTTTTCCCAAGACCCTGAAACCCGGCCGACTCTAAATCCATAAGAACCTGTTGCCTGCCTCAGAGATCCAGAAAATTTTGTATGTGTGTAGGACAGCCCAAGCTTTCCATCATCCCAACCTGCACCGTAAGAAAAACTTGAATTACTTCCAGAAGTATTAAACCCAATTCCCAATGAAAAATTCCCAGACCTGAATCTTGCAGAAAGTCCGGAAGAAATTCCATGCGAACCCAATGCAAAAGAAGGGCTGATACTAAAATTATTACCAATAGGCACAGAAGGAATAAAAGATGATCCAATACCTGCACCTAAATTACCTATTATATTGGCAAACTTAAAATATCCTCCAAAAAAAGCCCGATGAGCCGCCATACCGCCAAAACCTCCGTAAGCAATTGCAGCTCCCGCAGCACCTTGTATTGCGCCTATACCAAACGCTTTTAAGCCGTCCCAAAAATTATTAATCCTACCAGCCATTGCATTTGTTGCGAGGTTTACAAGTCCGCCAATAATTGCGCCAACAATCAGATGAATAAAATTCCCATCCGGATCAGTATATTTTAGCGGATTATTATTTGCATAGCTATACCTGTTATATCCCTGCGTGTGCCATGCGTCAGGCACATAATTATCCGGGCTTAGCATACGGCCTTGTACCGGGTCGTACATGCGGCCATTCATATTTATCATTTCATGATACCGCATATGCTCATGACCGGTGTAGCCACGATCAAAGAATAAGTTAGTAATAGCTGCACCAGCATATTGCCAATCATACGGGTTTCGGTTCCTGCCCCATGCATCAAAATTTTGCTCGGCAGTAACATTGCCGTTTATATCAGTACGTACAAGCAGACTGCCGAGATAATCTGTATAAACAAAATGGATAGTACTGTTGCCATACAATTGCTTTTCAATAATAGCCAAACTATTGCCCACCGGTATATAATGGATATCACGGGTATAGCTGCCATCGGTTACCCGTTCAATAGTGCCGGGATAAATTTTGGCAGTGCTGGGATTGCCGGAAACATATAATTGGCTTTTTACCCTTTCGTAATCCGGCCCATAAGTAAAAGTGGTTTGCACACTGCCTTCCACTACTGATGCTGTTTTTAAGAACGGTGTGTACGTAATATTTTGCAGGTTCGGAGAAATAGAAACCGGTGGCGCAGTTGGCCCCGCAGGATTGGTAATATAAGCTACTGCATGTATCTTATCATTTTTATACACATAGTTACCAGCATCTGTTTTGCTGGTAATATTACCCATGGAAAAAGAAGGATTACCGTCGTAGTTAATACTTAGTTGCTGCACCCCATTCACAGTACTTGTAGTCAGCCTGTCAAGATTATCATACTGAAATGTTTCGTTCAGGTTTTTCAGCGCATCATACCGGCTTAGTAAATTCCCCTTTGTAAAATCGAAACCCAGGTTCAGGTCTTGCACACCTGTTGTATAAAGCCTGGTAGGCATTCCATATTGGTATGAATTTGATGATGTTTTCCCATTTCCCAATGTATAAGAAGTAAGCTGACCATATCCATTTTCTGCGTTGGCGGTAAACAGGGTAACCGGGTTCCAGCTATCACCCCCGCTCACAGAAATAAGGTTGCCGTTTGCGTCATACACATTATTTACTACCACCCCGGAGGGATAGATGGTGCTTGCCGGGTTGCTGTATCCATCATACGTATAGCTGGTTAAATAATCTATTCCATCAATAGTTACTTTTTCCGATTGCAGCCTGCTTAGTGCATCATACATATATTCCTTTATCACACCATTAAAGCCGGTGATTTTTTTTAATTGGTGGCCTTTACATTTTACAATTCCTGCCCCTGCATAGTATTCATACGAAGTAGTACCCTCTGTACCCGACTTGCTCACTACCCTGCCAAAGTCGTCATAAGACATCGTGTAAGAATTCCCTATATTATCCGTTTGTTGTGTTAGTTGCCCATAAGCATCATACTGGTAAGTTACAGTTCCTGCATTTTTATCTGTCAGGCTTGTTTGCCTTCCATACACATCATACACATTCGTTAACAACACAGTGGTACCATGCTTTGTTTCCACCTGGCTGCCCCGGCTGTCATAAGTAAAATCAAGCTGGCCGCCGTTATCAATTGCTGAAATAACTTTACCCGCAGCATCTGATATTTTGGAATTGCTTTGGCCGGCTGAGTTTTGTGTTGTAACCTGCATTTTTCCACCCGTTAGTTTTGTATACGTATAATTAATGGTGCTCAGAGGGTTTGTTACCATATAAGGTCTGCCATAATCATCAGCATAACTGGTGGTTACTACCGGCGTTTCTGCAGCATAATAACTGTTTGTTTTAGTAAGTGCCTCCCCCCTTTGATTATAGGTTGTTAGCTGTGTCAGCCATTGCCCGTTAAAACCCATTGTTTGGGTTTTAATTTCCCTGCCCATCTTATCTATCCATGTTTTGCTATCAGGTTTGCCTGCCGGAAAATCTGTAAAGGTGTAAAATAATTGTTCGCCCTGCACATCCCAGTTGAAACTTGTATTTACTGCATACCCCTCCGGCATATTCACTTTCATTATCTTGCCGAAAGCATCATACTCAGATGTGGTGGTGATACATTCAATAGATTTATGTGAAAGGGGTTTGCCCCACTTACCATCATATACAAATGTTTCCTTTTGAATAACTGACCCGCCAATTATTTCTTTAGTAAGCGGGTACCTTCCTTTTGCATCATAGGTGGCAATTGTTACCCGGTTATTAACACCCGCAGCAGAGGTGGTACTTTGCAGCATATTACCGTATCCATTATAAGTGAAACTGGTGGTTACAGCATTAGGCAACCCTGAGAAAGTGGTTTGTGCGGATGGCAGGCCATTTGTTGTGTAGCTAAAAGCCGTTGCAGTAGTTATGGCTGGCATGCCCGCCCGGGTTTTTGAGGCTGTTACATTATCTGGCTTTGCAGGAACAGGTGTGTTGTGGATACCATAAACAGTAGTAGTACTGCTTGTTTCAACTGCATTAACAGTACTGCCGGAAAGGGTTCCAACTTTGGCAACATTCACAGTAACATTACCATAGCTATCATATGTATTTACGCTTTCAGTTGCCGTACCGGAAAGATGATCAACCGATAATACGTTATCCGTTTTCTGAAAGAACCGGATATCATGGCTGCCGGTAGAAAGGTTTATAAATGAATTGGTAATGAATGTTTCCCCGATAATTTCATCCGGTATTGGATATTGCCCGGCAAGTATTGTGGTTTGCTTTACTGTGTAAGGAGTCGCAAATTGTGTATTTATTTCGTTCTCGGTAATACTTTTGGCACGGGTGATATCATTTACCGAAGTAATTTTTTTGAAACCAAGAAACCCCTTAGCATAGCGATGCACTACAGCATCCTCATAAGAAAATGAAGTAACGGCGGTTCCGCCAATACCATCGGGTGAAGTAACAGATGATACCACATACAGTGGCAATTGCACATAGTTATAAGGGCTTTGGTTGGCCGGATCGTCTAATGAAACAGTACGATTATACACATAGGGATAGTTAGTTTTATCAGAAAGTAATTCGTAATCAAAAGAAGAAGTTACGTTGTGCCCGTCAGTAACTTTCCTCAGCAGCCTTTCTTTACCATTGGGTTTTAGAAATACCAGGCCCCCTGCACCGGAATTATCAACTACATTCAGCAGATCTGTCCTGCCATCTCCATTAAAATCGCCGGGTGTAAAAGGGTTTGTTGCATTGGAAGATGAAGACAATGCCCAGGGCATGCTATATTGTTCATACTGAAAGCCACTGCCCAGTCCTTTACTATAATAAACAGAAAGAAGTCCCGCAGTGTTACAATTATTACTGATACCATGTAAAATATCAGTTTTCCCATCTCCATTAAAGTCTGAAATAACGATCCTGTCAACGCAATAACCATTGCCTGTTAAAACTGGTGGCTGGTTAAATGAAAATGGCTGGGAGAAAAAAGAAACTCCCGTGCTATATACAATTTTCCAGGTGCCATTGGCATTCCTTACCAGCATATCGGATCTCCGGTCCCCGTTAAAATCGCCCGGAAACACTTTGCACCCCTGCACTACTTCGGATGAACCAGGATACTCATACGGATAGCTGTTTGCTCCCACAGGCAACAAATGACTTGAATAATTATAGGAAGGGGTCACTAAAAGCTCCTGTTTACCATCCCCATTTACATCTAACGGAGTTATTAATTCGGCCGCCACGATAGGCGCAGCAGGGCTTGGTGGAAAATAGGGATTAGGCATATTGAGTGAAATATTGGGCACTTCCACATTTATGATGTTTTTACCTGGATAAGAGGCAAACCCTTTATATTCGAACTTATAGGATCCCTGATCCAAGTAAACCCTTGCCAGTAATAACAAATAATCCTGTACACCATCACCGTCAAAATCACCTGGTATAAAGAAGTTGCCACTTTCATGAATATATTTATAGTCGCCGGGCGGGGCGGGGTACTGGGTTTCGACGTAATCATAATATCCCGTAGAAGAATTATGGCTTCTGGTCTTATTGATTATTACATGGTTTAAATATCTTTTTAAATGCACGGTAGAATAACCCACACTTAATTCAAGTACATCATCCCTTCCATCCTTATCATAGTCAGATGCAAAGAAATTGTAAAAATTCTTATCAGAAAGTGTTGTTGATATTGTACCCTGGGGCAGATTTTTCTCATACATAACAGTAAAACTGCCCCCACTAAAATCTTTCACCAGTTGAATTTTTGTATCCAGCCGCATATTCATCTGCGTATTAAAATAGCTTTCAACCAAAAGCAGGTCACTCTTGCCATCTGCATCAAAATCACCCGCATAAAAGCTATGCTGCCCTGCAAGTCCCGACTGGGCTTCTGTAGCTATATTCGGTGGTGGGTCACCATAGAGGAAAATTGTACTGTTCAGGCAAGGTGGTGGGTCGCCAATATCTTCAGTTCTATCCGCAATTAATGGAGGGGGAAGAGCGCCACATTCTTCAATTTCCTTTAGCAAAGAATGAACATTGTCAAACCCATATTTCAGGCTATATGTTTTTACGGTTTCTACCCCATTATTGTCATTTGTATGTGTAATGATGATTTTATTAAGCAGATACAGAGACGATGCAGAAGCGCCGGTTTCATAACCCGTATTTGTTTCATACCTGCCGCCATAAATAAATTTTACTTTATTATATGGCAACATCCCTGTATTAATATTACCTGTATAATTAACTTCATCAATTCTGCTATCCCGGCTTGTATTATCATACTTAAAATCAATATAGTTACCATTCACATCTGTTATCCTGTTTAGCCTCCATAGCATTGGCTTTTCACCGTCATCAGTCAAAAACCTGGAATCTGTAGTATTTCCAAATTCCATTTTAGCACCCTCTTTGGTTGTTACTTCAAACCAGTCTGGTCCTAACAGTAAGCCCGGGGAGGTCTTATGAGAAACTATTGATGAAAAAGATTCACTCTCAGTAGCATAAATGGTTCCTTCTAATCCATTATCACCAGAAACAGGATTTAACCGAACACCATCCAGCAAAAAGGCATCATTAGTAGTGGTATAGTTTACAGGCGCTACATCGCTATTATGATATAAATCCTTACCTGAACGGCTAATAACTGAAAAACCAGATATGCTCCATCCAAAGCCGGCCACACCTGCACTGCCCTGGGAATTATAGGCCAAACTAAGTGAAGGTTGAATACCATTACTGCCAGGCGGAGCATAGATTGGAATGGAGTATGTAACCCCGCCTGTTGGTGTAGTTCCTGCTGCACCATTCACAGTCCCTACCGGTCTCGAAAGGTCTATCGTTTTTACAAAATTAGAACTGGTGTATAAAGGGGAATAGTTGGTCTGTGCAGAAATAAATGTTCCAAATATCAGTGTAGCTAAAAGAACAAACAATGACCTCATAACAATTAATTTATTGGACGTAAAATAAATATTTGTTTTCATAAACAAATAAAGTGTAAAGTATAATTTGACCCTTCAAAATACGATGCCTCTAGAATGATATTATTGTCATTGAATTTTAAAATATCGAACTTATTCTGGAATCTAAAGGTATCCGTAGTGAGTTCTAAGATGCTCATAATTTGATAAAAGCAGTAATTGAAGTTATTACACTCATTATTTTCGATCATACTAAATACTAAAAGTAATAGATGTCCTGATCTTTGTACAATTCCTCCAAATACTTTGCAGTTGTTTTATTTTACTAATGTAACCCTTATCATTTAAAAGATGTATACCGAAAACAGGATATTTAATTATTAAGGGTTAACCCCTATTATAAAGGTACTCACCCTCCTTTTGAAAAAAACATATAAGTATTTAGACTCAATTTAGAAAACCCTCTTTTTGAATAGTTGAGATACAAAAAATGACAATCAAAAGGATACCTGGAAAACAAGAGTAGTTATTTATGGTACCTTTTGATTATTTACAAATTTTCATTTCCTTTTTCTAATTCAAATATGCACTAATAATAAAACACAGCCACAGGAAACAAAACGTTTAAAATGTTTTTTTCAGAAGGCCCGTTTCATTTTTCATTAGCAAAGAAATTTTTCACCTGAAATGAGACAACAGCAAACCAACCGAATATTCTCATCAATAAAATATCATAAATATGGTATTTTATTAAGTGTAAACTTTTAGTATATGCCCGGTGTTTACCCCTTTTTCAGCATATACACAACATAGCACCCGATAGGGAAGTTTAGAAGTAAATGAAAGTTTGTCAAAACTGGCTAAGAAGCGGCCATCAGCGTAAAGGCCGTTCACTTTCAGCTTTTTATGTTTTCCGGCGCACAGACCGTTGCGCTGGCAGCAGCCTGGATGGGTCCATACTTCCCGGTACATGGATATACTGGTAATGTACCGGTGATCTACCGGTGATATACCGGTGATACTTCGGTATATTTAGTACCGGTGTATCTCCCGTTGATCGTTAGTTTATCTTTATTTCATGATTCTGTTAAAAATGGATATTCCTATTTGAGCATTTCAAAACGCTTCTTATCTTTGCACCTAAACCGTATTCTATGGCATTTTTAGCAGAAGGGCCGGGCTATACCGGCACTATTGGAACACTCTCTCACTACCGCATGCGCGGCGTGGACCGTATTGTAGTAAGAAGAAAAAGCGGACCCAGCCGGGAAAAAATTCAAACAGAACCGTGTTTTGAACGCCTGCGGGAAAACAATCAGGAATGGAAGGCCTGCACCATGGCAGCCAAACTGATCAATACCTGCATGGCCCCTTTAAAAATTCTTGCCGATTATAATTATACCGGGCCATTGGCAGGCGTTTGCAAATCCATTCAACTGGATGAGACAATACACGAAACGGGTAAACGGGGAGTGCTTTTTTCGCAATACGCTTACAAGCTGGAGGGATTTGGATTTAATAAGTACAATTACTTTGATTCCATATTGCGTCATCCTTTACAATATACCATTGCCCGCAGCACTGGTACAGCCACTGTGCAGTTGCCCGCTATACAACCCGGCTTCAACCTCAATAATCCAAGAAAGCAGGCATTGTACAGGTTTGTGTTTGCATTGGGTATATTGTCCGATGTGTTTTTCAGGGAAGATAAAAAAATGTTTATGCCTGTGGCAGATATAACAGGTAAAACAGAAGTGAATACCCGCTGGTATAGCTGGCAGGAAAACTGCGAAGCACAGCAGTTATCGCTCTCACTCAACAACTGGAAGGATCTGGAAAAAGTTAGTTTATTGCTGGGAGCCGGCATAGAGTTTGGGCAACCGGGTATCAATAATAATGTTATCAGTACCAAATATGCAGGGGCGGCAAAGTTGTTGAAACTGGCGTAGGGAATACTGTGGCTAAGAGATTAAAGAGGGGAAAGAGGAACAGTCGCTAAGGAGATACATTCCGCATAGAAATTAACCAACCCTCATAGTATCACCAGTCTTTCAATTTTTTCTTTCCTTTTCTTGCCGGGCACTGTTACACTTAGTTTGTAGAGGTACACACCTCGTCCCAGTTTATTTCCATAGTCATCACGGCCATCCCATTGCAGTTGTGCCGAACGGTTGCCCTCTGTAGTCATGGTTTGGCTAAAAGATTTTACCACCCTGCCGGTAATGGTCATTATTTGCAGATGAACCAGTAAAGGAAGACCGGGTTTATTATGTTCGAACCAGAAAGCAGTGTTGGTCGTAAATGGATTGGGATAATTTAATACATGACTGAGTTCCAGTTCTTCATCATTGGCCACAATAAAATCGAGTATGGCTTCATTGGAATTATTCAACACATCCCATGCTTTTATCTTCATAGAATGCGGGCCGGGGTCAAGCGCCGGTAGCTGAAAACGGGCCACCCCCTGCTGGTAACTGTTCAGGTCGCCCTGGTAAAAATCATTCAGTACAAAATATTTCCGGTTATCATTATCAAGTGTGGCCACTATATCATGCCCAATGCCGGTACCGGTGGTGTTGATGCCGGAAGAATCAGCCAGTTTTACAATCAATACAGGGCTTTGATTTGTTATGCCCCCATTGGCAAACAATTCATCATTCAGGTATGGCTTTATATCCGGGCCTTTATTATCACTGGTAATAGTATTGCCAATACCACCCACCACCATATTGGTAAAAAAACCACTGGCATCTTTTATACCATCTTCTGCATACAGGCTCAGTTTCCCATTGCCATATTGATAATTAATATCCATCGGCACTTTGAAGGTGAATGAAAACTGTCCGTTGATCACCGATGCTTTGCCTTTGAATAATACATTAGTCTGTGTTTGAAAATTGGTAACCTGGCTGCCCGGATCATTGGCCAGTGTATTAATGAATTGCGGTTTATCAAAAATAACCGGGTACACATTTCCGTTAAATCCTGTGAGCACATTTCCTGCTATATCCGTCACCTCTCCTTCCACCGTTATTTTTTCTGTAGCACTCAATGTATCGGCAATGGCGGCAGGTATCCCATTAATTTTTGTGGCCCGCACTTTTAACCGGGGAAAAGCCAGTGTCAGAGCAGGGTCGCCCAACAGTGTAAATTTCCGGTTATTGGCCACATCACCGGAATTCTGGTAAGTAAAATTCTTCGCTTCTTTTACCGCATCACCCAACGGTTTATACTGGCCGTTCGCATCCGGTTGCAATGCAAATTGTAAATAGTTATTATTAATGATGCGGTTGCTGAAGGCAAATACTAACCGGGTGGTGGTCATTAATGCAATAGCGCCGGTTTTGGGGCGCAGTAAAATATTTTCCCCGATAGAATTGACAAGCGGGTTATCATAGGGTGCAAAATCGCAGGTGGCAGTAATGAATAATGGCAGCTTATCCGGATTGTTCCAGTTATTGACTGTTTGCTGATCTAAAATAATTTCTTCGGCCAGCCGGCCGGAACCACCATGTCCATTATAATTCCATATTAAAGTGCCATTATAAATTTGATTATTACTGGCCTGGTTGGCAAGCGGATAATTGCTGCCACCTGCGCCACTCTCCTGCCTGTAAGCATCTAAATATATTTTTTGCTGATTAAAAACAGGCCCTGCAGTGGCAGCCGTAGTGGTAATGATTTCCGCATCCTGCAGGTGCAGGTTATTATCTTCATCATCGGCAATAAATGTGAGGTTATTTCGCCATGGGCCAAAACTTTTGGCCGCATAATACGCTGTTACTTTATCAACAAAATTTGTTGCTTCGGCTGCATTTTTAGCCGGCACTCTTCCAATGCCAATATCCAGCAGGTTGATAAGCAGGCCTGAGTTTATATCTTCAGTATCATCCAGGAATCCAAAAAAATCATCTGATGTATAGGTGGATAAAGGATCTAAAGAAAAATTATTTTCATAAGCCGGCACCAGGTTAGTATTGCCATTTATCCTGTTTTTATAATCAAAAGATGCATCCCCAAAAAGCAGCAGGTATTTTAGCCGGTTGGAAAGACTGGTACTGTATTTATCAAAATACATTTTTACAAAATCACGGATGGCGGTGGGATCGGCAATACCGCTTCCAAATTCATTGTATACCTGCTCAGTGGTGACCACGGCGGTCCGCATCCCGTTTTGCTGCTGGTGCAACTGTGAGAGGCGCTGCGCCTGCCCAAGCAAAGAGGGATGGGTGATGATGATAAAATCAACGGGAGATGTATTATGCAGGTCCTGGTTATTTATTTTTCCAAGGGCCGTTGGTAATAAAAAATTAGCTGCGGTAAAGGCCGCATATTCCACCAGGCTGGTAGCATTATCTTTAAACCTGTATTCATTATTGCTGAAATTTCCCTGCATCCGCAACGGGTTCAACGGGTTTGTAATATCCCATACCTGTGTGGCGGCCGTTGCATTGCTTATAACATATTCTGCCGTGGTATTGCCCGCTACGGGCCACTCACGAAAGAGCAATTGTTCTGTGCCGTTCATTGCTAGTTGGCGGCGGGTAAACACTTCAAACCAGTTGATCCATCCCTGTGCATTAAAACTTCCGGGTATATAAGTGAATGTTATCCCGGCAGTATTTTGCAAAGCGGTGCCGGTGGCCACACCTGTTACCTGTTGGGCAAACAGATCATAAGCACCCCCTCCCACTCCATTCACCGGCAGTTGGGCGGCATTTTGACTATTGATCTTAATATCGAAGCGGCTGCCCGAACCTACAGACCTTGCCACACAATTTGTTTTTACTATTACCGGGGCATTAACTTGTATACCGGGAATATTGACAGAAAAAATGCGTGTGAGTGATCTGCCGGGCAGTGAAGACAGTTCTTCTCCATACCATTCTTTGCCGCTGGCTAAAAAATTGACCGTATCCAATTCATGAAAATAACGTTCAGAGAAAAAGGTATTGGTAACCGCAGCCGAAGTAACTACCGGGGCATTGGCGATCCGTTTTCCATTGGCACTTACGGTTAAAAAATAATAAGCCTTATCGGAATAAATATTTTTGCGATGGGAAAATTGCCGGTTGGGCAGGTCCTTCACCCATTCGTCAGGTCCGTTGGTATAAAAAAGAATGTAATCCGACCCATTGATGATGCCGTCCCCTCCATCCACCACTTCTACGGCGTTTTCCTTCAGGTCATCCATCCATGTACCATTGTTGGCCTCTGAAAGCAGAGAGCCGCCGTTTCCAAAAATGCGGACAGCCCCCGCACTAAGATTGCTGGTATTTACCCCAAGGGTATTTAGAAAAGGTATGTCTATTTTATACACACCCGGAGCCGTTACTGCCAGCTTATACCAGCTGCCGTTGGACAACACTGAATTAGGTACATATACACGTTGGGAAAGGCCGGGAAAACCGGTATAAAACAAGTAGCCTAACAAGAAAAAGAAATGTCCCGGTTTCATATTTAAAGCGCTGTATTATAGGGTTTTTACCCTTAAAAAAAGTATTTCTGCGTAGCTGTTTTTACTGAAAGTGTCTATATTCGCAATCCCGGAAGGAAAATAGCTGCATAAGTGCAATATAATTACCTCATCCGGCGTTAAAAATATTCCAATTCATAGGTTTATGCAAAAAACAATGAGAAACTTAACAATCCTCGTATCCTGCGCAGTACTGCTTGGTTCTTGTAAGAACGGCGGACTGTTTAAGAAAAAACAAGACAAGTCTGATGTAACAGGCTGGAATTACAACGACAAAAACATGGGTGGCTACAAAGTCTCCAAGGCTAAAGAACAGGGTATGGGCCCGGGCCTGGTGTTTGTAGAGGGTGGTACCTTTACCATGGGCCAAACAGAAGAAGATGTAATGGGTGACTGGAATAATATTCCCCGCCGTGTGTCTGTTCCTTCCTTCTATATTGACCGTACCGAAGTAGCTAACGTTCACTACCGTGAATACCTGCACTGGTTAGGAAGGGTGTTTGACGCATCTGACCCTGCCAATGCTAAAATTCTGGAAGGGGCCCTTCCCGATACACTGGTATGGAGAAGTGAATTGAGTTATAACGAACCAATGGTTGAGTACTATCTCCGCCACCCCGGCTTCAACGAGTATCCTGTAGTGGGTGTAAACTGGAAGCAGGCAAAAGATTTCTGTATGTGGAGAAGTGACAGGGTGAATGAAGGTACTTTAATAAAGAAGGGCTATATCAATAAAGCCAATGTAAAACCCGGTGCACAACAGGGTGATAACAACTTTACCACTAAATCCTATTTATTAGGTTTATACACAGCTCCTCCCGGCAAAATGAAAACGCCTAAAGGTGAGCCTAAACAAACTGTGGCTTCTTTGGAATCAGGCGCTATATTGCCTGAGTATCGGTTACCTTTTGAAGCAGAATGGGAATATGCAGCTTATGGTTTGATAAACCAAAACCCCCGCCCCAGTACAAAAGAAGGTAAGAGAGGAGAGGAATTGGCTTCTAACAAACAATTATATCCCTGGGCACAAAATGTAAATGGTCTTCGTGATACACGTCATGGCAGCTGGCAGGGTACATTCCTGGCCAACTTCAAAAGAGGATCAGGTGATAACGCCGGTGTGGCCGGTGGTTTGAACGACCGTGCCTTTTATACTTCTCCTGTAAAATCTTTCTTTCCAAATGGTTTCGGTATCTATAATATGGCAGGTAACGTGAGTGAGTGGGTGGAAGATACTTATCGTCCCCTTTCATCTCTCGACTTTGACGATCAACCGGCCCCTTTCCGTGGTAATAAATACCAGAAACTGTATGTGGCTGATTCAACAACTATGGATCCTGCCACCAGGTATGAAAGAGACAGCACCGGCAAAGTAAGAATGGCTGATGTAACAGATGCCGAAAGTAAAAACCGCAGGAATTATCAAAGAGGTAATGTGATCAGCTTCCTGGATGGTGACTCGCTTTCACAATCACAATATGGATATGGCGTAACCACTATGATACATCCTGAGAAATCAAAAGTGTACAAAGGTGGCAGCTGGAATGACAGGGCTTATTGGCTTACACCCGGCTCACGCCGTTTCTTAGAAGAAGATCAGGCATTAAGCACCCTTGGTTTCCGTTGCGCTATGAACCGCCTCGGCAGCCCTGAAGGTAATGGTCGCAAAACCGGTCAGCACTTCAAAACAAAAAGACAAAAGAGATAGGAATAGATGATAACTGATAGATAAAAGATAATAGTGAAGCCCTCCGTTTTTGGAGGGCTTTTTTTATGTTCTGATATGCCGTTCTTCTAAAGATGTATTAGTTTGCTGCTTCTCATTTCTGAACGCCATAGACTTGCAGCGCAAATACATTATAAAAATTGCCTTCGGCAGAAATACAATTTAACCGCAGAGGCGCAGAGATGCAGAGAATACAAATTGCCACTGAAACACTGAAATACTGAGAATACAGGGCAACAAAATCCGTTTAATCAGCTTAATCAGTGCTGCTGTTTGCCATTCGAAACATCCTATAAAAAAATTTAAACGCATTTGGTTTGCATAGACTTGCCGAAGGCAATCAATTTGTATTTAATTGCCCTTTCATGCCATTGGCGTAATTCGTGGCTATCAAAAATTCCAGAACAATGGTAATGGTATTATTATCTGCCCTACTTTTGTTCTATGTCCATAGAAGAGTTATATAATATCTTTACACAATACCCATCGGTGCAAACAGACACCCGCAAACTAAAAGCCGGGGATATTTTTTTTGCATTAAAAGGAGATAATTTCAATGGCAATGCTTTTGCTCAAAAGGCCCTTTCTGCAGGCGCTGCTTTTGCGGTTATAGATGAAGCATCTTTTGAAATTCCAGGAAAGACGATACTGGTGGATGATGTGCTGACAGCATTACAGCAGTTGGCAAAATATCACCGGAAACAGTTTACTATCCCCTTTATAGCAATTACCGGCAGCAACGGCAAAACAACTACCAAAGAATTGGTACATGCTGTTCTATCCTCATCATACAAAGCTTACACCACCGAAGGAAATCTGAATAATCATATTGGCATACCCCTTACTATTTTAAGAATTAAGAAAGATGCCGAACTGGCCGTGATTGAAATGGGCGCCAATCACCAGAAAGAAATTGAAAGCTATTGCAAATACTCATTGCCCACCCATGGCATTATCACCAACTGCGGCAAAGCTCACCTCGAAGGATTTGGTGGCATAGAAGGCGTAAGAAAAGGAAAAGGAGAACTCTATGACTATTTGCGGGAAACAAACGGCACTGCATTTGTGATGTGGGATTATGACTACCTGCAGGATATGAGCAGTGGTATTTCAACCGTAAAAAAATATGGTACCCGCAATGCTGATATAGAAGGCATAGTAATAAACAGCGAGCCTTTGCTGCAGGTGGAAATTACAAAAGGAGCTGCCACTGGTATTATTAAAACACAATTGGTGGGTGATTATAATTTACCCAATGTGCTGGTGGCCGTGGCTACGGGAAAATATTTTAATGTACCCGACCGGCTTATCAAAAGTGCCATTGAGAGCTACACCCCTTCCAACAGCCGCTCACAAATGGTGGAAAAGGGCACCAATAAAATAATACTGGATGCCTATAATGCCAATCCCAGCAGTATGAAACTGGCGATAGAAAATTTTTCAAGGCTGCAGACTGTAAATAAAGTGCTGCTGCTGGGAGGAATGGCGGAATTGGGTGAAGAAAGCATTGCTGAACATAAAGCTATCGTTGAGTTGATACAACATAACCAATGGAAAGCAGTGGTGCTGGTAGGTGGCGATTTTTTAAACCTGTCCCACCCTTTTATTTCTTTCAGTAATGCTGCTGAAGCCCGCGGGTGGCTGCAGCAACAGCAATTTGAAAATACGCATCTGCTGATAAAGGGCAGCCGCAGTATGCAAATGGAAAAAGTGCTCGATAATTAATTATTCTTTATGAACTGGCAAGAACTCTTCCCGCAATTTGAACCCGGTCTTCTCGGTGTAATAGAAAAAGAAGCCGTGCAAAGAAGCTATAGTGCCGGTGATATTATTATGCGGACTGGCCAGTTCATAAAATCTACGGCCCTTGTGCTTGCGGGACAAATAAAGATTTACCGGGAAAACCCGGAGGGTGGTGAATTTTTGATGTATTACCTCGGGCCGGGACAGGCCTGTGCTGTTTCTATGATTTGCGCTTTGCAATCACAAACCAGTGAAATAATGGCAAAGGCAGAAGAAGATACCGAAGTACTGATGATACCGGTACAACTGATGGATGACCTGATGAACAAATATAAAAGCTGGTACCATTTTGTGATTCAAACCTACCGCAGCCGTTTTGATGAACTGTTATCGGTGATTGATAATATTGCTTTTCGCAATATGGATGAAAGGCTGGAGTTTTACCTGAAACGCTATGCCGAAAAAATGGGGAAGAAAAATGTGGACCTTTCCCATCAGCAAATTGCTGACGACCTGAACAGTTCAAGGGAAGTAATATCCCGGCTGCTGAAAAAAATGGAACAACGGAACCTTGTTAAGCTTCATCGTAATATGATAGAGCTTTTATAGGACTGTTACTGCTGTGATTTCTGTCACATTGTGAGAATGGTTATTCTCCTAATCTTGCATAAAATAGGTAGTTTGTCAATTTGACTTTCGCTGATCTTTTATACAATTTTGAACCACATAGTCCATAGAAATCATAAGGAATACACACATAGAGGCAATTATTAAAAAATCTATGTGTGTATTTCTATGTTACCTAAATTCTATGTGGTTCAAACTGCGACGCTGCCATAAAATTATTATGATGGAAATCATCGGTTATATTGCCTCACTTGTCATTGGCATTTCATTGGGCCTTATTGGCGGGGGTGGTTCTATTCTCACTGTACCGGTACTGGTGTATCTATTCGGCGTGGAACCGGTGCTGGCCACTTCCTATTCATTATTTATTGTGGGGTTATCCAGTTTGGTGGGAGCTATTCCCAAATACAAACAGGGGCAGGTGAATCTTAAAACCTCCATGATCTTTGGTGTCCCGGCTATCGCTTCAGTTTTTGCCACACGGAAATTTATTGTTCCTGCCATTCCAAAACAGGTATTAACCATTGGTGATTTTACAGTTACTAAAAGTATACTATTGATGGTGCTGTTTGCCATATTAATGGTGTTTGCATCTGTGTCGATGATACGGAATAACAAAAAAACCGACACTGATGCAGGTAAACTAATATTCAACTATCCCCTGATATTGCTTGAAGGCCTGGTAGTGGGTGTGCTGACCGGGCTGGTGGGAGCTGGTGGTGGGTTCCTGATCATCCCCGCATTAGTATTATTAAGTAAATTGCCTATGAAACAGGCAGTGGGGACCTCCTTACTTATTATTGCGGCTAAGTCATTAATTGGATTTACAGGGGATGTTTCCCAATACACCATGAACTGGAAATTATTATTAACTGTTTCAGCCATAGCCGTTATAGGTATATTTATCGGTGATGCCCTGAGCAAGAAGATAGACGGTGACAAACTAAAAAAAGGATTTGGCTGGTTTGTACTGGTGATGGGTATTTACATTATTGTTAAAGAGCTGTTCTTTTCCGGTGATGGCAGCCATTGATTGTGACAGATGTCACCGTATAGTGTTTATCATCCAGCGAAATTTGAAATTCAATACTAATGTTATGTTATCCGTAAACTAGTGTCGTGTCAAGCCTAATATGACACAAACAATTTTCCCACAAAGACACAAAGAAAAGGCTTTGTGGGATAGTTTTTGTATTCGTTAAGAGGTATCCGGCAAAACATGGTTGACTTAACACTAGCGCATATCCCACAAAGGCCACAAAGCCATTTTTCTTTGTGCTCTTAGTGGCCTTTGTGGGAAAATATTTTACGACATAAGAAACTTAACTTAACACTAAAATGCATACAAATGAAAGTAGAACAAATTTATACAGGATGCCTGGCGCAGGGTGCTTATTATATTGAAAGTAATGGCGAAGCATTGGTAATTGATCCCCTGCGTGAAGTGGAACCCTATATTCAAAAGGCTGAACGCAATAATGCGAAAATCAAATACGTGCTGGAAACGCATTTTCATGCAGACTTTGTAAGCGGGCACCTTGACCTGAGTAAAAAAACGGGGGCATCAATCGTATTCGGGCCGAATGCAAAACCGGCATTTGAAGCACATATTGCTAAAGACGGAGAAGAACTGAAATTAGGTAATGTAACAATTAAAGTACTGCATACTCCCGGCCACACAATGGAAAGCACCTGCTACCTGCTGAAAGATGAGACGGGAAAAGAAGTCGGTTTATTCTCCGGCGATACCCTTTTTATTGGTGATGTGGGACGCCCCGATCTGGCACAAAAAGTGGTGGCCGACCTGACCCAGGATAAATTAGCCGGTTATCTTTTCGATTCATTGCGAACTAAAATAATGCCGCTGGCTGATGATATCATAGTTTATCCTGCACATGGAGCCGGCAGTGCCTGCGGTAAGAATATGAGCAAAGAAACTACCGATACACTGGGCCATCAGAAAGAAACAAACTATGCCCTGCGGTCCAATATGAGTAAAGAAGAATTTATAAAAGAAGTAACAACAGGACTGGCAGCGCCTCCTGCATACTTCCCGTTGAATGTGATGCTGAATATACAGGGGTATGAAAGCATTGATAAAGTATTGGAAAGAGGTCGGCATGCATTAAGTCCTGATGCGTTTGAAATGGCAGCTAATGAAACCAGCGCCCTGATCCTTGACACCCGTGATCCCCAAATATTTGCCAGGGGCTTTGTACCCAACTCCATCAACATCGGTATAGATGGCAGCTTCGCCCCCTGGGTGGGCGCCATGATACCCGATATCAAACAGGAAATAATATTGGTAACAGATGAAGGCCGTGAAGAAGAAGTAATAACAAGACTGGCCCGTGTTGGATATGATTATACGATCGGATACCTGAAAGGCGGGTTCAATGCATGGAAAGAGGCGGGCAAAGAGGTGGACCGGGTAAGTTCCATCAGTGCAGATGAATTGTCAGAAATTCTCAGGAAAGAAAAAGTGAATGTACTGGACGTTCGTAAAAAAAGTGAGTACCTGAGTGAGCATCTGATGGATTCAGAAAATGCGCCACTTGATTTTATTAATGAAAGTATGGCACAACTGGACAAGAACAAAACCTATTATGTACACTGTGCAGGCGGTTACCGTTCGATGATATTCAATTCGATTCTCCGTGCAAGGGGTTTTGATAAGCTGGTGGATATAAAAGGCGGTTTCAAGTCAATTAAAGAAAGCGGGAAGTTTACAATAAGTGATTATGTGTGTCCATCGACGCTTTTATAAAAGCAATCTAAAAATCATGAATAAAAAAATCGTTTTTATTATTGCTGTTCTGTTTGTCTCCTTTCAGTTGTCTGCACAAAAGACCCTTGTTACTGAACAGATGCCGCACCATGTAGTGATGCAGCTCAGCAGCAACGATACACTGGTATGGAAAGGACTAATGAATAATATTAAGAACCTGAAAAACGGATGGGGCGACAGTGTGGCCATAGAAGTGGTGGTGCATGGACCCGGTATTGATTTTCTTATAAAAGATAAAACCACACAACAGGAAAAAATTATTTTCTTCAAATCAAAAGGAGTGGTGTTTGTGGCTTGCGAAAATACAATAGCAGAAAGAAAAATTGCAAAAGAAACCATCATTCCGGAAGCAGGCTTTGTAAAATCGGGAGTAGGTGAAGTTATCCTGAAACAGGAGCAGGGATGGAGTTATATCAAAGCCGGTTTCTGACCGGTCACAACGCTTTTTGTAGCTTAGTGTGACAATTGTTACGATTCAAATTTGGAGAAATCGTCAATTTCAGTTTTTAATTATTTACCCCAATCTATTGTCATGCATTCATTTCACTCAACTGAAAAAAATAATTCCCGTCGTGACTTTTTAAAAAAAACGGCGCTGGCTGGCATCGGCACATCATTCGCAGGTATGGCTGCTGCCCTGCCCGGTACTGACAGGCAAGTACCGGATATACCCGGTGCAGCAGCGGGCCAATTCACTATTCTGTATACCTCAGACATACATGCCCAGTTAAATACCCATGATGAATTTTTCTGGGAAAACGGCAAGGCCGTGTACAGGAAAAGAGGCGGGCTGGCAGTGTTAAAAACAATGATCAGTCATTTCAGAAAACAAAATCCTGCCAATACATTGCTGATAGACGGGGGCGATTATTTTCATGGCAGCGCAGTGGCATCACTAACGGAAGGTGAAGCCATGATACCGTTGCTGAATGATTTTGTGTATGACCTTATACTCCCCGGCAACTGGGAAGTGGTGTATAAGAAAAAGAAAATGCTCTATGATATGGGGCATGCCACGGCTGCAAAAATATGTGCCAATATGTGGCATAAAACAACCGATGCCGATAATGGCGAACTCATCTATCCGCCTTACTGGATAAAATATATTGCCGGGGCAAAAGTTGGATTTATCGGTTACACTGATCACCTGATACCAAAACGTCAGTCTCCTGCTTATAGTGAAGGCATTCATTTTGAACATCCAGATTTTAATATAGCAAAATATATCAGGTTGCTGAAAGAAGTGGAAGGATGCGGTATTATCTTTATTGTAACGCATATAGGGCTGGCGCAACAAGTGGGCCTGGCCAATAATCCTTCTGTGCAGGGAGCTGACTTTATTTTAGGCGCTGATACACATGAAAGAGTAAGGGTGCCCATTGAAGGAAAATATTGCAAAGTGGTGGAATGCGGGGCCTTTGGTTCTTTTCTTGGCAAACTGGATATAAAAGTGGAAAATGGCGCCATCAAAAATTATAAGTACGCATTACTGGATGTGGACCCGGCAGTATATCCTGCTGATAAAAAATTGCAGGCGCTGATAGATAAAGCTTCGGCCCCTTTCAAACAGGAATTGTCAAAAGTGATTGGCGTCACTACCACCCCGTTGGTCAGGTATTTTGTAATGGAAACACCGATGGACAACCTGATCACCGATGCCATTCACTGGAAATTCAAAACAGATATTGCATTGAGTAATGGATTCCGCTTTTGCCAGCCATTGGCAGTAGATCCCAAAAAAGGAAAAGCCGATATTACGAAAGAATTTTTATGGAATATGCTGCCGGTAGACAGTGAAGCGAAGACTGGCATCATTACCGGCAAACAATTGTGGGACTGGCAGGAAAAAGAATTGCAGAATGCATTTGCCAAAGATCCTTCCAAACGGTTTGGCGGCTGGTTTGTACGCTTTGCCGGCATGGAAGTTAATTTTACTATCGGCAATGAATTTGGTAAACGGGTAAACCGGATAACAATAAAAGGCGAGCCGGTGGATATGAATAAAGAATACAGCATTATAGCCTGCGAAAGAGAAGGCGACCCCGATGATACACTGTGCCGGATTGAAAAAGTGAAGAACCCGAAAAAAACAGGTGTGTTGATGCATACCGTGATTGAAGAATACCTGGCAGCTAAATCACCCATATCACCCAAATTGGAAATGAGGGCTGCGGCCACCGACCAGCCGCATACACTGCTTACGCAATTACAGGGAACAACCTATGAATTCAGGTAAGCACAATACTAATAAAATGTGGAAGCATATCAGATCAAACTGGCAATTAGTTATTATAGTTATACTAATTCTTATTATGGCTATGGCATCACTATTGAATAATTCTTCCGGTAAAACAACATTCAGCTCCACCATCACCGACAGTGCCTGGGTGCCGCCCAGTTTATATACCGACAACCTGCTGGAAGGGGCAGAAAGAGAAAAGGTTATTTACGGAGAAGATATCATTGCCAATACTTCACATTATTTTGGCCCTCATGGTTCGGTGGCACAAATTACCAATGGAATGAATTGCCAGAACTGTCACCTGAATGCGGGCAAGAAAAACTGGGGCAATAATTACAGCGCTGTTTATTCCACCTATCCAAAATTCAGGGAACGGAGCGGTGCTGTTGAAACCATTTACAAAAGAGTAAAAGATTGTTTTGAAAGAAGCCTGAATGGTACTGCTCCTGATAGTAACAGTGCAGCATACCAGGCCATCTATGCCTATATAAAATGGATAGGCAACGGCATAAAGAAAAATGTAAAGCCTGCAGGCAGTGGTATTGAAAAATTAGCTGTTATGGATAGAGCAGCTGACCCCGATAAAGGTAAAGGCGTTTACATTGCACAATGTCAGAGTTGTCATGGCATAAATGGGGATGGGCAGTTAAGCCAGAATGAAGCCTTTTATATTTATCCGCCTTTGTGGGGTGAGCATAGCTATAACATTGGCGCCGGACTTTACAGAATCAGTATGCTGGCCGGTTATGTAAGAAGTAATATGCCTTTTAACCTGGCCACGCATAGCAATCCCAAACTAACAACCGAAGAAGCCTGGGATGTGGCAGCTTATGTAAATAGTATGCCCAGGCCCAAAAAAGATTTAAGCAAAGACTGGCCGGATATTTCCAAAAAACCATTTGATCACCCCTTCGGGCCTTATGCCGATGGCTTTACAGAAGTGCAACACAAATTCGGGCCTTATGCACCAATCATTGCCCGGAAAGAAGCTCTTGCAAAAAATAAATAAAGGACCTTAGTGTGATAATTATTACGAAAGAATTAATCTGTTTATAAGAACTTTATATGACAAATAAAATCCCGCTATGTTAGAATGGATCAAACAACCATGGCCCTGGTATGTGGCCGGACCGCTGATAGGGCTTACAGTACCTGCCCTGCTTTTATTAGGTAATAAGTCATTTGGAATCTCTTCATCCCTTCGGCATGTTTGTGCTGCCTGTATTCCGGCTGGTATACCTTTTTTCAGATATGATTGGAAGAAAGAAATCTGGAACCTGTTTTTTGTGGCAGGCGTATTACTGGGCGGCATCATTGCAGTGCAGCTGCTTTCCACCGGGGCTCCGGTAGTGGTAAATACAAAATTGTCGGAAGAGTTGGCAACTTATGGTGTTACCAATTATGATGGGCTTGTACCTTCAGATATATTCTCCTGGCCACAGTTACTTACGGCGAGAGGTATTATTATGATGGTGGCTGGCGGTTTTTTAGTGGGCTTCGGTACCCGGTATGCCGGCGGCTGCACCAGCGGACATGCCATTATGGGATTGAGTAACCTGCAATGGCCTTCATTAGCAGCTACCTGCTGCTTTATGGCCGGCGGTTTTATTATGACGAACCTTATTCTTCCTTACATTTTAAAATTGTAGTACGATGACTGATAAATTTATTTCACCTGCAGTTGCAGGAAAAGAAAATGCAAATACTGATTTTGAAGTACGGTCGGACCATGCTGTATGTGTAAACAATTCCGAACTGGATAAGCCATTGGCATCTAACATAAAATACCTGGTAGCCGGAATATTGTTCGGTATTCTCCTCGTAAAAGCTGAAGTGATTTCCTGGTTCCGCATACAGGAGATGTTTCGCCTGCAGAGTTTTCACATGTACGGAGTAATTGGTTCCGCAGTGGTGGTGGGCATCATCAGTGTCTTTTTAATTAAACGATACAAATTAAAATCCATAGAAGGCGAAACCATCAAACTTGAATCCAAAAAATTCAATAAAGGACAGGTATATGGCGGCCTCATATTTGGATTGGGCTGGGCTGTTACAGGTGCTTGCCCGGGACCATTGTTTGCACAGATAGGTACCGGCGCCACTGTTATCGTTGTAACATTGCTGAGTGCTATTGCGGGTACATGGGTGTATGGAAGATACAGGGATAGGTTGCCGCATTAGGAGATTCCTTTTTTATCAGTTGTCTTTATTAGCCCGCAACTTAATTTCATAAATAAAATTTCCCAATTTGGGAACTTTCCCTATCTTCGCCAAAACTAATCCGTGAGAGTTATTGCCAAAAAGATTTTACGGGACTTTTGGTCAAAATACCCTGATTGTGAACAACAGCTAAAGTCCTGGTATAAAGAAGCCGAAGAGGCAATATGGAAAAACCCCAATGACATTAAAAGGGAATACCCTTCTGCCAGTATTATAGAAAATAACAGGGTGGTATTTAATATCAAAGGCAATAAATACCGGTTAATAGTAAGAATAAATTATCATTACCAAATGGTATGGATTCGTTTTATTGGTACCCATAAACAATACGACAAAACCGATGCCGCTAAAATTTAAATACATGACAGTACGGCCAATTAAAACAAAAAAGGATTATCAGCAGGCGCTGGCAAGGCTGGAAGTTATTTTCGATGCTAAACCCGGAACCGCACAGGGCGATGAACTGGAGATACTGGGGATTTTGATTGATAATTATGAACAGGTACATTTCCCGGTCAGTTTTCCTGACCCCATTGAAGCGATTAAATTCCGGATGGAACAATTAGGTTATACGCAGTCTGATTTAGCCAATGTGGTGGGCCTAAAAAGCAGGGCCAGTGAAATACTAAATAAAAAAAGAAAATTGACATTAGAAATGATCCGCAGCCTGCACAACATACTTAACATACCCACCAATGTGCTGATTCAACCTTATTAAATACAATTTCGCAGAGAAGGGAGAACTCAAAATACGGCAGTGCATCAATTTCAGTGAGGCTGTCTCAAAAGTCATTTTTAGAGGTTGCCCACAAACCTGCCTGTTCAGCCTTGCTCCGCTGAAGCTTCAGCGAAGGCGATGCAGACAGGTTTCAGTGGCAAATAAACCGGCCACAGAAGCACAGGATTCATCAAAAGAGCTTTCAACCTGTGAGGCTATCAAAATAGCCTTGTTTAATTCAGACAATACAACGTCTTCCTGGAACCGCAATATTGAGTTCCTCTAAACTAAATCCCTTCCCCTTTCAGCAACAAACGTTTCTCTATTAACTTCCGGAAAACTGTTTGGGAAAAGCTCCCGGCTACATGGCGAAAATGACAAAAGTCACAAAACCCGTTGACAATTATCAGGCCCGCCGCCCGGTTATATGATTCTCATTCAAAAACAGGCAATAGTGATAATAGTCACCCATACGGCCTGCACACTGAACTACTTTAGCGGTATAAATTTTTCGCTATGACATACCAGCACCAGATCGTAATAGTGGGCGGCGGCAATGCCGGTATTTCCACTGCATCACAATTACTCCGGAAAAATAAAAAGCTCGACATCGCCATCGTTGAGCCATCCGATAATCATTTTTATCAGCCGGCCTGGACGCTGGTTGGCGCAGGTGTGTTTGATATCAATAAAACAATCCGCCGCGAAGCAGATGTGATGCCGAAAAATATAAAATGGATCAAACAAAAAGCAGTGTCTTTTCAGCCGGAGACAAATAGTATAACATTGGGCAATACTGAAACCATCAACTACCAGTACCTTATTGTAGCTCCGGGTATTCAACTAAACTGGGGTGAAATAAAAGGATTGAAAGAAACCCTTGGCAAAAATGGTGTTTGCTCCAATTACAGTTTTGACCAGGCACCCTATACCTGGGAATGCATCAGGAATTTTAAAGGAGGCAAAGCACTGTTCACCAATCCTAACACGCCGGTAAAATGCGGTGGCGCCCCGCATAAGATCATGTGGCTGGCAGCAGATTATTTTAAAAAGCACAACGTGTTTGATAAATCAGATATTCAATACTGGAGTGGCGGTACCCGTTTGTTTGGTGTGGATAAATATGAAAAGACATTGAAAAAAGTAGCTGAGAGGGATAAAGTGCAACTGAATTTTTATACTAAACTGGTGGAAATAGACGGACCCAATAAAAAAGCAACATTTGTGGGTATTGGGGAGCAAAATAAAGGCAAAGAATACCTGGTGGATTTTGACATGATACATGTAACGCCTCCGCAAAGCGCACCCGATTTTGTAAAGTACAGCCCGCTGGCCAATGCAGCCGGTTGGGTGGATGTGGACAAGCATACTTTGCAGCATATTAAATACCCCAATATTTTTTCACTGGGTGATGCTTCTTCATTACCCACTTCGAGAACAGGTGCAGCGGTGCGTAAACAGGCGCCGGTACTCGTAAAAAACTTACTGGCAATGATAGGGGGAAAAACCCTGACCGGTTCTTACAACGGTTATACCAGTTGCCCGGTGATAACCGGCTATGGTAAACTGGTATTGTGTGAATTTGATTATAACAATAACCCTGTTGAAACCTTTCCCTTTGACCAGAGCAAAGAAAGATGGAGTATGTACCAGCTTAAAAGCAAGGTATTGCCATGGCTTTACTGGCATAAGATATTGCCGGGAAAAATGTGATCCTGGCGTACTGACGATTGCAAGAGCGGCTTTTTTTATGAGCCGCTTTTGTTCTGTAACAATAGTCACCCGTACCATACCTGTCTTATACGACTTTTGTATAAGTAAACTATAGTGAAATGAATCTTTTGTACAGGCTTAAAACTGGCTGGACCGCTTTAAAATTCATAAGAGTTGGACTGGGTAGCTTAATTTTGTACACTTCCATTGAAAATGGCCTGCTGCCAGGCATAGTTTTGGGAGGGTTGTTCACCGTAATATCCCTGTTTACAGCCGGGGTTTGTTGCCCTGGAAGCGGTTATTACACCACCATTAAAAAAATGAGGGGTTGCTTCGGCCATACCCCGCAAGAAAAAAATGCAAACAGGTAATAAAAGAGAGCGCTTTGGCGAAATCATCAACGGAAGCACACCGGTACTGGTTGATTTTTTTGCTGAGTGGTGTGGCCCATGCAAAATGATGAAGCCGGTGCTGGAAGAATTACATCTGCGAATGGGAGATAAAGTCCGTATTATTAAAATTGATATTGATAAAAGCCCCGAGGCTGCAAATGCCTGGCAGGTACAGAGTGTACCCACACTGCTGTTATTTCAACAAGGAAAAATCCTTTGGCGAAAATCAGGTGTAGTGCAAGCCACACAATTAGAAAAAGTCATTGAACAATTTATAACCAATAAAAAATAATGTCTTCTACAAAAGTGAACCGGGGATATATATCGTCAGTTATCGTTTGCCGATGCCCCCGTTGCCGGGATGGAAAATTATTTCAATACCCGGTGACTGCCAACCTGAAAAGAAATATGGTGATGCATAAGGATTGCCCTGTATGCGAACAGGCTACTGAAATAGAAGTAGGTTTCTATTATGGCACCAGCTACGTTAGTTATGTTCTTACGGTGGGTTTAAGTTTAGTAAGTCTGGCTATCTGGGCCTTAACGATTGGCCTCTCCATAAATGACAATCGTTTTTTTGCCTGGATGGGTATAAATGCCGTTTTACTGATTTTGCTTCAGCCCTGGTTGATGCGGCTGAGCCGGAGCCTTTGGATATCCTGGTTTGTAAAATATGACCCCGATTGGAAGCATCATCAGGCCGAAGATGTGTCGGAACGGCTAAATTCTGACCAGGCGAACAACTGGTAAGCAAGGAATCCCTATTTTTGCAACCCTTTATAAGAATAAAGAAGGAGACTTGTCCGAGTGGTTGAAGGAGCACGCCTGGAAAGTGTGTATACGGGAAACTGTATCAAGGGTTCGAATCCCTTAGTCTCCGCCTTTATCCTCCTAAGCCTTGGCGAAGGAGGGTTCTTCTTTAAACCCTATGTTTCTTTTCATGTTCTGATGAAACGCTGTTCAGGTCTGCGATTGATTGAAAGATGGAATTAACTTTCGGGGTTCGAAACAAACCGATTTTGCAATCAACACAATTCCTTCCGGAAAGATGAGTTTTTGCAGGTTCTCTTTTACGCTAATATCTCCAGAGCTACATACCACAGTGAGTTTGGAAGAAAGCTCAACAGTGGATTGGATGAGCTCTGCCTGGTTCGAAATCTCTCCTGCATAATTTTCCAGTTGACGGCTGATATTCAGTTCCTCCGGTATTTACAACCCGTATTTAATCGACCGCAAACCTTTTGCCCTGCCTCCATTTTCATTTTATCAGCAGGGTGTGGAGATACATGCTAAAAAAGTATCGCTAAAAATAAATGGCGAATCCATTCCCTGACAAATAACATAAACAAAACGACCAAACAGGCGTTAGTTTTGATTACTTTTGTACCCTTAAAATACAATGCATGCCAGTTACCGATTTTGAAAAAATATTCCAGGATAAAATTGACAACGAGGTAAAGATCGAACCCAAAGACTGGATGCCGGATGCTTATCGCAAAACAAATATCCGCCAGATAAGTCAACATGCCCATAGTGAAATAGTAGGGATGCTCCCCGAAGGCAACTGGATATCCAGGGCCCCTTCCTTAAAAAGAAAAGCCATCCTGATAGCCAAAGTGCAGGATGAGGCCGGTCATGGTTTATATTTGTATTCTGCTGCAGAAACATTGGGCATGAGCCGTGAAGAAATGATAAACGACCTCCACAGCGGCAAAGCCAAATATTCTTCCATATTTAATTATCCCACACTTACCTGGGCAGATATGGGCGCAGTAGGCTGGCTGGTTGACGGCGCCGCCATTATGAACCAGGTAATGCTTACCCGCACTTCTTATGGCCCTTATGCAAGAGCAATGGTACGAATTTGCAAAGAAGAAAGTTTTCATCAACGGCAGGGCTTTGAAACCTTATTGGTTTTATCAAGAGGAACTAAAGAGCAAAAAACCATGTGCCAGGATGCCATCAACCGCTGGTGGTGGCCTGCATTGATGATGTTTGGTCCTAAAGACAGCGAAAGCACCAACAGCGACCAGAGCATGAAATGGAAGATCAAAAGAAAAACCAATGATGAGTTGCGGCAGAATTTTATAGATATGATTGCAGAGCAAGTTAAAATACTGGGCATGACACTGCCGGATGATCAGCTGAAATGGAATGAAGAAAGACGGCATTATGATTTTGGTGAAATAAACTGGGATGAATTCTGGCAGGTGGTAAAAGGAAACGGGCCTTGTAACAAACAACGCCTTGATGCGAGAAGAAAAGCCTGGGAAAATGGTGAGTGGGTAAGAGCGGCGGCGGCGGCTTATGCAAAGAAGAGAGCAGAGCGGCAAAAAGAGAAAGCGGCTTGATTAATTAAGAATTAATAATTAATAATGAAAAATTATATCAGAAAATTCTATTACGGCGATATTCCTGAAGACAAAGGAGGTGGTAACATCATTTCAAAAGATACTAAAACCGACTGGCCGCTTTGGGAAGTATTTATACGCAGCAAACAAGGCCTCGATCATAAACATTCCGGTAGCCTGCATGCTGCCGATGCACAAATGGCTATTGAAAATGCCAGGGATGTATATACCCGCAGAATGGAGGGTGTCAGCATTTGGGTGGTGGAAAGTAAATATATCACCGCCTCCAATCCGGAAGAAGCCGGTGAGTTGTATGAACCTGCGGTTGATAAAATTTACCGTCATCCAACATTTTATCAATTGCCTGATGAGGTGAACCACATGTAGCCCCCTAAATCACCAAAGGGGATTTTACAAGTATGAAAATATAAATTTCTCCAGCAATGCAAGATTTAATTTCTTCAAATGATAAATTTTCCGGCAATAGCTCACTTGAGGCATATGTGTTACATCTTGCCGATAATGCTTTATTACTCGGTCAAAAAAATGCAGAATGGTGTGGCCATGGACCCATCCTCGAACAGGATATTGCTATCACGAATATATCGCTGGACCTGATTGGGCAAGCAAGAAATCTATACCAGTATGCAGCCTCCCTAATTAACCAATCAACCAATAAACACTCCTTTGCTGAAGCTACGGAGGGCAAGCCAATTAACCTGGCCTCAGAAGACTCCCTCGCCTGCCTCAGAACCGAAAGAGAATTTAAAAACTGCCTGCTCGTTGAACAACCCAACGGCGACTGGGCACAAACTATGCTCCGGCAATTTTTATTCAGCAGCTACCAATATTATTTATACCAGTATTTGCAAAATAATGCGGATGAAACATTGTCTGCCATTTCAGAAAAATCGCTGAAAGAAGTAACTTATCACCTCCGCTGGAGCAGTGAATGGGTGATACGGATGGGAGATGGCACAGAAGAAAGTAAGCTGCGGATGCAATATGCCATGGAAGAATTGTGGAGATATACCGGGGAATTATTTATCCCGGTATACTATGAAAAAGAATTGGGCATAGATGTTGGGCCCTTAAAGGACAACTGGCTGGAAAAAGTAAAACTGGTATTAGATGAAGCCACCCTTTCCATACCTGAAAATGTATTTATGCAAACAGGGGGCAAAACGGGAACCCACACTGAACATCTTGGATATATTCTTACTGAACTGCAATACTTGCAAAGAACCTATCCCGGCTGCGAATGGTAAGCCCTGAATAAGGAGCAATAAAAATGAAACCTGGAACGATAGATAAAAAAGTATTGTATGAATACCTGGAAGAAATAAAAGACCCGGAGGTTCCTGTATTAAGTATTATTGATCTTGGCATTGTACGTGATATACAATTGAAAGATGATGAACTGGAAGTTACCATCACCTCCACCTACATGGGCTGCCCGGCCATGGATATGATTGCAACTGCTATTCGTATTGAACTTACTACACTTGGCTTTAAAAAAATAAAAATCATCCGTGCCATCAGTCCTGCCTGGACCACCGGCTGGATGAGTGAAGCAGGTAAAAGAAAATTAAAAGAATATGGCATTGCCCCGCCGCAAACCCGGTCTGACGGTCTCCGTCTGACCGATGGTGTTGAATGCCCTCATTGCAATTCAAAAAACACCAGCGTTATCAGCGAATTTGGCAGCACTGCCTGCAAGGCTTTATACCGGTGTAATGACTGTAAAGAGCCATTTGATTATTTCAAATGCCATTAATTCACTTTCATTGGATACACTACAGCAGTTTTACTGTAAACTTACCCGATTCTATACCGGCGCCATTACCATTAGCCCGTATTACATTTCCGTGAAAAGTGCCGGTGGCAATTCTTGACTGGTGGTTATAGCTGGTAATTGTTACCGTAAATAAACTGTTTGCCTGGCTGATAAATATGTAGGACGGTGCAACCCTGTCATAATAATAAAATGCATTATGGCTGCTGGTAAGGTTAGTTATGTCCCGGTTCAATGAATCCCCTTCAAGGTAAACCGTTATCACTATCCCGGAATCCTTTGAACAGGAGGAAGGCCCAAAAAAAGTAAATGCATTTCTTTCCAGGTTGATGATAGCTGTATCAGCTTTGCCGCAAAAAACAGAATTGCGTGATTTGAAATTCCATTCAGAAACAGAAGCTCCGGTATTGGCAACACAGGCCGGGCAAACGGGAAATTCATTAATCACAACCGGTACCGGTATAGTGTCGGCCACCACGGGCACGTCATCCCCTTCAAAGCTATACTCCTTATTACAACTTACCTGGGTAAGCAGTAGCAGCAGGAAGAGAAATATAACCAGCCTTACCATACTTATTTTTTTCGGTTTTGCAAACTTTTATTGATAGTAAAACTTACCGGTGGTAGTCAATTACTAAAGTTAGCATTTTTTTAATCCCCCTGTTACCCGGTAGGGGCATTTCAAATTGCCGCAACTTTTGATTTTTCAGGACTTGCAGACAAAGCATTGAATAGTTGTAAACCAGAAAACTATCGCCCTACGGGCCGGGGCCAAAAGCGACAATTTGAAATGCATCCCGGTTGCCGAAGCAGCTTTTTTATTTAATAACACAATACCTTTGATTCTAAATTACACTCCTATGTCTTCTGTTCTTTTTGAAATTAAAAATAGCATTGGCTTTATCACCCTCAACCGGCCTGAGAAATTCAACTCCTTCAACCGGGAAATGGCATTGCAACTACAGACAGCATTAGATGATTGCAAAAGGGCTGAAGTAAGATGCGTATATATTACCGGTGCCGGAAAAGCATTTTGCGCCGGGCAGGACCTGGCAGAAGTGGTGGACCCCAATGGACCAGGGATGCCGCGGATATTAAGTGAACATTACAATCCCATTGTAAGCCGAATACGCAAACTGGAAAAACCGGTGGTAGCAGCGGTAAATGGCGTGGCTGCCGGGGCCGGCGCCAATATAGCACTGTGTTGTGATATTGTGGTGGCCGCAACATCCGCTTCCTTTATCCAGGCATTTTCAAAAATAGGGTTGATCCCGGATAGCGGTGGCACACATACACTGCCAAGACTTATTGGGTGGCAAAAAGCATCTGCCCTGATGATGCTGGGAGATAAAGTAAATGCGGCCGACGCAGAACGGTATGGAATGATCTATAAATTTTTTCCCGACGAAACATTTCAAGAACACACACTGAAAATAGCCACCACCCTGGCGGCGATGCCCACAAAGGGGTTGGCTTATACCAAACAGGTGCTGAGCATGTCATTTACCAATACATTTGATGAACAGCTGCAGGACGAAGATGTGTTTCAGCAACGGGCGGCGCAAACGGCAGATTTTAAAGAAGGGGTGCAGGCATTCCTGGAAAAAAGAACGCCGGTTTTTAAAGGAGAATAAAATATTCACTATTAAATAATAAATATTCAATGAGCAATGATAAAGACAGGCTGGCTAATGAAGTGGTTGCCCACATGATGGAGCATGATCTCTTTAGCCAATGGCTGGGAATAGAAGTGCTGGACATAAAAGAAGGATACAGTAAAATAAAAATGACTGTTCGCAAAGAAATGATCAATGGTTTTGGCATCGTGCATGGCGGTATTGCTTTTTCCCTGGCCGACAGTGCTTTTGCCTTTGCCTGCAATAGCCGTAATGTGTTGTCGGTTGCACTGGACACTTCCATCAATTTTATAAAACCTGTGCATGTGGATGATATATTGATAGCAGAAGCAGAGGAATTGCATAATGGTAAGTCAACCGGGCTCTATCACATTACTGTTATAAATCAGAAGGAACATTTAATTGCTCAATTTAAAGGGCTTTGTTACAGGACGGATAAGTCCCTGATTTCACAATAATAAATATCAATACCTATAATTACAGTGCTGCATGTTTTACGAATTTAATGGCATAAAACCAGTTGTAGATAATTCTTCCTTCGTTCATCCGCAGGCGGTTGTTACCGGCAATGTGATCATCGGGAAAAAATGTTATATCGGGCCCGGAGCTGCATTGCGGGGTGATTGGGGCCAAATCATGATCGAAGACGGCTGTAATGTACAGGAGAATTGCACCATACACATGTTTCCGGGAATAACGGTACTGTTAAAAGAAGGTGCTCATATAGGGCATGGCGCCATTATACACGGCGCCACCATCGGAAAAAACTGCCTGGTGGGGATGAACAGTGTGATAATGGATAATGTACATTTAGGTGACGAGTGTATTGTTGGTGCCCTTACATTTATTAAACAGGATGAACAAATACCCGCCCGCAGCCTTGTGGCCGGCAATCCCGGCAAAATTATAAAACAGGTAAGTGATGAAATGATACAATGGAAAACCGAAGGCACCACTTTATACCAGGCACTGCCAGGTGAGCTTTTTGAAAGCTGGGCCGCCTGCGATCCATTGAGGGAAATAACAGCTGCACATAAAAACAGCCCAGCCACCTACCTCCCCTTTAAAAAATAATAACGCCGGATACTACCGTGTCCGCCTGTCTTTGTTTATACTATTAAACCGAAGGCATCATTATTTTTTTACTGATTACGGCAGTAATTTTCTACAATGCCCGCCTTCTTTTTTCTACAAACAACAGGCTGATTATTCATCAGCTTTGCTGTATGATTTCCTTTCAGCCCTGCATACAAGCCGGGCTTGATCCGGTCTCCTCTTAGTTATGCACCTGTTATAAGAATCCTCTAACAGTGTTTCTATTTTTTAATCATTTAAATATAAAACCTATGAAAAAAATCTATTTGTTTTTCTTTTTTATTTTGCCTGCTGCAAACATTTCCTTTTGCCAGGACCTGCCCAACCCTTCTGCCAATCTGCAGGCAATGCCGGCCGGCAGCTATGTAATTGCCATGGACAACAATAACCAAAATGATGGCGGTGTGTTCAACCTGCGGTCTTATGGCCTTATTGTACACCTGTTGAACAATAATGTAAAACTAAAATGGGTGATACGTTCCGGTAAGGCAAAAAATGAAATTGATTTCAGTGTGAATGCTGCCAGGATTACCCCATCCACCGGCAACGCCGCCAATTTTAATTTCAGCGGAGGCCCCTTTGTAATTTTTGCAGAAGATATTAACGGGGTACTGCCATTGATCAATTCATTTAACAGCAGCAGTGGCACCGATGTGAGGGTATACAGAACAAATGCAACCGTACCTGTTGATGTCCGGTATGACATGTCCGGCTTTGTACCAAAAGCTGCCGTACTAAATGATGGCAATAATACGGGTATCCACCTCGGCTATTTTGAAGCCTGTGATATACCGGTACAGAATTATTCCACCAGTCCTAATGCAGCGGGTCTTATTTCAGGCTGTTACACTTTTGCCTCCGAGCCGCATTATGACGCTGATAAAGACGGCGATCCTTCAGCTGTGGTTCAAAATATCAGGAATTTTTTACTGCAAGGCGGAAATTTTCTTGCGCAATGCCATGCTGTAGATTCTTATGAAAGTAATGTTAATGGACACTTTATGCAAACCAGCGACATCATCGGTACACATAATTGCGACGGGTGCAGAAGCACCAACAACAGCTTTCCCAACCCCGACCTGGCATTTGCGCAAATTCATGGCGATTACAGTATGAATATAGAAGGGCATACACAGGAGTGGGTTCCTTCGGGAAACAGAAGAAATAGCAGCCATACCATTGTACGCAGTACTTCCAGTACAAATGAAGTGGGCGCTATGGCGGCAAAACTCACTCCCGCCAACCAGCGGGGCGGAATGGTTTTTTATATTGGCAACCATACATTCCTGAATAACCTCAACGAGCAGATTGGCGTAAATGGCATCAGGATGTATATGAATGCATTTCTTACACCCACAGATCCGTTAAGTTCGCTGCAGGCTGATATCAATACAAACTGTTTAACCGGTTTGTCTGGCAATACCACTGTTTCCGTAACAGTTAAGGATGGTTTTGCTAATATATACCCGGTAAAGTTTAATGTATATGCAGATATTACAGCCCCGTTTGGTGAAGAGAATAGTGGTGATGTACTGATTGGTACTGCTACAAAAAATACTGCTGGTGCTTCTAACTTTGACATTACTATCGACCCGGCTTACAGGCAGGGCTTTCGGTATGTAGTGGTAACAAGTTCTACCGGCAGATCTTGCGTTCGTGCGAACAGTAAGGCTATCAGCAGTTGCAATTTTACTTTGCCGGTTTTGCTAAGCTCTTTCATTGCATCAAGAAACAGGGGAAATCCGGCTATAGTAGAATTGAAATGGACCACTGAAACAGAAGATAATAATGACGGTTTTGAAATACAATGGAACCCCGGTGATAATAACTGGCAAAAGGCAGGCTATGTTCAAAGTTTTGCGCCGGGTGGCAACAGCATATCACCACTGCAGTATACACTCAATCATTTCAATACATCCGCGGCAGTATCTCAATACAGGATACGCCAGGTGAATAAAGACGGAAAATCAACCTTTCACCCGGTAATACCTGTAGCGGGGCTTGCACAAAAAGGCAAAACGTCTATTTATCCAAATCCCTCCGGTGATGGAAAAATAAACATGGTATTCAATATGCAGAATACAGTACATGAAATAAGTGTGGTTGATATAAGCGGAAAAATGATAAAGGAATTACATAACATTACTGCCGGCAGCATACAGATTACCAACCTGAAAGAGGGGATATATATTATGCGCATCTACACCCCGGCCACCGGTGAGCAGACAACAGAAAAAATTATAGTAGTTAAAGAATAGTTTTGCCGGACCTGTTTTTAAAGCCTCCTGCCTTTGCGGCGGAGGTTTTTTTATTTCATTAAAACTGCTGTTAAAAAACTGATTTACCATTAGATACATAACCGATTAAAAAAAATACGTAATTACACTTGCATGTTTTCCCAGTAAACTATACATTTGACTCATAAAAGCATAACGCACTGAGTATGCTGCTGCCAAACAGGCAGATTCACTTCATCCAACTTTCCTTTCTAAAGCTCTCCTAATTTTCCACTTCCTCCTGATGGCCATCCATCCTTTTTCCTGCTAAACCACAGGCATTTTTTTATTTATTATTAATTATAAAACCTAAGAGCATGAAGAAGTATTACTTTTTATTAGCAAGCTATGCCCTGTTTTCATTTGGTGTAGCTATCGGGCAACCTACACAGCCCGCAAACCCTGCCCCTGGCAATTCATCCAATTGTACTGTTGTTGGTATCGGAAATGTTCCACTGGACCAGTGTCCCGTCGGCACCTCCATTTTTGTAAGCAATTTTCAGGGCGGCACTTACAACCGTGGTAACAATGGTAACAACCTGGGTACCGGGGCCATCTGGCGATTTGCCAATATTGGAACGGTAGGCGGCATTACCGTGAATGCAGAAGTAACCGTGAATGGTTCCAGCAATGCCACATTAACAAACATGGATGATAATTCTGCCAGCGACCAGGCGGGTAATCCCGTAGCAGATTTTTTTGGCCCTGTCATTGCACCAGATGTAAGCCTGAATGCGGCTGACCGCAGGGGATATGTTCAGTTTACTATCAATTTTTTCCAGGGTCCTAATAATTATACAAACCCCATCACCCTGAATGGTCTCAACTTTGTAAGCTATGATGCAGATGGAAATTATAATACCGCTGGCACATCATCCCAAACATGGTTTAGGGAAACAAGGGTGGCCCAGGTTTATACTCCCGGAAATCCAACTGTACTGGCTAACGGTGCATCGGAGTTAATAGCCTATAATTATACACAACCCGCTGCCACCTCCTGGACAGGTTTTGCCGGTGGTGTATATGAAAGATCGGGCATATCAAGGTGCGCTGAAGTGGCATCCTCTTTTAAATATGGTTCAGGCACTGCCGGAAGAAATTCTATTACTTTTCGGTTTGGCTACGATTTCAAAGCCGGCTCCGGTTATAATGTAGGCAACCCCGGCCGTCAGTATGGTGCCCGTTTCGGTTGTTATAACTTCCCAAATCAGACAACATTGCCATTAAAATTATTATCTTTTAGTGGCGCCTATCGCAATCAGCGCACTACTTTAAGCTGGACTACAGAAAACGAACAAAACGTAGACCTCTTCCAGGTTGAACGCAGCAGCGATGGTGTCAACTATACAGTGATAGCCACACAGGATGCAAAAGGCAGTGTGGATAAAACAGATTACCTGTTAACTGATGACCTGAGTACAGCAAGCGGCACTACCTTTTTCTACCGGTTAAAAATTATTGATATTGACAGCCGGTTTAACTACAGCCAGATTGTGCTGATAAGGAAAGACACAAAAGCTATTAACGGAATCAGTATCAGCCCCAACCCTGCAATTAGTGGCACCACTGTTACAGCAAGATTTGAAGTTGCAGCTGCCAGTTCTATTGAATTAAAAGTTCTTGATCTGAACGGCCGCATTGTTCTTTCCCAGCAAAATAATGTGTACGAAGGGGCAAACAGTGTGGTAATTAATAATCTTAACCGCCTGCAGCCCGGCATGTATATTTTACAAATGAAGAGCGGCAGCACCACTGAGATAACCAAGTTTTCTATTGCCCGGTAATTAACCCCAGGCACTTCCTTTCAATTAACGAGGGTGGTTCCGAACCAGGAATCACCCTCTTTTAAATTCATTTTCATTTATTGATTAACACCCGTTACTGCACTTAGTATAAGATGCTCAGGGTTTTATACCTTACCCCTCTCGCTTTTCTAAGCAGGGGGGTTTATTTTTCCTGCCAGCGCCCCCACCACTCATAAAAAACCTTTTTTTCTTCCCCATAAACTATGTAATTTAATGTAAAATTGAATCCTCTTTTCAAACCCTAAAAACCTTGTATATGAGAAAAAGTTTACACGCTGTAAGTTTGTTATCCGGAATCCTGCTTAGTTCTGCATTTGCTTTTGCACAACAAGCCAGCCGTACCGCCTATGCCACTACCGATATACAACAGCAGAATGGCAACTGGGTATATCTCCGCCAGTTGAATATGGAAACCGGTAAGTTTAGCAATATACTGCTGAATGGCGCCGCTGATAACCAAGTGGTATTTGATGCTGCCACAAAAAAACCGATTGAATCATTTGACCAGACAATAGCTGACAGGGGCTACAATCCCCGCCCTGCATTTAACAGTGGCGTGGCTGCACTGGCATTAGACAAAAAAAATAACCGCCTTTGGTTCACTCCCATGTTTATTGACCAGCTCCGGTATATTGACCTGAAAACAATGAAGGTTTATTATGTTACAGACAAAGCACTGACAGGCATCACACAGAAATCATCTGACCAGGGCAATATCGTAACAAGAATGGTAATTGCTTCAGATGGCTATGGATATGCGATGACTAATGATGCCATGCAGCTGATCCGTTTTTCCACCGGTAAGAATATTAAAATTGAAAATCTTGGTTCAATGGTGGACGACCAGGCTAATAAAAATGTTTCCATTCATAATTCCTGCAGCAGCTATGGTGGTGATATCATTGCAGATGACGATGGCAACCTCTTCGTTTTTTCTGCCCGTAACCATGCATTTAAAATTAATGTGGAAACAAAAGTAGCCACTCATTTGGGCGCCATTTCAGGATTGCCTAACGGATTTACAGTTAATGGTGCTGCGGTAAATGAAAATGGCAAAGTAATAGTGGGAAGCGCCGCAGAATCCAGCTCTTACTATTTTGTGGACATGAAAACACTGGCAGTAAGCCCTTATAAAATTGATGGCCCTGTATTTCATAGTTCCGACCTGGCCAGCAGTAATTTCCTTATATCTGGCAATAAAGCCAAAGGCACTGTTACAGATGTAATAGGACGTAACACCCCGTTACCCGGCAATGATAAGATAAGCATTTATCCCAATCCGGTAACCAATAACCAGTTTGCCATTCAGTTTACACAAATGGAAGCCGGTAACTATACCGTATTAGTAACAGATGTAATGGGCCGCCAAATAGTGCAGCAGCAGGTAAATCTTGGTGGTGATAACCAAACACAATTCATTAAGCTCAATGCTGCCACCAGCAGGGGAGTTTATCTTGTAAAAGTAATAGACCAGTCCAGCAAAGCAGTATATAGTACTAAATTGGTGTTACAATAATTTTTTCGTCACGAATGGCACTAATAAGTGCAATTAAAATACAAATGCCCCGGGATACCCGGGGCATTTTTTTTAGCCACAAAAGCACACAAATTTTCACGAAAAAACAGCCGGTAAAGAAAAGCCCCGTTGCAATTTTCTCTTTCGTGTGTTTTCGTGGCCACCCCATTGCCGAAGGCAATCTAATTTGTATTCCATTGTATTGATTGGTGTCATTCGTGCTATTCGTGGCCAACTCCATTGCGCAGCAATAAAAAGTAGTTCGCCCGGCGGTTCGATATTTGTTAAGTTTGCATTTCGCCCCATTGGCGGATTATTATTTAAAACACAGTTTTGGAAAAAAGCAATTTCGTAGACCAAATACGCATTTTTTGCCGCAGCGGACATGGCGGCGCCGGCAACAAACATTTTTTGCGTACAAAATTTACTGCCATGGGTGGTCCCGATGGCGGTGATGGCGGACGTGGCGCACATATCATTTTAAAGGGCAACAGCAATCTCTGGACCCTCCTTCATTTACGTTATTATAAAAATGTGCTGGCCGAAGATGGTGAAAAAGGCGGCGCCAATAATTGCCATGGCCGTGATGGAAAAGATATTATCATAGAAGTACCGCTCGGCACTATTGCCCGTGATGAGGAAACCGGCAAACAGGAAGTGGAAATCTTAGAAGACGGGCAGGAAGTGATCTGGATGCAGGGTGGCCGTGGTGGATTGGGCAATTCGCATTTTGCCACACCTACCAACCAGGCACCCGAACATGCACAGCCCGGAGAAGATGGAACAGAAGGATGGAAAGTATTGGAATTAAAAGTATTGGCCGATGTAGGATTGGTGGGGTTTCCAAACGCTGGTAAATCCACATTGCTTTCTGTAATTACAGCGGCTAAACCCAAGATCGCTAATTATGCTTTTACCACCATTACACCCAACCTGGGGATGGTGGAATACCGGGATGGAAAAAGTTTTTGCATTGCCGATCTGCCAGGAATTATAGAAGGTGCTGCTGAAGGCAAAGGATTGGGCCATCGCTTTCTCCGGCATATAGAAAGGAATTCTGTACTGTTATTCTTAATTCCTGCCGACAGTGATAATCATAAAAAAGAATTTGACATACTGGTAAATGAACTGGAGCAATACAATCCGGAGTTACTGAATAAACAATTTATTATTGCCATCAGCAAAAGCGATATGCTGGATGATGAACTGAAAGAAGCCATTGAAAAAGAATTACCGGAGAACATTCCTCACCTGTTTATCTCCTCGGTTACTAATAAGGGGCTGGTGGAACTGAAAGATTTGTTGTGGGAGGTGCTGAATAAGCCGGTGGAGTGATAAATCAATTATGGGCATCTCTAAAAACTCTTATTTATTTCGACCTCACCTTTTCCTCTCCATTTTGAGAGGAAAAGGTGAGTTTTTAGAGATACCCTTATGCAAGTTCAAGGCCTTCATTTCTGCGGATATGCTGTTGTAATGGTTCATGTGCATGGCCATTGCCAATGTTCAGTTTGTCATACAAATACATTGTCCTGTTGCGGAGGGGATAATTGTAAGACAAACCAATTATTACAGGAAAGTAACATCAACAATAAAACAGATAAGCCCGGTGAAGTTTTAATAAGACCTTCCCACCGTATCGCAAGCCGCTTTCAGCAATGAATTGCCATCTGCTGCATCCTGCCATTTTTCCCAAAACATTACGCCATTGGCAATGTCTTTAGCCAGTTTCGCTTTCCGTTTGGTAGTATACTGCCCGTTATAATAAATGGTATAGTTAGTAAAGGCCCCGGCAGTTACAATAGCAGAATCATACTGCGGATTACCGCCCTGTGCCAAAATTGATTTGTACGTAAGCACTGTTCCGCTTTGGGTAATGCCCGAGGGCCTTCCATAAGCCGGTAAACCCAGCACACATTTTGCCGCAGGCATTCCTCTTGTGGTAAGCCAGTAGTTTAAACAAACAGTTGCCAGTGTATAATCACTATGTTGTCTATAGGGAACAGTCGTATTAAAATCATCATAAGCCATTACATTAAAGAAATCAACATAAGGAAAAATTTCATTGCGGATGGCATCCCTGAAACCGCCGGCATATTTACCCGCAGTAATGGCACTGGATAAATAATAACGTCCATCACGATGCAGGGAGTCAGACAGTTCTTTCATAAGCAGGGTAAACGTGGCATCTGTTCCATCGGTGGTGCTGGGAAATTCCCAATCCATATCCACCCCATCCAGGTTATTGGCCCGTACCACATTCATCACGTCTTTAATAAAATTATTTCTGCCCGTGGGTGTTGCCGCCATATTTTTAAAATTGGTTTTACCATCACCGCTGCCGTCATTGATACCCAGAAACACTTTCGAATTATTTGCCCGGGCTTTGGCGGTAACAGCACTAAGTGAGGCAGCTGGCGCAGCAGGTGCCGATAGTGTGCCGGACGTATTCACCCCGTAAAAAGCATATACCACCACATTCGTCATCCGGAATTTTATATCAGGTACATCCACCAGGCTGCGGTAAGAAGGGAAATAACCTACTACATAATAACCAAAGGGAGGTGGGCTTTGTATTACTGTTACTGTAAATGAAGTAACGGTAGTGGCACAGCCGGTGGCACCACCTGTACTGTTCTTGGGTTGCACATACCAGTATAATCGTTCGCTGCTGGCAAAACCCGGCACCGTATAATTATAAGTGGTGCCTGTTACATTGGCAATAACAGTAGTTGGAGAAGTTGATGCCCCCAAATAAATATCATAACTGGTGGCGCCGCTTACTGTTGTCCAGCTCAGGGTGAGGGATGCGGATGTAATAAAAGAGCCGTTGGCAGGAGCTGAATTGGATGCACAACCCGGCAATACGGTTGGCGGGGGACTATCCGTTCCGCCTTTTTTACTGCACGCATTAAAAATAAATACGAATAGAACAAGGCAAATAATACTGTTCCGGACATGCATAGGCGGTTTTTTAATGGGCTAATTTACACTATTCCGCATGAGATGTATCATTTGGCCACCCCTGATTTTTGCAGTAGGTTTGTCATCATAAATTCTACACACATGAAGAAGTTTTTATTAACCATTGTACTATCCCTTTCCCTGGTGGCTAAAAGCATGGCCGATGAAGGCATGTGGCTGCCCCTGCTGCTGGGTCAGCAGATATATAATGATATGGTGAAAAAAGGATTGAAACTCACCAAAGAACAATTGTATAATATTAATAAGCCATCACTGAAAGATGCGATCCTCATTTTTGGTGGCGGTTGTACCGGAGAAATTGTAAGCAATGAAGGGTTGATCTTTACCAATCACCACTGCGGCTATGATGCAATCGCCTCGGCCAGTACGGTAGACCATAACTACCTTCAAAATGGTTTCTATGCCAAAAATAAAGGGGAGGAAATTCCCACCACCCTTACCGTTCAGTTCCTGCTGCGCATAGACGAAGTAACAAAGGAAGTGATGGATTCCCTCGGCAATTTGTCTGGTGTCGAAAGAGTGCAAAAGCAGGCGGCTGTACTGGCGGCTATCAATAAAAGAATGAGTGATGCTTTGCAGAATATTGAAGTACGGGTAAGCTCCTTATTCAAAGGCAACCAGTTTTTGGCATTTGTATACCAGCGCTATACAGATGTTCGCCTGGTAGGTGCCCCGGCTGAAAGTGTGGGAAAGTTTGGTGGTGATACAGACAATTGGGAATGGCCCCGCCATACCGGCGATTTTTCTGTATTCCGTGTGTATGCAAGCGCTGATGGCAAACCTGCCAAATACAGCACCGGGAATATTCCGCTGAAACCAAAATGGTATTTACCGGTTTCATTAAAACCATTAAAAGATGGCGACTTCTCCATGATATGGGGCTATCCCGGCATTACTAACCGTTATGAAAGTTCGTACGGTATTAAATTAGCAACAGACATCAACAATCCCACCCTGGTGAAGTTGCGTGATACCAGGTTGAAATACATGTTTGAAGAAATGAAGAAGGATCCGGCTACCAAATTGCAATTGGCCTCTTCGTATGCCGGTATTGCGAATTACTGGAAATTTTTTGATGGCGAAACAAAACAGTTATTGAAATACGGCATCTTTGGGCAAAAGCAAAAAGCGGAAGAAAAATTTAATGCCTGGGCAAAAGGTAAACCTGAATACCAAAACATTTTTGCAGACTGGGGCAAAGCCTACGAAGCATGGAGGCCGTATTCTAAACACCGCCAGTATATGAATGAAGGCATTGCCGGTTCTCCACTCATTGCTTTTGCCGGCTCATTATTACAAGCGGAGGCTGCCATGGTAAAAACCGGTGCAGCACAGGCAGATATTAAAAAAGCTATTGAAGCGGCTAATAAGCAAAGAACTCTTTTCCTGGAAGGAGAAAACAAAGTATCAGACCAGAATATTGTGGGGGCCATTACCCGTATGTTTTATGAAGATGTGGCAAAAGACCAGCATCCCGTTGGCTTTTACGGCACGTTGAAAAACACATACGGCCCGCTGGATGATGAAGCCACTTATAAAAAATATGCGGCGGATATATTCAGTAAGACCATGATTTTTGACAACACAAAATGGAATGCCTTTGTGGCCAATCCTGATGCCATTACCTTACAATCAGATCCCGCCTTTGCACATGCCAGTACTTTTTTCACTAATTACAATAGTAAGTATGGCCCTTATTTCCAGCAGTTCAATGTAAAAAATGCAGAGTGTGGAAGGTTATATTTAAAGGGCATTATGGAAATGGACCCTGTAAAAGCGAAGATGATGTATCCGGATGCCACTTTCACCATGCGGGTAAGCTATGGCAATGTAAAATCATACCGTCCGAGAGATGCGGTATTCTATGATTATGTGACCACATCAAAAGGGTTGCTGGAAAAATACAAAGCCGGTGATTATGAATTTGATTTACCTGCCAGGCAGGTTGAATTGCTGAGGAAAAAAGATTTCGGTCAGTATATGGACCCCACACGGAAGGAACTCGTTATTGGGTTTATCACCACCAATGATATTACAGGGGGCAATTCAGGTTCACCTGTTATCAATAGTAAAGGCGAATTGATCGGGCTCGCTTTTGATGGCAACTATGAGGCCCTTAGCCACAAACTGGCTTTTGATAAAGACCTTAACCGTACTATTTGTGTAGATATCCGTTATGTATTGTGGTGTATTGATAAATTAGGCGGCGGAAGCAATATTATTAAAGAACTGAAGCTGATGAAATAAAATTTTAAGTTGCAAAAAAGCCATGCCGCAGTATGCCGGGATGGCTTTTTTGTTTAATGGGTGTCTCGTCCTGCAGCGGCACAGGTTTGAACCACAACCTATGCCGGCTTATCGGGTAATTAAAGATGGGCGCTACGGGTGCATTTAAAATTGTCGCAACTTACATCTTTCAGGACTCGCAGACAAAATACTGACTAGTCGTATAAAAAGACTTTGCCGCCCTTCGGGCCGGGGCCAAAAGCGACAATTTGAAATGCACCCGGCGCTATCTGTTATTTCATTCAACCAATTATTTGTGTAACATTGCAAACAGATTTATCTCTTGTTTAAAAAAACCGTCATATTATTATTGCTTGCCGCTTTTTCCGGGCAGGCATTTACCCAGTACCCGAAATTTAGCATGGGAACTGATGTGGCGGTACAACGCAGTTTTAAAAAAGGCCAACAATTTTGGGCGGCAGGCCATACCATTATTACCAATTTTCACTTATCTCCTAAAAACGGGGTATATGTTTGGTTTGCTTATTATACTGATGGCAAATTTAAGAACCAGGTAACAGCTGATGCCAAACAATTGTCTACCCAGCCACAAAAAATAAATTATGAAAACAGCGCCCGCCTGCGATTCAAGCATCTTTCTATTGGCTGGAAAAAATACCTGAAGGGAATATCTGATATTGAAACGGGCTGGAATTTATACAGCTATGCAGGCTTTGGATTGATGCTGGGCAGGGTCACGAATACACATTCAGTTTCTATTGATACTGCTGTTTATAACCCGCCTGTATTAAGTGGCAGGGCCAATTTCAAACGGTTGACACTGGACCTCGGACTTGGTGCAGAAGTGCCGGTGGGCGGCGATTTCTATATTTATGGAGAAGTAAAAGCGTTGGTTCCCACCACAGATTATCCCAGTCGTTTTATTTTTATCAATGATAATGCTCCATTTGCAGCGATGCTGGGGCTGGGTATCCGCCTGTTATTTTAATCCGCTTACATTTTTATATCAAAGCGCCCTTCCGTTACAGTTATAGGTTCCGGTGTGTTGTAAATATTGAGTGCACTGAACTGGAAAGAGCCTGATACGATACCTGCCACCCGGTCAATTTTTGTAATAGTAACAGAACCGGTATTAGCAGAGGAAGTAATCCACTCATTCTTTGGGGTAAGGTTTCTTTTTACATAATAGGCATAGCTGGCATCAAAAGAAGGATGTGTGACGGAAGAATTTAGCGGGTACACACCAGAATCTGTCAATCCTGTTATTCTTATTTCAAATTCTGTTTCATTGGGGGAAGATGCAAAATTGCGGGCATTGATGACAAGGTCATTCCCAACCATTCTTGCTTCCAGCAGGTTATTGGCCGGTAGAGGTCCAAAGCCCTGGGGTTTCCAAAATTCACCATTTATTTTGGCACCAAAGGTATTGGCCCCTGTTTGTGTATCAGCGGGCAATTCAGTTACTTCCTTTTTACAGGCCGTCAACAGAAGCGAAATGGAAAGTATGGCTAACAGGTTATTCTTCATATACATGGATTCACTGGTATAAAACGATTAATTACTGATTTTGGTATGCTTATACCTTTACCTTTCAAAAACAAAGCCAGAGATTGGTAAAACAGCTTTTGCCTGCGGCAAAAAGAGATTGCCACTGAAACACAGAATTTATTTTTTTTCCTGCTGCAAACAAAATCGCCGCTAAAACACAGAAATGATCGTCTCTGTCTGCAGTTAAACTGTATTCTCTGTGCTTTTGTGTTTCAGTGGCAAATTTGTATTCCATTTGCCGAAGGCAAATCCCTGAGCCATCATAAATAGTATCTTTAAGCCAATCTATTAATTTTCTTATGCCCAACACACTGACCATCCGCCAGGTTGAACTGTACAAACTGTCAATACCACTTATAGAACCTTTTATCACCTCCCTGGGGCGGGATGATACTGCAGAAAATGTGTTGGTAAGAATAATTACAGAAGAAGACGTTACTGGTTTTGGGGAATGCAGTCCTTACATGCCCATCAATGGTGAAAGCCAGGACACCTGCTTTATCGTGGGCCAGTACTTTGCAAAAGCATTGAAAGGAAAAGATCCCCTGCAGATCGGGCAGTGTATACAACTGATGGATACGATCATCTATGGCAACAGCAGTATTAAAAGCGCATTTGATATGGCCCTGTATGATATAGCGGCACAGGTGGCAGGAATGCCCCTGTATCAGTTTATTGGCGGCAGCAATACCAAGACAATCATAACCGACTATACCGTAAGCATAGGCGAGCCGCATAAAATGGCCGCTGATGCTGTAAAAATAAAAGAACAGGGCTACCCGGCCATAAAGGTAAAACTGGGGAAGAACGGAAAAAAAGATGTCGAACGAATGAAAGCCATCCGTGCCGCAGTGGGTGATGCAATACCATTACGCATTGATGCCAACCAGGGCTGGGAGGTGGAAGAAGCCATCGAAACATTAAATGCACTGGCCCCGCTAAACATACAGCATTGCGAAGAACCGATAGCCCGCTGGAATTTTTTACAATTGCCCTGGATAAAAAAGGAAAGCCCCATACCGATTATGGCCGATGAATGTTGCAGTGATGACCATGATGCAGAACGGCTGATACAACTGAATGCCTGTGATTATTTGAATATCAAGCTCGGCAAATCAGGCGGCATCTTTAAAGCCCTGAAGATGGTAAGAATGGCAGAACAAGCCAGTATTCATTTGCAGGTGGGCGCCATGCTGGAATCCCGTCTGGCGATGACGGCTTTTGCCCATTTTTCTTTGTGCAGCCCTATTATTGAGCATTATGATTTTGATACAGCATTGATGTTTAGCGAAGACCCCGTAACAGGTGGCATTGTATACGAAAAGAATGGTGTGGTGAAAGTGCCGGAAGTGGCGGGATTGGGGGCAACGGTTGATGAGGGTTGGCTAAACCAGATGAAGAGGGTGATCGTTTGACAGGTCGTATACAGATTAAATTATCCTAACAGCAATTAATAAAACAGACCAGTTCCTCTTCCTGATCAGGAGATGTCATACAAGCGGCAACTTCATTAAACGACCACACTACAATTAAGATGACGAACTAAAAATAGCAAGTTTCGGGTTTTATAACTGCAAAATACTTTCGAGATTTGCAGTATATAATCAACCGTAATAAATAATATGAAAATAGAAAATAGCTCACCTTTTGATATTCCCGAAATATTCCGGCTTTATAAAATAGCATCCGACTATCAAAAAGCAAAGCAGACTGTAGTAGTGTGGCCTGATTTTGAAAAACAGCTTATTGAAACTGAAATAGCAGAGAACCGACAATGGAAATTATTAATCGGCAATGAAATTGCCTGCGTGTGGGCCACCACTTTCAGCGATGAGCAGATCTGGGAGGAGCGTAATGCAGATTCTTCCATATATATACACCGGATTGCCACCAATCCAAATTTCAGGGGCAAAAATTTTATTTTGCTTATTACAGAATGGGCGAAAGAGTATGCAAAAAACAACGGCAGGGATTTTGTAAGGTTAGATACGCTTGGCAATAATGTAAAGCTGATTGAACATTATACCAACGCCGGGTTCCGTTTTTTAGGAATGTTTGATTTAAAAAATACCAGTGCGTTGCCTGCCCATTACCAAAATGTTCCTGCTTGTCTATTTGAAATAAAATTGTAAAAAGCAGCATAAAAATTTAGTACTATTGCCCCGTTGTTAACCGGAATACTATTCCTTTTAATCATAAAAGAAACTCCAGATGATACAATTGCTGAGGACAGACTCCACTAATCCCGACTTTATTGAATTGGTAAAATACCTTGATGCGGATCTTGCCAAACGGGATGAAGAAGAACACTCATTTTACAGTCAATTCAATAAGATTGATACACTCCGGCATGCCATGGTGGCTTATAAAAATGATATACCTGTGGGGTGCGGCGCCATGCGGGAATTTGCCAATGATACAATGGAGATCAAACGTATGTACACACTGCCCGAAAGCCGTGGCATGGGTATTGCCGCCAGCGTACTAACAGCTTTAGAACAATGGGCCGGTGAATTATCTTATAAAAAATGCGTGCTTGAAACCGGTAAAAAGCAACCGGAGGCAATATCCCTGTACCAAAAAAAGGGGTACCGGCTTATTCCCAATTACGGACACTATATTAATACAGAAAATAGTTTGTGCTTTGAAAAAGAGCTTCAGCACTAATAAATTATTTAATCTTCTCTTTTGGCCTTTTCTCTTTTACAACCGGCGCATTATCTTTCCATCGCCACAGATGTACACAGGCATAAGTACGGTAAGGGCTCCATTTGGCAGATAGGCGCAACATGTTTTCCTTCAGTTGCTTCTTATCAGTATTGTCCAGTTTGTATAATTTGATCATAGCATTTTGTATGCCCAGGTCATCTACGGCAAATACATCTTCCCGGCCCAGGGCAAACATCAGCAGCATTTCTATGGTCCATCTTCCCACGCCCTTTATTACGATCAGGTAGTCAATTACTTCTTCATTCGTCATTTTGTCCAGCTTCTTTGCTTCCATGCCAAAGTCGAGTTCAAACTGTGCCACATTTTTTACATAACTAACTTTGGCATTGCTGAGACCAATACCCCGCAATATTTCAAAAGGTGTATCGATGATCTGCCGGGCTTTGGGTTCTTTGCCTCCGTATATAGTTATAAAGCGCTTATAGATAACATCAGCTACTTTAACAGACAACTGCTGGCTCATGATAGAGGCACAGAGATAGGTGCAAATGTTTTTCCGCTTCTTTAATTGATGGGACTCACCAGCCTCCACCAGCTTCTTAAGTTTTTTATCTTTGGATAAATGAGGGATATAATGCATGAAATGAAGTTAGGGAGTATCCCCAACTTTGCCACCAACATTTATTTGAATTTCCTTCAGGCCTCTGCCCATTCTTTAAACTGGGCCACTCTTTCACGGCTTATCACGATATCATCTGCCTGGCCTGCCCCTTTTACCGCCAGTTTCAACCGGCTGTTGAAGTACGGTTTTACCTGCTGTATGGCTTCAATATGTACAATGAATTTTCGGTTTAGCCGGAAAAAATTTTGCGGGTCCAACTGCTCTTCCAGCCGCTCCATTGTATAGTCTGCCAGGTACCGGTTGCCCTCCTTATCCACCAGGTGTACGATCTTATTATCTGCCTGGAAAAAGGCAATATTCGATGTGTCAATAAAAAACAACCGTTGCCCCACTTTTCCCAGGAATCTTTTTTTATACCGGCTCTGCTGCCATTCCGGCATCAGCCGGTTAAAGTCCACTGCAGAAAAAGAAACAGCCAGTGTTTTCAGTTTATTCAGCGCCCCGGCTAACAACTCCAGCGATACCGGTTTTAAAATATAATCAATACTGAACATTTTAAATGCATCCAGCGCATACTGGTCGTATGCCGTGGTAAATATCACCGGCTTATTATATGATACCTGTTTAAATATCTCAAAACTATGCCCGTCTGATAAATGAATATCCAGGAGCAGCAGGTCAGGGTGTGCATGCTGCTTCAGGTATTGCACTGTTTCTTCAATACTTTCGAGACAGGCTACTACTTCAATGGAAGGATCATATTCCGCAAGCAATGTCTGCAATCGTTCTGCAGACGGTCTTTCATCTTCTACAATTATTACCCGCATAGCATTATCAGTTTAGGGTCAACAAAGGGAGGGTTACTTCAAAAATTTGATCCGTCTTTTTCACTACCACATTTCTTCCGCTGATCAGTTCGTAACGTTTCGTTATGTTTTGCAGGCCTATCCGTGTGGATGGCTCTTCTATTACCATCCGTGGCTGCAGATTATTGGTTACAACCAGTGTTTGATTGCCATTGGCATGTATATCAATATGCAAAGGCTTATGGCTGGAAACAATATTATGCTTGATGGCATTTTCAATCAGCATTTGCAAAGAGGCCGGTACCACATGGCAGTTCTTGTAATTTTCAGGAATGGAAATATTTACCTGCAAACTATTATCAAATCGTTTGCGCAGCAGAAAAATATAGGGTTGTATGAATTCCAATTCCGAACGCAGCGGCACCAGTTCTTTTTCCTGGTTATTCAATATATACCGGTATACTTTGGAAAACTCTTCTATAAAGTGATTGGCTTCCGGGTTATTCTTTATTACCATACCGGAGAGCACATTGAGGTTATTGAATAAAAAATGAGGGTTGATCTGGTTCTTTATCAGTTGCACCTGCGCCTGTTCACTGGTTCTGCGCAGTTCCTCTGCCTCGCTCGACTGGCGGCGGTATTCCCTGAAAAAAAACAGGATGGCATTTACCAGGTGAAGGAACAGGTTGATCAGCGTGGCATAGATAATGTTCAGTTTTAATGGCGTCCAGTTTTGCTGCCAGCTGTAGCCGTAGATACCATTTCCCACGATATATACGATCAAAACAGCAGCCGTAATTGCTATCACATTACCTGCAATAAAAAAAAAACCAAGGAATCTGAATTTATTATTCTGCACCAGGAATTTTTTCTTCATGTAAGGTTTTACCAGCCGGTTACCTTCCCAAGTTAAAAAAGTAACACCTACAACCGTAAGCATAGCATGATACCAGGTAATAGTAATATTAAAATATTGGTATACCTGGCACAAAACTGTATTCATAAAGGCATACAGCGCCAGCAATGTCATGAACAAGTACCTGTATCGGTGATGAAACAACATAGTATTTTTTAAAAAATCAGCCCCGGTTCGGCACCGGGACTGACATTCGTTCCGCATAGGAATTACTTAACAAATATGTTATGGCAACAAAACCCTGTCAATTAAGTGTACAACACCATTTCTGCACACAATGTTCGTAGCAATGATATTTGATTTGTTGCCTCCGTTACCATTGCCTAAAATAGAAGGCCCGCCACCAGTTCCGTTGGTAAGGTTAGTAGTGGTATTTCCGCCTGCCAGCATTGGCAATGAACCATTTGAAAGGTCGGAAGAAAAAGCCCTTCCTCCCACCACATGGTATCTTAACACAGCCAGTAAAGTGGCGATAGGTATTTGGTTGATATCAGTAAGGGACAAGGCACCTAATAATTGAGTGAAAGCCGCATTGGTGGGGGCAAAAACAGTAAGGGTGGCGCTGCTTAACGTACCAGCCAATGTGGGGTCACCGCCGGGTGCAGTGGTGGCACGGGTTACTGCTTTTACCAATGAATCCAATCCGCTGGCTGTTGCAGTAGCTACTATATTACCAACTGCAGGATTTAATACACGGCCAATTACATGGATCACACCATTATCCGCAGCTACATCCGCTGTATTTACTTTTATACCATTGATATAAACACCGCTTGCGTTCCTGGTTACAAACACGGAATCGCCACCGGCAGTTATAACTTTAGCATTGGGACCGGCCGGCACATCGGCAGCCAAAATTTTAGAACCAATTGTATGATACAACAAAATAGCCTGTACCTGTGCTGGTGTAAGGGAATTTAATACGGTAGTGGTAATACCGGATGCGGCAAAAGCCGCATTGTCTGGTGCAAATACAGTGAAAGGACCAGCACCACTAAGTGTACCCTGCAGGTTGGCTTTTATAACAGCACTTTCCAATGTGCTGAAATTGTCGTTCTTCACCACCACATCGGTAATGGTATTCGTTACCACCACTGGATTGTCATCATCTTTATCACAACTAGTAAATAATACGGGTACACTTAATGCCGCCAGGAGGGCAGTTTTACTGAAAAAATTTCTTAGTTCCATAATTAATTGATTTTATTTAATGATATAACGCCTTTAAACAGGCTTGGTAACAACACCGGGAGCCAACTGCAGGTAATAGGGAGTCAATTGGCGGGAATCCGTAGTGGTATTGATTGGGAACCGGGATAACCTGCATTAAAAAACCCGTTTTACCGGGGCAAAACGGGTGGCAAATAATTATTTTTTCTTATCCCATACTCCAGCTCATCTCACCACCTTTCTCGTCGTTTAAATTGATGCCGAGGCCTGCCAGCTGGTTCCTTATTTTATCAGAAGTGGCAAAATCTTTTTTACCCTTCGCCTCTTTACGGATGTCTATCAGCAATTGCATAACGCCCTGCAGTTTGTTATTGTCTGCTTCGCTTACTGATTGCAATCCGAACACATCTTCGAGGTAGCTTTTGAATTTGGATTGCAGCAACAACAATGTTTCTCCGGAAAGAGATGACAGTGCTATCGTTTTATCTTTTATGGAGTTAATAACCGGCACCAATTCAAACATACTGGCCAATACACGGGCCGTATTAAAATCATCATTCATGTACTCATCAAACTCCGCTACCAGTTTATTTACTTTGGCATCAAGTTCTTTATCAATTGTATTGGCTGCTGATTCCAGGGCCGGAACAAACCCTGTCAGTGCTTCATACGCATCCCACAACCGCTTCAAGCCTTTTTCTGCAGCCTGCAACGCCTCGTTACTGAAATCAAGCGTACTGCGGTAATGTGTCTGCAGCATAAAGAAGCGGACATTCATCGGTGAATAGGCTTTCTCCAGCAATGGATGTGAGCCACTGAATAATTCTTCCGGTAAAAAACCATTGCCGGCACTCTTGCTCATCCGCACACCATTTACCGTAAGCATGTTTGTATGCATCCAGTAACGGACGGGTGCCGTATGATAGCATGCCTGCGATTGTGCGATCTCATTGGTATGATGGGTGGCGGCAAGGTCCATACCACCGCCATGAATATCAAATTGATTGCCCAAATATTTTTTACTCATGGCTGAGCACTCTATATGCCAGCCCGGAAAGCCCATGCCCCATGGCGATGGCCATTGCATCAGGTGTTCCGGCCCTGCTTTTATCCATAGGGCAAAATCGAGCCGTCCTTTTTTTTCATCCTGCCCGCCCAGTTCACGGGTGCCTTCCAGCAGGTCTTCCAGTTTACGGTTGGTAAGTATGCCGTAAGGTTTTTCGTTATTGTATTTTTCTACATCAAAGTAAACAGTTCCATCCACCACATAAGCATAGCCATTATCTATGATTTGCTGCGCCATTTGTATCTGTTCAGTAATATGACCCGTAGCTGTGGGCTCAATAGTAGGTGGCATAGTATTGAACAGTTCCATTACTTTACGAAACCCTACGGTATAGCGCTGCACAATTTCCATCGGCTCCAGTTCTTCCAGCCGGGCTTTTTTAGAAAATTTATCATCTCCTTCATCCCGGTCGCCTTCGAGATGGCCGGCATCGGTAATGTTTCTTACATAGCGTACTTTATAACCCAGGTAGCACAGGTAACGATAGATAATATCAAAAGAAATAAAAGTGCGGCAATTACCCATGTGTACATCGCTGTATACAGTGGGGCCGCACACATACAAACCCACATGATTGGGCAATAGGGCTTCAAAGGTTTCTTTTTGTCTTGATAAGGTATTATATATTTTCAGCTGACTCATAGTATTTAATTTCTTGCCTGCAATCAGGAGTATTATAACAGACCGCAATTTGGCAAAGGTGATGAAAAAATATGGAGAAATGGTCGGTCAGACGGAGACCGTCAGACCGGGTTTGCAGTGATCGGTCAGACGGAGACCGTCAGACCGGGTTTGCAGTGATCGGTCAGACGGAGACCGTCGGACCGGGTTTGCAGTGATCGGTCAGACGGAGACCGTCAGACCGGGTTTGCAGTGATCGGTCAGACGGAGACCGTCGGACCGGGGGACAGTAATGCATGAATTCGAAGGCATATAATTTTTTTTACTTTTTCAACTCCACATCTGCCACCAGCATATAGTGGTCAGACAGGTTTTTTACGATCCGGTTGAATTGTTTTATCCGGAATTGATCATCGGCAAAAATATAATCTATTCGCAGTGTAGGCGAAATGGATGAAAAGGACCGGCCAATAGCAAAGCCTTTTTTTAAAAAAGCATCCTGCATATTGCCCCTTACAGTGGAATAGGAATAAGAATTAGGCACATCATTCAGGTCGGCACAAACAAGCACCGGGTAGGGTGAATTACCCAGCACTTCCTCCACTATATCGGCCTGTATACTTCGGTACACAATTGCTTTTTTTACTTTGGAGATAATGTTTTTTGAATTGGACACCAGGCTGTCTTCCCCGCTTTTTATTTTCCCTATGCGTTCATAATCTTTTTTACCAAACTGGTTCGATTGCAGGTGGGTGGTGAATATTCGTACCGTATCGTTGTTTACTTTTATATCTGCCTGCAGCAATACATCGGGCAAAGTGGGCCTCGGGTACCGCACCTTGCCACTGTCGATGATCGGGTAGCGGGAAAAAATAATCGAACTGTAATAATGCTGATCCCCGTCTTCATCAAAAGAAAAATAAAAATAAGGATAGCCAAGTTCCTGCTGAATAGGGGCAATATTATCGTAATACAGGGGATTGGTGGATGTATGAAATTCCTGCAGGCATAATATATCCGCATCCTGCTTTTTCAGCAATTCCAGCATCTGCATCCGTTTTCCACTTCCGGTATTGGTATTTTTTTTTAACTCAATAAACCTGGCCACATTCCAGCTTACCACCCGCAGGGTTCCGGGTTCTTTTTTATAATTAAAGGAATGTGGTGCATGAAAGGCAAAGACCACGCTGATACTTTTTATACCGAACACCAGCGCAATACCTGATACCAGTGAATAACGTGGCCGTAATAAAATGAGCCAGGCAATCAAAAACAGGATAACAAACAACAACAGAAAGGGGAATGCAAGGCCTAAAAATGAAATGAACCACCATTTTTGCGGATGCAGGTAGGGTACCAGGCAAGCGAGCAGGAAAAAGAATACCACCGCAATATTGGCATATAACAAAACCCGTTTGGTGAATAAACGAAAACTGATGGCCATTGATGCAATTTAGGAAAAAGCTTTCAGCTAACAGCGGCCAACGGGCAGCTTTCCAGTCTTTTATAATTCTGTCTTACTGGCTCTTTTCAATAATTCTTTTTCTTCTTCGGTAAGATGGTTATACCCGTGCTGTGTTATCTTATCAAGTATTTCATCTATCCGTTGCTGGGTTACATTTATTGTTTTTTTATACGGCGCTGAAGATGATTTATAAAAAAGTTCGTCTTTGATCCGCTTCCCCTTTTTCGGTCTATCCGGGTTGAAGAGATTGGTGATCCAGTCGAAGAAATTACTCATCCACTCACTCCAGTCGTATCCCTTTTTCATAAAAAAAATAAACAGGAAGCCGGTGAAGGCGCCTGCGAGATGGTTAATAAGTGTGCCGGTATCACTGATAGACACAATAGCCAGGTCGGATATGATATACACCGCCGTTAACACCCATAGTGGCAGGCCGCCGCCAAGCAATGGAAAAATGCGGTAACCGGGAGATATAAGAGTGGTGGCAACAGCTATTGCCATAACCCCTGCCGGTGCACCGTACAAAGTGGCCAAGGGTATGACTTCTTTTAATGAAGGCAAATAATTATATGCCAGCATAAAGGCGATGGCACCGCCCACTGCGCCATAAATAAATAATGGAATAATTTTACGGTTGCCGGTCAGGTCCTGTAGTATGTAGCCAAAGGTCCATAACCAGAGCATATTGGCGAATACTTTCCACACATTATCATGTACAAAAACGTGGGTGATCAATGTCCAGGGTTTATATAAAAACTTTGCGCCATCGGCAGGCAGTACAACCCACCCCAAAACATTGGTGATATAACTGGATTCGGCGATCTCTTTTGGAAAGCGGTAATACCATATAGCTTGCATAAATTTCAGTCCCACAAACATAACAAGGGATACCGCAATGAGCATAGTAAGCGTATTGCCGCTTTGCCCGAGAGTGATCCGCTGTTTGTATTCCCGTTCTGTATAAGCCATATCAAAAAAATATATTACAAAAGTCGCAAAATATCCCACCAATTTACTGTGTGCAGAAAGAAATATGGCAATGCCTTTTGTGGGATGCCTTTGACAATACAATGAACCTGTACTCAGTACAACGTTTTACGGTTGGTTTTGTTCCAGAATAAAACAATTAAAAACCCGGTGAGGGCGCCGCCGAGGTGGGCAAAGTGGGCTACATTATCACCGGCAATATTTCCAAAGCCTCCAAAAAGATCAATACCAATATAAACCAATACCAGCCATTTAGCTTTAATGGGAATGGGGATTGGCATAATCATCAGTTGTGTATTGGGAAATAAATAGCCAAAAGCCACAAAAACGCCCATTACTGCTCCAGAAGCACCAACTGCAGGGGCTCCGGTTCCCATTAAGTATTGAACAGCCAGGTGGGCTAACCCTGCACCCACTCCACAGGTAAGATAAAAAAACAAAAACCGCTTAGGTCCCCATTGGTTTTCCAGTATCCTTCCAAACATAAAGAGTCCAAACATATTAAAGAGGATATGAATAAAAACGATATGACTTTCCAGAATGGTCCCTGCGTAGGATGAATGGGCGAACATGTGCGTGGCTATTTGATAGGGTTTAAACTCCGGGTCGCCTATTGGGAATAAGGCAATCTTTGACGTTAGCCACATGGTCAATGCCCCGTCTGTTTTATCATAAATAAGCTGGGCTACCCACACCAATACATTGATAATAATCAGGTTCTTGACAATCGGCGGAAAATTGCTGGTGCTTCTAAATCGAAAATTACTCATTGGACAAAATTAACTTTCATAATTCAGAATGCAAGAAAATCTGAACAGATGGGCCTGGTATCCGTTTTTTTAACAACTCCTTTTCTGCCATGTACCTCCTGCAAAAAGGGTTAAAAAAGATCGTAAATAAAAATGCATACATTTTTTATTTAATATGTTTTCCTTACTTTTACCAAACTTATTCTTTACTAAACCCTTTATATGAGAAATCCAGCACCCCTACCCGTATCCTTATTCATTTTACTTCTTGCTATGCTCCTGATATCATGTAAAAAAACCGGCCCGGTTGTTTCAGCATCTGAAAAAACACTGGAAACGAATGATTTCAGATTCTTACACACACAGCTAAAGCAATTTGCCACAGTTTTTGCTGCTGCCCTTAAAGAAAAGGCCGGTAGAGATTTTATTACCAGTAAGGCCAAACAGAAATTTGACGAAGAGTATGAAGTGCTGATAAAAGATCTTTTTAAAGACAAACAAATCAATTTACTTGTACCGGAAAAAGAAAGCAGGAAACTACATGATGCACTTTTTGAACGAAGTGGTGAACATTTATATCCGCAAATTTATATTCCACATTTGCAATATCTGGAGGATTATCCTGAAGAAAGGCGTAATGCCGTCAGCAGAACGGAAACTGAAACTCCGGCAGAAGATCCTGTATATGTTTTTTACAGCGGCGACCCGGAAGCAGATAGCGCAAGTATGAATGAAATATGGCCAGGTTATAAATTAGTGAACGGTCAATATCAATTCTTTACCATGGTGGATGAAACGTATGCAAATGAACACGAAGTATGGGTATTTCCACTAAATGAAACAGTGAATGCGGCCGGCCTGCTTCCTGTACCCTGCGAGGTGGACCCCTGCGCTCCCGGTTGTCCCTTATCTGGTTCGCCCGATTGCGGCGGAGGTACTGGCGGTGGCACAGCAGGCGGGCCGGATGACGACCCGACCGATGCACCTTCCCGCCAAATTCTATTCCCTGAATTAGGGCATAATAAAATTAATTTTAAAATGACCAGTATGAAAGTACATCAGCATAAAGAAACATGGGTTGCTGGTGCTTCAGAAGTAGCAATAAGGGCTAAACTTGTTTGTCATAATGGTCGGGATATGGGAGTGGCTGGAGCTGCAAGAAAAGAATATTCTTCGGACCAGTACAGTAATTATTTAGGTAAAAAAATAAAGAAAGTTAAACGTAAGGATATAAAGGATGGCATCCGTATATCGCTTGACTACTCTTTGCAGACTAATTGGCAAAATCAAGTTATTAATCAAGACCCTATCCATTTTTTTTATGTTATTTTTGAGAGAGACAAATGGCCTGCTACTAAAAATAAAAACATGATAGATGTCGGAACCAGTATAGAGACTCTCGAACCAAGCCCCGAGACATTTCCGCTGTGGTATCGTGCAGGTGGATCTGGTGCAGGATATGATAGCCCCTATCATCAGTATTTTTTTTCAAGTTTTCGAAGAAGTTGGTGGGATAGAGGTTATCCTCTGAATGTAAATGTCAATAGCCCGGGAGTTTTTGAATTTAGTACGGTTTCATACTAACTACTATAACAGGTTTTTCAGTAACGTTCAGAGTGTCTGCGTTACTACTTCACGTTTTCATTAAAAACACTGTATCCGTGAGATATATTGCTTTATTTCTTCTATTAATGTGGCCGATCTGTGCTATGACGCAACAGAAAGAAACATTTGCAGGATTTGGCCTCGATTTCCGCCAGGACCCCATTGATATTGAAGATGTGCCCCGGGGTCCTTCACTTACCAGCACTTATGGAAAACTGACTCATCTTAATTTTTGGAAGGTGTTGAGTATTCACGGAAGATTGGGCATAAAATCAAAAGATAATTGGTTATTTTCCATTGTTTGTTATATCCGTTACAATCCTAATCACTATATAGAGTACCCATTTATCCCATCAGGCCTAACCTCACTTTCTTACAATGAGAATGCAATGGCTAAAAAAAAGATTAAGTTTGATGTGTTCCTGGACATAGAAAAAAAACTGAGGATTCGCAGAAACCAGGAAAAATACCTTACTATCCTTGCAGGGTTAGGACTCACAAATATAAATTCACAAGCCAATCTGACCTATCAAAGAAATGATAATTCAGGTGGCATGCCTGAACCTATCAGCTACAAGGGTTCTTATTTACATTTTGGGTCCAGATTCAGCCTTGGGTATCAATACAAAAGATTAAAATGCTCATTGGATGCTTATGTAATTGAAGACCCATTGAAAACAGATCTTACTTCGTTATGGCTCGGGGCAACTATTAGTTATGAACTTAATCTAAAGAAAAGGGTCAGTGAAAAAAAATAAACCATCATTTACTCTCCCCAGTCTTCACTAAATCTTTTCTTAAAATATAGCCAGTAGTAATATTGCCCTTGCTGTTATTGAACGAACATTCAATAAAATTCCTGAAGGCTTTATATACTTTTACCATATCGTCTTTTAACAGGTATGCTTTCTTTGGCGTTGATTTTAAATTGGGGCTTTCATAAAAGAAAGTTTTGGCCACATTTACTTTCCATTTGCTGGTGTCTGTGTTATAACCCGGAGAATATTCAGACAAGCTAATAGCACCAATCTCCGTTCTGTCAATCACAGCATTAGTAGTGGTGGTTTCCGGGTCGCCTGCCTGAAAACTATTGATGGTCTGCTTTTGCAGGTACCAGTTCTTTTTCAGTTTATCATAGCGGAATGTAACTGTTTCACTCCATCTCCAGCTACTGCCGCCATAAGCTTCTACCGAAAATTCATTTTTCTTAATCGCCATGCCCATATATGGATCACCCATAGCACTACCGCATTGCCTGCATAATATTAACCCTGTATTACTGGCCACCGATTTCAATCCACCACCAGGCTGGCGGATGATAAGCAGCAACGGCCGGGCCGCTTCCCATTCGGCATTATCAAATGTAAGCGTGTCTTCACCTTTGGTTTTTAATATCAGTATATAGTCCAATAAATTATCGCCATTCAGGTCACCTTTGGCCACATCAAGCATTTCATATCCCTGCAATACATAAGGCTTTAATTCTGCAGGCAGTACTTTATCCTGTGCCTGTATTGACAAAGAGAAAGCGATACAAAAAATGGGACCCAGGATTTTCTTTTGCATATCAAAAGGTTTTATGGTTTTAATTTGAACCACACAGGAGGATAGATACATAGAAATACACACATAGACGGGGTTTATTATTTGAAATATCTATGTGTGTATTCCTTATGATTTCTATGGCCCTATCCCGTATGGCCCTATCGTGCGGACACATTTTTTTGAACACGGATTGGACGGGGATGAAGGATAATAACGGATTTTTTCTGCTGCTACGCATCAGAAATTGGATGTTTTTTCGAATATTGTTAAGATCAAGAGGAAATCAATGAATCCTAAATGCTGCGAAGCAGCATAAATCCGTATCTATCCTTTGAATCTCA
>JANOEQ010000028.1:0-1946 GCA_031441485.1 Chitinophagaceae bacterium
TTCTTCCTGCCATGCACCGCCTGATATAGTCCGAAAACGGTTGCATGTTCTCCATTGCGTTTTCCTGATATGATTTAGTAATTGTAATTGATATGCCGTCACTTTAATAGTGCATGGCTATTGGTGCATCCCTGTACCCCCCAATTATTTATTACCTAAATCAGAAACAAAATGAAACCAGTTATTTTAATGGCTGTAGTTGGCTTGTTGTCAACTACACTAATTCAGGCACAGATAAAAAATGCCAAAACTGAAACTATAAAAGTGTATGGCAATTGTGGTATGTGTGAAACAACCATAGAAAAAGCAGGAAGTAAAACAAAGCTGTACAAAACAGAATGGAATGTGGACACTAAAATGGCCTCCATCACCTACGACAGTAAGAAAACAAGTGTAGATGCAGTACTGAAGAGCATAGCACTTTCCGGTTACGACAATATTAGTTACCTGGCTCCTGATGAAGTTTACGCAAAACTTCCCGGCTGCTGCAAATACGACAGGGAGAAAAAGGCAGTAGTAAAAACTACTATAGAGCCAACTACAGATGCAATGGGTTCTATGCCAAACCATACGGGACATACGGCAATGGATATGCAGCAAACCAGCCAGCTTACAGCAGTTTTTGACAACTACTTTGCCTTGAAAGATGCTTTAGTAAAAACGGATGGCACTACTGCTTCTTCAAAAGCAGGAGTAATGCTTACTGCCTTAGATGCAGTAGAAATGGGAAAACTAAAAATGGAAGAGCATACTGTATGGATGAAAATTGAAAAAGATTTAAAAACAGATGCACAGCATATTAAAGAGAATAAAGACACAGAGCATCAACGGAAGCAATTCATTTCACTGTCTAAAAATATGTATGAACTGATAAAGGCCGCTAAACTTGCTGAAACAGTGTACTACCAGTTTTGCCCAATGGCTAACGATGGTAAAGGGGCAAACTGGCTGAGTAAGGAAAGTGCCATCAAAAACCCATACTACGGTTCTCAAATGCTCTCTTGTGGTAAAGTAGTAGAAACTATTAAACAATAAAATTTAGTGAAATGAAAAAAATATTAATTAGCTCCATCATACTATTTGCTTCTGTAATAGCAAACGCACAAATTACAAAAGCGGAATTAACCGCTACCGGCCTTACCTGCTCCATGTGTTCAAAAGCAACTTACAAACAACTAACATCTATACCTGAAGTGGAGAAAGTGGAAACCGATTTAAACAAAACGGCTTTTATACTTTATTTTAAAAATGGCAGTACTGTAAACCCGGGCGACCTGAAAAAGAAAGTGGAAGATGCTGGGTTTTCTGTGGGTGAGTTAGTAGTTGTATTCAACTTCAATAACCAGAAAGCAGAAAACAACAGTTCGTTTATACAGGATAACATTACTTATACTTTCATGGATACCAAAACCGGCGTTTTAGCTGGCGAAGTAAAAGTGCAAATTCTGGATAAAGGTTTTGTTGTTGAAAAAGAGTACAAGAAACTTTTCAAGCTGGTAAAGCATTATCCTTCTTATGCTACCATCAACAATAATTTTTATCACATCAAACCATTGTAATATGAAGAAATTATTTTTTGTATTGGTTGTATTTTTTTCATTAGATGTTTCGGCGCAGGAGTTATTTGTTTTTACCGAACCTGCCAGTAATATGCCTGCAAAATCATTAGGTGTAAGAGATATGAATGCTTTTATGTTTGAAAAAGACGGAAAGCTGAATTACCACAACATGCCAGAGCTTATGTGGGGCATCAATAAAAAATGGATGGTGCATGTGCAGGCTTTTATCAGTAACCGGCAGGAAGGAGGAGTAGAAGCAGAAGGTGGCAGCTTCTACTCCTCCTTCCTGCCGGTTACTGATAAAAGCCTGCACATGCACCATCCATTTTTTATTGATGCCCCACATAAGCTCTGGCATGTTGTGGTAATTCAGCTTTCCGTCTTTTT
>JANOEQ010000029.1:0-4326 GCA_031441485.1 Chitinophagaceae bacterium
TGTTTAGAATGGATTATGGAGGTTTTTGGGAGCGAAACCAGGCGAATTTTGCAGCCATAGTCTAAACGCCTAAGGCGAAAAATTCAACGCAGTTGCAGCCCCAAAAATGCCATAAGACATATCAAACAATTAATTCAAACAGCTTCTCAATCAGTCTGCCTTAATTTATACACCTCTCTTTATCTCTTTTTTCTCCTTTCCTTCCTTAGCTTACATTTGCCGCACTTAAATACAATCTATGGCATTAAAGGAAATTCAATCAACAGGAAATAAAGATACCCGCAGCGGTTTTGGAGACGGCATTGTGGAAGCAGCCCGCAAGAATGCAAATATTGTGGCCCTTACCGCCGACCTGGCCGGATCGTTGAAACTGAACCAGTTTATAAAAGAATTTCCGGAACGCTTTATCCAGGTAGGTATAGCCGAGGCTAATATGATGGGTATTGCTGCCGGACTCACTATAGGCGGAAAAATTCCCTTTACCACCACGTTTGCCAATTTCTCTACAGGAAGGGTGTACGACCAAATACGCCAATCCATTGCTTACAGCGGTAAGAACGTAAAAATATGCGCCTCTCATGCAGGCCTTACCCTTGGTGAAGATGGCGCCACCCACCAGATACTGGAAGATATTGGATTGATGAAAATGTTGCCGGGCATGACGGTGATCGTACCCTGCGATTACGCACAAACAAAAGCTGCAACAGAAGCTATTGCTGAATTTGAAGGACCTGTCTATTTACGTTTTGGCCGCCCCGTTTGGCCCATCTTTACGGCTGACAAGCCTTTTGAAACAGGCAAAGCACAATATTTTTCTGAAGGAACAGATATAACCATTTTTGCCTGCGGCCATTTAGTGTGGAATGCCATACAGGCCGGTATCATTTTAGAGGAAAAAGGCATCAGCGTGGAAGTGATAAACATTCATACTGTAAAACCATTAGATGAAGAAGCCGTGATGAATTCACTCCGCAAAACTAAATGTGCTGTAACGGCAGAAGAACACAATATCATCGGCGGACTGGGTGATGCCATTGCACAATGTGCGGCTAAAAATTTTCCGGTACCAATAGAATATGTAGGTACTAAAGACACTTTTGGCGAAAGCGGCACCCCCATGCAATTATTGAAGAAATACGGACTGGATATACCCGATATCGTGGCAGCAGCAGAGAAAGTGATGGCGAGGAAAAATGCTTAATTTTGAACAAAGCCGCTCTATGACATTGCTATAAATAAACTGCTCCCCCTGCTTCAAAACCAACGGCGAAAAATAGCCGAAAAACTTTGGAAAGCCTTTCTCCCAATAAATCAACCATAAAGCTCTCTAAAGAAGAAAGGGTTTTAATGGAGCAACGATGGGAAACATATATTACCGGTAAGATGAAATTCTATTCAAGTAAGGAAATGCAAAACAAAGTCTTTGGTAAAAAATAGTTGATGCTTTCCCAACGTTACATTATTAAATATTCCGAACAATCCATTGGAGACGTGCTTTCAATAACCAAGTCTTATAAACCAATAGGGGTTCATTAACGGAAAGGTTAAAAGAGGAACTAATAAAAGCAGAAGAGAATTTGCTGATAAATCCTTTTGCTTTCGCAAAAATGAACCACAGTATGTCATAGAACAGATAGAAATACACAGATATGCTTTTCTATGTGTGTATTTCTATGATAACTTCTTTTCTATCCCGGATGGCCGGGACAAGTTGTGGTTCAAGCGCATTTTAGAGGCAACCAATTTTCAAACTGAGACACTACCAAAAATTCATGTGTTTGCAGTAATATACCGATCCCGGTCTAACCGGTATGTTCATAAGAGGTTGAAGAAATAACCCCTTTTTAGCAAATTTATGCCTCTTCTTTTTTACTTTTAATGGCGGAGACTATTAAACAATGCCCGCACCCAATATTCTAAGACACCCAAAGCCCGATGACCTATGTCCCTGACAACACCTAATGACAGCGAACTGTTAGCTCAGTTTCGTAACCCCGTTACGAAAGAAAAAGCCTATACCAGTATCATCCGCAAGTACCAGGAAAAACTATACTGGCATATTCGGCGCATGGTGGTGGAGCATGAGGATGCCAACGATGTATTGCAAAATGTATTAATAAGAGTATGGAACGGGCTGGAAAATTTCCGGGAAGACAGCCAATTATACACCTGGCTGTACCGGATCGCCACCAATGAATGCCTGACCTACCTGGAACAACAGAAAAAAAGAAACTCCGTTAGCCTGAGCGATGTGGAAAGCGGCTTGAGCAATAAGATAAAGGCCGATAAACACTTTGATGCACAAAAAGTGGAGTGGAAGCTTCAAGTTGCGATACAGCATTTGCCTGAGAAACAACGGGTTGTGTTTGGGCTTCGATATTATGATGAGATGCCTTATGAAGAGATGAGCCGGGTGCTTGAAACCAGTGAGGGTGCGCTCAAAGCCAGTTATCACCATGCTGTTAAAAAAATTGAGGATTATATGCTAAATCATTAAACTTTGAAGATTGTATGTCGTCTGAATTAATGTTCACCCAGGCCATAACCATGGCAAGTAAAGCACAATGACACAGAAAGAGAACATATTACAAGAATTGACTGAGCTGAAGAGTATGCTAACCGAATTTTCCCGGCAGCATGTATACACTGTGCCTGTGGGTTATTTTGAAGGTTTGGTTGCGCAGGTGCTAAACCGGATCAGGGCTATGGAAGCTGCTGCTGACACTGAAAGCCTGGGTTATCTATCATTTATATTGAACAATTACTCCAAAGAAATACCTTATTCAGTACCTGCCGGTTATTTTGAAGGTTTGGTTGCGCAGGTGCTCAACCGCATCAAAGCGATGGAAGCGCAAACAGCAACAGAAGAGTTAGGTTATTTGTCACCAGTGCTGAGTAAATTATCCAGGCAATTGCCTTATACAGTGCCTGCAGGTTATTTTGAAGGATTGAGTGAAAAGGCATTACAGATTATTTCGGCAGAGAAAGCTGAGTTATCTGCAAAAGAAGAACTGGAAACAATTTCGCCTTTCCTCAGTGGTTTGAAAAAAGAAATGCCCTTCAGTGTGCCGCCCGGTTATTTTGAAAACATAGTGGCTGCTGTAAATAAAGAGACTGCTAAACCTGAAGTAAAAGTTATTTCAATTACCAGCCGCAAATGGTTCAGGTATGCAGTGGCGGCCGTGGTGGTGGGAGTGATTGCGACTGCAGGTTTTCTGTTTATTAACCGGGACAAAGTGACTGCTGATAAAGATTCTTATGCCTGGGTCAAAAAGAATATCAAAAAAGTGAGTACAGAAAATCTCGAAGAATTTGTCGGATTAAGTGATGATGAAAAGGCTATAGCTTCAGTGGACACCAAAATAGAACAAGAAGTAAAAGACCTTGTAAAAGATATTCCGGAAAACGAAATTCAAAGCCTTCTTAATGACACTAAGATTCTGGATGATACCGGTGCTGATGATGCTTCAGACAAAGCATTAATGAATTAATAAAAGTACAGATGAAAAAGATATTGTTCATATTGAGTTTATTCCTTGTTATCTCCAATGCCGCAAAGGCACAGGATGAGGAGAAGATACGGGACAAGATGAGGGAGTACATTCAACAAAGAATGAGGCTTACTTCCAATGAAGCAGAGAGGTTTTCACCTATTTTCCTCCGCTATTTCAGGGAGTGGAGAACTACTTTAAGGGACAACCAGGGCGACAGATTGATATTGCAGCAAAAAGTGGTGGAGCTAAGAATTCGATACAGAACAGAGTTCAAAGAAATCCTGGGGGAAAGAAGAAGCAATGAAGTTTATGTACACCAGGAAAAATTTATTAAAGAATTAAAGGATATTATTCGCCAGGAAAGGATGCAAAAAAGGCCCTTAAGAAGAAATAGTCCCAAGGCTATTATAGATTAAAAATATTTTAATCGAGGTGCGAGATCGTGTTGAACTTGCGCTCCAGGCCGATCTTGCGAATTTCGTCGAGCACGACGACCGAATTCCTCTCGGTCGGCGTGTAGAGCACACCGAGGTTCTGGAATGGCCGGTACGCCGCCATCGCCTGGATCTGCGCCGCCACCGGCGCGACGTGCACGACGCCGGTCACGTTGTGCCGGACCGCGCCTTGCTCGGGAACGATTTTCGCGAGCGCCGTGACAGAACTTGGCAGCCGCGGGATGGACCAGCGCGTCACGCTTTACGGCGAAGATGGGACTCTTGAGGTGAACGCCGACTCGAACAGCTACGTGGTGCGTGGGATTAAAAACAAAGCGGTCGAATTCCAGGAGATAGTGATCCCATCAGAATACCTGGGTGGAGTAGATCGAAATGCC
>JANOEQ010000030.1:0-87492 GCA_031441485.1 Chitinophagaceae bacterium
ATGAACAACTTTTTGCCCTGGATGAACTAATCGCCACCGGCGAAGCCGTTTTCAGCCTTATCCGCTTCTCCGAAATGGACAAGGATTTTAAAGAAGCTTTTTACCGGTTGGAAAAGCACTTTATGTTCTATTCTAATTTGATGAACTGTCATTAATTATTAATTAATAATTAATAATTGTCCTTTCAGCAACTATTCACTATTTATTCACGGCTAATTCGTTGCTGCACCCTTGTTATTCGATGCTAATCACAGATAACTCGTTGCTAATCAATGGTTATCGGGAAAAGGGTTGCAGGGTGTCATTCAATCTGTGCACAGCACTCATCCGGCAATGCACAGGGTCTGTCAATCACTCCACTGAGTCCGAAAACTGTTGCACAGTATGCGTCAATCACTGCACTGAGTCCGAAAACTGTTGCACAGTATGCGTCAATCACTGCACTGAGTCCGAAAACTGTTGCACAGTATGCGTCAATCACTGCACTGAGCCCGAAAACTGGTTCACTGTATGCGTCAATCACTCCACTGAGTCCGAAAATTGGTTCACTGTATGCGTCAATCACTGCACAGGGCCCGAAAACTGGTTCACTGTATGCGTCAATCACTCCACTGAGTCCGAAAACTGGTTCACTGTATGCGTCAATCACTGCACTGAGTCCGAAAACTGTTGCACAGTATGCATAAATCACTGCACAGGGTCCGAAAACTGTTGCACAGTATGCATAAATCACTGCACAGGGTCCGAAAACTGTTGCACAGCATGCGTCAATCACTGCACTGAGTTCGAAAACTGTTGCACAGTATGCGTCAATCACTGCACTGAGTCCGAAAACTGTTGCACAGTATGCGTCAATCACTGCACTGAGTCCGAAAACTGTTGCACAGCATCCATCCGGGAGTGCACAGCATCCGTCCGGGAGTGCACAGCATCTATCCGGGAGTGCACAGCATCCATCCGGGAGTGCACAGCATTCATCCGGGAGTGTAAAGCAATCATCCAGGGGGAGTGTGGACTGAAATGTGCGGTAGTATAAAGCAGATTGTGTAAACAGTGGTTCGGACGGACTGAAATATAGTTCGGACGGATCGTGATGTGGTTCGGACGGACGGAAATGTCTTCCGGATTGAAATGTCTACCGGACGGACTGTAATCTCTTCCGGACGGACTGAAATGTCTTCCGGATGGACTGAAATCTCTACCGGACTGTCAGAACCGCACCTGCCCCAAAATGAACGATCTCCATTCCGGACAATCCGGATGCAGCCATTCCCCCTGCAAAAAAATCAGGCAATGAACTGCCGGATGTATTTTTCCGCCAAAACTGATAGTTTCCCGCTGTATTTGCAGATCCTGCATCAGAATTGGCAAACCTGTCAATTAATTGTGTCTGCAGAAGCTAAGCGGGAACAGCTTCAAACAATCGGAACAGGGATTCCGGTAGCCGGTGGCTTCCCGGCCATCGGAACGGAGTTCCAGTAGCCGGGTTGCAGCTTTGCGCCTTTCCGTCTTTGCGGGAGAACTAAATCACTCAACAGCGCTGCGGCGCAAAGTATAATGCACAAAAAAAGAAGGCCATCAGGCCTTCTTTTTTTTATCTAACAACAGATTGAAATTTATTCAGTCTTTGTGCTTCCCGGATCTGCAGATACTTTCTTGTTCTCCGCAGGCTTGGGCATATCATCCAGGCTTCCACCTTTTTCTGCAGTAGCTTTTTTAGCAGGAGGAACAATCGTTCCCTGCTCCAGGCTTCCACCTGTTGCTGCTTTATTGGCAGATGGAGGTACAATCGCTCCCTGGTCAAGACTACCACCTGATGTAGCAGAGGCCGCTTTCTTAGTAGCAGGCAGTTTCACATCATTCAAAGAAGACTCAATACTGCCATCGTAGCTTACACCTTTGCTGGCAGGTTGGTTGTGTGCAGCAGGATCGAAATACTTACCTCTTTGAGCAGGAGATTTCATTTCTTCAGCTGCAAACGGATGCTGCTTCATACGTGCATCATTACGAACGCCTTTTACTTCCCAGCTTACTTTTACATTTGGAATGCTGGTGGCAATTTCAAATTTATTATTGCTTACTTCTTTGCTGATGATCGCTTGTGCAAATGAACCAATCACCGTAAGCTGGTAACGGGAATCTTTATTCAGCGCTTCATAATAATCAGGAAGGCTTACCACCGCCTTACCGCTGGCATCAGTAGTTATATTACCACTGTAGAAGTTGATCACTTCATTACTTTCTGCAGCAGCATGCATCAGGGTTTTATTGGCAGGATCGAGGGGATGGTCCATGGTAAACAATTTAACTCCAAGCACAGTAAAATCCTGGGCCACCCATACTTTACCGGTTGTATTGTCAATCCTCATCCTTTCTCCGCCACCGCCGAGTTCAAATATCTGGTAGTCATCAGTAGCAGGGTTGTTACGGGTATTCCATTGGTTTACACCGGCTTTTACAAACCGAAGGGCTGCATCACCACTTTGTCCGTCAATATCCACTACAGAGAAACTGCCGGTTGATACGATACGGGCGCCTGTACTGCCGCCATGCTGTACATCTAAACGATAAGCCGGCGAAATACCACCAATACCGATATTACCTGTAGCATCCTGAATCTGAAATCTTTCACCACCACCGCCGAGCTCAAATATTTGATAGTCATCAGTAGCAGGGTTGTTTCTTGTATTCCACTGGTTTACACCAGCCTTTTGAAAACGCAAAGCAGCATCACCACTTTGCGCATCTATATCCACTACAGAGAAAGAAGCAGATGAACGGCTGCGGATACCGGTAGAACCACCATGCAATACATCTAATTTATAAGAAGGCGCCGTGGTTTCGCCAATACCAAAGTTACCGGTACCATCCTGGATTACGACCCGGCTGCCGCCACCTCCTAATTCAAATATTTCATAATAATCATCGGCAGGACGGTTACGGGTGTTCCACTGGTTTACGCCGGCTTTTACAAAACGCAGGGCGGCATCGCCACTGGCTGCATCTATATCCACTACGCTGAATGAAGCAGCAGAACGGATGCGGGCGCCGGTAGAACCACCATGCAATACATCTAACTTATAAGAAGGAGCAGCGGTTTCACCAATACCAAAGTTACCTGTACCGTCCTGGATAACAACACGGCTTCCGCCACCACCCAGTTCGAAAATTTCAAAATAATCATCGGCAGGACGGTTACGAACATTCCACTGGTTTACACCAGCCTTTTGGAAACGCAGGGCTGCATCACCACTGGCCGCATCTATATCCACTACAGAGAATGATCCGGAAGAACGGCTGCGGATACCTGTTGATCCACCATGCAATACATCTAATTTATAAGTGGGGTTGGCTGTTTCACCAATTCCTACGTTACCCGTAGCATCCTGGATAACCATACGGCTGCCGCCACCACCCAGTTCAAACCACTCCAGGTAGTTATCAGCAGGACGGTTGCGCATGTTCCACTGGTTTACACCGGCATTACCAAAACGTAAAGCCGCATCACCACTGGCTGCATCAATATCCACCACTGAAAAACCAGCAGTGGAAGCAACGCTGATACCTGTAGAACCGGCATGAGAAACAGTAAATTTATGGGTGGGGGCGTTTGTACCCACACCTACATTATCACCCAGGTTGGTGGTAAATAAGTTAGTACCTACTCTTGACCAGAAATTAGCGCCTGGTAATAATAAAGCAGGATCAACCCAGGTAGCATTACCTGCGGCATCTGTTCTCAACACAAAATTAACGGCTTCACCAAGACCAGTATGTTGAACACCACCTACCGTTTGCAAAGCTCTGGGGGTACCATTAGTGCTGGCAACCCGTAAGCCAAATCCTGTACCAGCTACGTTGATATCAACTGCATTCGCAGTGTTTGCTGCATTGGTGGAATTGAATAAACCGGCACGGCCTAAACCACCCTGGTTACTTTGTAAGTTGTTAGCAGTATTTGTAGCGTTTGTTTGCTGAAACAGACCCGCACCATTTGTACCGGTGCTAATGGCACGAACGGCCCAGCTGGCACCTGTACCATTTGTTTCTGCACGAACCGCATCAGCAGTGCTGGCTGGATTGGTTACTTCAAAGAAACCACCGCGTCCTGTACTGCTGGTACCATATACACCCACACCTGATGTGGAAGTGCCGTTTACACCAACGCCCGAAGTTGATAAACCGTTTACACCAACGCCCGAAGTGGATAAACCGTTTACACCAGAACCTGAACCTGATTCACCCCGTACACCTGTACCAGAGGGAGTAGTACCATATACACCCCAGCCGCTTCCGGCCTGGCTGCCATATACACCAATACCCAGTCCGCCTGTACCATTGTTAACACCTCTTACACCAGCAGAAAATCCACCGGGGGCCGCATCAGTTACAGTACCAATAACAGCACTGGCATTACCAGCCTGGGAATTGGTCAATCCTTCAAGGGCTGTGCTGCCGGCACCTGTTCCTGAATTGGTTATTTTAAATAAAGTGCCTGCGTTGGCCTGCGTTTTATTAAACGGCAAAACGAGGTCACCGGCCAATGTTGCAAATAATGCATAAGGCACACTGGCAAGTTGTGCAGTACCTATATTAATAAAGGTTGTACCGCCGGCAGGGTCTATTTCCACCTGGATAAACTTAGCGCCTACGCTCCAGTTTACTCCGGCTATAGTACCTATTACATTTGATGCACCGGGGCTTCCCACCAGTGCATTAAATAATCCAAACGGGTTTGTTATTACTACCCGGCTTTCCTGGTATACAGTTGGGCCTGCTGCGGATACATCATGAATAGTGAGCCGCAGGTTTATACTTTGATTTTTTAACACATTTCCCACACTGTTGCGGGCCACGCCCTGGTAGTTAAATATACCAGGTGCCTGGCTAAAACCAACCAATGTCAGCATCAGCAGGGCAGTTAGTAATGATACAATTTTTTTCATCGCTTTTAGTTTTAAGGTTTGTTAGGCTTTTTATTTTTCATTCATTTTCAACACTCTTAACCCGCTGTGGCGGATTACTTCCAGGTTATCACCCGGGCGGTTGGTATCTGGTTTCAAATCTGCCACCACAAAGTATAGCCCGTTGGGGTACCTGCTGATGTCAAACATTTCGATACGGCAACAGCCATCATAATGATAGCTTCTTGTTTCCAGCACCTGCCCCATGGTATTGACTAATTGGAGACTCATAAATCCGGGTGTCTTTACAAAAAAATCCACCTCGAATTTTCCCGCCGTGGGGTTGGGAAAGAGTTTGTAATCACCATCCTCAAAAAACACCGTATAAGGTGAATTATGGATGATGTCCGTACAGGGCTGCAGCACTCCCTGGGTAATCAGGAAAGAGCTGTCGGCAGGTGCAAAAGCCTGCACCAACACAAGTTCTCCAAAACTCCATTCATAACGGAAATAGGACAACGCATTGTCATACGAGCCACCTGCAGCATTTAAGATAGCAGGCAGTACACCGTTTACGGGGTTTAAAGAGGGAACCTGTGCCCGGGAAGAAAATGAAATGGCCAGAAAAATGGCCAGCAAAGAGAGAGTAATCCTTCTTCTCATGAGCTTAAGGTTTATGGTTATTAAATAAAATACGAAAGGAACAGATTGGTAGCTGTTTACAGGATAGTGGTTGCTTACTAATGTGAGAGATTAACCAGACAAGTGATTATGCTATATGCATACATCAAAAACGAAAGTAAAGAGAAGATTTGGCTTCTCAAATAATTTTTTCGTTATCTCCGCATATCTTTTACCGCTCTTACCTGAACAAGCAACCGAAAATGCAGAAGTAAACCGGAAAACTATTTGTTGCCAGCCTTATTTATTTTTCAGAATTTAGCCGACTTTGCTTTACCTGAACAAAAGTAGAGGGGAAATTTCGTACCGCCAATACCACATTCAGGGGATTTTTAGTACCCTGAACAGGTTATAAGGGGAATGACATTTTATAGTCCACTTTTACTTTCCCCCTGGAAATATCATTGAGTTTGCCTTTCATCAATTTTCGTTTGAGCGGAGACAAATGATCAATAAACAGTTTGCCTTCAATATGATCGTACTCATGCAGGATCACCCGGGCAGAAAGGCCGGTAAATGTCTTCACAAACGGCTCAAAATTTTCGTTGAAAAAGCTGATAGTAACTGTTTCCAGGCGGTAAATGTCTTCCCTTATTTTTGGAATACTCAGGCAGCCTTCATTGTACGGCCACTCCTCCCCTTCCAGCCCGGTTATATGTGCATTGATAAATACTGCTTTCACCCCCTCATCGCCGGGATATTCCGCTTTTTCGTCTTCATTCAGGCTATTAAATATCAGTGCAGAATCAACGACAAAAAGGCGGATATCTTTGTTTACCTGGGGCGCCGCCAACCCCACACCATTACTGGCATACATCGTTTCCCACATATCATCAATGAATTTGTTCAGGTCCGGATAATCCGGGGTAATATCTCCTGCCACTTTTCTCAATACAGGGTGACCGTATGCTATAATCGGGAGAATCATTCAGTTAATCAGTTTATTAGTTAATTAGTTTATTGGGGAAGAGTCTTTTTTTGTAAAATTTCCTTCTTTGGTGCAAAGTTGCCGATAATCGGTTTATTGGTTTATTAGTTTATTAGTTTATTGGGGAGGAGTCTTTTTTTGTAAGATTTCCTTCTTGGTGCAAAGTTGCCGGTTAATTGGTTAATTGGTTAATTGGTTTATTGGGGAGGAGTCTTTTTTTGTAAGATTTCCTTCTTGGTGCAAAGTTGCCGGTTAATCAGTTAATTGGTTAATTGGTTTATTGGGAAAGAGTCTTTTTTTGTAAGATTTCCTTCTTGGTGCAAAGTTGCCGGTTAATCAGTTAATTGGTTAATTGGTTTATTGGGAAGGAGTCTTTTTTTGTAAGATTTCCTTCTTGGTGCAAAGTTATTCCGCTCTGCCTAATAAACCAATTAACAAATTAACTAATAAACTAATTAACCAATTAACTAATAAACCAATTAACCAACAGACCTCAAATACTCCTGCAGCATAATAGTAGCAGCAATTTCATCCACCAGCGCTTTATTACGGCGGTCTTTCTTTTTCATTCCCATTTCCAGCATGGCATCCCTGGCCATTTTGGATGTATAGCGTTCATCCACCCCTTTGATGGGCATGTTGGGAAAGTTTTTTTGCAGGTCTTTTATACATTTTTCCACTAAGGGTGTGGCGTGGGTATCAGTATCGTCCCAGTTTTTGGGTTCACCGATTATTATCAGTTCCACCGGTTCCCGGAAAAAATAATCCTTCAAAAAAGGAATCAGCTGTTTAGATGCTACGGTAGTGAGTCCGGTGGCAATGATCTGCAACGGGTCAGTTACGGCAATACCTGTTCTTTTGAGTCCGTAGTCTATAGAGAGGATTCTTGACAATTAATAATTAGTTGATAAATTAAGAGTTAATAAATAAGTCGGCGATGACAAAGATGGCGAAAACTACCGAGGCTATTCCATTGGCTGTCATAAATGCCAGGTTTACTTTTCGAAGATCAGCCGGTTTCACCAGCGAATGCTGGTACACAAGCATCCCTGCAAATACGGCCGCCCCTATCCGGTACAGCCAGCCGAAATGGCCATACCAGCCTGCCACTACTATGGCTACAGCGCACAGCAGGTGCAATAGTTGTGATATCCGCAATGCCTTTGCTTTGCCAAGCCAGGCCGGAATGGAATACAATTGCTGCGATTTATCAAATTCCACATCCTGCAGCGCATAAATAATATCAAACCCACTGACCCAGCAGATAACAGCCAGAGAAAAGATAAGAGGTAATAGTGAAAAATGACCCGTTACCGCCAGGTACGCTCCAATAGGGGCCAGTGAGAGGCCAACCCCCAATATCAAATGGCATAACGGGGTAAACCGCTTTGTGTAGCTATATCCTAATACTACCGCCAATGCCACGGGTGATAAATAAAAACAAAGCCGGTTAATAAAGAATGTGCAGGCTATAAATAACATGCTGCTGATGATAGTGAATAGCAATGCATTATTGGCAGAAATAATTCCGGACGGTATCTCTCTTACAGCTGTTCGTGGATTTTTAGCATCGTATTGCCTGTCGAGGTAGCGGTTAAATGCCATAGCGGCGCTGCGGGCAAAGATCATGCAGAGAATGACGAGGATAAAATATTTGCTGATGACCATCAAAGACTGATTACCTGATATGATCTCTTTAACTAAGGAATCATCTGAATACAGTACTTCAAAATTTCTATTAACTCCCCAGCCTATACTCGTATTCAGATTCCATTGGGCTACCCCTGTTTCGAAATATCCAAATACTATCCTCAACCCAATAAAAAATCCGATCAACGCAAAAGGCATTGCGAAAATGGTGTGGGAGAACTTTATTAAGCTCAGGTAACTTTTTACTTTCGTCATTGCTGCAAAATTAAATGAATCTATGATCTAAGTGACTCCTTTAGGAGAATGTCGTTTAGTTAAGAGTGTTTTTTTGAATATCGAACAGATGAACAAGGAATTACGAACCCCGAAGTATACTTCATCGGTTCCTTGTTCGTCTGTTCATCTGTTCGATATTCTTAACTAAATGATATTGCCCTTTAGTGGGACAGGGGGTATTCTGTTCCTAATAAACTCCCACAAGACCACTCCCGCGGCAGTGGCAATATTCAACGAATGCTTCATACCCAATTGCGGTATTTCGATACAGCCATCGCATAACAGGATCGTGGATTGCTCTACGCCGGTTACTTCGTTTCCAAAAATGATGGCCATTTTTTCTTTAAATATCACCTCCTGAAGGAGGTGGCTATTCAGGAGGTGGCTATTCATAGCCTGTTCTACGGCGTATACTTTATATCCGGATTGTCTTAATTCGCTGATAGCATCGGCCGAGGTGGCAAAATGTTTCCACATCACCGTTTCTTCGGCACCCAAAGCTGTCTTCTTTATTTCCTTATGAGGTGGTTTGGCAGAATAGCCAATAATATAAATGCCTTCCACCAGGAAAGCATCCGCCGTACGGAATACACTACCCACATTATAGGCGCTGCGTATATTTTCCAGCACCACTATCACAGGAATTTTTTCGGCCTGCTTAAATTCTTCCACTGATTTCCGGCCCAGTTCCTCCATACTCAGTTTTCGCATCGGGCAAAGGTAGGCTAAGAGATTAAAAGAGTAAAAAGAGGCAAGGAGATTTGTACCGGTTATACTACTAACTCCTCTATTTATTTATACAGTAACAAAGAAAGGAAGAAAAAAGTACGCAAACCTCTTTTCCTCCTTCCACTCCTTAATCTCTTAGCTTATTATTTCAAATTCACAATCTTCTTATCCTTCGGATACTTCACACTATAGCTAAACCGTACTTTCTTACTTTCCCCGGGTTTCAGTTCCAGCTTCCAGGTAAGCACACCTGTTTCAATATTTACCATTGCATCGCTGCCGTCTTCCAGTTTCACTTCCACTTCCTTAATAGTACTCAGCGGAAACTGGTCTTTCAGCAATAAATTCACATCAGTGATCTTATTATTCTTTACCAATATCTCATAAGTAAATACCTGGCGGGTATTGCTGCCACTTGTTTTAAGGCTGCTCTGTTCTTTTACCAATGACCGTTTCACTGCCACTCTTTTATCACGGCCCAATGAAAGATTCAATGTATCGGCAGTGGTGTTAGGATCTATTATTGATTTACCAATATAAGTATCATCCATTATAATATTCGCATCACCGGGCAGCAGGTCCAGGTTTTGCCAGTCGGCCACTTCGGCCAGCAGGTACGCCTCCTTATCAATGCGGGGTACAGCATAGTTTTTCAGTACGCAGTTTATTTCCTGGTCTTTGATGGTCACGCTATGCAGTTTGCCATCACTTTCAATATTATATGGCAGATCAATTTCAAAATTGGTATTTAATTGTCCTTCATTAAGCGTGGTGTACTGCTGTAATGTACTGGGGTCAATAGTTTGTGTGCCGAAGCCCATGCTTTTCACTTTATACTCCCCCGCTGCATCTGTTACAACTACTTCTGCCAAACTTCTATCATCAAAAGACTGTATCTTATTACGGAGGGCATTACCCTGTGCAGCCCTTCTTTGTAAATCAGTATAAAGGCCGGGTACATACAATTGTAAATACCAGGGCGTAAGTACCGGGGCCACCACCCCAAAATTAGGTGTGCCGGTACTAAGGGTCAGTTTCGTTTTCTTCCAGTCCACACCGGTGGTTTGAGTCAATGATGCTTTGTACACCATTTTCACTTTATTGGTTTTTGAATTTACCCGCACATCATAAACGGCAGTCCAGCCGGCATTGGGGGTATAATAAGAAAGATCAACGGGTATTTCACCAGGTCGTCTGCACATCACCTGCAGAAATACCTGCCCATAAGGTTTCTCATTTACCGGAGTTACAATAGTGATAGCCGTGATCTTTTTTCTAAATTCCTCTATCCGTTTATTCTGCATTTTTACAGACTGGTTATAATTATAAATATTAGTTTTCGATTTCTCAATTTTTGTATTGTAATACTCAAGCAGTTTCAGCAGTTCATCACTCGTAATCGTTTTATTACCGCTGGTGGTGATGGTGGTTTCAATCAGCAATCCTGTCTTCGTGAGTATTTCCTGGTCAATCACTATCAGGTTATCAATACGGCCGATTTCTTTTTGCGCCAGCGCAATACTGTCTTCCAGTTTTTCCACTTCCCTGCTTTTAGCAATGGGTGGTATAGTGGGATAATACACACTATAGCCCTGCGAGAGCAGCGCCACATCTTCCGGTACACTTATCTGCAGGCTGTTGATATCAATACTGGTGCTTAACTGGTTGATGACAATTATTTTGGTATTGGCATCCACTCTTACTTTCGACTGGTGGGTAAGTTCGGCCCCGTAGCCGAAATACACAGTGGCTGTAGAGATGGTGCCATCCACCCGTGCAGTATCCTGCGCAATCAGTTGGGTACAGGAAACAATGATCCCTGCTATGAAAATAATTTTTTTCATGGTACATATATTTTTCAGACAGATGCAGAAAGAAGAAATGTTACACAAGGAATAATTGCATTTCGGATATAAACTGCCATCTTCTTTCGCCAGCAGAAGCAATGAAATTTAATCCTGCCATCCGGGCAATACATTTCACCCGGTGAAAGGCCGGGTTCACACAGTGAAAGGGATAGTACGCCTTAATAAAAAAAAGGTGGTATTTTTTTTCATATAGGTGATATTTCGCTAAGGCATCTCTAATAAAAATCATGGAAAGAAGCTGGATGAATAAGAGGATATCTATTTTAATCAAACACCCTGTGGGAAGAGGTGCTCCTATTTTTCAGGCCAGACCTAATGAAAGAATAGACATTTCAAAGGCAGTATAAAACTTGTTCAATTTTTTCCTGGCGTTTGTGATTGGTAAAACACCAATTTGCACATCGTCAATAATTGGTTTTAAATATTCGATTCGGTAATCAATAATTGGCTGGAAATTTAATCCCAGGGTATTTATATCTTCCAAAATCAACTTTTGCTCAACAACGGCTCTATTCCTGTTTGGCAAAAAGTGGTGCTGCTTGAAATCATACTCCAGGTAATAAAAGGGGTCATAAGTTGGCTTATCTGGTTTTATAATGCCATTTACAGCTTTATCCCTTTTTCGTTTTACGTTAACATCACCATGAACAACAAAAAAATTATCCCATTCCCAGCCTTTTTTATCTTTTAGAGAAGGATCAAAATGGTCCAGTTGTCCCAAAAACTCAAATTTCTTAAAGCCCCCTTTTGTCCATTTATCCCCTGCGACACTATTTTTGTTGATTAAATACATTTCAGTATATGCACAGAGTCCTTGCTGCACCCATAATAAATTAGCAACAATATCATAATAATATTTATTGGAGGAGGAGGTATAAGCAGGATGTTTTTTACCTGTCTTATTAATCTGATCCAGCCATTTTTTGTAAGCCGTAGCTATATCTAATTTTTTATCAACTTTTTTCATTGCTATACAATATCAAAATCCCAGAATAGTTTATTCGCCAAATTTTTGTACTGATTATAAAGTTTTTTTCCTGGGACAGAATCCAATTTGCCTTTTTCTTTTAATACCAATAATTGATTTCTCAGCATCAACGCCTCTGTAATTTTTTCAGACCTTTCATTTGAGTGAGTTTCAGTTAAGTCAAACACTTTATTGAGCATTAAGTCATAAGTAAGATATGATGGAATAATTGAATAATTATCCACATGCCGTTCCTTTCCTTTTGGGTAATACAAATCCTGGTAAACTTCCCCTTTATCATTGAATTTAAGTTCAATAATCTCCCAGGGTTCAAAGCTTGCTGCTATTATTGGGGAATGTGTGGCAAATATGAATTGAGAGTTTTTTGTAAGTGAAGTGTAAAAATCAATAATAAATTTTTGAATACTTGGGTATAGCGAACGCTCCGGCTCATCGTATAGAATTAAAGAACCATCTGGTTTTAATAAGTATAAAGGTATAGCGCTAAAAAGCACTTGTTTGGTTCCAGTACTCAAAAGATTTTGTGGAATGGTATTGCCTTTAAAATCTTCAACCTTAATAAATCCTAAATCTTCTTTCTTTTGGATATCGAGGTCTCTTTTTACCCTTAAGCTAAAGTGTTTGAGTAAAGGATCCAAACATTCCTCCGCAAGGGCCGCTAAGGGGTTAAATTCTTTTTTGCGCCACCTGTCCAGTTTCCTTACTGCTTTTTGAATTACTTTTATGTCTGTGGTGTTGTCTTCAACAATTTTAGAAACTTCCTGGCGAATTTTTAATTCTGCTTCCTGGTATTTCTGTATCTTAGCCAATACAATATTCCAGACATCTGCTAAGTTATACTCTCCAAAATCAATAACTTTAATTGAAGATAAATCGACATCCTTTTTCTCTGCATAGTTATACTTCAATTCTGCAGGAAAATATATAAATTGATTTTTTATTTCTCCCTGGTATTTCTTATATTTTGCTAACGCCTTTTTAAATTCGATTTCCTGTCCGTTTTCCTGCACATCCTGCCAAAAATAAGTCCGCTTATTGTCTTGCTCGTTCCGTCCAACTCTAACCTCAATCTCCAAATCCTTTTCTTTTCTTGTAACCCTAACCTTTTCAAACTCGTCTGCCCGATACTCTTCAAACAAACTACCAATTGTATATGTATGCCCGCCTATAATTTTTAACAGTGTTGTTTTCCCTGTACCGCTTTGCCCTATAATACACACCTTATCCAAAGGCTCCCCGGCTTTTTTGTGTCCTTTGGGATACGTCAAATCAATCTCTATGTCTTTGAATTGATGAAAACCCTCTATCTTAATTTTGGTAATCTTCATATTGCTTCAAATTTACTCCTTTTCCTTTCAAATGCTATTCCGAAGGTATAATGATTATTTCCAAACTAATGTAGTTGAATTGTAAAAGGCATGGCGTAAAATAATTACTTTTTCACATAAGACACCGGTAACAATACCTTTTCCCCCTTCACTTCCTTATTTTTGTCCCTTCCGGTAAAAACCGGCCAATAATGCCGAAAGCAGCTACCTCCGATACACCCATGATGCAGCAACACCGGGCTATTAAACAAAAATACCCCGATGCTATCCTCCTTTTCCGGGTAGGTGATTTTTATGAAACCTTCGGACAGGATGCTGTGGTGGCATCACAGGTGCTGGGCATTACCCTTACCAAAAGAAATAATGGCGCCGCATCTTCTCCTGAACTCGCCGGTTTTCCCCACCATGCATTGGATACCTATTTGCATAAATTAGTAAAAGCAGGGCTCCGTGTGGCTATCTGCGACCAGCTCGAAGATCCCAAACAGGCCAAAGGCGTGGTGAAAAGAGGCGTAACAGATATGGTAACACCCGGCACCACCGTCAATGATAAACTGCTGGAGCATCACAGCAATAATTTTTTAGCAGCCATACATTTTGCAGACAATGATCAATACGGCCTTGCTTTTCTGGATATTTCCACAGGTGAATTTTTAGTTGCTGAAGGTGACAGGGAATATGCGGATAAACTGATCCAGAGTTTTAAACCTGCCGAAGTGGTGTTTCAACGGCATCAGCAGAAAAAATTCAAAGAATATTTCAACAGTAAAATATATACCTACACCCTCGACGAATGGATATTTGACAATGCATACTCCACCGGTATACTGCTGAAACATTTTCAAACACAATCCTTAAAGGGATTTGGTGTGGAAGACCTGAAAAATGGTTTGATTGCCGCCGGCGCCATCATACACTATTTAAAAGATACCGAACATCCCAACCTGCAGCATATTACTGCACTGCAGCGGATAGACCGGGATGATTTTTTGTGGATGGACCGTTTTACAATAAGGAACCTGGAATTGGTATTCGGAAATTCGGAAGGCAATCATACCCTGTTAAGTGTGCTGGACAATACCGTATCGCCAATGGGCGCAAGATTATTAAAACGCTGGCTCGTATTCCCGCTAAAAGATATTCATAAAATAAATGAACGGTTGGACACGGTTGAATACCTGATCAAAGAAACAGACAGCCGCAATAAGATCAGTCAGCATATCAAACAATGCGGTGATATAGAAAGGCTGGTATCCCGGATACCGATGAAAAAAATAAATCCCCGGGAAGTGCTGCAACTCGCCAGGGGATTAAGAGAAGTGGATACCATAAAATCATTATGCCTTTCCACTACTAATGAATATTTGAAACGCCTCGGCGATGCACTGAATCCCTGCCCCTATATCGCTGACAAAATTTTCAAAGATATCGTTGACAACCCGCCTGCCCTTGCTGCCAAAGGAGGCATGATGAATATCGGGGTGAACGGTGAACTGGACGAACTCCGCCAGATTTCTTTTACTGGTAAAAATTACCTGGCACAATTGCAGCAAAAAGAAGCGGAACGTACCGGCATCAGTTCCTTAAAGATTGGTTTTAATAATGTGTTCGGATATTACCTGGAAGTAACCAACTCACACAAGAATAAAGTGCCGCCAGAATGGATGCGGAAGCAAACATTGGCCAATGCAGAACGCTATATCACCCCCGAATTAAAAGAATATGAAGAAAAAATAACCGGCGCCGAAGAAAAGATATTGAAGATAGAACTGGAATTGTTCGAAAGCCTGCTGAATGAATTATCTGATTATTTAGCCCCGGTACAAACCAATGGAAATTTACTGGCCATTCAGGATTGCCTCTGCTGCTTTGCTCATAATGCTATACACCACCAGTATAAAAAACCACAACTGCATACCGGTGATGAACTGATCATCAAAGATGGCAGGCACCCGGTAATCGAAAGGAATCTTCCGGTGGGCGAACCCTATATCAGCAATGACCTTACATTAAATAAATTGGAACAGCAACTGATCATTCTTACCGGGCCCAATATGAGTGGTAAATCAGCCCTGCTTCGCCAAACGGCTTTAATAACATTGATGGCGCATACCGGTTCCTTTGTGCCGGCTGCAGAAGCTAAAATTTCGCTGACGGATAAAATATTCACCCGGGTGGGTGCTTCCGATAATCTTAGCGGCGGCGAATCCACTTTTATGGTAGAAATGAATGAAACCGCTTCCATCATCAATAATATCACCCCGCAAAGTTTGATACTATTGGATGAAATAGGAAGAGGCACTTCCACTTATGATGGTATTTCCATTGCCTGGAGCATCGCCGAATATTTACATAACTCCCCCCATCAGCCGAAAACATTATTTGCCACCCACTATCATGAGCTGAATGAACTGGAAGAACAATTTCCAAGGGCCAAAAATTTTCATGTCACTAATAAAGAAGTGGGCAATAAAATTATTTTCCTTCGAAAGCTGGCAAGGGGTGGAAGCACCCATAGTTTTGGTATTCATGTGGCTAAAATGGCCGGTATGCCCCCTTCCCTGATAAACCGTGCCAATGAAATACTCTCCCACCTTGAAAGCTTGCACGAAAACGGCAAGACCAGCAGCAATGAGGATAAAATGAAGTCCATTAAAGCCACAGCAGAAACCGGCCGCCTGCAGCTTTCGATCTTTGATGCACATACAGAAACCTTTGATGAAATAAGGAAACTGCTGGAAGGCACCGATATTAACCGCCTCACCCCGGTAGAGGCATTATTGAAACTACAGGAGATAAAGGGCAAATTGAAATGATGTCGCACAGAGGATAAAGAGAAAAAGAGGAATACAATATATATGGGATAGTGTCAATTTTCCATTTTCCACTTTTCTCTTTCTCTCCTTTATCTCTGTGCGAGCTGTATTCTGTATTTTCTCTTTCTCTCCTTCCCTCTGTGCGAGCTGTATTCTGTATTTTCTCTTTCTCTCCTTCCCTCTGTGCGAGCTGTATTCTGTATTTTCTCTTTCTCTCCTTCCCTCTGTGCGAGCTGTATTCTGTATTTTCTCTTTCTTTCCTTCCCTCTGTGCGAGCTGTATTCTCTCTCCTTTATATAAACAGTTTACCCACAATCATTTAGCAATTTTTTGAAATGTATTGCCAATCCAAAAAACTTCTTATTTTTACGGCAAATACCGAAATCATGAAATTGATTAAACTAACTGCTTTACCCTTACTATTATTTGTTTCCATACTGGCCATGGTATCCTGTGAGACGGATGCAGAATTGAAAAAAACAACCGATTACGAAAAGAAAGCTATTGTTTTAAGTGGCGCTCAGGAAACCCCTGCCAACGCTTCTGCTGCCATCGGTTCTATGGATGTGGCTTACTCTAAAGAAACACGTACGCTGGCTTATAAAGTAACCTGGTCCGGATTGACCGATTCTGTTTTACTGATGCATATTCATGGATTGGCGCCTACCGGATATGCTGCGGGAGTCGTACAAAATATCGTTACCCCTTTGAACGGAATTTTCCCTCAAAAAACAAGCGGTAAATTTACTTATGCTAAAAGCGGCACTCTCTCCGGCTCCTTGCTGATAGATGGTGTGGTGGTAAAAGAAGCGGATCTGCTGAATGGTGTGTATTATATGAATATTCATACCACTCCTTTCCCTTCTGGTGAGATAAGAGCTCAAATAAAATTCCAGTAATTACCAATATTATTTTTTATAAAAAACGCCCTGTCAACAGCAGGGCGTTTTTTATTTGGCAGTAAACCACAGCGGAGTGGCATCATTCCAGTCGCCATTGTAATTGACAAAGATCTCCTCGCCTGCCGCTATAGCTCTTACCGTTGTAATGCTTATTTGCCCGTTATCATAATCCATCCCATATTCACAATTGCTGGTAAAAGAATGATTGTATACCGGCACATACCCCAGCGCCATGCAGCATTGGTCTTTATTCTCTCCCCATTCAAAGATATAATCATGCAGCAGGGTTTGGTCCAGCAGAGCCCTCTCGGCAAGGCTCATGATGATAACAGGAGATATCTCCACCACGGTATCCGATTCAATAGCTTCTTGAGTAAATATGCCAAGGCCCATATTTTCAGTAGGGGCAATAAACAAAAATGGTAGAATCATTGGCAGATAATAGTTACTAACAGATAGATAACAATGTATGGTATATAAAGTTCATACCGATTTCTAAAATAGGCAATCAAAGCTGATGTGCATTCTTTTTGGCAATGGATAGGTATATGTCTATGTCATAATCATACTTCATTTCAATAGGCAAATTATATATCCTGGAATGTTCAAACAAGGAGAAACGCACAGCTACAGAATATGATTTTTCAAGAAGATATGCCCTTATTAAATTATTTCCGCATTCGATATCCATGCCAAGCCTAATATTATCAATATCCAATGTTACACTCTTTATAGGTTCTCCGGTTCGAAAATAAAAAAACCTAAAGGTAACAGATGAATATTGTTTGAATCTGACGAAGTTTGTGTCAGTACTATTTTTTCTGATTACAATACTATCAGAAAACTGGCCTTTACAAACAAGAAAAGCAAGAGACATTAATATTGTTAAAAAAAATTTCTCCCTCATGATTAAAAATTACATGCCTGGGCTCCAGAAGGCACTTCCGTATCACGTATTGTCGAACTATTCTCAGCTGCATTTCTGTTCCTGATTCTTTCACGGACAAAGGGGGTAAGGGCATTGAATGCCGGCACACCGCTATTTTCGCCATAAAGACCACCCCATGCCATATCGTTATACAATTCATCAGGAAGATCATAACCATGACCCTGACCATAATATTTAAGCGCATAGGCGATACTTCCGACTAAGTTGTTACCCATTGCTATGTGCTGTGCTGTAGCAGTATCTATTCCTTGATAATAATACTGAACTAATTCAGGATACGCTAATCCCACAGCTCCCGGGTCATTATAATAAAAATTTACAAGATATGCATGTATAGCTTCATGAAGCATTGTTCTTACTATTGCAAGCTCGGTATAATGCTGAATTCTATCAGGATTGAGCACTGTAGCACATCCATTTGGGCCTAAAGGCCAAGTCTCAGCATTATTATTGTTGCTTGTAGAACCCTCATACAATACCCAATTCCAGCTTGGAATATTTTGTGAAAGCAGGTTGATGATCTTACCTATTTCCCCTCCCTGCAGGGATTTAAGATTTGCAAGAATAGCCTTAACGCAAGGAGTTGTCAGGGAGTCTTTAATGTTATTATCAAAGGCATCGAGAATTTGCTCTAATGTAGGCCCCCCAGTCCCCCCCGGATTTCCATTATTACTTCCCTCAAAATTTGCCCAATTTATTTGTGACCCCTCCTCTACTTCGCATACTGAACCTATATAATAAAGTGGCAAAAATGAACCATCTGAATAAAAGATTCCAAAAAAATAATAATTACATTCTGCCGTTTTTGAAGAAATTTGCGATTTAATGGCGCTATTAACGCTTTTTCCTGAAATTATTTTATCCTTAATTTTTACCTCATTTTCTCCTATTTTAACACCTCCCCTGTAGTTTGGCTTATCAATTATAGAATAATCAAAATTGTAAAATATAAAACCCCCGGTAAAAGAATTGAAATCCTTAGAGAAATATTTTTTAAAGAGTTCATTTTTATTCTTAATAAGATAATTTTCAGGTGCAAAAGTTTCCAGCACATTTGCTTTTTCTATTTCTCCCCCTTTTTTGATTGTAAATACTAATTGCCTTGACAAGGCAATCGCTTTTATTTGAAACCTGACCAAATTCTTATATGGAACAACAAGATAGTTGCTGCTATTTGAAGTACTCACAGTAATTGCGTTTTCCCAATCCAGGTTATTTTGATTGGTTGTCCAAATTTCAGGGTACAGTTTGGAATTTCGATCAAACCAAGCCTTAGCACTCACAATTGAGTTATCTTTCCCTTCGGGAGCAGATGTTTCTTTGCGACAGGAAGAAAGCAAAATTGAAAATGTGACGATTGCCAAAAAATGGTTGAATTGAATTCTGTGAATCATAAAATAAGGTTTGAGTAAAGTACTGAATTTAAAAAAATGATCTAATTTCTAATTGTAATATCTAAAATTAGAGAAATTTATCATGTAACCAAATTTTTTACCTGGCAAATTTTAAATACACCATAAAGGTGGTATAGTTCTATTCATTTGGCCAACTATACTAATGCCTTTGATGCATTAAGAACAAAAGAAGTTAGCATCTATTAATTAATTTTGACCTATGCTTTCAGATGAAAAAAAAACAACACTTACAGAACAATTCGAAGCTATCATCCAAACTGAGGATAAGCTGCTCATCAGGGATTTTCTGGATGACCAGAATATCAGTGATGTGGCCGAACTGGTATACGGGTTTCCTGAATATGAAAGCCAGATCATTGCCAATATGTCCGTACACCGGGCAGCCAGTGTTTTTAAGATCCTTGATCTGTCATCCCAGAAAACAATCATTCACGAACTGCCTGCCAATACCACCGCCTCCCTGCTAAATGAACTGCCCGCTGATGACCGTACGGATTTCCTGGCAGAACTTCCGAGCAATGTAGTAAGGGAGCTTATCAAATTGCTGGAACCGGACGAAAGAAAAATCACCCTCTCACTGCTGGGCTATCCAGAAAACAGTATCGGCCGGTTGATGACACCCGACTATGTATATGTATACCCATGGGACACCATAGAAGAAGTATTTGCCACCATCCGCAAATACGGAAAAGACAGTGAAACGATCAATGTTATTTATGTAATCAATGAAAAAGGGGAATTGCTGGATGATATCCGTATCAGGGACTTTATCCTCAACACACCGGATAAAAAAGTATCTGAACTGATGGACGAACGATTCGTATCACTCCATGCAGAAGACGACCAGGAAACAGCCAGTGAAATATTTAAAATGAATAACCGGGTGGCATTACCTGTGGTAAGTAAAAGCAATAAACTGCTGGGTATCGTTACCATTGATGATATACTATGGGTGGCCAGTGAAGAATTCAGCGAAGACATGCAAAAAATGGGAGGAACAGCTGCCCTTGATGAACCCTATCTTGATGTACCTCTTTTCAAATTGTATAAAAAAAGGATCATCTGGCTTATTATTCTTTTTGTGGGGGAAACACTGACTATTGCTGCCATGTCCAGTTTTCAAAAAACACTGGAACAGGTACTCGTGCTATCCACTTTCATTCCATTGATCATATCCAGCGGTGGTAACAGCGGTTCACAGGCGGCCACATTGATAATACAGGCCATGGCATTGGGAGAAGTAAGGGTACAGGACTGGTGGAGGATTGCCAAAAGGGAAATTCAATCCGGATTATTTATGGGGGTAACACTTGGCATCTTCGGGTTTCTTATCATTGTTGGCGGCCACCAGCTTTTCGGACTATTTGGCGGGCATTTTCTCCGCATCGGTTTTGCAATAGGCATTGCCATCATTGGCGTGGTGCTATGGGGTACCATCATGGGCTCCATGTTGCCACTGCTGTTAAAGAAATGGGGGGCAGATCCTGCAACTTCGTCCACCCCATTTATTGCAACACTGGTAGATGTAACAGGGCTGCTTATCTATTTTGGTACTGCTTTCCTCTTATTAAAAGGGGTGCTGCTCTGATTGACTGACAAACAGCTTTCGTACATTAGCCCAAACCTGTTATTTACCAAAAAAGCCTGCCAATACTCAATCGTTTGCATGTCTTAAAATATATACCTTTGCCGCACCTTCAATCGCTGAGTTGAAGCCCTCTAAAAACAATTAACTATGTGTGGAATAGTTGGATATACCGGGCCCAGGGAAGCTTATCCCATTATCATTAAAGGATTAAAAAGATTAGAATACCGTGGTTACGACAGCACCGGTGTGGCGCTGCAAAACAGTACCGGCCTGAAAGTGTACAAGAAAAAAGGGAAAGTAGCCGAGCTGGAAGATAATATTGTAGGTAAAGACCTGCACGCACATGTAGGTATTGGCCATACCCGCTGGGCCACCCATGGCGAACCCAGCGACAGGAATGCCCATCCCCATCAATCTTCCAGCGGCAAATTGGCCATGATACATAATGGCATCATTGAAAACTATGCCCAGCTAAAACAGGAACTGACCAACAAGGGCTACACTTTTACCAGTGATACAGATACAGAAGTGCTGCTGAATTTTATTGAAGAAATAAAAAAGAATAATAACTGTTCATTAGAAGAAGCGGTACGGGTGGCCTTGAAAAGAGTAACCGGCGCTTATGTTATCCTGTTGCTCGATGCAGATGATCCCGGAACTATTATTGCAGCCCGCAAAGGAAGCCCCCTGGTAATTGGTGTCGGCAAAGGCGAACATTTCCTCGGTTCCGATGCTTCTCCCATGCTGGAATACACCAAAGAAGTAGTGTATGTAAATGATTATGAGCTGGCCATTATCAAACCGGATGAACTGGTATTAAAGAACCTGGGCAATGAAAAACTGACACCCTACATACAAAAATTAGATATAGAACTTGCAGCCATTGAAAAAGGAGGATATGACCATTTCATGCTCAAAGAAGTATTTGAACAACCCAAAACCATTCATGATTGCCTGCGGGGAAGATTAGATGCCGCAGCAGGCACTATTACCATGAGCGGCATTCAGCAATATGCCGATCAGATTGTAAATGCAAACCGCATCGTGATGATTGCCTGCGGTACAAGTTGGCATGCCGGCCTGGTGGCCGAATATATTTTTGAAGAACTTACCCGCATCAATGTGGAAGTAGAGTATGCTTCCGAGTTCCGTTACAGAAACCCGGTAATCAATAAGGGTGATGTGATCATTGCTATTTCACAAAGCGGCGAAACCGCAGATACCCTGGTGGCTATTGAAAAAGCAAAAGAACAGGGTGCCATCATTTTAGGGGTGGTAAATGTGGTGGGGTCGTCAATTGCCCGCACCAGTCACGGTGGCGCTTATACACATGCCGGACCCGAGATCGGTGTGGCAAGCACCAAAGCTTTTACCGCACAGCTGGCAGTACTCACCATGATAGCGTTGAAAATTGGTTACATCAAAGGGACTATTGAAGAGGGCCGCTATATGCAACTATTGAAAGAGCTGGAAGAGATCCCTGAAAAAGTAGCCTGGACACTGCAGCACAGTAATAATATCAAAGCACTGGCAGAAAAATATAAAGATGCCCGTGATTTCTTATACCTTGGCCGCGGTTACAATTTCCCGGTGGCACTCGAAGGCGCATTAAAGCTGAAAGAAATCTCTTATATCCATGCAGAAGGTTATCCCGCGGCTGAAATGAAACATGGTCCCATTGCGCTGGTAGATGAAACCCTGCCTGTGGTATTTGTAGCCACCAAAGATACCTATCATGAAAAAGTAGTGAGTAATATGCAGGAAATAAAAGCCCGGAAAGGTCGGGTGATTTCGGTGATTACAGAAGGAGATGAAGTATCGGCGGGTCTCTCAGAAGACATAATGGTGGTACCTGAAGCAGATGAAATACTGGCACCTATGCTCAGTGTGATCCCACTCCAATTACTGGCTTACTATATAGGTGTGGCCAAAGGATGTGATGTAGACAAACCAAGAAACCTGGCGAAGAGTGTAACGGTGGAATAGAAACCCTGTCTCTTTGCCCGGCCTCTCAAAGAGGCTGCAACCTGCGGAAAAGGGAACTTACGGCATTGAATCATTTTTGATTTTATAAACACGTATAGTAAATGGTTGATTGCGATATTACCGGCTTCAGTATTACTATCATCATTTGTTGAGTGTAACCTGAGCTTGGCGAAAGGTACTTTTCATCGTTTATATCTTTACTTAGCAGTAAATTGAATAATGAATCTTTATTTGACTATTAATTAACCAACTTTAAAGTATTTTAAACTTTAGGGTTCTAAAGCCCCTCAAGGGGGTTGGGGTTTTATGAATAATATCGCAAAACAATCTGTCTCATCATTAGGGTATGGTTTTATCGCCAAAGAATTTATTCCCAAAGGAAAAAACGAATACCACCTGCGCAATCGCCAGAACAGAAGCGGTATAAAGTACAGGAAACTTACAGCTGGAGAAATTTCAATACTGCAGCAAAATGCCAATAGTTCCGACGACTGGAATAATGTAAGAGTGGCAAAAGCATTTGACCCAAAACTGGTAAAGAGATGCTCCTTCTTCGGATTGGTACGTATTGGTAAAATGGAACCCTGGTTTCATGAATTTAATAATCTGCGTATGCCGGTGGGTTTGTATAACAGCACCATCATCAGTTGTGATATTGGCGACAATGTAGTTATAGACAATGTCAACTTCATAAGCCATTATATTATTGGCAATGATGTGATGCTGGTAAATATAAATGAACTAACAGTTACTGATCACTCTAAGTTTGGCAATGGAGTGTTGAAAGATGGCGAAAAGGAAGCAGTCAGAATATGGATGGAAATATGCAACGAAAATGGGGGCCGGAGTATACTGCCCTTTAATGGAATGGAAGCCGGAGATGCCTGGCTCTGGTCAAAATACAGGGATGATGAAAAACTACTGCAGCGTTTCAAAGAGTTTACTGATAAAAAATTTGATACACAACGGGGCTATTATGGAAAAATTGGCGACCGTACCGTGATAAAGAATTGTAAGATCATAAAAGATGTATGGATAGGAAGCGATGCATACCTGAAAGGCGCCAATAAAATAAAAAATGTTACAATCAATTCATCAGCAGAAGCCAAATCGCAGATCGGTGAAGGCTGTGAACTGGTAAACGGTATTATCGGGTATGGATGCCGGATATTTTACGGAGTAAAGGCCGTACGTTTTATGATGGGCACCAACTCTCAGTTAAAATACGGCGCCCGGCTGATCAATTCCTACCTGGGAGATAACTCCACCATCTCCTGTTGCGAGGTACTGAATTCGCTTATTTTTCCTGCACATGAGCAGCACCATAATAATTCATTTTTATGTGCGGCCACTGTACTGGGACAAAGTAATATGGCTGCCGGTGCCACTATTGGTTCCAATCATAATTCAAGAGGGGCCGATGGGGAGATAATAGCAGGTCGTGGCTTCTGGCCGGGCTTATGTGTAAGCCTGAAACATAATTCCAAATTTGCCTGCTTTACCATTATAGCCAAAGGTGATTTCCCGGCTGAACTGAGTATTCCACTTCCTTTTTCATTGGTAAGTAATGATGTAGCCAATGATAAACTGGTGGTGATGCCGGGATACTGGTTCTTGTACAATATGTATGCCCTTGCCCGGAATGCTGATAAATACACAAGCCGGGATAAAAGGATCGACAAATCGCTTAGCATCGAATATAACTTCCTGGCGCCGGACAGTGTGAATGAAATGATAGACACACTGCCTCTGCTGCAACAGGCGACCGCTATAGCCTGGAGTAAAAAAAATAAAAAAACAATCGCCCCGGGTAAGCTCTTAAAAACCGGTGAAGCACTACTGGAAAATCCAAAAGCCGGAATAGGCAGACTGGAAATACTGGCAACAGGTTTTGAAAACAGCAACCGGAAAGTGCAATTAACCAAAGTACCCGAAGCATACCACCTGTTTCAGCAGATGATCCTTTATTATGGCATTACACAGCTGATTAATTTTATAGAGACCAAAAAAATATCATCCTGGCAGCAATTGAAGCAACAACTGCCTGTTGCCACCAGCCGTAAAAAATGGAAAAATATCGGGGGGCTATTAGTTACAGAAGATGTGGTTCATACACTCACACAATCTATATGCGCCGGCCAAATAGACGGGTGGGATGAAGTACATGCTTTTTATGCTGCACAAAGTAACATATATGGTGATGAAAAATTCAGGCATGCGTGGGCCTGCTTACTGGAATTAAAAAAACTTACTGCCAAACAATTTACAAAAAAACTATTTATACAATTACTCCAGCAGGCTGTTGAAACCAATGAATGGATAACAACAGCCATTTATGAATCAAGGGCCAAAGATTATACAAATCCTTTCCGGCAGATGGTATACGACACCAAAGAAGAAATGGAAAAAGTAATTGGCAAACTGGAAGACAACAGTTTCATACTGTTACAACAAGAAGCATCACAAGGCTTCCGGAACAAAGTGAACAGCATACTTCAACTGATGTAAAGCTGTAGCCTGCCCGGTAGCTTTACATCAATGTTCGGATCCGCTGCCGCCTGCAATAATCAATTCCTGTATTTAAAAGGATAATATACCCCGCCAAAACCAAGCTGGTAACAGGCGGTATAATACAAGGCATCAAATACATAATGCCTGAGGGGCTTTTTTCCCTCACCGATTTTAATTACCAAAGCCGCAGTTATAGAAGCCCGGTGAATAAAATTATTTAAATGGTACTGATCCGTAACCATTACCAGTACTGAAGTGGACAGCGGGAACTTTGCACCTTTTGAAGGATCCCCATCCTTATACTTATTTCTAAAACTCTGGGAGGGCCAAAACCACCGCGGGTTAGCTTTGGGAAAAACGGAATGAAACCCATTCCAGTTGAACTGCAGCGTCTCGTTAAACCCTTTTGCAGCACCTGACAGCAACATTAAGCTCCCTGTAAGATATCGGTTACCACTCATCCGCCATTTTTGCGTCCGGTCGAGTTTTATTTTACCTGAACTGCTTTTTGAAAATTGTGATGGAAAAGATTTAGAGGTGTTGGCAGTTGCAGTATCAAACACCGGACGGCTTATATCAATTTGTGCCGGGCAGATCGTACTTGAATAGATAGCTGCAATTAAAATGATCAGTTTCATATTGAACAGTTTGGTTTGGGATCATAAATTGTCGGGCTGTTCAACAGGAATATAAATCTACTTATTACCCTGCAGGGCAAAACAGCAGTTCATAAATGGAATTGAAAAGGGCTTATCAGGAGAATAGACTTAAGGTGCGGCAAAGCCGGTAAGTGATTAGAGTGACAAAATAAACCGTCTATGTGAGAAATACAAGTAATTACAGGAATATTACCGTTAGTAAATATACGTACCCGCTTAAGAATAGGGAATAAGCTTATACTGCGTTGATATATATCACCGGAGCAATAGCTATCAGGCTTACACCATTTTCGTTCCGTTACTTTAAATACTTTCCTTACCAGTATAAATTACTGCATTAACCAACAGTATTTCATCTTCGGACGAACGCCACTTACATAAGGAGTCTGATGCTTATTTCTTTCTGAAAAATATTCGGATAGGAATACCTGTCAGTTTAAAATTCTCCCGGAGCTGATTCTCCAGGTAATTTTTATAAGGCAGTTTAATATCATCCGGAAAATTGCAGAAGAATGCAAAGGATGGAACAACTGTTGGCAGTTGGGTAATGAATTTTATTTTTATAGGATGTCCCCTTACCACCGGTGGATGGTATGACTGTACGGCTTTCAGCATAATATCATTCAGGGAAGAAGTGGAAATTCGCTGCTTCCGGTTTTCAAATACTTCTAATGCAATTTCTATCGCTTTGAAAATCCTTGTTTTTTCTTTGGCTGAAATAAAAAGAATGGGCACATCATTAAACGGGGCCAGTCTTTTCTTCAGTTCTTTCTCGTATGCAACCGCAGTGTTGGTCTCTTTATCAAGGAGGTCCCATTTATTTACCAGTACCACTATGCCTTTTCCTTTTTTCACTGCCAGGCTAAAGATGTTCAGGTCCTGAGCTGCAATTCCTTTTTCTGCGTCCAGCATCAATAAACATATATCTGCTTCATCCATGGCTTTTATGGCGCGGATCACAGAATAAAATTCAAGGTCTTCATGCACTTTTGCTTTCCGGCGAATACCGGCTGTATCTATCAGTACAAACTCTTTTTGAAAAAGATTGTAATGGGTGTGAATGGTATCGCGGGTGGTGCCGGCAATATCACTTACAATGGTACGCTCTGCACCAACCAGGGCATTCAATAAAGATGACTTGCCCGTATTAGGCTGACCGATAATGGCAAACTTGGGTAATGCATCAATCTCTTTTGTTTCTTCCGATGCATCATCTGTTATTAATTCTGCCACCGCATCCAGCAATTCGCCGGTACCGCTGCCACTGGCGGCCGCTATGAAAAATATATGTTCAAAACCAAGACTGTAAAATTCTGTGGCTTCCATCAACCGGTCATTGGTATCCACTTTATTTACTGTAAGGAATACGGGTTTGGTGCTTCGGCGCAGCAATTGCGCCATCGCATCATCAAGGTTGGTCATACCAGTGCCTGCATCCACCATAAAGATGATCACATTGGCCTCTTCCAGTGCCACCAATACCTGTTTGGCAATTTCCCTTTCAAATATGTCTTCACTCCCCTGCACAAATCCTCCCGTGTCAATCACATTAAAGGTTTTGCCATTCCAGTCGGCCACACCATACTGACGGTCACGGGTAACACCGCTTACATCATCCACGATGGCTTTGCGCTGTTCCAGCAAACGGTTAAAGAGTGTGCTCTTCCCCACATTAGGCCTTCCTACTATTGCAATTGTAAAACTCATACCCTAAACCCCTAAAGGGACTTTTAGACTCCTAATATTGCAGTTACTTTATTAAAATTAAAAACCGCAAAATCAGCAATCGATTATAAAATACTATTTCTAACTCTATTTACTATAATAATTCGTATATCTATCAGGTGAATACCACCTAAGTCTCCCTTCGGGGACAGGGGCCTCAATACCCATACTCCCTCAACTGCATTTCATTCTCTCTCCACTTCGGTTTCACTTTTACAAATAATTCCAAAAATACTTTTTGCTGAATGAATGCCTCGATAGTCTTTCTTGCTTCGGTTCCAATTTTTTTTATCATGCTGCCCTTATCACCGATAAGGATCGCCTTCTGTGTTTCCCGGTGGACAATAATGTCTGCGACAATTTTTACCAGTGTTGTTTTTTCCTGGTATTCTCTTATCAATACAGCCGTATGATAAGGAATTTCATCCTGGGCCAGCCGGTATATCTGCTCCCGTATCAGCTCACTTACAAAAAAGCGGGTATTCAGGTCGCTGATATCGTCTCCGTCATAAAACGGTTCTCCTTCAGGTAAAAATTCCAGGAAGGCATTAATCAGTTTCTTTTTATTGATACCGGACAAAGCGGAAATCGTAACTACTTTCCGGCAATATGGTTTTGCCGAAAAAAAGTCAATCCCTTCTTTTATTCTTTCTTCGCTTACAAGGTCTATTTTATTCAATACCAAAATAGCCGGAACCCTTAATTTCAATGCAGAGAAGATTGCATCACATTCTTCCCAGCTTTCTTTTACATCCACCAGTAACATGGCCACATCAGCATCTTCCAGTGCCCCTTTTACTGCCTGCATCATTTTTTCATGCAGTTTGTATTTGGGTTCTATTATACCGGGTGTATCAGAAAAAATAATCTGGTATTCCTTTTCAGTTAATATACCTTTTATACGGTGCCTGGTCGTCTGCACTTTGGGCGAAACAATAGCCAGTTTTTCTTCCATCAATGCATTTAACAATGTGCTTTTCCCTGCATTGGGCCTGCCGAAAATATTTACAAATCCTGATTTCATTTGATTATATGCCTGAAGGTGCACACTTCGGCCAGAAAAGAATTGAGGAGGTAGTCAGTCCTTTGCCAGTTGAAGTGCAACTGTTTCGGAAAATTTAAAAAAGCCACCCGCAGGGCGAATGGTTTTAGTTTTTTACCGGGAATATTCAAACTCCCGTACGCCTATTGGCGTAATTGTGTTGCGAAGGGGAGGATCGAACTCCCGTCCGCCGATTGGCGGATATGCGCCAAAACAATCAAAAACTCTTCACCAGGCTCCAAATCCATTCCCTTCCCTGGCCAGTTTTTAATTGCTTTTCACGTCGCATCGCATCAGCTTTATTTTCAAAAATCTCCTCATGAACTATTTTCCAAGGCCTAAACTTAACCGTCCAGCCCTTTGTCGCAAGTTCATTATGCGATTTAAATCTTTCTTCCAGATTCGATGTATAGCCGATATATATTTTACTATACTTTTCACTATACAATACATACACTGTAAACATAACTAAAAATCCGCCTCCCGGCGGATTCCTTTGTTGCGAAGGGGAGGATCGAACTCCCGACCTTTGGGTTATGAGCCCAACGAGCTACCGCTGCTCTACTTCGCGATGTTGAGGCGCAAATGTAGCCTTATATTGCTTACCTACCAAAGAAAAAGCGTTCCGATTTAACGAAACGCTTCAAATTAATATTCTTTCCTTACTTGTCAGCCTTTAGAAACACTGCTGGATCCACTGCTTTTTATATCCCGGATCACTCCCGCGCCTTTATACTTTACATCGCTGGCACCACTTGCATGGGCTGATAATTCTCCATTAACTGTAATCCTGATATCACTGGCGCCGCTTGCCCTGGCATCACACTTTTCAGTTACCAGGTCATAGCCCTTAAAATCACTGGCGCCGCTTGCTTCCACCGACAATAGGGTGGCTGTACCCGTAACGGTCATATCTGAAGCTCCACTAAGATCCACCGTCAGTTTATTCACATTCAATTGACCTTTTACATCACTGGCACCTGATTGATCAATGGAAAGAATATCAGCTTTTAATACCCCTTTAATAAATACATCACATGCGCCGCTTACTTTCAGCTTATCTATTTGTTTCACTGATATATAGGCTTTCAGTTTTTTATTCCCCGTGTTCCATTTCCAGCTTTTGTCAAGCCCGATATATAATATCCCGTCTTTCACTTCCACTGTTATCATGTCCCGGTCTTTTGTACTGGCCGCACTTACCGCCACCCCTTCTTCTGTACCCTGCGAAAGGTATACATCAAAGGCATTGGATACACTGACACCATGATAATTTTTGGCTTCCCGTACCTGTGCATTGGGATCATTTATTTGCTGTGCATTTGCTGCGATACCCAACATAAGTACAGACAGCAGAAAAATTATTTTACGCATTATTATATTATTTAGAATCTTTGATTTTAGTTACTGACCCGCCTGTATGTGTTTTTATCTCACGAATAGATGCGGCTCCTTTATATCGTACCACTCCTCCTGTGCTGGCTTTTACCTCCAGTGCTTTTTCTGCCCTCACAGTTATTTGAGCGCCTGTGCTTACTTTAACCGTACAATCTGTAGTGGCCATTTCTTCCCCAACAAATTTACTGCCCGTATCCCCTTCTATGTCTAATTTATCTGCTTTGCCTGTCAGCATAATCCGCGAGCCGGTATTCTGGTTTATTTTCAACGAACTCAGATCTACCTGGCCTTTTATCAGCGCACCGGTATTAGCTTCCATATCAAGGTCCGACGATTTCAGCACACCATTTATCTCCACTTCGGCACCGGTGTTGGCATGCAATATATCTAATGATTTATAAGCCACATAAGCTTTCAGGTATTTCGATTCTCTGCGCTTATTCACTGAACCCAGCTTATTCTCGTATTGAATTTTGAGAACACCGTTTTCTACTTTGGTAACAATCTTGTCTCTAAATTCAGGAGTAGCTGCACTTACTGCCACTTCTTCTGTATTTCCTTCGGTCAGAATCAACGTAATACCGGTTCCCACCTGTATGCCGTGAAAACTGCCGACATTCCTTTTTTCAACATTCGGATCATTAATTTCCTTTTGTGCCGATACCCATAAACCGGCAGATACAGTCAATAATAAACACAATAATAACTTCTTCATAATAGATGGTTTTGTATGATACGGACGGTAAGCCGTAAAAGTTACAACTTGTTTAAAATAATTGTTTCTTACATTTGCTGATGCCGGTCAAAAGACCGGTCTAAGTCAAGGTTTTTTATTAAAGACTTTGATTTTCAGTGTTTCCCGGGGTGTTTATTCCGCCTAATGGCGGACTAATCTGAGATTATACCCGTAAACCTGGTCAGGGTAATGCCTGCGTAGGGAAGGATATGGTTATTTACCTTTCTCCAACAGCGTTTCCCTCTTATTTTTTAACCAATAAAATTTAAAAAATGAAGAGGATTTTAATTTCTGTCATTGCACCATTGCTGTGTCTGCAGGTTCTGGCACAAGTTACCACCAAAGACAGTTTCTATTTATTAAGTCCCGTTGAGGTACGGGCCATCAGGGCTGGCGATAATGCCCCCTTTACCAAAACAAATTTGTCCAAAAAGGAAATTACCAAAGTAAACCTGGGGCAGGACATTCCCTACCTGCTCAACCAGACCCCTTCTGTTGTTATCAATTCAGATGCAGGTAACGGGGTAGGTTACACCGGTATCCGTATCAGGGGTACCGATGCCACACGTATTAATGTAACACTGAATGGCATTCCTTATAATGATGCTGAAAGCCAGGGCACATTCTTTGTTGACCTCCCGGATTTCGCTTCCTCTACCGGCAGCATACAGGTACAAAGAGGAGTGGGCACTTCCTCCAACGGGACCGGCGCATTTGGAGGCAGTATTAATTTCAGCACCAATGAAGTAAACAAAGAACCATATACCGAGATCAATAATAGTGCTGGTTCTTTTAACACCTGGAAAAACACACTAAAAGCCGGCAGTGGTTTAGTAAATGGTTTTACCACGGAAATTCGCCTGTCACGCATCAGCAGCGACGGATTTATCGACAGGGCACGCAGCAACCTTTCTTCCTTTTATTTTACCACGGCTTATATCAGCAATAAATCTTCGGTGAGGGTAAATGTATTTTCCGGAAAAGAAAAAACCTACCAGGCCTGGTATGGTATATCCCAATCTGACCTTGAAAACGATAACCGGACCGTTAACTATGCCGGTACCGACAAACCCGGCATGCCCTACGATAATGAAACGGATAATTATACGCAAACACATTACCAGTTATTCTTCAGTCACCAACGGAACAACCGGCTCAGTTTTAATACCGCTTTCTTTCTTACGAGGGGAAAAGGTTTTTATGAACAATACAAAGCGGAACAGGAATATGCAGCGTATGGAATGCCCGATCCGCCTTCTACCGGCACGCCCATTACAAGCGCTGATATGATCCGGCAACTCTGGCTCAACAATTATTTTTATGGTAATACTTTTTCGCTTCAATACAAACAGAAAAAAACACAGGCCACATTGGGCACCAGCCTCACCCGGTATGATGGCGCCCATTATGGCAAACTGACCTGGGCCGAAAAAGGGCTTACCGCATTGAAAAATTGGTATGACCTGGATGCATTGAAAACTGATTTTGCTGTTTTCCTGAAACAACAAATACAGGCTACCGGCAACTGGAATTTATTTTACGATTTGCAATACCGGCATGTGCAACATACCATGAATGGTTTTCGTGACAATCCAATACTGACCGTTACCAATTCCTTTAATTTCTTTAATCCTAAAGCCGGTGTCAGTTATAAGTATAAGGACTGGGATGCTTATTTATCTTACAGCATCGCCAATAAAGAACCCAACCGGGATGATTTTGAAGCAGGCCTTACACAACAACCGAAACCTGAACGGTTGCAGAATGTTGAACTGGGAGTGGGGCGCAACACTAAAAAATATAACTGGCTGGCCACTATTTATTACATGAAATACAAAGACCAGCTGGTATTAACCGGTAAAATAAATGATGTGGGCGCTTATACGAGGACCAATATTCCTGATAGTTACCGAACTGGCATCGAATTACAGGGCAGCGTACAATTAAACCAATGGATAAATGCTTCCGCTAACCTGGCTTTTAGTGAAAATAAAGTAAAGAACTTTACGGACTACATAGATGACTATGATAACGGAGGGCAAAAGTCCACTGCATTTTCATCAACAGCTATTGCCTATTCACCAGCTATCGTAGGTGGGGCCACCATCAATTTTTTACCGGTAAAAAATATGGAGATGAGTTTTCTGCATAAGTATGTAAGTAAACAATATCTCGATAACACAGAAAACGAAGGCCGGGTACTGAATGCATTTTTTATACAGGATGCCAGGGCGATATATACTATAAAAAAGAATGCAACAAACAGGGGCTGGATAAAGGAACTGAACATCATTGTGCAGGTAAATAATATCTGGGCAAAACAGTATGAGCCCAATGGCTACACCTACAGTTATTTTAGCGGAGGCAGTACCGTTACCGAAAATTATTATTTCCCGATGGCGGGAAGGAATTTTATGGTGGGATTGAATGTGAGGTTGTAAGAGTTCACGAATTGGTTGACAGTGAATGGAAAATTGCTATTGTATTCGGTGCATTTTACGAAACAAAATATTATTTGTAATTCGTATATTTGTAAAAAAAGCAATATGGCAATGGTATATGCTGAAATAGAATTAATAAATGCAGGGGATATTGAAATGGTCCGCAGGAGTCTGATGGATAAAGATGATATTAAGCGCATGGTGGTTCCAATGCTGGTGGGCAGCGGCGCTTATATGATGGCTATTAACGAAACGATACAGGAGCAACTGCAACTGCCTTTTAAAGAAAAACGTAAAAGCCTAATGGCAGATGGCAGTATCGTAGAGCATGATGTGGTGGGGCCTATAGAAGTAAAATTTAAGAACCGAAGTGCTGTCTGTAATGCGGTGGTGCTGCAAGGTGATAATGAACCTTTATTGGGAGCCATCCCGATGGAAGAAATGGATGTCCTTATTCATCCCCGCCGGCAGGAATTGATTGTAAATCCCGAACATCCCTATTTTGCACAATTAAAAATGAAATGAACCGTAAACAGGTGTTATCAAAAGCCGGGGGCATATCTCCGGCTTCTTATTTCTTATCCCCAAACTTCGCCTGCCAGTCCAGCATACCTCCCACTAGATTTTTGGTATTCTTAAATCCCATTGTATCCAGCAGCATACAGGCCTGCCCGCTGCGGTTGCCGCTGCGGCAATGAATGATCACTTCTTCTTCTTTCAGCGGCTCCAGTTCATCTATCTGCATGGTCTGAAACCGTCCTAATGGTATCAGGGCGGCGCCGATATTAAACTCCGCATATTCATGCGGCTCACGGCAATCAAAAAGATTCAGTTTTTCGCCGGCATCCATCCGGGCTTTTAATTCTTCTACTGTAATGTTTTGCATATACTGCTGGTTTGCGGAATACAATTATATTTCTGTTTCCGGTTTGTCTTCCGTTTTTTTAATTTTTTCTTCGCCATTTTCTTTTTTATCTAAACTGTCGCGGCTTGGTTTGCTCGACTGCAGCCACACATCCATTGTTTGACCGGAGCGGATATGCAGAATTCGTTTTTCATCATCAAACCGCTCGGGGTTTTGTTTATAGATCCAGCCATTCAGGGTATCGGTAATATCTGCATCCGGTATAATAGCCCCTATTATGATACCATGACCTTCGAGCATTTGCTTTGCTTTGCTGAACAGCATGCCCGTAATTTCCGGCACTGCAAATTCCTTGTTCCCCACCCCATCTCCCAACACCAGGGTGATAACACTCCCCTTCCTTATTTTTGTTCCGGGTGCAATGATTGCCCCTTTGTACCATTGCTCCAGTACGGCATTTTTCGCAAAGTCAGGTTTGAAAGTGGTATCGCCAATTTTCAGGTCCATATTATTCAACACCATCTCCGCATTCCTGAAACTGTACCCCAATAAATTCGGCATCTCCATTTCTGGTGCTATTGACCGGCTGATAATCAGCAAAACAGTACGGTTTGATTTTACCACTTCATCTGCATCCGGAAATTGTTTAATGACCGTCATCGGCTTTGCAGTATCCACATAGATGGAATCCTGTATTTCTGCATCAAAACCAGCTTTCTTTAATATTTTTATAGCGTCCTCATATTTCTTCCCTGCCACAGATGGTACGGTTGCAGATTTTCCATGACCCGTAATCCAGTTCAGCGACAATAAAAACAGGAAGAAGATAATCACCGCCAGTATTATACCTGTGATGATATTGACCCAGAGCGGACGATGTGTGATGAATTTGAACACTGTTTGAATTTTGAATGTTGGTATTTAAAAAACGGGACATGTTTTGTGCCACCCACCCCGGCCATAACTACCGGTAAAATATATTGTAACCGATTAAATTTTTTATTGCCGCTGAGATAATCTTACTCATTCAGGAGCCGGGTTTCTCCTGTTATTCAAAACATTCCATCACCAGTTTCGTGTAAAATTCACGAAGGCTCCAGCCCATGGCTTTTACCTGCTGGGGCACAATACTTGCTTCACTTTGGCCGGGGATGGTATTTACTTCCAGCATATAAGGCCTGCCCTCTTTCTCGTTATATATAAAATCAATCCGCACCACTCCCCTGCAATTAAAAACGGTGTATACTTTTCGGGCGGCATCCCTTATTTTGTCTGCAACTGCCTCCTCCACTTCTGCCGGTGTTGTTTCTGTTGACTTACCCTGGTATTTGGCTTCAAAATCAAAAAAGGCTTTGTCATTATCTGCCTTTACTTCCGTCAGCGGCAACACAATGATATTTCCTTTCGACTTAAATACTCCCACTGTAAACTCCCTGCCCGAAATCATTTCTTCCACCAGCACCTGTGTATCTTCTTTAAATGCTTTTTCAATGGCAAACCCCAATTCATCAGAAGGCTTGTCCACTTTTGACATGCCAATGCTCGATCCGCCGTTGTTGGGTTTTATAAAAACAGGGAATTGTAAACTGGTGGCCACTTCATCGGGGCTGATAAAATTGTCTTTTATCAGGATCACCGATTTGGCAACCGCTATACCCGCCATACCTGCCACTGCAGTTGCATATCGTTTATTAAAAGTGATAGCTGAACTGGCAGCATCACAACCTGTGTAAGGTATTTTCAGCGTATCAAAATAGCCTTGTAGTTTGCCATCCTCGCCTGGAGTACCATGCATTCCGATAAATACGGCATCAAAACTTATCTTCTCATTATCAATAGGGAGGGAAAAATCGTTTTTATCTATTTCGGCTTTCCGGCCATCGGGCAATTCGTAAAACCAGCCTTTGGGGTTTATATCAATCTTGTACACATTAAAAAGGTCCCTGTCGAGATTTTTGTCAATCGTAACAGCACTTTTATAAGAAATAACTGCCTCACCAGAAAAACCGCCGGTCACCAGAGCTATATTCTTCTTCATCGTAGTTGTATAGTATATTTTGCTACCGCCTGAACGGGATAACTTATGCAAATATTGCAGAAAAAACTAAAACGCCCAACAGCTTAGCGATAAGTTTAAAAAAGCTTTATCATTTGAAATGCTCCCCTTCTGTCTGCCCATCCATTTGGAGGCAAAATCAGTTTGATTTCTTGAAAACCACTCCATTTGTAAACATTGCCGTTATTTCCATCTTACCCGTTCTACAGGGAATATTTTACAAAAATGAGAACGGCATATTGCTGTCAGAACTATTTTCTTTCATCAAGTTTTCAATAAAGAAAGACAATACGACCTAAGTTGCCCTTCAGGGTCAGGGGTGGGGCATAACAAAGGTGAAGGCCGTTTCTCCTTCACCTTTTTACGACGGGAAATATCACCCGCCACTGCTTAAGCAGCTTTCGCTGCTGTACAAATTGAAATATATTGGTAAGTTACACCTTTCAACGACCAATTCAACGGCCAGGAGCAGAAAATTATGCACATTGCCTCATAAGAATGAAAGCACTTAACAAGTATAGGGATATCTACTGTGGCGATTTACCCGGAGGGGAAAAACTGAAAAACTCAGATATGTAATTTTTCCTTCTTTGCTGTCAGCTGCTCCACTGTTTCCTGGTACATTTCATCAGGTATACAGCAATCTACAGGACATACAGCAGCGCACTGCGGCTCTTCATGAAAGCCCTGGCATTCGGTACATTTATTGGGTGTGATATAGTACACATCTACGGCCACAGGGGCATTTTTCTGATCAGCATCCACTATTGTTCCATCCAGCAATGTATAAGCGCCTTTTACGGAAGTGCCATCGGAAACGGCCCATTCCACACCGCCTTCATAGATGGCGTTATTAGGACATTCGGGCTCGCAGGCACCGCAGTTAATACATTCTTCAGTTATCTTGATAGCCATAAAAAATTAAATTAATGGGTTCAGGGTTACTTTTGTGCCACAAAAATAAATGTTAGGAATGAATTTACAACATCGTATTTATTTATTGACAAGGCTTGGAGAATATATTTTATCAGAAGATACAGAATGGCTGGAAACAAAGGACCGTGCAAGCCGCGAAAACGGATGGTTCATCCCTGCATTTATTGAGCTGGCGGTAAAAAATATTGCCGGCACTTACCTCCAAAAAAATGAACTGCTGCAATGGGTGGAAAAATACCAATTGCCTGCCGAAAACGCCAGTCCCCGATCCGTCGGTATCATAATGGCCGGCAATATACCATTGGTGGGCTTTCACGACTGGCTATGTGTATTTATCAGCGGGCATAAGGCCCTTATCAAAACTTCCTCCAAAGACCGGGTACTGATAAAGCATATTATTGAAAAAATGGCCGTATGGGATAATGAAATAAATCAACTGGCCGGTTTTGCCGAAATGCTCAAAGGCTGTACCGCCTATATTGCTACAGGCAGCAACAACTCTTCCCGTTATTTTGATTATTATTTCGGCAAATACCCAAACATTATCCGGAGAAACAGGACTTCTGTGGCTATTCTTACAGGGCATGAATCAATGCCTGAACTGGAAGCACTGGCGGATGATGTGTTCCGGTATTTTGGATTGGGCTGCCGCAATGTTACCAAACTGTATGTTCCGCAGGGCTATGATTTTATCCCCCTGCTGAAAGCCTTTAATAAATACGGCTACCTGGCCGACCATCATAAATATAAAAATAACTACGACTATAACCTGGCCCTGCACCTGCTGAATAAAAAATATTATATGACCAATGGCGCTATTTTAATAATTGAGGACCCTGCACTTTTTTCCCCCATCAGCCAGCTGAATTATGAATATTATTCCGATGCTGGTAAATTGGAGGTTGAGTTAAAAAATAATAGCGACCTGCAGTGCATTGTGGGATCCGGGTTCATTCCTTTTGGCCAAAGCCAGGCCCCTTCCATTGCCGACTATGCGGATGGGGTGGATACCTTGAAATTTCTTGTTTCGCCCGGCGGCTGACGAAAAAGGGAGAAATGACAATTTGTTTGGAGAATAAAGAGAAAAAAGGAATACAAGGATATTATGCATAATGCCTTTTCTCTTTCTCTCATTTTCCCCCGGACGATGCATTTGAATGGCTGCCGCCAGGCAGGCCTTTTCCCTCCGGCGGGGTAGCTTTATCCACGGTGGAAAAAAATCCCCCTTTTTATTCCCCGGAATTCTTAATAAATTTACATGGCCAAAGAAGTACGAAGCCCTTAGTAAAGATTTGTTAAACTAAACTGCCGGTACCTGCTGATGCACTGACAGTTTGTTACTTTGTATAGAAAAGGCACAGGATTTGCCAAAAATCCTTTGTTCAATGATCATTGTTTTAGAAAAAAAGTAAAACGAATATGATGAAACTCAAACAGCTATTACTCGTTGTGGCCGTAAGTGCAATTTCAGCTATTGGAAGTGTATGGATTTACAGCAAAGCCACCCATAAGCAAAGTTCCGGTTATAACCAGTCAGCCAACGGCAATGTGCCGGCCAACTATGCCGGATTTTTTGATAATGCCACCGGTGCCGGAGAGCCGGTAGATTTTACCAAAGCTGCCAATGCAGCCGTGCCTGCCGTGGTGCATATCAAAACAAAGATTCCTGCCAAAAAAGTAAGCAACCAGTTGCCACGGAACAGAAATGGCATGGAAGATTTATTTGAACAGTTTTTTGGGCCCGGATCAGGATTTGGCCCGCAGATACAGCCAGAACAAAGGGCATCCGGAAGCGGGGTTATTATCAGCGAAGATGGTTATATCATTACTAACAATCACGTTGTAACTGATGGTGGTGATGGTGTGGCAGATGAAATAACCGTAACACTTAGTAACAAAAAGACCTACAAGGCAAAAGTGATTGGAAAAGACCCCAGCAGTGATATTGCGGTATTGAAAATTGATGGTACCGGATTTCCCTTCCTGTTGTACGGAAATTCGGATAATGTAAAACTGGGACAATGGGTATTGGCGATCGGTTACCCGCTTACGCTGGAAACCACCGTTACCGCAGGTATTGTTAGTGCCAAAGGCCGTTCTATCGGCATCAACAGCCGTCAAAGCAAAAGCCCTATTGAGTCATTCATTCAGACAGATGCCGCTGTAAATCAGGGCAACAGTGGCGGAGCATTAATCAATACTGATGGACAGTTGGTGGGTATCAATTCAGCTATCTATGCGCCAACAGGAACTTATGCCGGGTATTCATTTGCAATACCTGTAAATCTGGTAAAAAAGATAGTAAATGATCTCATACAATTTGGTGATGTTAAAAGGGGATTTATTGGCATCAGTTATCCTTCAAATGAAACAGAAAATGAAAGGCTGGTAAAACAGTTTGGACAAGGTGAGAGTCAGGGAGTTTATGTTTCCGGAGTATCACCGGATGGCGGTGCTTTTCAGGCAGGGATAAAAAAGGGAGATGTTATTACAAAAGTCAACGGCAATCCCGTTGCAACAGGTGCTGAAATGAGTGCACAGGTGGCAAGTTATAAACCAGACGACAAAGTCGCAGTAAGCTATATTCGGAATGGCAAGGAATTTCTGGCGAATATTATACTGAAAAAATCAGCTGGCAATATGGAAGCTGCGGCTATGAGCAATCTTCCGGAAATATTAGGGGGTGAATTAGCCAATATTGACAAGAAAATTGCCATAGCCAATAATGTTGAAGGCGGAGTAATAATAAAATCTATTAAGGCAGGAGGGGCACTAAGTAAGACAAGAATGGAGAAAGGTTTTATAATAACCAGCGTTAATGGCATTGATATAAAAGATATAGACGAATTAAGCAAAGCTATTTCGGATAATAACGAAAACAGTCTTACGCTTGAAGGATTTTATGAAGGATATGAAGGATTATACAGATATCCTATAAACTTATCTCCGAAAGATGAATAGAGTAAGCCCTTAGCCTGGTTTGGATTTTTTGTTATCCTGCATTAATCCTGGGTTCTCAAAAAGCTGTTATAAAAAAATGGGTGCTCATTAGAAAGAACATCCATTTTTTATGCCTGTACTTAGAAGAACATGTATCCCGGGTCAAATAACAATTTATAAACCGTTGAGCAGGCCAATTTCCAGCCTCCATATAAAAAATAAAACTATCTGGTTCACAAGTTATACTCCCCCGCAGATTATTAGCTTTTTAACATGGATTATACAATAGAACAGCATTTTTTTATCTCTTTTGCTAACCTTTCAAGCTGTGGATTGTGAAGTTTCGTAATTGCTTTTCGGATAATGTTTTGGTCGCAGGTAAATAACTTGTGGCAACGTACCTCACTTGGCTTTGTCATAGGAGTTGTAAGAGCAGAGTTTTCTAACTTAAAGGAAAACTCATCGTCCTTTAATTCGGTGGTAATAGCTGCAAGAATAACGTCGTTGGTATTATTTATATCAGAATTAGATACAACAATGGCGGGTCTTACTTTTGAACTTGTCAAATTTGTAAAAGGAAATGGAACTAATACAATGTCTCCCTGATCGTATGGCATTTGCTGATATTAATCTTTTAAATAAGACTCCCAATACTCATCATCTTCGTTTTCCCAAACCTTAGCTAAAGATTTTTCAGAAATTTGCATACATAGGTTTGTCAAACCCTTCTCTTTTAAAGGTGTTATAAATGGTTCTGGCAACACTTCCGCTGTCCCATTGTAATTATGCCAACCAGTCAGTAAGCTTCCGATTAAATTAAGACTTTCAGAATAGCTGTAATGTAATAAGGTTGTCATTTTTTTGTTTTTAGGTTTCTTTCTTCATATTTCCCAATGTTCTCACCAAGCCATTTATGAAGCTCTTTAGCTGTTTCAATTGTCATATAAACTCCGGCCTCAAATTCTCGAATAATCCCTTTTTTACTATCTATGCTATCGGAAATTTTTTTATACCGATTATCAATAACCTCAAATTCAGAAGATTTTGGAATTGCAAGCCTTTCCGCATAAAAGTTGATATTATACATACCCTTGGGCGTAATACCCCCATATGCTCCGTCAACATGCAGTTCTCTAAAGCTGTTAGATATTTTATTATGAATTGTTACTGATACCTTTTTTTTATCTGATGCTCCCATTTTTAGAAGTTGGAATGAAACTAATATAAGTCCTAATTAATAAGACAAAGTAATTTGAAAAAGGTTGGCAATCATGTCATTCACAACGCAATAATAGGCAGGAAAGTTGATATTTTTATCATGCCGAAATAAAATATTTCTGCTTTAAGTGTTTCTCATACAATACAGTATGATATATCTGAATTTTTACTTTGAATCCTGTTCGGAACTCCGAACAGTTAAATTTTACAACTTATTAAATTGATTGATACTTATTTACGATTATGTGTTAAGCACTTTTGATAGATTCGAAACGGGATGGTTCAAGTGATATATCGTTACCCGGAAAAAAGGAATTACTTTAAATTAATAGCTTCTTATCTCATATACTTTTTACCTTTTTTTTAACCCCTGATATTTGGTTTTTGAATTAACCACTAGTATATTGAAAAATATCCTTTCTTTCATGCGGTAGGTACTTCCACTGAAATCTCATCACCCCTCATCCACACTATTCAAGCACAACCTCACCAGAATCTCACGGGAAACTCACCTGAATCTCACGGGAATTTCACGAGACCTTCCTTTTATCTTCCTATTATCCTCCAATGATCTTCTAATGGTCTTTCAATGATCTTCTACTTATCATATTATTATCATCCACTTATCTTCGTTACAACTGCTTTGCTACGGCAATAGCAGATCAGACGCTTATCAATAAAAAAGAGGCCATCCCAAAAGGATGGCCTCTTTTTTATTTTACGTATGACTGGTTTTGAAATGAACAGACAATAAATTATTAACCTTCCTTATTTCTCATACACCAAATATTCCCATGCCTGCATTTCAAAACTCTTTCCGGCAGAAAAATCATTGGCCGCACCGGAGAAAACATTGGAATATGTACCAGCCACTCTCTCATCGGTTATTTCAAAATGCAAATCCTTTTGTACCGATAAATTCAGCACCACCAGCACTTCTTTATTTCCATTCTTACGCAGGTAAGCAAATACATGGGCAGGATCAGTAGTTTTTATCCGGAAGGTCTGCACCCGCGGATCACCGGTCCGCAAAGCCGGGTTATTATTTTTCAACCCCAGCAATGTTTTATAAAAAGAGAACATAGTACCGGCATTGCCCGATGCTGCAATAGTGTCCTTATCAAAAAAATCTATTCGTTTTGTATTACCAATTTCCTGGCCTGAATACATCAGCGGAACGCCATTCCAGGTAGCACTGAATACGGCCAGCGCTTTGGCCATATCCCCATACTTTTCATACTCCGTACCATTCCAGCTGTTCTCATCATGATTGGTGGTAAACCAGGCCCGCATGGTACTATCCCCCAGGTCGTCATACTTTTTCAAAATAGTATACAGCGAATCAAGCGGTTGATTTTTTTTATAAAAATCTTCCGTACTGTGCATCCAGGTCCAGCTATAACTGGCATCAAATGCTTCTCCATATTCCGGCTTTTCGAGCTCATCAAATTCACCCAGCCAGTACAATGGTTTCACCGCATCCAATGCGGCGCGGGCTTCTTTCCAGAAATCAAGCTCCACCCAAAAAGCCAGGTCGCAACGAAAGCCATCTATATCACATTCCGTTATCCAGAATTGCATGGCAGCGATCATTGCCTTTCGCAAAGCCGGATTCTTAAAATCCAGTTCAATAATATCATCCATGCCACTGGCGATCTTAAAATCATTGGTGGCCGTATCTTTCTGGTAATAATCCGGATGCTCCGTTGTCCATTTATGGTCCCAACCGGTATGATTGGCCACCCAGTCAATAATCACTTTAAATCCCATCTCATGCGCCTTTTTCACCAGGTGTTTAAAATCATCCATCGTACCAAATTCCGGATTAATAGAAGTATAATCTGAACAGGCATAATAACTGCCCAATGATCCTTTTTTATTTTTCTGTGCAATGGGGGTAATGGGCATAAACCACAAGGTCTTTACACCCATCTCTTTCAGACGGTGCATTTCGGGCAAAAAAGCATTAAAAGTACCTGCTGCTGTGTACTGGCGAACATTCACTTCATAAATATTGGTGCTGTGTGCCCAATCAACGGGTTTGAATCGGTCTGTCATGCTGCTTGTTTTTTTTTGTATCTCATTTTCGTTTTTCTTTTTCATCAGTTTGCAGGAAACCAGCAACAATGAAAATGGAATGGCAAGCAAAAAAAATCGCATCGTTGAAACTTTGCCGGAAGATAAGAAGAAGATGCCGGAAATCAGAGGTCAGAAGTCGGAAGTATGAAAACCCCACGGCTAAAAAATCTTACCCCTGCAGAAAACCGGTAGTGGTACAGTTTGAAATTTAGTGCTTACCAGTGCAAGCAAAGTGTTTTGTACCTTTGCTGCATGGCAAAGAAAGTAAAATTACCGGCAGATTTAAATAAAAGGGCAAAATCTATTGTTGACCTTGTTACTGCTATAACTATTCAGGAAAGCCCATCACAGGATGAACTAACGCTTGCCGCTTCACTCTTAGGCAAAAAAGGCGGGTCAAAAGGAGGTAAGGCAAGGGCTAAGAAATTGTCCCCAAAAAGGAGATCAGAAATTGCAAAGAAAGCAGCAGCGGCAAGGTGGGGTAAACAGCCCTAAAACATGGGCTTCTGATATACATACGGCACACCATGCTCTCTCATTTTTAACCTAAACTCATGCCACGTTGAACACGTTTTCATTACCTCTATCGCATGATCACGGAATGTGACAGCCATTTCATAACCTTCCTTATTTAAATAATTATAATTTTTGTCCCATCTAATGCAAGTGCCAGTGATGAAAGGATTCATTATCTGAATGGCGGGTAATAGCTCTTTAGGAAAACGATTATATATAAGCAGGTTTGTCCACAGAGCCACTGCTGGGGGTTTAATAAATTCATGAGGGCTTAAATTATCCCATTTATTTAGTCTATAAATTTCTGTATAATACGCAACGTCATTCGGAAACAAATAAGGATGTTGATTCGCATGGTTGGTAAGAAATAATTTCCATTGGCTTATTGAAAATTTACCGCCCCCAAGAAGCTGAAGAATTTCATCTTCTTTTTCCTTACTTTTCTTAGCTGCTTGCTTTGCGGTTAATTTTTCTGTTTGCTCCAAAATGGAGTCCATAAGGAACTGTTTGGCTTCTTCAATCTGCCGTTTCTTTTCAAGCTCCTCATCTGTCAATTTTCTTTTTTCGCTCATGTTGTTTAATTATAGATTTCTAATTTCAATCGTTTGGCAATTTCGTCAATTGTTTTAGCATTCTCCCAGGGATTTGCCAAACGATATACACACTTGTGAATATCTGGCATATATCTCTTTGCTCTTACCCAAACTAATCTATCCTCTTTACTATTATCAAAAGCATAGTAAATGTGAATGATGCTGGGGTGAACATTGTTATCTTTAGCAATATCATTTACATATTTCTGATTGTAAATAAATGGTGTTACCTCTTCCATTTTTTCTTTTGAAAAGAGATATTTTCTTGCAAAATCATCAGCATCAGCTTCCCGCTCATCTATGGTAAAGAGTGTTTCAACATCATCTGAAATGTGGTGAGACTTTTCATCCTTATTAATTTCCTCCCAATCAAACAAGACGTGGTATAGTTCATGTATGAGGCAGTGCCACAAGGTTGGATAAAACCCTCTATAGTCAGTTAGGACAATTACAGGTTTATTATTCACAGGAAAAGTTGCCCCCCTTAAATGAAGTGTAGAAAGACGGGGTTGAAAAATAACTGTTATACCGATCTTATATAATTCTTTAACAACCTTAATCAATCCAAGTTCTTCATTTGTACTATACCATCTTATTTGCGGGAAAAAGCTAACCAACTGCTGCCTTTCGTAGGCATGTGGGTTGTCTATTTTGGTAGCTAACAGCTTTGCAGATGTCAACCAAAAATCTCTTGTTATTGATGTCTTAGCTACATTTTTTTCACTTACAATTCCAGCCCAAAAAGCTGTATTAAACGCTCTTTTCTTATACTCAAATATTGACGTAAGACCGAAATAAGAAACAATCTTACTTTCAATAGCCTCGAAGTCTGTAATGCTATTTATAAACCCCGCTTTTCTAAGTACAGCCAAATCAAAATGCTCTTTGATAAACTTCTTTTTGTTTGATGGCGTGGTTTGTATTGAAAAGTTCTTTTCTGTTAATGATGTATGAGTTTCAATAAACTCATCCAGCGGCATATTTAAGAACAAAGCCAGTTTTTGAAAACTTGTAGTATCAGCCCTTTTTTGAGTTCCATCCAAAATCCCATTCAGGGTTCTTCGTTCAATTTTGAGCATTTTTTGAGCAGCGGTTTGGGATATTCCTAATTCATGAAGACGTTTATCAAAAAGCTCCCGAAGGTTTGCTTGTTTGAAAATGCCGCTTAATAATGCATCTATATCGCTATGTTTCTTGTTGTTATCTTCCATTATCGTCAGTAAGGGTAGTTTTGTCTCTAAATGTTTTCCAAATATAGTCTGATATTCAATACATTTATAAAAATAGAGGTAAAAAAAGAATATTTATTTTCAAAGTGAGCAAAATGCTTACAGCTTAAAGAATAAGCATTATGTTTGACTTATGAACATGTTACCATTAGAAAAAAGAGTGCAGATAATCAAGCTGCTTGTTGAGGGAAATAGCCTTCGTGCTGCTTCTCGCATTGCTGATATTTCAAGAACTACAATCCAAAAGCTATTAGTTGATATTGGCCGTGCTTGTCAGCAGTTCCACAATGAGAAAGTAATAGGCGTAAAGTCTGAAAGGATACTGTGTGACGAAATCTGGTCTTTCTGTTATGCTAAACAAAAAAATGTAAGTCAGGAAATGCCTGACGGTTCAGGAGATGTTTGGACTTGGACTGCTTTGGATGCTGATAGCAAACTAATAGTTTCATGGTATGTAGGTGACAGGGAAGCTACGAGCGCAAATGAATTTATGCAAGATGTGGCAGCAAGATTATCTAATAGAGTGCAAATGACTACTGATGGTCATAAAGCCTATTTAATGGCTGTTAATAATGCTTTTGATAATGATATAGATTTTGCTCAATTGGTTAAAATGTACGGTGGTAGTGAGGGTACAAACGCACAAGAAAGGAAATATAACCCTGCCGTTTGCACTGGCTGCAAGAAAACAAAGATCAGTGGTGAACCTAATCCTAAGTTTGTTTCTACTTCGTATGTTGAAAGGCAAAACTTAACCATGCGTATGCACATGAGAAGATTTACAAGGCTTACCAATGCTTTCAGCAAGAAAATACAGAACCATACATATGCAATTGCTCTGCATTTCGTTTATTACAATTTCTGCAAAATACACACATCATTAAGCATTACACCAGCTATGCAAGCAGGATTAACAAAAAGGGTTATGAGTGTTGAAGATATTGCTAACTTAGTGGTAATAGAAGCACCTAAAAAAAGAGGATATTATAAAAAGAAAAAAACCGTAAAATGAGTAATAGTTACGACCCCATTCTCGGCACACCTAAAAAATTGGGGCTTTTAGAAATAGCTGAAAATGATTTTCCCGATCTTATGAGATGGTCGGATGCAAACTATGATTGCACATTAAGGGGTAGTGTTACCGGTTGGAGATTGCCCACAATGGGGGAACTAAATTTATTGTATTGCAATAAAGATGAAATTGGCAGCTTTAGCAGTGGCCTTTATTGGAGTTCTTCTGAGGGGGGACATACGGAATTGCTGGTTGGTACGGTGCAGTTCGTCTATATCAAAGCCTACTTTCAGCATTTCGGTAATGGCTTACAGAGCCTCAGCTACAAGGAAAACCACTACCATGTTCGTGCGGTGAGGAGTTATTAACTATTTAACCGGACACTATCCCTAAATTTCAAAATGTACCACTACCAGAAAACCTGACCTCAGACCTCAGACCTCCGACTTAGTTATCTTTGCACTCATGAAGAGTTTCGACGTCCCCATCATCTACCGCAGCCCATTGATTTCTGCCATCAAAAAGAAGCGGAAAGAAATGGATAAAATGAAGAAGGACTTCACCCCCACCCTCCTCGATTTCGGGCCTTTGCATATTTACCTGGCCCGGCATTTCGGTTTTTGCTATGGAGTGGAAAATGCAATTGACATCGCCTTCAGGACGGTGGGAGAAAACCCGGGAAAACGGATCTTTTTGTTAAGCGAAATGATTCATAACCCGCAGGTAAATGCTGATCTGCAGTCTCACGGCATTCAATTTATGCAGGATACCTATGGCAAACAATTGATACCTTTTTCTGCTATTACACCAGATGATATTGTACTGATCCCTGCATTCGGCACCACGCTGGAAATAGAACTGCAATTAAAAGACATCGGTATCCGCACGGAGAAATATAATACCACCTGCCCCTTTGTAGAAAAGGTATGGAACCGCAGTGAGGCCATCGCCAAAAAGAATTACACCATCGTTATACACGGCAAACCGAAACATGAAGAAACCAGGGCCACTTTTTCGCATGCGGCACATAATGCCCCGGCTGTGGTGGTAAAAGATATGACTGAAGCTATAGAGCTCGGAAAATATATTACAGGAGAAAAACCAGTGGCTGATTTCTATACCGAATTTGCCAACCAGTACTCCGCAGATTTTGATGCAACAAAAGACCTCCGCCGTATCGGGGTGGTAAACCAAACCACTATGCTGGCCAGCGATACGCAGGCTATTGCTGACTACCTGAAAAAACTAATCACTGCCACTTACCCGATGGAAGAAAATTTTGCAGACACCAGGGATACACTTTGCTATGCCACCAATGATAACCAGGCCGCCGTAAGCGGCATGCTGGAAACAGAAGCCGGCCTTGCAATCGTGGTCGGTGGTTATAATTCATCCAATACCTCTCATTTAGTTGAACTGTGCGAAGAAAAACTTCCCACGTATTTTATCAATAGTGCAGATAAAATAATTTCAGCAAACGAAATACACCATCATAATTTTCACACAAAAGAAGAATTACACACAAATAATTTCTTACCGGTAAAAGAACCGGTAAAAATTTTATTGACCAGCGGGGCTTCCTGCCCGGATGCACTGGTGGAAGGAGTGATAAATAAGTTGGTTGACTTTTATCCTACAGCTATAAAAGCCACGTCCCTTATTCACCAGTTCGAATAAAAAAAGTGTGACAGGAAACCCACCACACTAAAAATACCTTTGCTATTCACCCTTGCCCGCCATAGCCTTGGCGAAGGCGGGATTCACCATTCACTTATACAACAACTCATAATATTCATGCGCCATCCGGTTACTGTCAAACTGAATGCGTACATCCTGCATACCGTTTTTCATTACCTGCCTCCAGGTACTGTAATTGGAATAGTACAGTGGTAAAATCTCATTTTCCAAAATCTCATACATTTTGTTAAGATCGTATTCATCCTGTTCATGCGTAGCCATTTTTTCATAATCCACCTTGGGTACAACAAACCCGTTATGCCCATGATTCATAAATTCGGGTATCCATCCATCATCAGTGGAAAAGTTTACGGCACCATTCATAGCAGCTGTCATACCACTGGTGCCGGATGCCTCTCTGGGCACACGGGGGTTATTCAACCAGCAATCTGCCGCCTGTTTCAATCTTTTTGATAATCCCAATTCATAACCGATCAGTACCGCCACATTCTTATAGCCTTTACTAATATGTACTAATTGATTGAACTCACTGATAGCCGGGTGATCTACCGGGTAAGGTTTACCAGCCCAAATGATCTGTACTGGATATTGGGTGCTGGCCAATAATTTTTCAAACCGCTCTTCCTCAGTCGTCAGCATGCCTGCCCTTTTATAGCCGGCAAACCTCCTGGCCCATACGATAGTGAACACATCGGGGTTAAAAATCTTTCCGGTTTGATCGGCCACTATTTCAAAAGCCCTTTTCTTCAAATATTTTTTACGGTCATCAATACCATAATCATCACCGGCTTCCATGAATTTATACAATTGCTTATCGGCCCAATACCTCCAGTTTTGTGCATTGGTAATGGAAATGATCGGGCAAATATTGCTGTACTTGCCCCACATGGCCCTGGATACATGACCATGCAATTGCGACACGCCATTGGCCAGCCTTGCAAAACGCAAAGCCGCTAATGAATGATTGAACTGGTCGCTGTCATTATCATATAATTTTTTCACCTGCTCCACGGTAAGCCCGCAGAAATAACTCATTTTATGACAGAGGTAAATATCATGCTTTTCATTACCTGCTTCTTCCGGTGTGTGGGTGGTAAATACCAGCCGCTTTCTTACGTCCAGTATATTATTGTTGAATTTTTTATACAGATAAAAAGCAGCAGATAAACCATGTGCTTCATTTAGGTGGTAGAGTTCGGGATTGAAACCGAGAAGGTCTGCCAATTTTGCACCGCCCACACCCAATAATATAAACTGGGCCACTTTGGTGGCCACATTCGCATCATACAAACGATGGGTGATGGTTTGTGATACATAATCATTCTCCGGCACATCGGTTGATAATAAAAACAGCGGGGCAGTTTTAAATGTTTCGGGATTCAGGTACAATACTTTTACCCATACCGGGTGTTCATGTATCGTGATCTGAAATTTGATACCTGTATCTTCCAGGAAACTGTATTGCTTTTCATTCCAGGCCACGTCCAGCGTCTGGTCCTGGTTTCTTTCCTGGTCGTAGTATCCATACTTCCATAGTATACCGATACCTATCAGGTTTTGTTTTAACTCGTATGCACTTCGCAGGTGCGAACCTGCCAGGAAACCCAAACCACCGCTGTAAATTTTCAGCGGCTGGTGAGTGGCAAACTCCATAGAGAAATAAGCTACTTTCTTTGAATAACGGTCATCTACCGGATACGGGATCGAAAATTTAGTAAAATTCATACTGTGTTCTTTTTACACGAGGGCGCAATATAAACAATAAACTCCATTTGACCCAAGTGATTGAAATTCAGGCCAGGAGTATAATTAATAAGAAAAAAAATGGAAGCAACGTTAGAATAATACGGCGACAAGATACAACTACAGGGCTAAAACTGAGAAGCCCGGCATTAAAATTATTTCTTCACTGGCTTTTTAGCGCCGCCCTGCTTTGCTGTTTTTGGGGGTGCAGGCTTTATCCATTTGCGTCGGCCAAAGCTGCCATCGAAACTGCATTTGAGCCCCCGGCGGGAACCACAGTTCACTTCTTTCAACGTAACAGAGGAAGCAGTAAACGAAAAGGTGAGTATGCAGGGATCACCGCTTTCACGGTATTCTGCTGCAGTGGCAGATTTAAACATCGCCTCCCCTTTTAGTTCACCGGTACAGGCACCATTATCTTTTTCAAAATGCACAAAGAAAGTAAGACGGTCACTTTTTCTTCCATCTCGTATAGATACCAGGTTCAGTTTTCCAAGGCCATAGTCGGCCGAGAGTTTATGCTTGCGGGAAAGTGTATCAATCGGGTTAATCAGTTCCGTTGCTTTTTCATCCAGTGCATCCGTCATAATGAGAGTAAACGTTTTGGCATCTGCATTCAGCACATATACATCTTTTCCGTCGCTGAGATTGCCATCGGGATTCTTTCGTAATACTGATTTGGTAATAGTATATCTTTTATCCATAGTAACTGACTGTGATGTGGCTGAACTCTGGTCGGGCCGCAATACAGGCATACCGGTAATAAAATTATTTTTCTTATCAAAACATAAAAGAAAAACCGCTCTTTTATCAGCGGCAACTGTTTTGATGAAAAGATAGCTTTCTGCTTTCGGTACTTCCACTTTTCCCAGCGGGTATATTTTGGGCTTTACTCCTTTACCATACACTTTTCCAATGATGGAATCCGGAACAAACTGGGTAAATACCTTATAGCTGATGAGCAGAGAATCTTTCTCTTTTTTGACCAACGAAGTATCTGCATACTGGTACGTCAATTGAAGAGGTCTGAAAAAATCAATAAAATCCGTAACCTCCACTGGCTCTTCGCCAGAAAGAGAGGGTTTCTTTTTTTGTTTGCACCCTGCCATAACAGACAGTGCCAGTAACAAAATAATATATTTTTTGTACACAGCCATAGTTGGTGATTGGTAACCCGAAAGTAAGGGATTTTGCACAGACGGGCAGACGAACAGAGGAACAGAGGAACAGACGAACAGACGAACAGAGGAACAAGGAATTACGAAGTGAAAACCCCAACATGGAGAAGTGGTCAGCTTTTTTCAACGAGACGGACTCCGGCGTTCATCATTGCTTGCGTGCCCCGCCTTGTACGGAGGTTCTTTATTCATCTGCTTGCCCTCTGAAGCATAAGCGAAGGAGGGTTCGATATTCTTTCCCGTAGTCTCCAAAAATTATTTTAGATTTGTCTAAATTTATTTTTAGTCATGCAGAACTATTCCTCCAGTGCAGAGAATTATATCAAATCCATTTACCACCTGCAGGAACAGGAAGGGATGGTAACCACCAATGAACTGGCGGCTGCACTAAAAACCAAGCCCGCTTCCGTAACAGATATGATGAAGAAACTGAAAGCCAAAAAGCTGCTGCACTATGAACCCTACCAGGGCTTCCGCCTTACCCAGGAGGGAAACAAAGTGGCCCTGCATATCATCCGCCGCCACCGCCTCTGGGAATTTTTCCTGGCAGAGAAACTGAAATTTACCTGGGATGAAGTACATGAAGTGGCCGAAGAATTGGAACATGTGACCAATAAAAAACTGATTGATAAACTGGATGAATTCCTTGGTTTTCCCAGTGTGGATCCGCACGGCGACCCGATACCTGATGCCAACGGAAAAATCAAGCTAAGTAAAAAAATTGGCCTCCCCGAATTGCCGCTGCACACCGTAGCCATTGTAAGCAGTGTAAGCGACCATTCCAGCGAATTACTGGAACTGCTTGAGCATAAGAACATCAGCATTGGCACTAAACTGGAAGTAAAAAAGAAATTTGAATTTGACAGTTCACTGGAAGTGCGGATCGGAAAGCAGGCAGCTTTTACTATCAGTAAACAATTGGCGGAAAATATTTTTGTAACCTCACCCTTTCCCTCTCTCCCTGGCGGAGAGGGTAAAAGGAATAGCTAATTTTTTTTAATGAATCACAAATTACATAATGACTCATCACTGAGCGAAGTACACCAGAGCGTGGATACCACCAGCTTAAAAAGAACCGGGTGGAGAAGAATACTGGCATTCTTTGGCCCCGCTTACTTAGTAAGTGTGGGCTATATGGATCCCGGCAACTGGGCTACCGACCTGGCAGGTGGCAGCCAGTTTGGCTACACATTAATATGGGTTTTATTGATGAGTAACCTGATGGCATTACTGCTGCAAAGCTTATCTGCCCGTCTGGGTATTGTGCGGGGAAGGGACCTGGCGCAGGCCAACCGGGAAACCTATCCGAAGTATATAAACTATGCGCTGTATGGATTGGCAGAGATTGCCATTGCAGCCACCGACCTGGCCGAGATCCTGGGTATGGCCATCGGCATACAATTACTTACAGGGCTTCCATTGATATGGGGTGTTTGCATAACGGTTCTGGACACATTTTTATTTTTATTGCTGCAGCGGCTGGGAATGCGCAAAATGGAAGCCTTTATTATTGCCCTGGTGGCGGTAATAGGTATTTCCTTCTTAATTGAAATTATATTGGCCAAGCCTGACCTGGGCGAAGTGGTAAAAGGATTTGTACCACATATCCCAAACAATACCGCTTTATATATTGCCATAGGTATTATCGGCGCAACGGTAATGCCTCATAACCTGTACCTCCATTCTGCCCTGGTACAAACAAGAAAAATAAAACGGGATGACAAAGGCATCAGGAAAGCATTGAAACTGAATTTTATTGACAGTGCCATTGCCCTTAACCTTGCCTTCTTTGTGAATGCGGCCATTTTAGTATTAGCCGCCACAGTTTTCTTTAAAACCGGCCGGACTGATGTGGCAGAAATAAAACAAGCCCATGAACTGCTGTCGCCTATGCTGGGCAGTAATCTCGCACCGGTATTATTTGCAGTGGCCCTGATTGCCGCCGGGCAAAGTTCCACCATAACCGGCACACTGGCCGGGCAGATAGTAATGGAAGGTTACCTGCAATTGCGGATAGCCCCGTGGATGCGCCGACTGATGACAAGGCTTATTGCCATCATTCCGGCAGTGATTGTGATTTTAATTAATGGCGAAGACAATATTGACAGCCTTTTAATACTGAGTCAGGTGATACTGAGCCTGCAATTGGGTTTTGCCATCATTCCGCTGATCCATTTTACCAGTGATAAAAAAACAATGGGAAAGTTTGTCATTAAACCATTGGTGATTGTACTGGCATGTTTGATTGCAGCCGTACTCATTTATCTTAATATCAGCATGGTGGTGGGACAGACCAGCTCTTTTTTCAACACATCCGGCAATATTATTTGGAAAATAGTGATCATACTGGGAGGGGTGTTTTATATATCTTTACTGGCAGTCACCATTTTTTATCCTATGCTCCGCAAAAAGAAAACAACAGCACCTGTTGAATTGCATGCAGCAGCAGTGGCCCTGCAGCAAATAGTGGTACCAGTATATAACCGGATTGTTGTAGCGCTCGACTTCAGCCAGAATGATAATAAACTGATAGCCCATGCCATTGGCCAGGGGAATAAAACAACAGCTTATATCCTCATACATATAGTAGAAAGCGCCGCCACCAGGGTGATTGGTAAAGAGGCAGATGACCTGGAGACCCGAAAAGACCAGCAGCATATTGATACCTACGTGGTGCAGTTAAAAGAAAAAGGGATAGCCGCATCTGGTTTGCTGGGTTTTAATGACAGGGCAAAAGAAATAGTGCGGTTGGTAAAACAGAATAATGCAGATATGCTGGTAATAGGCGCCCATGGACATACCGGCATCAAGGATCTTTTATACGGGCAAACAGTGGAATCCGTAAGGCATGAATTGAAGATACCGGTACTGGTGGTAAATCTGTAAGAATACCGGACAGACGAACATGGAATTACAAACACCGAAGTATACTTCATCGGTTTCTTGTTCATCTGTTCGTCTGTTCCTCTGTTCAATATCCTTCTTGTAAAAGAGCCTTGCTGGAAAAAAGAGCCTTGCTGGAAAAAAGAGAAAAAATACACTCGCACAGAGGCAAAAGAGAGAAAGAGGAATACACAATTCTCACGCTGGGCTGTTCACTTCTTCATTCCTCCGTTCCTCCGTTCATCTGTTCTTCTGTTCATCTGTTCATTTGTTCATCTGTTCATCTGTTCTGCATTGCTTCCGTATGGGCTTTCAGCAAATGCTTAAACCGGCTGAATGTTTCCGGTTTTATATTCAGGTAAGAGGCCAGGTATTTTTGGGGAACCCGCTGCAGCAGGTTTGAATTTTTTGTTACAAAGTGAAGAAAGCGTTCACGGGGTGTCATCTTTACCAGCTGTATCTGCCAACGGTCTTTCAACACCATGGTATGGGTAATAACGAGACGGCCCAGGTGTTCCATTTTTTTTGACTGGCTGAACAATGATTCCATATCGGAATAACTGATGGAGGCTACCACAGTTGGTTCAATAGCTTCTACAAAATAGTCGGAAGGCAGACGGCTATGGTAAGATTCCTGGCTGTGAATGATATGCCCTTCCATGGATATCTGGGTATTGATTTCCTCTTTGACTTTCAGGTAATATTTACGGACCAGGCCTTTCAGAATAAAATTGAAATAATCCTCCACCTCCCCAACACGGGTAAGCAACTGCTTTTTCTCAAATTTTCTTTCTTGTATAATTGGCAGTAAATACTGGTTAAATTCATCTTCTGTCAAACGAATGAATTTTTGCAGGTAAATCAAAAAAGTAGATACTGTATACATTGAAAGTCCTGAACTACGTAAAAGTTACGAAGAGAATTGATTGAAATCAAGAGAAAAGACAACTTTTTTTCTGCACCCCGGCCACTAACCGTAAATAGTCAGTTCTTTTTTTTGGTCAAATGCTTCAGGCGGCTGAATGTTTCCGGCTTGATATTCAGGTAAGAAGCCAGGTATTTTTGTGGCACCCGCTGCAGCATGTGCGGATGGTTTTGCATATAATCCAGAAACCGCTGGCGCATATTTTTTGCCTGCCAGGTATACTTTCTTTCATCTTTTTTTATATACATGCCTTCCATGATCATGCGGCCCAGCATTTCACCGGGGGCATAGTTTTCAAGTGCCTCCTGCATACGGGTATAGCTGATGGAAATAAGGGTGGTGGGTTCCAATGTTTGCAGTATTACCGGTGAAGGGGTACGGGTAAGAAAAGATATCTCTGCCGAAATAACATGGCCCTCAGTGGCCAGTTGCAGTATCACTTCACTTTTTTTCACCTTTACTGATTTCATTACTAATCCCTCCAGTACCATATTCAGGTAGTCATCTGTCTGACCCTGCTCTACAATGATCTCTTTTTTTTCGAACTGCCTGAATTCGCAATAAGTGAGCAGTTCTTTAACTTCCTCAGTCGTAAGCGACATAAAGCGGTGAAAATACTGCGACAGGTATTCCAGGTACGCTTTGCTGATATGTGCTTTGGCGGCGCTCATGCTTTCTTTTTCTTTTTTTCCGTTGGGGGTTTCTTCCGTTTTGCAATCAGTGGTTTCAACCGGGTATATGTTTCAGGCTTCATAACCAGGTAAGATGCCAGCCTTCGCTGCGGTACCCGTTTCAGCAATTCAGGAAATTCTTCTGCAAAATGCACCAGCCTTTCCCGGATAGAATAACGGATATTATCCAGGATATGCCGTTCCTGTTGCAATAAAAAATGGGTGATGAGTATCCGGCCAAACCGCTGCCACTTTTTATCACTCCGGTACAGTTCCTGCAGGTTTTGTTTGGAGATGCAAAAAACAACAGTCGGTTCCATTGTTTCTAAGTAATAATGGGAAGGCCTGCCCGAAAGAAAGGAAGCCACGGAACCCGTTAAGGTACCCTCCAGTACCAGGTCGGTAGTTACCTGTTCTTTCCCATTATAAAAATAGTGGTGAATAAGGCCGCTGCATAAATAATACAGCTCCTGTTCTGTTTCGCCTTCTTTTATCAGGATATGCTTTTTAGGATACTTCCGGAGTTCAATACGATTCTTCAACAATGAAAATTCATCATCGCTTAATGAAATAAACCTGTTTAAAAAAGAACGCAGGCTTTTATACATTACTACAGTGCTGGTGGGCATGAGCTAATGTTGGAAGGTTTAAGGTATACACAATGTAATCTTTTTCTATTGAAAAAAATATTTGCGTAGTAAGTGCACCAGTAAATAGTGCTCCAAACAATATTTATCCCGAAAAGAGACTACACGCTGCCTCAAAAATCATTCTTACTTATAATAACCGGTCCACAGGTTGCAGACCGCCTTACCGGCTTACTCACTGAGCCCTGCGGGCCGGCAAAAAAACATTCGAAACAACTTCTAAACTTACAAAGCCAAAATCAATAAATGCCATATAAGGCTTTGTCACTTTGCCGGCAACAAAGGAGTCCAAAACCAGTTCCTTCTAAAAACGTCTTTGCCTAATTACATCATTTCATGTACGTTTGCATACTGCCAAAAAATAAAATAATATGTCTGAAAAAATCAACGTAGCAAACCCCGTAGTAGAATTGGATGGCGATGAAATGACCCGTATCATCTGGAAATTCATCAAAGACAAACTGATTCTCCCCTATCTGAATGTGGATATAAAATATTATGACCTGGGTATTGAATACCGTGACCAGACCGACGACCGGGTAACCGTGGATGCAGCCAATGCGATTAAAGAATATGGCGTAGGCATCAAATGTGCCACCATTACCCCGGACGAAGCCCGTGTAATTGAATTTAAGCTGAAGCAAATGTGGAAGAGCCCCAACGGCACTATCCGAAACATACTCGATGGCACAGTGTTCCGGGAGCCCATCGTTATCAGTAATGTACCAAGGCTGGTTACCAACTGGACTGCCCCCATCATTGTGGGCCGCCATGCTTTTGGTGATCAGTACCGGGCCACCGATACGGTGATAAAAGGAAAAGGAAAACTGACCATGACCTTTACTCCGGAAGGCGGTGGCGAACCGCAGGTGTTTGAAGTGTATAACTTTAAAGGCGATGGCGTAGCCATGAGCATGTACAATACAGATGAAAGTATTACGGGCTTTGCCAGAAGCTGTTTTAATATGGCCCTGAGTAAAAAATGGCCCCTGTACCTGTCCACAAAGAACACCATCCTGAAAAAATATGATGGACGTTTCAAAGATATTTTTGAAGATATCTATCAGAATGAATTTAAAACAGCTTTTGAAGCGGCGGGAATAGTATACGAGCACCGCCTTATTGATGATATGGTTGCAAGCGCCTTAAAATGGAATGGCAATTTTGTTTGGGCATGCAAAAACTATGATGGTGATGTGCAAAGCGATACCGTAGCACAGGGCTTTGGCTCATTAGGGCTGATGACCTCTGTATTAATTACCCCTGATGGAAAAACAATGGAAGCAGAAGCTGCCCATGGCACTGTAACCCGCCACTACCGCGATCACCAGGCTGGCAAACCCACCAGTACCAATCCCATCGCCAGTATTTTTGCATGGACCCGTGGCCTGGCCTTCCGTGGTAAATTAGATTGCAACCAGCTATTGATAGATTTTTGCCTTGCCCTGGAAAAAGTGTGTATAGAAACAGTGGAAGAAGGCAAAATGACCAAAGACCTCGCCGTATGTCTGCATGGCAATAAAGTAAAACATGGCGAGCATTATTTATATACGGAGGAATTTTTGGAAGCAATTAATGAGAATCTAAAGAAAAAATTGGTATAAAATTAATAATAACAACCTTTCAAATGCCCCGGAAAATATGCCGGGGCATTTTTTTTATTCAGCAATTACAGCATACCCCTGATTAAGAATACAAATTTTTAGAAATGCAATGCAAAGGAATTGTAACTCATCAAAAACAAGAACCCATATATAAATATTGCCAACACTGACAGCTTGTCTGCAGGCAGTAAGAACCTGACATCTTTTTACTAACCATCCTGACAAACAATATGGCAAACTTGGTACAGCGAAAAGAGAAACCTATGAACAAGGCTTAGAGGCTTTCAAACCTGGTGTACTTATTCATGAAATGGGTGAAAAGCAAAATCGTATATTTCAAGAATTGAAAATAATGCAAGTGATATCCTGCTTTCCATTTTCATGCTTACAGTGAAAGAAGGGCCTGGTGGACATTTGAAATTATGTGTAGCTTACCAATACTTACTGCATATTTAACCCATTAAGCTTCGCCACCAACCCCATTATCCCCCCCACCTCACCCGCCCCAAACCATTTTATGTCCTCATCTCTTTTAAACCAGGTGAGTTGGCGTTTGGCATACTGCCGGGTATGGGTCTTAATATCTTCGATAGCTTTTTGCAAAGAAATCTTACCATCGAGGTAATCAAACAATTCGGTATAGCCCACGGTTTGCAACGCATTCAGGTGGCGGTAAGGCAATAAAGACCTTACTTCTTCTAAAAGGCAAGCGGTCATCATGGCATCTACCCGGGTATGAATTTGCCGGTGCAGTGTTTCTTTCGGTACAGTAATACCGGCCTTTATGATATTGAAATCCCGTTGGGCTTTCACCCCTTTTCTAAATGATAAGACAGACTGACCGGTGCTTTCCACCACTTCTAATGCACGCATCATCCGCTGCGGGTTTTGTATTTCACCGCTGGCATAAAAGGTTGGATCTTTTTGTGCTATTTCTTTTTGCAACCAGCCGATGCCGCCATTTTCATATTCTTTAATGATGGCTTCCCGTATGGCCGCATCTACCGGCGGTATTATATCAAGCCCTTCACAAAATGCTTTGATATAAAGCCCTGTGCCGCCCACCATCACCACCACTTTGTGTTTTAAAAATAATTTTGCCAATTCTTGCAGCGCATATTCCTCAAACAGCGCCGCCGTTACTTCCTGCTGTATGGAATGAGATGCGATAAAATGATGCTTTACAGATGCCAGTTCATCTGCCGATGGTCTTGCCACGCCAATGTTCAGTTCAGCATAACACTGACGGCTGTCGGCAGAAATGATTTCCGTTTGTAATTGTTTTGCAAGCGTAATAGCCACAGCCGTTTTACCAACCGCAGTGGGACCGGCAATGATAATAACTGTTTTGGAGGGAGTATGTACCAAGGCTATTTCTAAATTGAATCGCTATACGTCCGCTTCATCGCCAGCCGCTTCGGTTTCTTCATCTCCGGCTTCAGACCCCTCTTCTATGCCCACATCTTCGCCTTCAGCATCTTTTTCGCCAAAGCCATCGCCCACACCCACCTGGGTCAGGTCGTATTTCTCCTCTATATCGGCAAACTTGGGGCCCAGTAATCCCTTGGTACCATACTGGCTGGGCGCAATGCCTTCTGTACGTGCAATGGCCGGGTAAATGAGTTTAGGGTTTTCTTCTTTGGATACATTAATGAGCTCCATCAGGAAACTCCAGTTTTTATTAAAATCATAGATATAAATAAACCGCTGGTTAGGCACTTTGATTTCCGAACCAATAGTGGTTACACTCATGATCAGCGGCGGCGCTTTGTATTCCTTATCATATTTCTCCAGTGATATCTCACGGCCCCTGAGCCAGTGGTCATTACTACGGAAAAAAGTAGCTTTGTGTTTGGTATCAAACTCATAAGATTTCAGTATCGCTTCATGCAGGTCCTGGAAAGTTTGTGTATGCCGTATCACCACATCGCGGTACACACTTTCATCTTCTTCCATATATACCCTGAACTTTAGAATAGCCATACTACAAATTTATGGTTTTAGATTTTAGATTTTGGATTTTGTGGGGTCAATCCCATTTCTTTGGCTTTATCCAGCATAAAAGTGTATGCAGCCACGTAGGTATTGGGAATAATGCCATCCAGCATGGCATCTTTCAGCGCATCTTTTATCACCCCCACCTCACGGGAAGGCGGCAGACCAAATGTTTCCATGATAATCCCGCCGGTGATTGGCGGCTGCCAGTTTCGCACATGGTCCTTTTCTTCCACTTCTTTGCAGCGCTCCCTTACTAATTGAAAATTTTCCAGGAAGCGTTTTACCTTTTGCTTATTCTTCGAAGTGATATCGGCTTCACACAACATCATCAGCGCATCAAAATCCGGCCCCGCATCAAACAACAGGCGGCGAATAGCCGAATCGGTAATATTTTCTTTCGTTAAACTGATGGGACGCAAATGCAGTTCCACCAATTTTTGTACCAACCGCATTTTTTCATGTTGCGGCAGTTTTAATTTGGTAAATATTTTAGGCACCATTCTCGCACCCAGCGCCTCATGGCCGTGAAAAGTCCATCCATGCCCTTCTTCAAAACGTTTGGTGGCTGGCTTGGCAATATCATGCAGCACGGCCGCCCAGCGCAACCAAAGATCATTTGTGTTTCCCGAGATATTATCGAGCACCTGCAGCGTATGATAAAAATTATCCTTGTGCCCGTGGCCGTCTTTATATTCGGCACCTGCCAGCTCCACCATGGGTGGAAAAATAAGTTGCAACAATCCACTGCGATACAGCAGGTCAAAACCAATGGATGGCTTTTTGGCCAAAATGATTTTATTCAATTCATCGGTTATGCGTTCCTGCGAAATAATCTTTATCCGGTGTGCATTATCTTTTATTCCCTGCCAGGTGGTTTCTTCAATTACAAAGCCGAGTTGTGTGGCAAAGCGAATGCCCCTCATCATCCGCAGCGGGTCATCACTGAATGTACGGGAAGGCTCTTGCGGCGTCCTGATGATTTTTTCCCGGAGGTCCTGCAACGCATTGAAGGGATCAACTAATTTGCCGTAGTCTTTTTTATTAAGACTGATGGCAATGGCATTAATTGTAAAATCCCTTCTGTCCTGGTCATCTTTCATAGTACCGGGTTCCACATCGGGGTTGCGGGAATCAGAACGGTAACTTTCTTTGCGGGCACCAACGAATTCGATGTCGAAGGAATCAGCTTCACCCCCTTCTTCGTCAAGACTTCGGAGGGCAGTGCCAACACTGTCTCCTTTAGCAGAGAGGGCTTGCGGAGACTCGGTAATTTTAGAAAGATTTATTTTTATATGGGCGGTGCCATAATTTTTAAAATAATCTACCTGCGGAATGGGACTGAATTTCTTTGCGGTCTCTTTGGCCAGGGCTATCCCATCACCAATACAAACGATATCTGCATCTTTGGTTTCACGTTCCAGTAGTTTGTCACGCACAAAACCTCCTATCAGATAGGTTTCCACTCCCAATGCTGCAGCAGCATGGGCCACTTTTTCTAATAAATGTAATTCCTGTTTTGTGCAATTGATTTTCATAAACGGGGCAAAGATAACAAAGGTGAGTTGTAGAGATGCGCTGAATAGTTTTCAGGGCCTGATAACCTTTACGCTCCCATCATTTTTCCATTTGATAATAGCAGAAGGCGCTGCAATTGTAGTGTCATCCTGCCGGTATTCCACTATATAGTCCACTCCATTTTTGACAGCATCGCTGATGGCTGCAAAATAATGCGCCACCGGCTCTCCGGATATATTGGCTGAAGTGGAAACAATGGGCTTGCGGAATCTTTTGATCAGGTGACGGCAAAAAATTTCCCTGCAAATACGGATGGCAATACTGCCATCAGCACCAACCAGGTTATCAGCTAAGCCAATAGCATTTTCATAAATCACGGTAGTGGGTTTTTGCACCTCCTGCAAATAATCAAATACCCGCATATCCGGCGAAGCCGTATACTGCAGTATTTCCTTTTCTTCTGCCACCAGTACGATCATGGCTTTTTCATCCGGCCGCTTCTTCAGCTGATATATTTTCTGTACCGCTGCTGCATTGGTGGCATCACAGCCGATACCCCATACGGTATCGGTGGGATACAGTATCAGGCCGCCATTTTTCAGTGCCTGCAAACATCGTTCAATATCATTTTCAAAACCTACCATAGCTGCTTGTATATGTCCATTACAGCCGCAGCACATTTTTGTTGTGTAAATTGTTGTGCATGCTGCCAGCCTTTTTCTATCATTGCTGTTGCAAATTCTTTGTCTGAATGAATTTTTTTCATGCCTGCTGCTATTTCTTCACTGCTTACCGGGCTTATATAATAAGCGCCGGCGCCACCCGCTTCGGGCAGGCAGGAAGTATTGGAAGTGATAACCGGTAACCGGCTCCACAGCGCTTCCAGCACCGGTATGCCAAACCCTTCAAAAAAAGAAGGATAGATCATGGCAATTGCCGACTGGTAAATGGCTGGAAAATCAATCGCGGACTTAAAGGAGGGTGAGGATTTCGCGGATTGATTTTCTGACAGAAATATGATCCTTCTTTCTAAACCATTTTGTTTGATAAAGTCTTTTACCTGCTGTTTATATTTCCCTCCCTCTCCTATTACCACCAGCGGTATATTCAATTCATTTCTCAATTGAAATACTGCTTTGCAGATATTCAATAAGTTTTTTCTTTCGATAATGGAGCCAACGTAAAGAAAATATTCTGCAGGCAACCCGTACTTTACTCTCACCAGTTTTTTCTCCTGTTCGGTTACTGTTTTGCCAAATGCAGGGTTGCAGCTTTGGTAACAGACTGTTATTTTCCTGTCCGGTATTTTATAAAACTCAATGATATCTTTTTTTGTTTGTTCGCTGATGGCGATAATGCGGCTGGCATTTTCGCAGGCATAACGGAATTTCTTTTTATATATTCTTACGTCAATGGGATTGTATTGTCCGGGGTGGCGTTCATGTATAAGATCATGGATAGTTACGACTGACTTGATCCCTGTTTTTTGAATACCGATAGGGATTTCATGGCTCAGCCCGTGATAAAGGTCAATCTTTAACCGCTTCAAATCTTTTTTTACCCAACTGCTCCGCCAGGCGGACCGGAAAGTTTTATGCAACAATCCTGCGGGCTGTATTTCATGGATATTATTTCCCTTTACTTCAAATGAATGCGATGATTTGGGATTAAATAAATAATACTGATGCTCCGGGTAATATTCCGCCAATGACTGCAACAGGGTACGGCTGTAATGCCCCAGTCCGGTGCCATTGTGATATGCCCTTTTTGCATCGAAACCAATGTTCATAAGAAAATTTGAAAGTGTGAAAATATGGAAAGATCGTGGTGAATGGTGAATGGCCAATAGTCAATGGTACCCGACAATTTCACCATTCACCATTGACTATTGGCCATTCACTATTGACTATTCACTATTTTCGCAACAAACTTCAAAGAATGAAAGAACTGATACTGGAAGCATGGGCCAACCGTGAGTTATTAAAAGACAATAAATACAGCGATGCCGTGAGAACCGTAATTGAAGAAGTGGATAAAGGAAGACTGCGGGTGGCTTCTCCGGGAAATGAAGCCTGGCTGGTAAATGAATGGATAAAAAAGGCTATCCTTCTGTATTTCGGCATACAGCAAATGAAGACCTGGGACCTGCCACCTTTTGAGTTTTATGATAAAATGCTGCTGAAGAAAAATTATGCGGACCTTGGTGTAAGGGCCGTGCCGCATGCCATTGCCCGCTACGGCGCTTACCTCGGCCGAAACGTGGTGCTGATGCCTTCGTATGTAAATATTGGCGCTTATGTGGATGAAGGAACGATGGTGGATACCTGGGCCACTGTGGGCAGTTGTGCACAAATAGGTAAAGGCGTGCACCTGAGTGGTGGTGTGGGTATTGGCGGTGTGCTGGAACCATTGCAGGCCAGCCCTGTGATAGTGGAAGATGGATGCTTTATTGGCAGCCGTTGTATAGTGGTGGAAGGTGTGATCATTGAAAAAGAAGCTGTGTTGGGCGCCAATGTGGTACTAACCCAGTCTACCAGAATAATAGACGTAAGCGGACCCGAACCAATTGAAATGAAAGGTCGTGTGCCTGCCCGTAGCGTGGTGATACCGGGTTCATATACCAAAAAATTTCCGGCTGGTGAGTTTGGTGTGGGCTGTGCATTAATAATCGGGCAGCGGAAACCGAGTACTGATTTAAAGACAAGTTTGAATGATGCGTTGAGGGATTTTAATGTGAGTGTGTAAGCTCAGGTTATTTTAAGATTTTGGCAGCTAAACATGTTTTTACAAGAGGCAAAGTTCTTATATTTGCAACCCTAATCGGTTAATTAGTTAGTTGATTGGGCTATTGGTTAATTAGTGAGAATTATTCCCGAAAGGTTTTCTCTCAACTCCTGGTTACCCAATTAACTTAACTGCCCAGATGGCGAAATTGGTAGACGCACTGCCTTCAGGTGGCAGCGTTCGAAAGGATGTGCTGGTTCGAATCCAGTTCTGGGCACTTAAAGCTCTGATTAATTTTCAGAGCTTTTTTTATTGATGAGCTGTTTTGTTTACATACTATACTCAGATTCATTTGACAAATTCTACATAGGTCAGACCAATGATGTTGAAAGCAGGGTAAAGCGTCATAATGCAGGCACTGAAAAAGCTACAAAACCCTATTTACCCTGGCGATTAATCTGGTTTACAGAAAAATCTTCAAGGCAGGAGGCCATGGAACTTGAAAAGAAATTGAAAAATCTATCAAAAAGCAGGCTACTGATTTTCATTCAAAAATATAGTCAGAATAAGCGGCCTTTGTAGTGAATTGGCAGACGCATTACCTTCAGGTGGCAGTGTTCAAAAGGATGTGCTGGTCCCGACGTTGCCAAAGGCAAGTCGGGATGCTGACCGAAGCGTCAGCATTCGAATCCAGTTCTGGGCACAAGCCTCATCAGAAATGATGAGGTTTTTTATTTTATAATAACAGGCATGCTGATCGTTTGTAATAATGTGCTGGTCCTGACGTTGCTAAAGACAAGCCGGAATGCTGACCGAAGTGTCAGCATTCGAATTCAGTTCTGTGTACAAAAAAGTCAACAACTATTTGTTCTCTTTTCTCACACCACCATCAACCCACACCCTCTCAAATCACTCCCATCCACCCTTCCCAGCACTTCAAATCCCACATCAGGATAAAGTTTGCCCACATCATCGGCAGCAATAAAAGAACAGGAATAAATATTAGCCAGATCAATCACATTTATAATCCCTGAGCCGGATTCTTTTATTTGAAATGGGTCTTCATCATCCCTTACCAGCACTTTCATCCAGGGCGGGCAATGGAAGATGCCCTCTCCTTTTGAGTACGCCTGTGATAATAATTCCGTCATCCCGTATTCTGAATGGATCGTTTGCAGTCCGAATGATTGTTGCAGCAAACTATGCACTTCTTCCCGTATCATTTCTTTTCTTCTGCCCTTCATACCGCCTGTTTCCATCAGCACAGTATACTTTAATGGCAGTTTATATTTTTCTGCAAAATCAAGCAGCGCAAATGTGACACCGATCACCATCGTTTTTTGCTGGCGGCTTTCCAGTTCAGTTAAAACTGAAAATAGTTTCGGGTATTCATTCAGATAAAAACCGCCCTGTTCATGCCCGCTCCATTCTATCAGCCGGTTGGTCATGTATACCAATGAAGAATTTTTTCTTTCAAGGTAAGATGGAAGCAAGCCGATAATACACCAGTCCTGAACAGGGCCATATACCGCTTCAAATCCTTTTTTAAAACTTTCTTCATATAAAGAAAGGTCTTTTACATAATGACGGCTGTTGATACTGCCTGTAGTGCCGCTGCTTTCAAATACGGCTGCCGGAGTAAAAGCAGTGGTCTTTATTTCACTGTTTTTAAAAAATCTTACTGGCAAATAAGGGATATCCAGCAGGCTGTTTACCTTTTGCGGCTCCCTTTGCAGGGCCTGGGCAAAAGCACGGTAAACGGGGTTATATTGATACTGAAACGCAAAAATGGCCAGGGCAAGTGGCTCAAATCCCGCTTTTTTTACGTTAAAAATTTTATGATCCCATTCTTCCACCATATCGGTTTTGTGTTACCAAAAAACTGTAAATTTGTTATACATCAAATTTCTGCCATGAAATACAGCTTACTCACGGTCGCCGCATTCACCCTTGTTATTTTTGCCTGCAACAAAGATAAGTTTACCACCATACCACAGGTTGAAATAAAGTCTATTTCTCCATCTACTGTAAATAGTGGTAATGTGATCACTATGAAAGGTAAATTTACCGATCAGGAGGGCGACCTTGATTCAATCCTTATCGTGTATAAATGGTACAACGGAACTGCTGTGGTAAGAAAAGACACCTTCCGCTATGACACCGAAAATCTGAAACTGCCGGTAAAAACCCGCCAGGCCGATCTGGAAATTCAGTTTGAATACAATACTAATAACTCGCAGTCCCTGGTTATACTTCCAGGTGTATCAAAAGATACAACAGCCACACTGGGCCTTATATTAAAAGACAAGGAAAAAAATCGCAGTGATTACAAAGAGTCTGAACAAATCAGATTGAAAAAACCCTGATTTTGCTTGCTGCACAGGTAAAAAGAATAACTGACTTTATTGTATACACCAATCTGTTTATAGCAGCCTGTGCTATCGCTTTAACCTGCGAGACCTTCATTATTTTACAACTCCCTTCCTTCATCAACTGGTACCTGCTGCTGCTTTTTCTTTGCACGGTATTCGTATACTCCCTGCATTATTATACAAAAACCAATAAGCTGCTGAATGATTCCCGGCTGTACTGGTGCAGGAACAATAAAAAACTGCTGCTGGCCATTATCATTACCAGTGCCCTGCTGATAGCCGGTGGCGTTGTCTTTCATTTCAATGCCATTTTTATGAACCACGGCGCCATTAATTACGGCAATATCGCCTGGTTTATTATCATACCCCTGCTTGCATTAGGCTATTCGCACCCGCTTATTCCCTGGAATAAAAAAGGGCTGCGGCAGGTGGGCTGGCTGAAAATGATATTCCTTAGTTTTATCTGGAGTTTTACCACCACCGTATTGCCGGTGTGGATGTTATTACCCGCCAATCATACCCATGCCGCTACTACAACATCAGCCGTTCTTTTTATTCATCGTTTTTTCTTTATTGCGGCACTCAGTGTGTTGTTTAATATTAACGACTATGAAGAGGACAAGGCGGATGGAGTAAAAACGGTTGCCGTATTATTAGGGCCGGCGAAAACACTGAAATCGGGCAAATGGCTTGTATTGATTATAAATACAGTCACTTCCTTGTGGATGATCCGTTGTTTCCAATTTGATTCAATACCTGTATTCGCTGCTATTTTCATCCCGGTATGGCTTCTTTTTTGGAGCTACCACCGCTTTTCCACCCTTAGTGATGATGCAATTTTTGTAATGCGGTATGATGGGCTGATGATAGTTAAGGCCCTGCTTCTTATCTTCGCTTTACTAACCTTTTCTTCATAAATAACATATATGGCAAAATCAGTAAAAGCCCGGGCTGCCGGGTCATCCGGACGGGCAAAAAAATCATTGATCACAGACACGGCTTTTGATTTTTTAAAAAACTATATCAATAATGCCTCCCCCGTGGGATTTGAAACCTGGGGGCAAAAGCTTTGGATCGAATACCTGAAACCATATATCGATACGCATTATGTAGATCCTTATGGCACTGCTGTGGGGATTATCAACCCCAATGCCCCGTTTAAAGTGGTAATAGAAGCACATGCCGATGAGATAAGCTGGTTTGTAAATTATGTAACTCCGGAAGGACTGATCTATTTAAAAAGAAACGGTGGCGTGGACCACCAGACAGCCCCTGCATCCAGAGTTATTATTCACGGAAAAAAAGGGCCCGTAAAAGCTGTATTCGGATGGCCGGCCATACATACCCGGCTGGGCAATCCTGATCAAAAAGAACCTGCACCAAGAACAGATAATTTATGGCTGGATTGTGGGGCCCGTAACCGTAAAGAAGTGGAAAGCCTCGGCATTCATATTGGCGCCGTTGTTACGTACCGGGATGGTTTTGATGAACTGGCTAATGGCAATTATATCGGCCGGGCTTTTGACAATCGCATCGGTGGTTTTATGATAGCCGAAGTGGCCCGCCTGCTGCAGGAAAACAAAAAGAAATTACCATTTGGATTGTATGTGGTAAATGCAGTACAGGAAGAAATCGGTTTGCGTGGCGCAGAGATGATCGCCCGCAGGATCAAACCGGATATTGCCATCGTTACCGATGTAACACATGATACCACCACGCCGATGATAAACAAAAATATTGAAGGAGATGTAAGCACCGGCAAAGGCCCTTCTCTTTCCTATGCCCCTGCCGTACACAATAAATTACTGGCACTGGTGGAAAAAGTGGCTGCTGATAAAAAAATTCCTGTTCAATGGAGGGCTTTGAGCAGAAGCACCGGTACAGACACCGATTCTTTTGCCTATTCCAATGATGGCTGCCCTTCAGTTCTGATTTCAATCCCCCTGCGCTATATGCACACCACTGTTGAAATGCTGCACCGTGATGATATTGAAGCCACTATTAAGCTGATGTACGAAACATTGCTCACCATTACACCCAGGACAAACCTGAAATACCTTTGATAGCCCATTTACTATATATCGATCCCGGCAGCGGCAGTTACTTAGTTCAGGTAATAGCCGCTGCGGTATTGGGCGTTGCTTTCTTTTTCAGGAATATCAAAAATTATATCAAAGCATTCTTTACCCGTTCTGATAAAAAACCAAACGACAATCCGCCTGCCTGATGTCAAATTTTGTCACCAATCCTTCATCATTCAGGGATCCGTCAGGGTTTATTTTTACAAAGGATGGAGAACTGTACAGGCAGGTAAACAAAAACTTCAAAGACGATTTTGATCTTTTTATCAGCAGTGGCTGTTATGAAAAACTGGTACAAAAAAAATGGCTTATCCCCCATCAGCATATTCAGCAAAATTTAACGGGCGATGATGATTGGTATATAACATTAAAACCAGAACCGGTTCCCTTCATCTCCTATCCGCATGAATGGTCTTTTGATATGCTCAAAGATGCAGCCCTCCTTACCCTTGCCATTCTTCGTGAATCTATCGGCCATGGCCTTATTTTAAAAGATGCCACACCGTACAATATTCAATGGTATAAGAACTCGCTGATCTTTATTGATAGTTTATCATTTGAAAAATACAATGAAATGATGCCCTGGGTGGCATACCGCCAATTTTGCGAATGTTTTCTTTCGCCTCTACTACTGATGCATTATAAAAAAATTCCGCTGCAGCAGTTATCATTGGCCTGGCCAGAGGGCATTCCCCTGCCGCTTACAAAATCGCTGCTGCCTTTCCGGAGTAAATTCTCCGTTCACACCTACCTGCATATTCACCTGCATGCGGGCATGTCGGGTCCCGGCAAAACAAACAGCAAAAAATCGGCTCCCTTTTCAAAACAAAAGATGCTGAATCTTGTCACCAGTTTTGAAACAGTTATTCAAAAATTAAAGCTGCCTCCGCAACAAAGTACCTGGTCAGCCTATTACTCCGAAGCGGCCCAACGTGATGATTACCTGGCGGCAAAAAAAGAAAGCATACAGCAATGGATCAGTTCCAATAAAAACTTTAAGACGGCAATAGATCTGGGTGCTAATGACGGGGAGTTTTCAAAACTGCTGGCTGCGAATAATATTGATACTATTGCCGTCGATTTCGATCCTTATTGCATTAATAACCTGTACAGGTTTATTAAAAAAGAAAAGCAGGAACGGCTACAGCCGCTTATTATCGATCTTTCTAATCCTTCTGCAGCCATCGGTGTGAATAATGAGGAAAGAAGCTCTTTTATTGACCGTGTAAAGGCAGACCTGGTAGTGGCATTGGCACTTATCCATCACCTGGCTATTGGAAAAAATATACCTTTCCCTAAAATAGTTTCAATGCTTGCAGGCATGGGCAAAAATGTTATAATTGAATTTGTGCCTAAAACAGATGAAAAAATACGGTTGATGCTGGCAGGCAGAAAAGATATTTTTTCACACTATACCGGGGCCCGCTTTGAAGAAGCTCTCGGCAGGTATTTCCGGATAAAAGATAAACAGGAAATAGCCGCATCAGGAAGGGTTTTATATTTTTTAGAAAAACATGATGAACCCGCTAATTAATATCATTAAACGTAAAGCGATATTCCTTTTTCTGCTGCCGGTATTTTTTGTACTGCACGGCTGCGTAGAGAACTATGACTACATCCCCTTATCCGATGCCCTTTTATTAACAGGCCTTTATTTTAGTGTTTCACTACTCTTTCTTTTTATTTTCTGGCTGGTTTATAAAAATTTTACCAAAGCCAGCCTCGCTGCATTCCTCCTTATGGCTTTTCATTTCTTTTTTGGCAGCGTGTATGATACTTTGCAAAAACTATTTACCGGTTCATTCATTACTAAATATTCTTTTATACTGCCGGCCGCTGCTGTACTGTTTATCACCGCTTTTATTATTATTAAAAAAAGGAAAACCAGTTTTTCAAAAACACGGTTTTACCTTAATGCACTGTTTCTATTGCTCATACTGGGCGATATTGCTATACTGGGCAGCAAAATCTTTTCATCAAAAAAAATACAGGCTGCCCTGCCATCCGGCTTTACTATCTGCGACACCTGTCAAAAGCCCGACATTTATTTTATTCTGGCCGATGAATATGCCGGCAATACGGAGCTGAAAGAAAAATTCGGTTTTGATAACAGTGTATTCCTTGCTGAACTTACACAGCGAAAATTTCATACTATCGCCAATAGCAGCAGCAATTATAATTATACACCATTCTCCATGGCTTCTATCCTGAATATGGAATACCTGGCATTGGCTTCAAAAGACAGAGGCCAGTCAGACCTTACCTATTGTTATGAAAGTATAAAGAACAGTACATTGCTCCGGTTTTTGCAGCAGCATAATTACCGGCTGTATAATTATTCCATTTTCGATTTTGAAGGTCAGCCGGGCCGGCGGCTGGAAAAATTTTTACCGGTAAAAACAAGGCTCATCACCGCACAAACATTTTTGAGCAGGGCAGAAAACAGCATTCTCTTTAATGTGGTGACAAAACTCAAATCGAAAGCCGCTATAAAAAAATTAACTTATGCGTACAAGCATACTAATGAAAAAATATATGCCCTTACCTGGGACCTTGCCCGGGAAAAACCGGCACAGCCAAAATTTGTATATACTCATCTTGAATTGCCGCACTACCCTTATTATTATGATAAGAATGGTGCAGCGCAACCTTTTGAAAGGCTGGTAGAAGGTAACCAGGTGAATAAAACTGCTTATGTTGAATACCTGCAGTATTCCAATAAAAAATTGGTGGCACTGGTGGACCATATATTGCAGGCATCCCCATCTCCACCTATTATTATTTTGATGGGAGATCACGGATTCCGGCATTTTACAGAACCGGTGGAAAAGAAATATTATTTTATGAACCTTTGCACGGTATACCTGCCTTCCGGTAACTACGGATCATTTAATGACAGTATTACAGGTGTCAATTTATTCAGGGCGATATTAAACACACAATATGGTCAGCAACTTCCTTTTTTGAAAGATTCGACGAGTTATTTAAAAGATTAAGTCTGGGGTCTGACCGTCTGGTCTGACCATACATTGTTTTGGTCTGACCGTCCCGGTCTGACCATACATTCAGCCCGCAAATTTATAACTGGTCAGACCGGGACGGTCAGACCAGTTATAAATTTGTATCCCCGCTTATAACCGTTATTTTTACAACATAATGTTTAACCCAAAAAAAATATTAGTACTGGCACCACATACGGATGATGGCGAATTGGGATGCGGTGGCACTATCGCTAAGTTTTGTGCTGAAGGCAGGGATGTGTATTATGCTGCCTTTTGTCTTTGTGCAAAATCATTGCCAGCTCATCTTCCTGCTGACACACTGGCACAGGAATGTAAAAAAGCCACCTCTATTCTTGGTATTGAGCCGGCCCGCCTTATTTTATTTAATTACGAGGTGAGGGAACTGCCTCACTCAAGACAACAAATACTGGAAGAACTGCTAAAACTCAATAAAGATATAAATCCGGATATGGTACTGCTGCCTGCTGCATCTGATGTGCACCAGGACCACCAGGTGATACACCAGGAAGGAATGCGTGCTTTTAAGAATACCACCTTTGCCGGGTATGAATTGCCCTGGAATAATTACAGTTTTCATACCAGTTTTTTTAACCGGCTGGACCCAACTAATCTTTCCCAAAAAATACTTGCACTAAAAGCCTACCAGTCTCAGGCACACCGCAACTACATGCAGGAAGACTTCATCCGTTCCCTGGCCAAAGTAAGGGGCGTGCAATGCAACAGTGAATTTGCTGAAGCTTTTGAAATATACAAACTCATTGTATAATCCTTTTACATAACTAAAGCAGCCGTATCATTTGATACAACTGCCTGAGTGGGTTACAAAAGATCACTCCCCCGCTTTAATTGCCCTGTGGGTTAGGTTGCGTATGCGTAACGGCTGGTGGCCGTGCAGGTATAGCAGTATTATTAAGCTGCGGCACTACTGGCACTATTTTTAATGGCCGTGGCGGCGTGCCTGAAGTGGTGCAACCAAAAATGTACGCTTCAAATTTTGTACCTGCCTTTGCTTCAAAACCGGGATTAAGTGTTACGGTACTTCCCGAATTATAACCTACCGAGGTACCTTCGCCCCCGGAAATAAACTGGGTGGAGGTAATTGAAGATGACACTTCGGTATACTCCAGCCCTGTTACATTACCACTAAGTGTGGAAGTGGCTGTACAGCCGGTATATGTTTCTGCATAAAACACACCCCGCCCAAAAGTGCCTGCATAAATCCTGTCGGTAGCCAATGCATTATTTATTTCAAGATCATAGATGCGGGTAGTGGGCAACCCGTTGTTATACATGATCCAGTTTACCCGGTTATCATTGGTAACAAAAACGCCGATATCGGTACCGATATAAATTGAATTGGCCGCATCATTGTTCATCACAATACAGTTCACCGGTACATTCGGTAAGTTGCGTACAATGCTTGTCCAGGTGGGTCCTCCCAAATTTGCATTGAATGTCTCATATACTTTCTGAGCGGCAGTATACCCTCCCACAGAAATTAAAATATGATTGGCGTCAGTAGGGTCTACGGCAATTTCGGTGATATTGCTCAATGCCGGCAATGTTCCATTGATGGTAGTGCCTGCAGACCAAACCCCCGCAGCTAAATTAAACCGCTTTACAGTGGCCCCGTCAGTGGCATATAAGATCGTATTGTTGCTGGGGGCAAACTCCAGCGACTCAATTGCCGAACCAAATAATGTTGTTATTGTACTCCATGCCCCTGTTCCTGATGTTGTGTTATAGTCAATATTTGTGTAACCGATATAGATATGGGTATCATTGCCCGGTCTTAATACGGCTGGAGTTGTCCAGTTTCCCGGGCCAGTTCTAATGGAAGTGCTGGAAGAACCTCCATCATCACTGCGGCGGAAGGAGCCGTTCTGGCTTGACAGGTAAATAACATTGGTATTGGAAGGTTTTACAATTGTTTCCATACCATCGCCGCCGCCAATACTGAGGTAAGTGCCGCCTGAATTTTTATAGCTGCCATTATCCTGGTTGCCCATGGTTACAAAGGCCGCAGCAGCCGTGGGATCAATACCGATTCTGTATGCCTGTGCAGTCTGCATATCTTGATGCAGGTCAACCCATGTATCGGTACTTCGGGTCATTCGGTAAAGACCACCATCCGTGGCAGCATAGAGATACGTGCCGGTACAAACCAATTCAAAAATATCCGCATGGCAAAAATTGGTGGTACTGGTGGATGTCCAGTTGGAAATCTGTGTCCAGTTGACACCGCCATCAACACTTTTAAATGCATCTAATCCGCCAACATAGACATCATCGACATCAGTGGGTGAAATATCAATAGCAATATTGCGCCACGACTGACTTCCCAGTACATTAGGCGTGGTGCTTCGCAACGTAAAACCGGTACCGCCATTGGTGCTGCGGTAAAGGGCCTGGTAAACGTTGGCATTCCCGTAGAGCAAATAGATATAATTTGAGTTGGCATCTGTAACAGCTATTTCAATACGGGCGCCGCCGGTGGTAGGAAGGCCGGCCGGTACACGATCTATACGTAAAAAGGTAACGCCGCCATCTGTACTCTTATAAAAATACCCGGGTGTGGTGGCATACATTACCGTAGTGCTGCCGGGTTGGTATTCTAAGTCAAATGTTGAGGGCGTAAAATCTATTTGAGCTCCGAAAACAGTGGTGGAATAAGTTACAAAGTTCCAGTTCACCCCGCCATCGGTGGTGCGGTAGAGGCCAAGGGTAGTGCAGGCCCAAACGGTATTGGAGGTAGTGCTGCTGACTACGATCTTATAGCCCCGTTCACCACCACTCGCCGGAAAGTTGAGGCCTGTGGTGGCCCAGGTAGTTCCGCCATCAGTTGATTTGATCACACCCGTACTCCGGTAACCAGATGCGCTACCAACAGCTCCTGTAATAGCATACATGATATTACTATTGGTTGGTGCTATCATTACATCCTGCACGGCCAGGTTGGGAATGCCATCCGTTTTAGCTGTCCAGTTGTAGGTGCTGCCACTCACAAAATCTCCAAACCACATACCGCCACCGGGTGTTCCCACCCAAATATCAGAACCGGAAAATTCAAGACAGCGAAGAGCGCCTACTCCGTTTTGCGCATCACCGGGTTCAATGGTGGGATCAGGCTGACCAAGCGGCACCCAGTTAGACACACCGGCTTCTGTAAAACCGCTTCGTCCATAGCGGGATTGAAAATCAGCGAAGGCATCCCGGTTAAGGGTTTCAAAGTCGGGTAACACACCTGTTTGATCAACGTTATTCCTGACCAAAAATTCCCAGCGTTTAAACTGTTTCCAGCCGGTGCCTTCTGTGCCTACCTGTGTAAAATACTCTTCGGCCTTTTGTTTGATAACATAGTAATTATTACTCGGATCAAGTAAGATTTCATCAATATTTTGTTGTGCCGCTGCAAGTATACTGCATAACAACAGTAAATGAGTGATAATAAATTTAAAGCTATTTTTCATACCAGATCGGTTAAATAAAATGAGTAATTAGTGAGGTATCCGGTTATCATAATACCCTTCTGCTTAGCTGCATTGTCAAAAAAGAATAATACAACATACCGGGCAACCCATTATTTATTTCCGGCCAGTTTGGTTTCAATAGTGTCCAGCCTTTTTTCCAGGGAATTGTTTTCTTTTTTCAGTTGTATAATATAGAGTGTAAGCTCCTCCACTTTTTCCAGCAGCCTTCTGTTCATATCTCCCAATTCAATACCATTTGCAGCATCCACACTGGCAGCAGAAGGGATATTGGGCAGGTGCTTATTTTGACGGATGCTTTTTTCGAGATCTTCTATCGGCATCAGTTTATATTCATCGCCAAAAACATAATCCGGCCAGGAAGCCTTTAATTGTACTTTCACTTCTTCTGAAATGATCTTACCGGCCACACTGAGGTTATAGCCGACAGCAACACGGTCTGCATTTCCACCAATCAACATCGTGCCATTTACATGTAGTTTTGCATTTGGCGTATAGGTACCCACACCTGTGTTGCCCCAGGATGGTTGAAACACGAGGTAGTTGTTAGCACCGCTGTTGGACCATATCACCAATGATGTATCTGTAGGGAAAATAGCACCGCCAAAAGCTGCTTCATTTGCTAAATAGAAATTAATTCCAGCCCCTCCCAGGTTCAGTACACGGCCATAGCTGGCGCCATTGTATCCAATACCCATGCGGCCATCATCCCGCATCCGGAGTACGGTGTCGCCTAAACTGTTCCTTAAGACAAAAGTATTAGTAACAGAGCTGTTGCCGGCGCCTATCACTTCCAGCCTTGCTATTGGTACCGATGGTCCTGAAAAACCCCCAAGGCCCACATTACCATTCTGACTGAAATAGTGTCTTGCTGTAATGCTGGACCCTCCATCGGTAGTAGTATACCAGCGCAGGTCGGCACCACCTCCGGTAGTGGCCATCTGCCATTCATTACCCCCTTCATAGCCTAAGCGTATAAGACCTGAACTGGATTGTACAAATAAGTCTCCGCCATTAATATGAAGCAGGTGGTTAGGATTAGTAGTTCCTATACCTACATTACCCGTGTTGTTTATTGTTAACCGTGGATTGGCCTGTATTGTTAAATGCAACTTACCGGTAGTGCCGGAGCCGGTTCCAAAATCAACGTCCTCGGCGTTACCTGAATAAGAACCCCAGTAGCCACGGTATATGTCATTTTCAAAAATCCCCATATACATCGGGGCTAAACCATTAAACTGACCTACATAACTTGAGCTGGCTTTCACATCCAGCTTGGCTGCAGGAGTAGTGGTTCCGATACCTACATTTTGGGAAAAAGATACATTGATAATTGCAAATACTGCAATGACTACGAGAAGGATTCTCATAAACAAGTGTGTTTAATGGTTAAAAAAAAACGAAAGCTACAAAGGCAGAGTTATTATCTATTCTGGAATAAAGCTACTGATAATAAGTATAAGTTTGTATACTACTATAAGGGTATTTTTATTACCCTTTTGTGTAATAGGCCGGTTGCAGGGTGGCAGAATCCGGCAAACCTGTTAGTACATGGCTTTTACCACCCGATTTTGTGGCCAAACCTGCCCAGCCCGAAATATTCATTCAACTTTAAATTCAACCCCAGTTGGTTATAAGCGCTGTTGGCCTGGTAATTGGCCCTTGCATATCGTATCTGCATTTTGCCCAGCAATACCCCGGCACCCATTGAAAAGCCGTTAAGCCCATTGGCCGCATTGCCAATATTCAATTCTTTTCTGCGCAGAAAATTATATCCGGCCATCAGTTCCACTCTGTCGCCAATATAAACAGCAGCACCAAGTATAAGGTGATTAAATACCTTACCGAAAGAAAATCTATTAGTGCTGCCGTTATCAAAACCATTCTCATTGTTAAAGGCCGTGTCGTTATAAGCGAGGTCAAACCGGTGCAGCCGTTGGGCTGTAAGTGAAAAACTCAACGGGGCTTTTGCAAGTCTTTTGGTAAACCCGATCTGCAGATCAAACGGAAGGTCATCAGGAGCAGTTCCATTATATTTTTTCAATTGAAAGCCCATATTTTTCGCCAGTACAGCAACAAAAAATAATTTTGCCGTATCCCGGAATTGCAGCCCCGCATCCATAGCTACCCCATTAGAACTATACTGACCATAATTGGAGCTGATAAATTTCAAAGTTGCCCCATAATTCCATTTAGTCAAATAACTTCTCGATGCGGAAACCTGCATTACCCAATCAGTGGGCCTGAATTTACCCAGCACATTTCCCGATGCGTCCGTTTCATCCGCATTTCCGTAATTGAAATAATTCAGTCCCCACAAAAAATTAGTATTCAGTTTTTTATTGTGGTAAGCCAGGGATAAATGATATACACTGATGCCTGAATAAAAACTGTTAAAGACAGCATTCATCTGGGTATGCATAGCAGGATTCAAAAGGGCCGGGTTATTAAAAGCAAGGCCCGCATCATTGGAAGGCTGAGAAATATTAACGCCACCCAATGCAGTCAATTGCGGAGTATGAGAAAGCTTCAGGAAATTAAATACAGAACTGCCACCCAATGTTTGCCCGGGGCTATCGAGGTAAAAGAGCAGCAGCAATATGATCAACCTGCATTTCATGAACAACGAAAATAGGCTATTGCTAAAAATAAAAATCCTTTCTGTACGGTGGTGGCTCAATCATCTGCGAAAGCCATTCTAAAAAGGTGAGTTTTCAGGAATGACTTAACATCAGTCCACCAGTGCCAGTTCCAGCACCTGGTTCATTGTTTTTACAAAATGAAACTTAATGCCCTTTATAAATTCAGAGTCAATTTCTTCCACATCTTTTTCATTTTGGGCACAAAGAATAATTTCCTTTAACCCCGCCCTTTTGGCTGCCAGTACTTTTTCTTTTATACCGCCTACGGGCAATACCTGTCCACGAAGGGTTATCTCCCCCGTCATAGCCAAAAAGGGTTTTACCTTTTTACCGGTAAGGGCTGAAGCAATGGCTGTCATCATAGTCACGCCGGCACTCGGGCCATCCTTAGGCACCGCACCTTCCGGCACATGGATATGAATATTCTTTTTTTCGAAAAGTTTTGGATCGAGTTTATACTTTTTCGCATTGGATTGCAAATAGGTCAATGCCGTGCTGGCGCTTTCCTTCATTACATTACCCAGGTTTCCGGTAAGCCGAAGTTCCCCTTTACCATCACTCAGGCTGGTTTCTATAAAAAGTATATCACCGCCCACATAAGTCCAGGCAAGGCCCACTGCCACTCCGGCCATATTGGCTATTTTATAAATGTCATTGCTGTACCGGGGCCGTCCTAATATCCTTTCTATATCCTGCGCAGTCAATGCCGCTTTTAATTTTCCCTTTAGTGCTAACTGTTTGGCCTGGTTTCTCATAATGGAAGCCAGTTGCCTGTCCAGTTCCCGCACCCCGCTTTCACGGGTATAATCCTGTATTACTTTCTCCAGCACTTTATCTGTTATCGTAAAATTGGTGTTTTTCAATCCGTGCAATTCCTTTTGCTTTGGAAAAAGATGGCGTTTGCCAATTTGAATTTTTTCTTCCACGGCATAGCCGCTCAGGTCTATCACTTCCATCCTGTCACGTAATGCCGGCTGTATATTCTGAAAATTATTAGCGGTGGCGATAAACAGCACCTTGCTCAAATCATATTCCGATTCTAAATAATTGTCATAAAATGTATGGTTCTGTTCCGGATCAAGCACTTCGAGTAATGAAGAAGAGGGATCGCCACGAAAATCATTTCCTATTTTGTCTATCTCATCCAGTACTATTACCGGGTTGGATGATTTTACTTTACGGATAGATTGTAATATTCTTCCGGGCATAGCGCCGATATAGGTTTTACGGTGCCCCCTTATCTCACTTTCATCATGCAAACCACCCAGGCTCAGGCGCACATATTTTCTGCCAATAGCACCGGCAATACTTCTGCCCAATGATGTTTTACCAATACCGGGAGGGCCAACAAAACATAGTATCGGACTTTTCATATCCCCTTTCAGTTTCAGTACGGCTAAGTATTCGAGTATCCGTTCTTTGATCTTCTGCATACCGTAATGATCGGTATCCAATGTTTTTTTCGCTTTCTTTAAATCATAATGATCTTCGGTATACGATTCCCAGGGCAGGTCCAGCATCAAATCAAGGTGATTGTACACCACCGAAAAGTCAGGGGTGCTGGGATGCATCCGTTCCAGTTTTTCAATGCCTTTCTTAAACATCTCTTTGGCAGCAGCCGGCCATTTTTTAGCCTCTGCCTTTTTCTGCATCTCCTTTATCTCCTGCGAATTGCTGTCGCCACCCAATTCTTCCTTGATGCTTTTCATCTGCTGCTGCAGAAAATATTCCCGCTGCTGCTTATCCAGTTCCGTTCTGGTTTTAGTGGTTACTTTATTTTTGAGTTCGGCGAACTGTAATTCTTTTTGAAGCAATTGCATCAGCAGGTCGGCCCGCTGACGGATCTGGTTCAATTCCAGCAGGCGCTGCTTGTCTTTGATATCGGTATTCAGATTGCTGGATACAAAATGGATAAGGAAAGACGGGTTTTCAATATTGCGGAGAATGATAGAAGCTTCAGTGGGTATATTAGGTGATAACTGCACAATATCTGCGGCCAGGTCTTTGATGTTGGCCACGTAGGCATTAAAGTCCTCATCTTTTGGGGATTCTTCTTCGTCCAGCTTTTTGATCTTTGCCTTAAAGTAAGGATCGTCTCCTGTAATGGATTCAATCAGGAAACGGCTTTTACCCTGAATGATGATGGTGGTGCCGCCATCGGGCATTTTAATCAGCTTCACAATTTTGGCCACGGTGCCAATATCTTCCAGGTCCTTTATTTCAGGGTCTTCCACATTACTGTCTTTCTGGGCCACCACACCAATCAGCTTATCAGTCTTGTAAGCATCATTTACTGCTTTGATGCTTTTATCACGGCCAACGGTGATAGGCAGCACCACGCCGGGAAATAATACAGTGTTCCGAAGGGGCAATAAAGCTATTTCATCCGGGATCACCACTTCATTGGGGTCTTCCTGATCACTCTCATTGAGGGGAATAATGGGTAGAAAATCCATTTCATCTTCTGAGCGCAGCAAAAATTTTTCAAGGTTCATGTCCATAGTCGTCTTTCTTCTTTAGTCAATCTGTCAGCCCGATGTGCGGGGCGTTAAAAGTATAACGGGAAATCAGTATTGCCAAGATTCGTGCCTGTGAATTATAAACTGACAAATTATGACTGATTATTAGTTGAATAGGAATAGTATTAGTACTCAAAATGTCAAAATAGCCAGCTATTTATTTTGTATTGAATAAATATTACATATTATTGCATAACACTTCCCACCCAACCATATTTCCTGATTCAGGAAAACACTTCAACAAATCATACATACTTCCTGACCAAACCTGACTGGTACGCCTGAAAGCAATCCTATGCATTGTAATAAGCAGAATACCTGCTGCCGGTGGGTTTATTGTAATTCTAAATTTTAAACTATGAAAACATAAAGAAAAAGCTCCAGCCCAAGAAAAACTCCTGTTGCCCTGTAATTGCGTAAAGGCACGCTTACACCCATTCCCGAACCTTATCAAAAAACTATGTATGAGAAAATTTCAAAGAAACACGCTGCTGTTTTTATTAGCCGCCATTACCATTATTGCCGCCTGCCGGAAAGCAGACCAGCCGGTTTCAATTGGTAATGCTTCTTTAGCGGATACCACTATTACCCAACAATTCTTTTCAATACCAGCTGCTGCTGATCCGGTGGTACAGGCAATCGCCAAAGAGATTGAACGGAGAAACGGCAGTAAAGAATTTATAACGGAGTTTGCAAAAACCAAAGGCTTTGCTGTTTGGGATAAAGCTATTTTAAGTTTTCCCAAAATTAAGGCTGGCAGTAATTTTAGCAATACAATCGCTGACTCATTGGTGTATATTCCATTAGTGCTGCAAAATACTGCTGTTACCAACGGATTTATCAGGGCGGTGATTAATGACAGCATCAGTCTGAGCTATTGCCTGGCCAAAGATTATAAGAACTATCCCTTTACAACCACTACCGGTGCTACTACTGCTGATGAGTTTTCCTCGTTGCTGATGCTGATGGACAGGGAAGTGTTTGGGTATAATATGTTTACCATTACAGACAACAGGTTATTAAATGAACCCGGCAGTACTAATGTATCACCGTATACCAGAACTGCAAAAATGCTGAGTGCGACAAATGGAATCAATGCAGGGAATAATTTATGTGAGGGCACTATTTATACGGTTAGCTGGTTGGTACAGGACGCAGCCAATTGCACCTGTGCCAACGGGGCAAGTAATGGTGGTGTTTGCCAGGATTGGCAAGCAGGTTGTACTGCCTGTTCTAATACGGTAACCATTACTATTACTGTCGGAGACGGGAGTTGTGGAGGAGGCGGGCCGGTTGGGGGTGGAACACCCACTACTGGTGGTCCATCCGGCGGGGGCACCGGGAGTGGTGGCGGGCAGATACCTCCTTATTATCCATGTTCAGGCGGCATCCCTACATCTCTTTTACCGGAGCCATTGCCGCCATGTCCTCCGCCGGGAGGTGGTGGTGGTTGGGTGCCGCCGGGTGGTATTGCATTTTTTGGCATCGAATCAATTATTAACAATTTTTCTAACCCTTGTATAGTTGGGGCTAAGAATAAACTGCCTAATTTCAACTTAAACATATTTGCCAACAGTCTTTACCTTGCACCATTAAGTCGAACATTAAACTGGAAAATAATTTTTGAAGAAAATCGCAACCTAGTTGATGCTAGCGGCAACCCAACACCGGCTGAATCTTTTGCTGTAACACCCAATAAAGAATGGCATGTTGCTTTAAATCCTTTATTCTGGGAACAACCAACTCAACCAAATGCGACTCAGGAATTAGCCGGACTCAATATTCTACACGAAATAGTGCATGGATTTATACGGGTTTATAAAGACTATTATGGTTTAACCACACTAAACACCTTTACAACTCATGAAGTAATGTTCAAAAATTGTGTAAACGCAATGAGTGCCATATTACAAAGTTCTTTTGGATTGACTGAAAATGATGCCAAAGCTTTGGCATTACAGGGATTGGACGATGTACTTGAAAAGGAATATACCGCCGCAGGAACTTTAGCAACCTATAATACTCAATACAATCAATTCTCAATTACAAATTATGGCATGAGTATTCCAGATGCTGAAGTAATTTATGAACAATATATTAATGGAACAAAAGGCACAAGATGTTTTTAAAATCAAATAAAGATGAAATACTCAATCCCCCTTATACTGCTTTTTTCCAGTACAATTTCACTAGCACAGGATAATTATACATTACCTGTTGTTAAGGGAAAAGTTTTCCCGGTTTTTATAGAAGAGGCCTTCAGGAATAATTTCAATAACAAATTAGACACTCTCGGATTAAATGGTTTTTGCTGGGTAAAGTTTAAAGTTGGCACTGATAGTTCGTTACAGAAAATGGAGATCAGCCCCGGCACACACCCGATTTTATCGAAATTTATAAAAGAAATATTACTTACAACAAATGGCCTTTGGGAGTTTAGAACTGATATTGAATGGTTCATCCTTCCTATCAGGTATACGCTGCAAAAAAATGGTAAAACCAAAAATGTGAATGTCGACCCTTACGAATTAGAAGCATTTCTATTAGAAGAAAATGGTTTAAATAAACAACTGCAATACACTTTTCTTCCCATTCAGGAATTTGTAAGCCCTTTTGACAGAAATAATAGTTGGAAAATGAAAATAACTAAGGACACCGAAAGAAATAACCAGCTTACTAACTGAACACTGACAGTAAAGCCATAAAAAACCGGGTTGACATACTTTTGTATGTCAACCCGGTTTCTCCTGATTAATTACCCAACGTTTTTACAACGCCAGTCCCACCGACAACTGGAAGCCCTGGTTTTCCCATTTACCATCATCCCTTATATCAGTAATATTATTAAGTCCGATGGCTTAGCGGTCATTGATGCGCACACTGGCGGTCTTGAGCTGAGTGCCTGCAGGCACGCCTTTTAAATAATAAAAACACAATCGGCACGTTATCAATACCTTAAATAAAAGAAGGGTTAAAAACACCTAGCCTTTTCTTAGGTACACCTAACTTTTTCTTAGGTATACCTTTAAAAATTAAAGCCTCACTTAATGGTACAGTTAACTGGAGCTTTAATAGATGATAACTAAGTTCTTAAATTTCTTAACTGGAGTTAAAAAAATCAAAGCCTAACTTAATGGTACGGTTAACCCGAGCTTTAATAGGCAATAGCTGAGTTCTTAAATTTCTTAACCGGAGTTAAAAAAATTAAAGGCCCGATTAAGAATAAGTGTGCAAAAAAAGAGGCTGCCCCGTTTGGAACAGCCTCTGTCATTTTTATACGAAGGAGAATTTACAATGCCAGTCCCACCGACAACTGGAATCCCTGGTTTTTCCATTTACCATCATCCGTTATATCTGCAATATTATTCAGCCCGATGGCATAGCGGCCATTGATACGGAGATTGGCAATCTTAAACTGCAGCCCCGCCAGCATGGAGAATTCGCCATCCTTAAATGCTTTACCACCATTCTGCAGGGTGGTCTTACTCTGGTCAATTAAAATACCCACCTGCGGGCCTGCCTGCAGCGACAGGAAGCTGCCTATCAGTTTGTAGTTTAATAGAATGGGAATAGACAGATAATTGAGCTTAATGCTACTGTTGCCATTAAACACATTGTGATAGATATTACTGTAATTGCTGTCGAGCCTGGAATTATACTGGTTGAACAATACTTCCGGCTGCAGCACCAGTTTGTTGCCCAGTCTTATCTCAGCAAATCCGCCGAGATGATAACCTACACGGAATTGATCTTTGTACGATTTGCCGTCTACCTTACCCACGTTGGCGCCACCTTTTATGCCAACATGAAACTGGGCCATCATAGCCTGTGAAATTAATAATGCAACGAAAAGGGGGAGGAGTTTTGCTTTCATGTGTTAATTTTTTTTTGTTAAATGATGACAATAACAACCTGGCTTTAGCTTCCGGTTTTCGCGGCTCATACCTTTAAAGCCTGAAAATTGCCTGCTTCAATACCCGGTTAATTCTTATTTAATGTAAACTATACTCAGACGGATAAAAATTTCAAGTATAATGCCAGTCACCCGTTTGCGCTGTTAAAATTCATTAACTGCAATAAGTATTTTCTACAACTGATTTTGTAACTCAGCTATTGCAAGAAAAATGTTAACGTTCTGCAACCATCGGCAAAACTTATTCATCGGGGGATGTATTAGAAAATAAAACCGAGGTTGAGGGAAAAGAATGCATTGAAATTATCAGTGGACACCGGCAGGTAATAGTCCATGATGAATTGTGGCTGAACAAAGAACCTGCCTATTGAATATTCGCCCCGTAAAAATAAGGTGAGGGAGAGCGGTTGAAATTTTATCTGGTCATCCAGGTACAGATTGTCGGTACTGTACAGCACATTGCTGCTGGTGCGGATAGTGGTGGCATAAGTACTGGAAGATTGGTTGAATCCAAATTTTTGTGTACCGCTGGTAAATGCCAGTTGTGGTGTAAAGCGGATATGATCTTTAAAAGTGAATACATCCAGCCAGTAAAAATCATGCCGTACAGATGCCATCACTGAAAAGTCACTTACCGTTTCTTCCGTATTGATATAGGTGAAGCCTCTTCTGCGCAAACGCAGGTCCTGTATCAATGTTTCTCTTTGCGAATAATCTTTGCGGTTGCCCCATCCATAACTCATAGAAAGTGTGGGCCGCACCCATGATTTCCTGTAGGTGAAATACCCGTATACTTCATTTTGCAGCGGGGTGGTATAAAATGGCAGTAAGTCTTTGGTGAAAAACCGGGTGTACGAAACGCCGCTGGCAAAATCCTTGTGTTTCAAATAATCAAATGAAGGAGATACCGCCACCTGGTAAAGGTTCATGTGCTGACCGTCATCTACAATAAACCCGTTGGCCGTGAGGCCAAGCCCGCTTTTACTGTAATAACCGAGTGTGGGTGAATACGTGAGTTTTTTAGAAGATTCCAGTAATAATGCTGTGTTCTTTGATTCAAAATTATACACCCCCTTATTGACAGATAAACTGCTTAAAAAATAACTGTGTGGCGAAAGAATGGAATCCATAAAGGCATCAAAATCCTGGAACAGGGCATCATAGTCAAAAGCTGTATCAATAAGCGGGATATCTTTTACGGGGGTAATAACGGAATCCCCGGCGCTATTTTGGGAAAAAGCAGCAACGGGCAATAAAAAGGCCAGTGATATGAACCATTTTTTCAACATCAGGCAGTGGTATTCCGGCAGCCGGTAAAAAGCGGATCAGAATATAGCCAATAGGACTAAACTGTTAAAAAAAAGTTTAATCCCGGAAGCACTGGTATTCTAACGGGTTTGCCCGCTAAAATATTGAAAGCGAAACCAAAAAAAAGTCAGGAAAGTTCCAAAACAGTGATTTCAGGCAAAATACCCACCCTGCCCGGGTAGCCAATAAAACCAAAACCCGGATTTACATATAATTTTTGGTCATCTTTTTCATACAAACCTGCCCACTCTCCATAAACATACTGCACAGGGCTCCATTTCAAACCCGGGATCTCCACACCAAACTGCATACCATGAGTATGGCCGGAAAGCATCAGGTCTACATTCGGGTAGGATTCCAGTACCTCCCCCCTCCAATGTGAGGGATCGTGACTCAACAGTATTTTGAATGAATATCCCTCCGTTCCCTCATGGGCGCTCTTCATATCTCCATATTTGGGAAATCTTGCTTTTGCACTCCAGTTTTCAATACCAAGCAGGGCGATTTTATCGGCGCCCCTTTCCAGCACCACATGTTCATTCATCAATAAGCGCCAGCCGAGGTCTGCATGGGTTTGTTTGAGCCGGTCCAGGTTGGCCTTTTTCTCTGCTGCGGTTTCCCATTGTACATAATCGCCATAATCATGGTTACCCAGGGTGGAATAAACACCCAGTGGAGCATTCAGTTTATTAAACACATCCATATAATCGTTCATCTCATCAGCCATATTATTTACCAGGTCGCCGGTAAAAAGGATAATATCCGGCTGTTCCTTCATTATTTTATACACCCCCTTCATCACTGCTTCTTTATTATTGAAGCTGCCTGAATGTATATCGGAGATATGCACGATCCGAATACCTTTAAAAGCTGGCGGAAGGTTAGCGTAACTGAGTTTTACTTTTTTTACCTGGTATTTATATTTATTACCAAACCCGTAGATTAGTGTGCCAAACAAGCCGCCGCCCATTATCATTCCTGTCCAGCTGAGAAAAACGGAGCGGGAAATGGTCTCTCCGGCCTGCGGTTGCCCGCCTTTTGTTTTTGAAAAAAATATCTTCCCGGCTGCCCATTGTATCATCCTTCGAACATCATCAATAAGGAAAAATAGCGAGGCCACCAGCTTGGCAAAAAACAATCCCGCTATAATGGCGAATATGGTGCTTCGTGTAAACCGTGCCTGCTTGTCAAGATGCAGGTACGGAAGCAGTAACAGCAGCAGGATGGCACTGGCTGATAATACCCAATAACCGGCATAGATAATTGTCTTTAACCTGGGAGAGGCGGATTGGGCCAGCACTTTCAACACCAGGAAGAAATAGAAATCCAGCAGCAGCATCATTCCAATAAAAATCCACCAAAAGGGAGAGTTACGCATAAATAAGCTGTAAAATTAGGAGAGTAAATAGTATGGGCATTGTTTTGCTTAAGACTTATTTTTGCCGGATACCTATTGGTGGGCAAAAATTAATTTTGTGTTCTTGGTTTCAGTCGGCAATTTTACTACTAACATTTAATCACTTACAAGGAGTTTTCGGCAAAATGGCAAGAATAATCGGTGTAGCAAATCAAAAAGGGGGAGTTGGCAAAACCACT
>JANOEQ010000031.1:0-18673 GCA_031441485.1 Chitinophagaceae bacterium
GTTTAATCCTTTTTTCTGGCTAAATTTGCGCCTCATTGACTATTACCTATTCATTATTCACTATCATCTATCATCTATTCTCTATGTTGGCAGGATTTCAAAATGTTACGTTCGAATTTGGGGCAAGAGCTATTGTTGAAGAAGCCACCTGGCATATTCAGCCCGGTGAAAGGATCGGCCTGATCGGTTATAACGGCACGGGCAAGTCTACGCTGCTAAAATTACTGGTGGGCCAATTTCAGCCTTCGGCAGGTACAGTGGAAAGAAGCCGTACCACTTCTATCGGCTACCTGCACCAAGACCTGCTGAGTTTTGACACCAACGAATCCATATTACAAGTAGCCCTCGGCGCTTTTGAACGGGTGCAGCAATTAGAAAAAGAAATTGAAGAAATTGGTCATGAGCTGGAAAAAACCGGCGATGAAAAAACGCTGCTGGAATACACCGACCGGCTGCATGAACTGGAAACATTGGGCGGATATAATATCCATCACAAAACGGAAGAAGTGCTGCAGGGACTTGGTTTTTCCAATGCCGACCTTCAGCGTCCATATAAAGAATTTAGCGGTGGATGGAGAATGAGGGTATTGCTGGCAAAAATGATCCTGCAGCAACCCGATCTGTTATTATTGGATGAACCTACCAACCACCTTGACCTTCCCTCTATTGAATGGCTGGAAAAATACCTGCTGCATTACCAGGGTTCGGTGGTAATAGTAAGTCACGATAAATATTTTCTGAACAGGATGGTTACGAAGATCGTTGAAGTGTACCAGCAGCAGTTGCATATTTATAATGGTAATTATGATTATTACGAAAAGGAGAAAGCCATCCGTATTGATATGCAGCAGAAAGCCTACGAGAATCAGCAGGATTATATCCGGCAGAATGAGCGGCTGGTGGAACGGTTCAGGGCTAAGGCCAGTAAAGCGGCCATGGCGCAGAGCATAATGAAGAAACTCGATAAGCTGGATAGAATTGAAGATGCAGAACTGGAACGGCCAAATATCCGTATCAACTTCAGGGTGGACAAAACGCCGGGACGGGTGCTTGTAGAATTAAAGCATGTTTCAAAAGCATTTGGCGATAATGTTATTATTGAAAATTCCACTATCGAAATTGACCGTGGCGATAAAATTGCCCTCATTGGGGCCAATGGAAAAGGTAAGTCTACACTGCTGCGTATCATTGCCGGTGTGGAAAGTTTTACCAATGGCGAAAGAAAATGGGGCCACAATGTGGAAGAAAGCTTTTATGCACAGCACCAGTTGGAAGCACTGAACGTGGACAATACCATTTTGGACGAAATGAAAGAATGCGGCAGCCAGATGGGTGAACTGGAGCTGCGTGGTTTATTAGGTTGCTTTCTGTTCAGCGGTGATGATTCGGATAAAAAGATCAAGATATTAAGTGGTGGTGAAAAAGCAAGGGTGGCATTGGCAAAGGTTATTGTAAGTAAAGCTAATTTTTTAATGCTGGATGAACCTACTAATCACCTGGACATGCACAGTTGCGATTTGCTGATCGAAGCATTGGATAAATATGAAGGCAGTATCATCCTGGTTAGTCATGACCGGTATTTTGTAGCTAAAACTGCCAATAAAATCTGGGAGATCGTTGATCACCAGATAAAAGAATTTAAAGGTGGTTATGAAGAATGGGTGGCCTGGAAGGAAAGAATGGCCAAACAGGAACTGGAAAGTAAGAAGTCGGAAGCCAGAGGTCAGAAGCCGGATAATGCAACTCAAAGAGCAGGCAAACCCAAAGCAGGAACAGGTGCTAATAAAAGTAATGACTCCTCTCAGGCTCCTGGTATCAAACCTCCGTCTCCCTCTCTGCCTGTAAATAAAGAGGCTAAAAAGGAACTGCAGAAAGCACAACGGCAGTTTCAGCAGGTGGAAGAAAAGGTAGCCTTGATGAACAGTAAGAAAAAGGAACTGGAGGCATCGCTGATTGATCCCGCTATTTATTCAGATAAAGCAAAATTTGCAGATGCGGAACTGGCTTATAAAAAAGCGGACACCGAATTGAAGCAACTGAATGCGGAGTATGAGCGATTGTTTGAATTGATAATGGAACTGGAAAAATAGGTTGTATATATTCCTGTTTTTTGTATGAACCTCTTGTGCTTGTTTTTTTTGAACCACATAGGGCATAGAAAGCATAAGGAATACACACATAGGAGTTTTTTAAATAAAATATTGATATCAATGTGTGAATCTCTTATGCATTCCTTTCTTCCGGTATTCTTATGTCACCCTTTCAGGGTTATGCGTAATTATTCATCTGTTGTTCTATAGTAATTACAGCCTTTCAGGCTTAAAATCCCAACGGAATGAATTTATAGAACGAATAGAAATATACACGTACAGTTATTTAAAATAAAATATTGATATCTATGTGTGTATTTCTATGTACCTATCCTCCTATGTGTTTCAAACCTTTTTTGAACCACATAGGGCATAGAAAGCATAAGGAATACACACATAGATATCAACCTTTTAAAAAAAACTATGTGTGTATTTCTATGTACCTATCCTCCTATGTGTTTCAAACCTTTTTTGAACCACATAGGGCATAGAAAGCATAAGGAATACACATATAGATGTCAATCTTTTAAAAAAACTATGTGTGTATTCCTATGTACCTATCCTTCTATGTGGTTCAAATAGAGACGCTGCTTAAAAATGTCTTGGGATTGCTTAAGGTGCTTTACCCCGTATTTCAAAAGCCAGGTAATATAAACCGTCTTGCTGGTAAATGGACGATTTGAATATTGCGGTTTTCTTATTGTCATCACCGGCATTGAGATAATAAAATGTTGAGGAAAATAGCCTGTCATTCTGAAGAAAGGCTTCCGTTCTTGTGAAGAGTGGTTTGCCAAATGCGATAACAATAGCTTCCCGGAGATTCAACCCCCGCTGGTCAATTTTAAGCCTCGATTTGGCGGGTTCAAAAAAATAAATAACATAGGGCATCCCACTTAGCGGGTAGACAATTTTCCCAGAGTCGGCGAGTGGTAACAATAATTTAACTGCATATTCAGTCGCCAATTCCGGAAATGCTGCTTCCTTTATCCTGCCTTTATTGGTCAGGAAACCATTTTGTGCATCTGAATAAATTTTATTGAACTCATTGTAAAATGCGGTGGCGGCAAACTCATTTTGGGCCCTGGCAAAAATGAAAGCAAGAATACCGGCTATCGTTAGCCATTTTTTCATACCTTGAATATACAAAATGCCTGCGGGATTATCAGTTTAACTGCCAGGCCGCAGCAGCAGGAAACGAATCTGCCCGGCGGAAAACCAGGAAGATAGCAATGCTTTACCTCAATTTTATATAATCCCTCTCTCTTTTTCCCCGGGGCAATTTGTATATATGGTAAGCCCCAGCATAAAAAATAACCGGCCTACCTGCCAGAAAGCTGCTTTCATCTATATATAAAACAATTCTGTCGAAAAAATCTAAGTACTCCTGAAACCCCCGTACATTTACTTATAAAAAATCAAATAAAATGAAAAGACAATTTACCCCAATGTTGCTGGTGGCAATAACTGCCCTGGCTATTAGTTTTACTGCTTGTAAAAGCAAACCAAAAGATGCTGATATTAAAGTTGCTGTAGAAACGGCATTAGCTGCTGATCCAATGGCTGCCGGAATGACGGTTTCGGTGGAAAAGGGTGTTGCCACTCTTTCCGGTGAATGTAAAGATGAATTGTGCAAAGCTTCCTGTGAAAAAATTGCAAAAGGCGTAAAAGGTGTTGAGTCAATTATAAATAACTGCACGATTGCTGCTCCGCCCCCACCACCACCAGTAGCTACTACAGACGCTACTGTACTTGAACAGGGATTAATGGATGCACTAAAGGACCAGGCAGGTTTAAAAGGTTCTTTAGTGAATGGCAAAATTGTACTGACAGGAGAAATTGCGAAAGCAAAATGGGTAATGGTAAAACAAATGCTGGACAAACTGAAATCAGCCGGATATGACCTTACTGGTTTGAAAATTAAATAATACTAAAACAACAATACTTATGTTAGCAGAAAATAAATACCAGGAACTGATTAATGCCGCTACTATATCCGGTGTGGCCAACCTGCAGGTACGGGAAGAAAATGGTGTGTTATTCATTGATGGCGAAGCACCATCCGGGGCAGTAAAAGATATGCTGTGGTCCGTATATGATAAACTGGACCCTAATTTTTTATCCGGCGACCTGGTGATGAATGTGAATGTATCTTCCTCCGTCCCGGTAACAAAAGCAAAAGTTACTACTGAGCGTTCCAACCTGAATATCCGCAAAGGCCCCGGTACTGACCAGGCCATTATTGGAAAAGCAGCCCATCATGAAATTGTGACAGTGGTAAGCCAGACCAGCGAACAGTGGTGGCTGATAAGAACAAAAGAAGGTGAAGAAGGATATGCGTATGCACAATACCTGACTCCTGAAGCTGAATAATAAAAACGTTACCTCAAGATAAAAATGTGCGGCCAATGGCTGCACATTTTTTTTGGTGCATACTAAGGATCAAATGGAATAAAAGCCCTTGCACAATTCACAATTTTTTCAGACCTCTCCTTTTATTCTTTTCCAGCAGACTACTGTTTATACACATTTTTTGGGAACACGGGTTGGACGGATAATAACGGATTTTTTCTGCTGCTACGCATCAGAAATTGGATGTTTTTCCGAATATTGTTAAGATCAAGAGGAAATCAATGAATCCTAAATGTTGCGAAGCAGCATAAATCCGTATCTATCCTTTGAATCTCAGCCGTATTACAAAGTATTGACAGTTTTTTATAAATAATCTATGTTAATCCGTCCAACCCGTGTTATCCGTGTGCTAAAACTGTTGTGCTAAAACTGTTGTGCTAAAAGATGTGTCCACACGATAGGGCTATCCGGGAAAGCAACAAACCACGCAAAGGCAATGCTGATGTGGATTATTGTTGCTTTGTATTTTTTTATCAGTGCTGAGTACCGATAGGTGATACAAAAACTATTAGTTGGGTTTTGTAAGAAGGAAAATTCCAAATCCCCCCTTCGGGGAAAAGGAAAATTAAAACAATAAAACTATCAGCAGCGGCATCTTACCTCCTGCTGTAATTCGGTGCTTCTTTCGTTATCTCAATATCATGTGCATGGCTTTCTCTCATACCGGCATTGGTAATTTTTACAAATACTGCTTTTTGTAAATCTTCAATGCATGCAGCTCCGCAATAACCCATACCGGCCCTTAATCCTCCTGTATATTGATAGACGATTTCTTTTAAGGTGCCTTTATAAGCCACCCGGCCTTCTATACCCTCCGGTACAAATTTCTTTATATCATCCTCCACATCCTGAAAGTACCGGTCGCTGCTGCCGGTAGCCATGGCACCCAGGGAACCCATGCCGCGGTATTCTTTAAATTTTCTTCCTTCATAAATGATCGTTTCTCCCGGGCTTTCCTCTGTGCCGGCAAATATGCTTCCCATCATCACACAATTGGCACCGGCTGCTAAAGCTTTTACCATATCACCGGTATACCGTATACCACCATCTGCGATCAGCGGAATATTTCTTCCTTTCAATATAGCGGCTGCTTCCATTATGGCCGTCAGTTGCGGCACACCTGCACCTGCCACTATGCGGGTGGTACAAATAGAGCCGGGTCCAATACCCACTTTTACGGCATCAGCACCTGCATCAGCCAGCGCTTTGGCGCCAGCAGCAGTACCTACATTGCCCGCTATAACATTAATTCCTTTAAAATTCTTTTTCAGTGTTTTTAATGCATCAATAACTCCTTTGCTGTGGCCATGAGCACTGTCCAGCGCCACAATATCCACACCTACAGTTTGTAAAGCGGCCACCCTGTCCGGCAGGTCTTTAGTAATACCCACTCCGGCACCCACCAATAAGCGGCCAAATGCATCTTTTACCGCATTGGGATGGCTTGTCAGTTTTAATATATCACTGTAGGTAAATAAGCCGGTGAGTTTGCCCTGCTTATTTACAATAGGTAATTTTTCCACTTTGGTTTTTTTGAAAAGCTGTTCAGCCTTTTTCAGGTCCGTTCCTTCAGGTGCTGTGTACAGGTTCTCTTTGGTCATTACTTCACTCACTTTACGGTTGGGATTATCTTCAAAGCGAAGGTCACGATTGGTAAGGATACCTACTAATATGCCTGCTTTATCAATGATAGGGATACCACCGATCTTATTTTCCCGCATCAGCTTTAGCGCATCTCCGATAGTGGCATCTGCCAGCAGTGTTACCGGGTCAATGATCAAACCGCTTTCACTTCTCTTTACTTTCCGTACCTGTTCAGCTTGTTTTTCAATACTCATATTCTTATGCAGTATACCCAATCCGCCTTCCCGGGCCAGGGCAATGGCCAATGCAGCTTCGGTTACGGTATCCATAGCGGCCGATAACAGTGGCACATTGAGTGTTATGTTTTTGGTAAGGCGTGTCTTGATTTCCACATCACGGGGTAACACCTGGCTATAACCGGGCATCAACAGCACATCATCAAAGGTGAGGCCCTCGCCGAAAAATTTACTTGCTTTACTTGTGGAGACTGATTTGGAGGGAGCCTGCCCGGATGACCGGTTCAGGCGGGGAGTATTTCTTATTGCCATGTGCAAAGATATATCCTCGGGACAAAATTGGAAAATGATTTTTTGTAAAGACAAGGCATGCCTTGTCTTTACCGTATCAACGTCACCGTTCCTTTTCGGAACACAGGTTGTTTGGTATCCCGTTGGGTATAGCTGAGCATCCAGACAAACACCCCCGTATTTTGCAGTGCCCCATTAATACGGCCATCCCATTTATCCTGCCAGTTGCTGGATTGAAATACCAACTGCCCCCAGCGGTTATAGACTTTAAATTGATAATTATCTGCCTTCAATGCATTGTGCGGCCGGAAATAATCATTCAGTCCGTCATTATTGGGGGTAAAAGCAGTGGGCACATCTATCAGGCAAAAATCGAGCACCGTTAATGTTTTACGGGTACTGTCGCTGCAGCCCAGTGTGGTATTGGTGGCTACCAGTTTCACCGTATAATAAGCTTCTCTTATAAGTGTTGGAAAAAGAAAAGCAGGTGGATCTTTAAGGGTGCTGGTTCCTATTACATCATAATTCCATCGCCAGGCATCAATTAACCCGGTACTGGTATTTTTTACTTCCAGCCCATCCTCCGGACAAATAACACCAGGCATGGTAAAAGAAGCTTTCACTTCATTATTCAGCACAATGGTGGCATTGGCAGTGTCACGGCAGGTTCCATTACTAACAATTAGGTTAACGGTATTGGTGCTGGTAGCGGGCCATATTATGGTATGTGTTTGTGTGGTAACCGGCGAACTGTTAAACAACCAGTTCCAGCTATTTACATCATGTGCGCCATCATGTGAGAAGGTAAGGGTATCACGTTGACACCCTAATTTTCCTGTATAATTAAACTCAGCATTTACTGTGTCAGCTGTAATATAGGGTAAGGTCTGTATCGGCGTTTCCTGTCCGCATTCATCTATTACAACTGAGCCATCATCGCCGGCTTTCAGCGTAAGGTTATATATGCCTTTTGTATACACAGGCGCTGCAAATTTTACAACGATATAATCAGTTTTATTATTGGTACAACTGCCGGCAGCGCTGATAACGGTAACAGGGGTGGGGCCTGCTACTGAGAAATCACTGCCATTGGGAGCGATGGTATTACATACAATTTTTTTAGGAAAATATATTCGTACTGAATCAGGTGCACAGCCCGGTTTGCCGATACTGTCTGCAAAGATGGGTTGCGGAATGGCATAGAAAAAAGGAAGGCTTTCTCCCTGTGGAATGGAATTATCACAATTGTCTTTTAAACTGTTGCCATCGGTGCCATTATTGATTAGTAACTGGTAATTGCCATTGGGTAATGCAGTCGCCAGGGTGATTGTTATTTCATCAAAATCAAAACCGGCACTGCAGGAAACGGATATGGCTGATGTTACAGTGGTAACAGCGGGTAAAATACTGAATTCGCTGCCGGCAGGGGTAAGGGTGTTACATCTGACTTTTTTATTAAGCTTGAGAGTAAGCGTTTTGCCATCGCAATCTGGTTTTACTGTAGCCAGTCCCGGTATTTTAGGATCAGTAATAACAGCGGTACCGCCGCTAAATGATAGATCGTAACCACTCTGCCCGTCTGTAAAGTGGCTGATCATTAATAAATATTCATGGTCAACTATAAGATCTGGCCATAGTGCAAAAGTGGGGGCATTATCGGATGGCACAGAAGCGCATTGAATTCCATTGAATCCGGTTGATGAAGCACCGGTATTGCCATAAGTGCCGGCCCAATTACCTGTTACCACCAATGAATTAACGGTAAAAATATCATCCGGGTTGCGACCGGTAATATCATATAATTGCCAGTCGTAATCTTCATTGGCAGAAAGCGGGCTTATAAGAAAAGACAGTTTACCAGATACATAACAGGTGAATTTATAAAAGAATGGATTTTTATTCTGGTAATTGGCGCCACCAGTACCGCCCGAGCATCCGGGTACAAAAATGTCATTAGTGGCACAAATAGGAACAGTATTTTGGTGAAATACGGTGGTGCCGCAAACGGGAAAAGCAGTGGAATGGGTTTGACCCAGCGTGGTGCAGGGTTGTGCCCAGATTTTTTCAGCTGATAATATCAGTATACAGATGAAGGCGACGGGGATAAGTTTTTTCAAAATTTTCATCGGAAAAGTCAAAAGGTCTTTGTTTGCTCATCTACTGACACTCAAACAGGCAAAAATGTTGCCTGAAAGTTGTCAGCACATCCTGTATTGTTTGCCGGGTAAAGATAGCACCACATTTTGTAATTCTAAATTAAGGGTGGCTGCAGCTACCGCACTGCTGCTCAGGCCACTTTTTTCATTTAGTTCATCTATATGCACTGATTCTTTTTCTTTAATGATATTTATGATTATTTTTTCGTCACCGGTCAGTTCAATAAATAATTCCCGTTGGGTTTTGGGCGGCTTTTTTTTAGCCGTATTTACCTGCCAGCCCATTGTTTCCAGGATATCCTGTCCGTCTGTACATAAAATGGCTTTATTATTTTTAATCAGATAATTGCAGCCTGCGCTTTTCAGGTCGGTTACTTTTCCGGGTATGGCAAATACGTCTTTATTATAGTTGTTGGCCAATTCGGCAGTAATCATACTGCCACCTTTTCTTCCGGTTTCTATTACGATCACAGCATCGCACATGCCGGCCACCACCCGGTTTCGGGTGGGAAAATTATGTTTGTCCGGCTTGGAATAACTGGCAAATTCTGTGAGCAGGCCCCCATTATATTTTACCATGTCTTTGGCCAGCCCGGCATGTGCGGGGGGATAAATCTGGTTCAGGCCGTGGGCAAGCACTCCTATTGTGGGCAGATTATTTTTTACAGCGGCTTTATGGGCGATGGCATCCACACCAAAAGCCAGCCCGCTTACAATAGTTATATGCTGAACGGACAGTTCTGATACTATTTTTTCTGTTACCTGCCTTGCATATTCGGTATGACTGCGGGTGCCAATGACGGCCACTATTTTTCCGGTGTTTAAATCGGCCTCCCCTTTATAGAATAAAAGGGTGGGAGAGTCGTAACAACTCAATAAACGTTTGGGATATGCTTCATCCGTAATAAATAATGGGTTGATTTTATATTTTTCAATAAATTTTATTTCTTCTTCGGCCCGGTAAAAACCATCAAATTTTTTTATAGCGGCTGCCCGTACCGGCCCAATGCCTTCTATTTTTTCTAAAAAAGATTTTTTAGCATGAAATATTTCTTCTGCTTCGCAATGCTGCAGCAGTATTTTCGCCTGTACAGGGCCGATGTTGGGAACAAGGGTAAGGGATAATTGGTATAATAAATCTTCATTCATCAATAAAATCCAAACAATAAAAGAAAAGGAAGCTTAGAACTTTGGAATTTCTAATTGCTTACAAATAAGATCACAAAGACGTTTGTCTAATTTAGGATGTCGGGGAAGTGTCGTTTTCTTCTTGGACTGTTATTTTGGTAAATATCATGTTTTGACCCATGCCTGTGAAGAAAACAATAATGGCTGGCAAGGTGCTGTATAAATTCATTTCTTTTAACTGACATCAGCCGAAAATTAAGTCTTCTTCCAAAACAGTATTATACGGCTGCTCTTCCTGCTGCATATCTTCAAGATAAAACTGCAGCGCATCCAGTGTATTAGCTTTTGCTTCATCAACAGATATGCCCTGGGAAACAACAGCAGGGATTTCCCTGATCATTCCAATATAAAAATCATTCCCTTTACTAATTAGGATGGTCAGCTTCATTTTTATAATTTATATAAAAGTATAAAATATTATTTAATTATTGTATGCCTGACTTTGTTTTTTATTAGAACCAATCTCAAAAATATTTCCCGCGAAGGCCACTAAGTACACAAAGAGAACTATGACCTGGCAAATAATCACTTAGTGTTCTTGGCAAGCAACTTTTAAAGGTCTTTTAAGATGGCATATAGTTGATCTTACCGGCCTGTCACTTTCATCTCTGTTCTCCGGTTCATTGCTTTTCCTTCTTCTGTTTTATTATCTGCTACCGGCTTTGTTTCACCATATCCTTTTGCAGTAAGCCTGGTTGCTGCAATGTTTTTACTCACCAGGTAGCTTACCACGGCTTTTGCCCGGTTATTACTCAGGGCCAGGTTATCTGCGGGCTTGCCTGCATTATCTGTATATCCGCTGATCTCTATTTTCAGGGTGGCATTTTCATTCAGCAACTGTACCAGTATGTCCAGCTCGGCCTGCGAAGATGGCTTTATGTCGAATTTATTTACATCAAAGAAAATATTTTTCAATACCATACTGGCATTGGTTTCTATGGGCTGCAGGGCAATGTTTTTATCGTAGGTAGTGTCAGGAGAAAGACCGCTCATCAAAAAATTATCGGAGTAAAAAAGATAGGCTTTGCGGTTTACATTGAATGCATAATCTTTTCCCACGGGTAAAGTGATGAAGTAATGACCTGTTTCATCCGTTTGTACTTTGGTGATCACTTCCCTGGTAGCCAGGTCTGTCAGTTCCACTGTGGAAGGCAGGCCTTTAGCAGTTTTTTTATCAATCACCTGTCCCTGTACCCAAAGGGTTTTGAATGGACGGAGATCCTCCCGCAGTTCGAAACTGTAAATATCATTCCCGCCTTTCGAATCACTTCTGTCGCTGGCATAATAAGCGGTTTTACCATCTGCTGCAATAAACAAAGTGCCTTCATCATTGATAGTGTTGATGGGGTAACCCATGTTTATTGGTTTACTCCAAACCCCTCCGGGCCCTTTACGAACATAAAACAAATCGTTACCGCCATAGCCGGGTAGTCCATTGGAAGTAAAATATAAAGTTTGGTTATCTGCATGGATAAAAGGGCATTGGTCATCGCCGGTGGTATTGATACCCGGCCCCATGTTTTGTGCATCACCCCATTTACCATTCGGCTGCATGCGGCAAATATAAATATCAGTGCCGCCATATCCGCCCATCCGGCGGCTGGCAAAATACAATTCTCTTTTATCGGGTGATAAACAGGGCTGTGAATCCCACTGATCAGAATTAACCTTTCCTCCAAGGTTGGCGGCTTCACTCCATCCCTGCGGAGTGAGATAAGAAATGTAAATATCAAAATTGCCGAAGCTCTGGGGTCTGCCATTGGCGGTAAACACTAACCACTGACCGTCCTGTGAAATATTTTGCCCTGCTTCGTTATCAGGGGTATTCACATTTCCTTTTAGTGGAGAAGCTTTATCCCAGCCTTCATGTGTTTTAGCACTTGAAAAAAAATCTTCATTATGATTATTCAGCCGGCGGGTAAAAACAAATTCTTTTCCATCAATTGTCAGCGAAGGAAAGTATTCAGGTTCGCCGGTATTGATGTTGCTTCCTAAATTTTGCGGGGCAAACACATAAGTCTTATTATTGTTATTGCGGGCATAGTCTGCTGCAAACGCATAAGATTTTTTTCTGGAAAAAGCCGCTTTGAATGTGGGAGATGAAGGCGGCATTTTTTTAGCCAATAATTGGTTAATGGCGGCTAATGCTTTTTCAAATTCTCCCATACCTGCCAGGTTGATTGAGTAAGGAAGTTTATAATCCATAGTGTAATTGGAGTCCACTGCAAATGCCAGTTCATAATATTTAATACTGCTGGCGTAGCTTTTTAATTGTCCGTAAGCACCTGCCAATGAAAGGTAGGCATCAGCGAATTTATTATCCAGTTCGATACATTTTAATAAGAGACCGGTAGCGCTGACAATATTTCCGTCCTGCGCCCTTTCCATTGCCTGTTCGAAAAGCTCCCTGGCTTTTTTGTTTACCTTTTCGGGATTGTAAGGTTGTGCAGTAGCTGCCGCGGCGAAAACGGAGAAAAATAATAATGGTAACAGTTTTTTCATCAATAAAAGATTAGGTTTTTCCCGGGCAGTGCTGTCATCAGGGGCATCTGTATAACGAAGCTAAAAGAAATTTATTCCGCACAAAGGAAGAAAATGTTAACGCAAAGGTTGCCTGAAATTTTTAAATGTGCTGCAATTGGAGTGTAATTACAATCCCACGCCTTATGGCACATTGATATATTTATGTATCTGCAATGAAAGTTCCCATTTGGGGTGGGCTTTTATGAACTCAATGATCAATGGGGTCATTTGTGCCGCTTTATCCCATTCTGGCTGCAGGTATAGCTTACAATCAGCATTTACCATACCGGCATACTTCTCCGCCCATGCAAAATCGGATTGATTAAAGATGACCACCTTCAATTCATTGGCAGCCGGTAGAATTTCCGGAAGGGGTGCTTTGAATTTTTTGGGAGATAAACAAACCCAGTTCCAGTGGCCGCTCAGCGGATGGGCGCCGGAGGTTTCAATATTGGTTTGAAAACCTGAGGTCTGTAAGGCAGCAGTTAATTCATCAAGATTATGCATCAATGGCTCACCGCCGGTAATAACTACTAATTCTGCCGGTGTTTTTTTTACTTCCAAAACAAGCTGTTCGATTGTATAAACCGGATGCCTGGCCGCATCCCAGCTATCTTTTACATCACACCACACACATCCCACATCACATCCGCCCAGCCGGATAAAATAAGCAGCTTTGCCCTGGTGAAAACCTTCTCCCTGTAATGTATAGAAATGTTCCATTACGGGAAGGGAGGATAAACTTTTTTTATCAATCATAAATTGGTATCTATTGTAAAAATACAAAACTGTTTTGCTCTTCGATATCCAGGTTTGTGCGTTGGCAAGTCCCTCTTGGGGGATTTATGCGCATCATCTCGCAGTGTCTGCAACCTGCGGAGAGGGGTTTAATTCTTCTGCATACAGGAGCGATAGGTGCTTTGCATCAGCGCCGCTATCGTCATAGGTCCCACACCGCCGGGCACCGGTGTTATCCAGGAGCATTTAGGAGATACCGTATCAAAAGCCACATCGCCTTTTAATTTATACCCGCTTTTCTTTGTGGCATCTTCTGTTCTTGTAATCCCAACATCAATAATGATCGCCCCTTCTTTTACCATATCAGCCGTAACAAATTCAGGTTTGCCAAGCGCTGCCACAATGATATCCGCCTGCAGGCAAAACTCCTTAATATCAGGTGTGTGTGAATGACAGACAGTTACCGTACAATTGCCCGGGTTAGTATTACTGCTCAGCAACACGCTTATGGGACGGCCTACAATATTGCTGCGGCCTATTACCACCGCATGTTTGCCTTTGGTATCTATTTTATAATGCTTTAGAAGCAGCATAATGCCATGTGGGGTGGCGGGAACAAAGGAAGGCTGTCCCTGCAGCATCCGGCCCACATTTACCGGGTGAAAACCATCCACGTCTTTTTCAGGATCAATGGCATTAATAACTTCATCGTCAGAAATATGTTTGGGTAAAGGGAGTTGCACCAGTATGCCATCCACATCCGGGTCACAGTTCAGTTCATTGATTTTGTCCAGTAGTTTAGTCTCACTGATCGTATCTTCAAAACGGATAAGGGTGGATTTAAAGCCCACTTCTTCACAGGCTTTTACTTTGGCAGCCACATAGGTTTCGCTGGCTCCGTTTCCACCCACCAAAATCGCTGCCAGGTGCGGTATTTTTTTTCCTTCTGCCACCAGCTGGGCCACATCGAGCCGGAGTTCATCTTTAATGGCCTGTGCGGCTTTTTTTCCATCTAAAATTTGCATGGCGCAAATGTACAATTTGTCTGACGGTCTCCGTCTGACAAATTGTGGAAATAATCAGACGGAGACCGTCAGATTATTTCCGCCCCGTCTGACAAATTGTGGAAATAATCAGACGGAGACCGTCAGATTATTTCCGCCCCGTCTGACAAATTGTGGAAATAATCAGACGGAGACCGTCAGATTATTTCCGCCCCGTCTGACTATTATTTTCTACAAACCCTCATCAATTTTTTGTTTTTCTAAATAAAGTCCTACCTGTACCTTTCTCACAAATCCCACCCTTGTTGAAAAAAATAATCGTACTGGTACAGTCATTCTTTTTATTTTCTGATTCATCCAGCGGACAAACGCTCCGCCGCCCTGTTTCGGCGGGCTATACCAGCCTGGGAGCGTACAGCATAAATCATGTGGATGTGTTTTCGTTTATGACTAACCAGGCAGCATTGGCACAGTTAAAAAAACCGTCTGCCGGAGTGTATGGAGAAAGGCGGTTTTTATTGAGCGAATTAAATACTTATTCGGCAGTGGCCGGCATTATCACCGGGTCAGGGAATTTTGGATTGGAGGCCGCTTATTCCGGATTTACAGATTATAATGAAACACTGCTTGGCCTGGCCTATGGAAGAAAGCTGGGTACAAAAGTGGATGCAGGAGTGCAGTTCAATTACCAGGGTATCAGTATTTCGGCCGGTTATGGCAAAACATCTGCTATTAGTTTTGATGTGGGTGTCATTATGCATTTGTCAGATAAATTACATGCAGGTCTCCATATAACCAATCCGGTTGGTGGAAAATTTGGTATCAATAAGCAGGAAAAATTATCATCTGTTTATTCAACCGGCCTTGGGTATGATGCATCAGAAAAGTTTTTTGTCAGTGCTGAAATAGAAAAGGAAGAAGAGCAGCCGGTAAATGTAAATGCAGGTATGCAGTATAAACTTATTCCGCAATTGCTGGTTCGGATAGGCTTATCCTCCGCCACATCATCAGGATGTTTTGGTATTGGTTTGTCATTGAAATCATTCCGATTGGATGTTACCACCAGTTATCATCCCCAATTAGGAATTACACCAGGTATTCTATTACTATTCAATTTTACTAAAACTGAAAAGTGAAAAAGATATTCACGATACTATTCACTATTCACCTTTCACTATTCACTTATTGCCAGGAAATACCTGTCAGCACCGAGCAGCAGCTCGAAAACCAAACCGATACTGACCAGGGTGAAACAGAAGATGATTCATATTTGCAGGAACTGGAACGGTTTAAAAAGAACCCGCTTAATATAAATACGGCTGATGCAGATGAATTGAAACAACTGCGTATCATTTCAGATTTACAGATCGTCAATCTTATTTCTTACCGTAACCTGTTTGGAAAACTGATAAGCCTGTACGAATTGCAGGCAGTCCCTGGCTGGGATATAACTGCAATTAAAAAAGCACTGCCCTTTATTACGGTTGCCGTTCCGGTTTCATTGGAAGAAGAGGCCGGAAAAAGGTTTGGTGATGGCGAACACAGTTTGCTGCTTCGTGTATCGCAGGTACTGGAAAAATCAGAAGGGTTTGATAAGATGTCAGCAGGAACAAAATATGCAGGAAGTCCGCAACGGGTTTTTTTCCGCTACCGTTATACTTATAAGGATTTATTGCAGTTTGGAATAGTGGGGGATAAGGATGCCGGTGAGCAGTTTTTAAAAGGGGCACAAAATAAGGGGTTTGATTTTTATTCAGCTCACTTCTTTGCCAGGAAGATCGGTATCATACAATCATTAGCTATTGGTGATTTCTCGGTGAATATGGGACAGGGACTGATACAATGGCAGGGTCTTGCATTTAAAAAAAGTGTAGATGTAATGGGGGTAAAGCGGCAATCAGCTGTCTTAAGGCCTTACAGTTCTGCGGGTGAGTTTTATTTTAACCGCGGCACTGGTATTACTATCAAAAAAGCAAGGATGGAAGCCACGGTCTTTGCTTCCTTCCGGAAACTGAGTGCTAATTTTGTGGCTGATACGGTAAATAATGAAGGTTATATTTCTTCCTTCCTTACTTCCGGGAATAACAGAACAGATAATGAAATTACAAACAGGAACAGGCTTACTCAAACATGCTATGGGGGAAATGTTATATATCATGCCGCCAATTGGCAGGTTGGATTAAATGGTATTTACTACAATTTCTCATTGCCTGTCCAAAAAAGGGATAACCCTTATAATCTGTATGCTATCACCGGTAAGAGGTGGTACAACTTCAGCGCGGACTATAGTTATACATATAAGAACCTTCATGTTTTTGGAGAAGCAGCTTCAGACAGGAATAATAATAAAGCCTTTATTAATGGCGTATTAATAAGTGTAGATCCAACGGTTGATCTTTCATTCGTGCAGCGCACTATCAGCAAAGGATATCAATCAATAAACGGCAATGCCTTTACTGAGAATACCCTGCCCACCAATGAAGCAGGTTTTTATGCAGGTATTACCATTCGTCCTGCCATAGCATGGAGGATAGATGCTTATGGGGATATATATACCTTTCCCTGGCTGAAATACCAGGTGGATGCGCCAGGCAGCGGCCGGGATTTCCTGGTGCAGCTTACTTACACGCCCAATAAACTGGTGGAAGTATATACCCGTTTCAGGCATGAGTCCAAACAGGGTAATCAGCCGGATAATATAAGTACTGCTAATTACCTGGTTTCATTATCCCGGAAGAGCTGGCGTACATATATGGGATATAAAATCAGTTCTGCTGTTACTTTACGAAGCAGGACAGAGGTGGTATGGTATAATAATAATAATAAAGCCAGCCCGTATGACCCGCCCGGACAGGAGATAAATAGAGAAAATGGCTTTTTAACCTTTCTTGATTTTGTGTATAAACCCATGTTTTCGCGTTTGTCGGGAGTATTGCGGTTGCAGTATTTTGAAACGGAAGGATATAATTCACGTATTTACGCTTATGAGAATGATGTATTATACAGTTACTCCATTCCTGCATTTTCTGACCGGGGATACCGGTACTACCTACTACTTAATATAGATGTAACAAAAAAGCTTTCATTTTGGCTTCGGTGGTCGCAGACTGTTTATCGGAACCGCTTGTCGGTAGGCACAGGTTTAGATGAAATTGCCGGGCCACGCATAACAGAAATAAAATTGCAGGCACGCCTAACTCTTTGATTTTGCAGGAGTAAGCATTAACTCTAATATTTTTTACCCGCTTTTAAGTATTTGTTAATTTTTTTTTTACCTTGCGGCAGCATAAATAACAAGTCCAGTGTCTTTGCTTAAGTCCTATCCCTTGAAATTTCACACTTTTGCTGATAATCAAAGCTTTTAAATTTTAAAACTAGACGTAAACATGAGAAAATTTACTTCACTGCTTACAGTGCTGATGCTGTTTTCGGTATTAGCATTTGGTCAAAACCGGTCAATATCCGGTACTGTGACCGATGAGAAAGGGGATGCTATCCCCGGCGTATCTGTTCGTATTAAAGGAACCCGTACGGGTGTGGCTGCCGATAATAACGGCCAGTTTCGCATTCAGGCTAAGACAGGAGATATTTTAGTAGTATCCGGCGCAGGCCTTGAGGCTACTGAAACCACTGTTGGAGCCGGCAGTTCTGTTACCATATCGGTAAAAAGAACTGTAATAATTGGTACCGAAGTGGTTGTTACATCACTCGGCCAGGCACAGCAAACCAAACAACTTGGTTTCAGTACAGCTAAAATCAAATCTGCTGAACTTACCCAGGCCAAATCAGTAAACCTTCAAAATGGTTTAACCGGCAAGGTTTCAGGTTTGAATGTTCAGACTACAAACAGTGGTGTATTTGCTGATACCAGAATAACACTCCGTGGTATCCGTTCTTTGACTGGTAACAACCAGCCGATGCTGATTCTTGATGGTGTACCCATTTCACTGACGTATATCAGCTCTATCAACCCTAATGACATTACTGATGTTACAATTTTGAAATCTGCATCAGCTACTGCTATTTACGGTCCTGATGGCGCCAACGGCGCCTTGGTAATCACTACCAAAAGAGGAAGTAAAACCAAACCAAGTGTAAGTGTTAGCCATACAGTACAGGTGGAAAGGGTGCTTTTTATGCCTAAACTGCAAACTCAATTTGGGTCCGGTTCTTCTGTAGATGCTTATGGTTATGGTGTGTATGACCCGATTGAAAATCAGTGCTATGGTGATGAATTTGACGGTTCTCTCCGCCAGATTGGCCGCAATGGTCCTGGTGGCGAACAATATTTTACAGAATACAGGGCTTTACCTAAAGAGAAATTAAAATTCTGGAATACCGGTATCACTAACCAGACCGACCTTTCTTTCTCTACCGGTGATTTTTACCTGAGTGCCCAGAACGTTCTGATCCAGGGTATCATGCCAAAAGATATTAACCGCAGGGTGTCTGTT
>JANOEQ010000032.1:0-56776 GCA_031441485.1 Chitinophagaceae bacterium
TGCCTAAAAATCCATATCCCAACGTATTATAAACTTTATAAAATGCCTGTATTATCTTTTCTTTTCTGTAATCTCTTCATATTTCATTGTGTGCCTGTTTTTTAGGGTATTAATATCCAATTTTTTTTCGTAGAAAAAAAATCTGTGTTCATCCGTCCAACCCGTGTCATCCGTGTGCCTGTATTTTGTCCCCTATCCTATGCAATAGTTAGTAAAAACTATTTTACCTAAGTTCTCTGCCAGTTGGCGGAGACAGGGGTTTAATGCAGCACCGGGTGCCGCTTGAATTCTTTGGTCCTGTCAAATAAATACCGGTAGGTGGTCAGTATGCGGCTGCGGTTGCCGGCGATAGTTTCTGCCACATTCACCATTTTTGGATTGAACTCACCGATCCATTGCATTTCATAATCTTCATAAATAGGTTTACCCAATTCATAATTACCGTTCTCAATTTTTAATTGCTGTATTACCCGGCAGCCTTCTACAATAAGATAGCTGTCGGCCCCCATGCCCTGAAACTCCGGCACAATACCAAATACAAGGCCGGTGAATTTTTTATTTTTTACCGTTGCTTTTGCCCAGAGAAATTTTAGTTTATGCCAGAGACTGAATTTGCCCTTCAGGTGTTTAAACCATTGGTTCAGGTCGGGCAGGTTGATCCAAATGCCTGCCGGTTCTCCTTTATAATAGATAAACCAATTGATACGTTCATCCATCACCGGCTTCATAGCGTGAAACATTTTCCGGACCACTTTTTCATCCAGTTGTTTCAGTCCGCCATGTCCTGCCCAGGCTTTATTATAAACGACAGTAAAATCAGCTGCAAATTTATCCAGTTGATTTTTTTTAATATGGGCCGAACTGAAATTAAGGTCTTTGGCACATACTGCATGCCGGTCATAAAACTTCTGTATCAACCGGCTGTTGGCTTTCATGCCAAAACAAATCTGGTTGAAATAATTTTTAAAGCCGTAGGTCTCGAATAATTGCCGGTAGTAAGGATAATTATAATTAAGACAATACACGGGTGGTTCAAATCCCTGCACCAGCAGTCCCCACCAACGGTCCCTCTCACCAAAGTTGATCGGGCCATCCATGGCTTCCATGCCTTTTTGCAGCAGCCAGTGTTTGGCCACATCAAAGAGCATATCAGCCGCCTCCTGGTCGTTGATGCTGTCAAAAAAGCCAATGCCTCCCACAGGCACATCATCCCCTTTGTTCTTATATTTTTTATTGGTGAAGGCGGCAATGCGGCCAATCAGGTTTCCCTTTTTATCTTTTAAGATCCAGCGGGTGGCCTCGCCAAAACGAAAGGCTTTATTTTTTTTTGGATCAAACACATCACGGATGTCTTTATCCAATGGCTGAATATAATTGGGGTTGTCTTTATTGATGACAACATTTACCCGGATAAACTGATTGGCAAGTTGTGGAGTGGTGACTTCAGTAAGCTGCATAGTAGTTCTTGATGCGCAAATTTAACGGTACTTCATTAAGTACACCTTTTTTATGCTCTTTAACCATAAAACCACCTCACTTTTTGTTAGGTTCACCTAACTATTTCTTAGGTCAGGTTAAGAATTTCTTAGCTGTACTTAAAGCTGCGATTAACTGGAGCTGACAATTTATCAGCTCGGGCTATCAGTATTGATAAGTGATGCTAAGAATTTCTTAACTGTACTTAATGCTGTGATTAACTGGAGCTGACAACCTGACAGCACAAGCTTATCATGTTATTAAGTATAATTAAAAAAAAGTGAGGTTGTTGTGCGCCTTCATTGACATAACCTGGTGATAATGTGTTGCTTATTTGTTTTAGACGGGTGGTATACCTTCATAAGTTGTATGAAAGATAATAATGGTATTATTCGATTACTATATAATACCCGCAGGTCCCTTTATAACAGTAATACAGGCAAAAAAATGCCGGAGAAAAGCAGAAAAAATGATTTAATCATTATATCAAAAGCCTGCACCTGTTTTTGATTTCAGCGAATAATAACTTTCCCAAAATCTTCGCAGAGCAGCCTGTTAGAATGGTTTGATCTTGTTCTAGTATTTCCACTTGATAATTTTCTGAATTTCTCGGTGCAAATTATTGAACCGGCTCGCAAATTGCGCCTAACGGGCAGGTTATGAACCAAAGCTGGGCTTTGTTCGTCAAGCCCCGAGCCACAGCACAGTAGAATTACCAAAGTTGAAGTTAAGATATACAGTTGAGATTTATTCGGTCAGCCCGAACAAAAGATGAGAAGCGAACAAAAAGATGAGAATATATTCTTCTGCCAGCATAGCAGAAAACCCCATGTAAGCGGTTCGTGCCTGTCGTCAATAAGCCACACTTAATTTCAGATGTCCGCCAAGCCCTTCTTTTACAATACGCATAAGTGTTGAAAGACGAATGTCACTGGCATTATTTTCAATTCTTGAAATGTAAGATTTTGTCGTGCCACACTTTACAGCAAGCTGTTCCTGTGTCAAGTTTTGTTTTTCCCGCATTTCTTGAATAAGAACACCAAGTTTAAACGCCTCAAACCCTTGTTCGTAGGCATCTCTTTTTGCAGTGCCAATTTTTCCATATTGTTTGTCAAGATGGTCAGCAAATGAGGTCAGATTTTTATTTTTTGTCTTTTTCATTGAAGTACTCCTTTTTTATTTTCTTAGCTAATTCGATTTCGTTTTTAGGTGTCTTTTGAGTTTTCTTTTGAAAACCATTTCCCACCACTATTAATTGTCCTTCGTCAAAAAAGGCAAAGGCTCTGAAAATATTACTTCCTACTTCAACCCGTATTTCGTACAGTCCAACCGTCCCCTCCATGTGCTGAAAATATTTCTTAGGTACATGGTCTATTGTAGCAATGAGTTCTAATGTCCAGTTGAACTTCTTTTGCACATCTTCTGTCTGTTCGTTAAAGAATTCCAGAAAGTAATGCTTGTAATAAAATATGTGTCGAATGAAGTTTTGTCCCACATCACAAAGTTAGCTAATTAGATAACTTTGGCAAAATTATTTTTTGTCACTCTGAAATTGAAAGAAGTCGTATTTTGCATGACCGCTTACGAGCAGGGCTTTCAGATGTATGGGAATTTGAAAAACGTCAGCCGGGGACTGTCGCTGAATAAAGATATGACTCGTCCTGAAAAAAGTTGACTGGTTATGAATACTCTCTCTCGGACAGTGATAATAATGCGGTTTCTCCAACTTTTCCGTTTCAGTTGCCAATCATACAAACTCTCTCTCGGACATCACGTTGAAGCTTTTTGGATTTAGACTTTCAGTCTCAGTTGCCAATCATACAAACTCTCTCTCGGACAGAGACAAGCTAAATTATTTTAACATCTTCAGCGTCTCAGTTGCCAATCATACAAACTCTCTCTCGGACCGATGGCTCTGGCGATGGCTATGGCTCTGGCGGTCTCAGTTGCCAATCATACAAACTCTCTCTCGGACCAGAAGCAGCGAGCATGAACACAATCGAGAACGTCTCAGTTGCCAATCATACAAACTCTCTCTCGGACCCTACAGGGTGGAAAGTGAATGAAAATCTTGTATAGTCTCAGTTGCCAATCATACAAACTCTCTCTCGGACCTAAACGATTCAGCATTAACAGAGCATTTTAAGTCTCAGTTGCCAATCATACAAACTCTCTCTCGGACAAAGAAGCTGATAGTACTGGTAAAACTTTCGGATGTCTCAGTTGCCAATCATACAAACTCTCTCTCGGACACTTAACAAGGTTTGCATTCTGGGCCACACTTATGTCTCAGTTGCCAATCATACAAACTCTCTCTCGGACTAAATATAAACCAATTCTTTCCAAAAAAAAGAGTCTCAGTTGCCAATCATACAAACTCTCTCTCGGACCCAAAAGTGCTCTGGGAAAATTTTACAAATCTCTGTCTCAGTTGCCAATCATACAAACTCTCTCTCGGACTTGATTTCGGGTATCTTGACGATGACAATATTTGTCTCAGTTGCCAATCATACAAACTCTCTCTCGGACAATCCTAACCTGGGAAAGATAAGATTTCATTATGGTCTCAGTTGCCAATCATACAAACTCTCTCTCGGACGCAGAACCCGTTGTTCCCGAAAAAGAAGAAGCGGTGTCTCAGTTGCCAATCATACAAACTCTCTCTCGGACTCAATACAGTTACGGATATGGATCATACAGCTAGTCTCAGTTGCCAATCATACAAACTCTCTCTCGGACCAAGTAGTAGGTGGCAATAGACTATCAGGAAAAAAGTCTCAGTTGCCAATCATACAAACTCTCTCTCGGACTTGACAATCCAGGATTATAATAATGGGAAATTTTGTCTCAGTTGCCAATCATACAAACTCTCTCTCGGACCAAAGTAATTGCCTTCGGACAGCCGCAACTTAAAGTCTCAGTTGCCAATCATACAAACTCTCTCTCGGACTTATGAAGAAAGTTAATACCCATTGGATTGAAAGTCTCAGTTGCCAATCATACAAACTCTCTCTCGGACGTTACTTAGTAAAAGTACTGAACAATTAGTAAAGTCTCAGTTGCCAATCATACAAACTCTCTCTCGGACCGATCTTTTTACATTGCCCTATTTATCAACCCCTTATTAAGGGAAAAACGGGTGTCAATTTGTCATTTTAACAATTTTAACAATATTTCGCCCCCACAGAGACAATAGGGCATTGCCGCTCTGTATCCATTTGGCATCAAAAAAGCGTATCCTGACCCGGCACATTTTCAAACTGCGCCGGACTTGTATTCGATATCTGTGTTTTGCCGCCGGTACAAACTCTTTCTCAAACAATCGCCTACGTATAGGCACTCATTTATCTAAGTTACATCCAAATCATTTCAAATCTCCCGTTTTCGCCAATTTATTGTGGCTGCTGTTTACAGACTGAACGCTTAGCCTGGTATTGCCATAGTGTAAATGAACAGTGATTTTGTCAAAAAAAACGTAACTCATTGGAGGTTTTTTGAACCAGGGTGTCCCATTGTTCTTTTATCACTGATTGTTCCGTAACAATCACCGGCATTGTTATTTTTTCAAAACCGGTAGCAGGAAAATACCTGCCATCAATCCAGCAATGTGAAGAATATAGAAGAACGGGCTAATGGATTAACCATATTTCCGGGGCAATTTTCCTGTTTCCCCGGCTTTTTGTACTTTAAGCAAATCTCTGAATTTTGCCGGGCAGCTTTAAGGCAAAATACTGCTGCGGCAAAGGATTAACTTTTTGGGAACAATAAACTTTATCTGAAGCGTTTAATTATTATGAAAAAATATATCACCACTCTCGCCCTGGTCATTATTGTCTTCAGTTCCTTTGCTCAAAATAGTTCTTCAAATACCCTGTTTGTCAGGCATGATACCACCACATTAAAAGCTGCGGAATGTGAATGGATCATCAAATCACTTACAATAAACGATCCTGAACTGACAGCGGAAATTGGTAAATCAGTGCCGCTTGTTATTTTGCAGGCCATCGAAAAAGGCAGGCTCACAGCTATTGATCCTGTTACAAATAAAGCGATTCCTGCCAAAGAAATTTACAGCTGGCAGCTGGCTGGTGATACGGTGGTTGTATCTGATGCTGCCGGCAATATGAAATATAAAATTGTTAAAGCGGAACGCAGTTCAACAAATTTCCCCTCAATAAGAATTTACCAGGACTGGTATTTTGATATCCCAACTGCAAAGTTTCGGTCCGTTATCAGGTGCATTGAATTACTGGAAGAAATTCATACTAATTATTCAGGCCTTTTTATAGGGTATAAATCTTTTTGCCGGATTTATTATTAAGGGCAGTTCTAAAAACTCACCCTTTTGCTCTCCAGGTGGCGAACTTGTTCCTATTTTTTCGGGGGTACAATATTGGTAACTCCTCCGAACCCCCGAGAGGTTCAACAATGATATAGCTAATATGCTGAGCAAAGGAAATGTCATTGGACTAAGGACGCTTTCAACAACCGCTGATCTTTTTCAGCAGCAATTGTTTTTCCGTTTGAGAATCAGTTAGTCTAAAAGCATTTTCAAAATACTTTTTGGCTATCATTTTTTCTCCGAATTCAAAGTATATTTCTCCCAGTGATGCATGATAAAGATGATGGTTCTCCAATCCCTTTATTTGCAGCAGGGTATCCAGCGCTGCCTGTTTGCTGATGGCATACGCAGAGGCAATAGCTTTATTAAGCGCCACCACTGGATTGGGCTGCAGCTGGTACAGCAATTCATATAAATGATAAATACTTTTCCAGTCAGTTTTTTCAAACGAGGGGGCGGCTGCATGCTGCGAAGCGATGGCCGCTTCCAGCAGGTAAGGGGATGATTCAAAAGGTTCGGCGGAAGCATCGAGGTAGTCAAATCCTTTTTGTATCAGCGGGCGGTACCACTTGCTGCGGTCCTGGTATTTCAGCAGTATGATATTGCGGTTGTCATCCAGCCGGGCCGCCAGCCTTGATGATTGAAAACACATAAGGGAAAGCAGGGCTTTTACCCGAGGGTAATCAGTAAGCGGATGTTCTGTAAGCAGCATACAGAGCCGCATGGCTTCCTGGCAAAGATCTTCCCGGATAAGATCATCTGGATGCGATGAATTATATCCTTCATTGAATAAGAGGTACAACGATGTTAATACCGCATCCAGCCGCATGGGCAGATCGGGGCCTGATGGTACATCCAGTTCAATTTTTTCAGCGTTGATCTTTTCCTTCGCCCTGTATATCCTTTTGCTGATGGTATCAGCGGAAGTTAAAAATGCCTGGGCAATTTCATTAACACTGAGGCCGCAGAGTATTTTTAATGTGAGCGCCACCTGCGATTCCGGCGTAATGGAAGGATGACAGCAGGCAAACATCATACGGAGCTGGCTGTCCTGTATTTCGGTGTCTAAAAATAATTGTTGCACAGTAGCCGGGAGTGTCCATTCAGAATCGAGCAGGTAGGCATATTGCGGGGTGATGTCCCGAAACTTTTTTTCCCGCCTTATAAAGTCGATCGCTTTGTTTTTGGCCACCCGGTATAGCCAGGCAGCGGGTTTATCAGGCAAAGTATTATAGCCCCAGGTATTCATGGCCTGTAGCAGGGTATCCTGTACAATGTCCTGGGCTGTTTCGATGTTTTGCAAGCCCAGCAGTCTCGACAAAACGGCAATCATCTTTCCCGACTCCTGCCGGAAAAGATGATCAACCACTTGTGTGATATTGGCTGAAGGTGCCGGCATATTACATATCCATCTTCATCACCTGTCTTACCTGTATGCTGCCACCAATAGCATAATCAGGGTAGCCGGTACAAAGCGACACTGCTTCGTTATAGTCAGCCGCATTAATGATAAAATACCCCCCCACTATTTCTTTGCCTTCGGTATAAGGGCCATCGGTTACCTGGGTGGCGCTGCCTTTAATGAGTTTGCCACCGGGCAGCAGCGGTTCGCCGGATACATATTTCCCGTCTTTAGCGAGGTTATCAATCCAGGCCATCCATTTTCCCATATTGGCCTGCATTTCTTCCGGTGATCTTTTTGTGGCCATTCCGCCATGAAAAATAAGCATAAACTTTTCCATAAAACTTTGTTTTTGTTGGTAATAAAATAGTGTTTTATGTGTTAATGACGAACAAGTTCGGCCATTCCGGACAGGGGTGCAATATTTTTTGAAGAATGGCCATCGTCAGGCCCTTTTAAACCAATCCTTCTTTTTGGCCTGATCCCGACTTTTTTCTTTTCATAAAATAGAGCTGGGGTTTGCTCATTTATCTATAGGCCAGCGGAGTTAACCACCTGTTTTCCACCTATTTTTTAAATTCAATTTTTCATTTTCTATTTTGCCCCTGCCCCCTTACCTTTGCGGCCTGAAAAGCAACCCCTTCTAATAAACTTTTTATATGGCAAACGTTGGTAAAGTAAAACAGGTGATCGGAGCTGTAATAGATGTGCAGTTCGATGGCACTCTTCCTGAAATTTATAACTCATTGGAGCTGAAAAGAGAAAATGGCGATATACTCGTACTGGAAGTACAGCAGCACCTGGGTGAAGACAGTGTCCGTACCATTGCAATGGATGGAACGGAGGGTATCATGCGTGGAATGACAGTTACCGATACCGGTATTCCAATTGCCATGCCAGTGGGTGATGCTATCAAAGGCCGCCTTTTTAATGTAACAGGTGATCCTATTGATGGATTGCCTGCTGTATCAAAAGTGGGTGGTCGCCCCATTCACAGTCATCCGCCTGCATTTGAGAACCTGAGCACTGCTTCAGAGATACTGTTTACCGGTATCAAGGTTATTGACCTTATTGAGCCGTATGCAAAAGGTGGAAAGATTGGATTGTTTGGTGGTGCAGGTGTAGGTAAAACAGTATTGATCCAGGAATTGATTAATAATATCGCCAAAGCTTATGCAGGTGTATCCGTGTTTGCCGGTGTGGGAGAAAGGACCAGGGAAGGAAACGACCTGATGCGTGAAATGATCGAGGCAGACATTATGAAGTATGGTGATGCATTCAAACACAGCATGGAAGAAGGCGGATGGGACCTGAGTAAAGTGGATATGAAAGAACTGGCCGAATCAAAAGCCACTTTCGTATTCGGACAAATGAATGAACCTCCCGGAGCAAGGGCAAGGGTGGCCTTATCCGGTTTGACAATTGCAGAATACTATCGTGACGGTGATGGCACCGGCAAGGGCCGCGACATCCTGTTCTTCGTGGATAATATCTTCCGTTTCACTCAGGCCGGTTCAGAAGTATCTGCACTGCTGGGCCGTATGCCTTCAGCGGTGGGTTACCAACCTACTCTGGCTACAGAAATGGGTATCATGCAGGAACGTATCACTTCTACTAAAAACGGTTCAATCACATCTGTTCAGGCCGTATACGTACCTGCGGATGACCTGACTGACCCTGCACCGGCAACAACATTCGCTCACTTAGATGCCACTACCGTATTGAGCCGTAAAATAGCTGACTTGGGTATCTATCCTGCGGTTGACCCATTGGATTCTACGTCAAGAATATTAACACCAAAAATCGTTGGCGATCTGCACTATAATTGTGCAAACAACGTGAAACTGATGTTGCAGCGCTATAAAGAATTACAGGATATCATTGCCATCCTCGGTTTGGATGAATTGAGTGATGAAGATAAACTGGTGGTAAGCCGTGCAAGAAAAGTGCAGCGTTTTCTTTCACAACCCTTCCATGTGGCAGAAGCCTTTACCGGTTTGAAAGGAGTGCTGGTTCCAATCGAAGAAACGATCCGTGGTTTTAATATGATCATGGATGGTGAAGTGGATGAATACCCCGAAGCCGCCTTTAACCTGGTGGGTAATATTGATGATGCGATTGAAAAAGGTAAGAAGCTGATGGCAGCAGCGCAATAATAAAAATGTGAAAATGTGATGAGTGTGGAAATGTGAAAATAAACCCCACTTCATCACTAAATACCGGGCAGGCGAAATCATTTCCACATTTTCAAATTTCCACATTCTCATATTTGTTATTATGAATTTAGAAATACTAACACCAGAAAAAAAACTCTACAGCGGCGAAGTGTTCGGTGTGCAAATGCCGGGTATCAGCGGTTCCTTTGAGGTATTGGATAAACATGCCCCGCTTGTAAGCGCCTTAAAAGCCGGCCGGGTAAAAGTGCTGAAAGACAAAGCCGCACTATCCGGTACACAAGGCCATATCGCCAATTATGATATCCAGGGTGGTTTTGTGGAAGTACTCAATAACAAAGTAACCGTGCTGGTAGAAGGGGCTGTGTTGGTGGAATAATATAGAGTACAAAGATTTTCCAACCCTCTCTGAAACTGCAAATAATGCAGAACAGAGGGGGTTTTCTTATTGCCACAGAAACACTGGGTTTTTCTCTGTGTGGTTAATTTGTATTCCCTGTGCTTCAGTGTTTCAGCGGCAAATTGTATTCTCTGCCCCTTTTTCTTTCAACTCAATCCTTATTTTCCTCAACTCACTCTTTTCTCATTGACCCCTGTCAATAGTACTTGTAGTATTGTGCCTGCAAAAAACCATCAACTATTAAATAACATATTTTAAAACTACAAGTATGAAAATCGTAAAACCAACTGTAATGGTACTGGCATTAAGCCTCCTGTTTATCCAGTCGCAGGCACAAACTGATGTGCCCAAAGGTTTCAAAAAAGGGAGCATCCTGCTTTTCGACAGTACTATGCTCTCCGGTTATGTAAAAGATAATATGAGCGGTGGCGCATCATTGTGGTATATAGCCACACCTGGTGATAAGAAAAAAAGTTACAGCGGATCGGATATTCTTTCCGCAGACATCGAAGGCAACCCCTATATCTGTATCAATGGTGATTTTTTTAAAGTGATCTGCAAAGGTGAACTCACTTTTTTACAGAAAGCCAGTGATGCTTCCGGGAAAGTTTCTTATAACGGTGCCAATGCCGTATTCAGCAATGGTACCGATGGCCGCCCCGGCGATTACTTTATCTATGCAGGTGCCAGCAAAGCGCTAAAGTTGTTATCAAAGAAAAACATGGATGAAGTGATCAGTTCCTCTTTTAATGGGTATACAGCCGCAATAGATAAAGCAAAAACTGTAAACGGAGATATTGCACAACTGAAAGAAGCAGTAACACTTTACAACAACAGAAATAAATAATTAAAAAGAAATAAATACCGGCCCGGGTTGCAGATCAGAACAGGTCTTAAGCCAGGGTATTATCCGGCAAAATTGATTGTATGAAAAAAATACTTTTTCTGACAGGAATTCTGGTGCTTACCTTGTTTGTAAAAGCACAGACCGTTTCCCTGTCACAAACAATAAAAGGCACTATCGTGGATGAGCAATCCGGGAATGTATTACCGCAGGCCACTGTAGTTCTTGAAGGAATGATCGGGACAAAAATGGTGATCTCGGATTCGCTGGGAAATTTCAAATTGAAAAATGTGCCGGTAGGAAGACAAACAGTCAAGGTAACGCTAATCGGTTACGAAGAAGCCATACTGCGGAATATTGAAGTAACTTCTTCTAAAGAAGTAGTGCTGGAAGTACGGGTGCGGGAACGGATCAAAAAAATGGACGAAGTAGTATTGAAAGCCGGCAAGCAAAAAAGCCGTGCCCTCAATGAAGCAGCCGTGGTAAGTGCCAGGCAGTTTAGTGTGGATGAAGCCGTACGGTATGCAGGCACCCGTAATGATCCGAGCCGCATGGCACAAAATTTTGCCGGCGTAAGCGGCAGCAATGATGCCAGGAATGATATTATCATCCGTGGCAATTCACCCGCGGGAGTATTGTGGCGCATGGAAGGAATTGATATTCCCAACCCTAATCACTACAGTACGCTGGGCTCTACCGGCGGACCGGTAACGATTTTAAACACCAACACCTTAAAGAATTCAGATTTTCTCACCAGTGCATTCCCTGCACAGTATGGCAATGCACTGGCAGGTGTGTTTGACTTACGGATGCGCAATGGCAATAATGAAAAGTATGAGTTCCTGGGACAAATGGGCTTTAATGGATTTGAATTCGGTGCAGAAGGCCCATTGAATAAGACAGCAAAATCTTCTTTTCTTGTTGACTACCGGTATTCATTAATTGCCGCCGTACAAAAACTGGGATTGAGTGTAGGCACAGGAGATGCCACGCCATACTACCAGGATATCAACTTCAAAGTAAACATACCCACCAAAAAAGCGGGTACGTTCAGTTGGTTTGGACTGGGCGGTGAAAGTCATATAAATTTTACAGCAGAAGATAAAGACAACCTGTATTCGACCAACGATGGATCTTTGCGTGACAGGAAATTTAAATCGCTGACCGGAGTTACCGGTCTTACACATACTTATTTCTTTACTCCCACCACTTCAGGAAAAATCATGCTGGCCGTATCGGGGTTTGATTCCAAATACCGGGAAGAATTTTTTAACAGTACCCGCCCGGATATAACGGCGTTTGATAAAAAGAATTCGCAGGTGAAATTTTCTGCAGGCTACACTTTCAATAAAAAATTCAATTCGAAGAACACATTGACAGCAGGTATTATCAGCGACAGGAGCAGGCTGAAACTGCGGCAGGATTATATTCCTGATGGGGATTCTGTACTCACCACTTTTTTTAATACGACAGCGAATGTAAACTTGATACGAGGTTTCACTACTCTTAATCACCGGTTTACGGATAAACTTTCTTCCAACTTTGGCGTGTATTACCAGGTTTTCACGCTTAATGATAAACAAAGTATAGAACCGCGGTGGAATATCAAATACCAATTCAGGCCTAATCAATCCTTATCATTTGGCACGGGCCTTCACAGCCAGTCGCAGCCACTGGAAGTATATTATTATGAAACAAAAAACAGCAACAGCCAATATGAGAGGACGAATAAAGACCTTGACTTTGTAAAAAGTTTTCATAATGTGCTGGGCTATGATATTAATTTCTCCAGGGACCTGCGCCTGAAAGCAGAAGTGTACGGGCAGTATATTTTTGATGCGGCAGTGGAGAAAACCCCTTCTTCCTTCAGCATGCTGAATAGCGGTGCCGACTTTTATTTTCCGGACAAAACAAATCTCGTAAACGGAGGTAAAGGATATAATTATGGAATTGAACTGACCCTGGAACGGTTTTTAAATAAAGGGTTTTATTACCTGGTAACCACCTCAGTCTTTGAAAGTAAGTATAAAGGCAGTGATGATGTATGGAGAAATACGGCATTTAATACCGGGTTTGTGGCCAATGTCTTAGGCGGCAAAGAATTTAAAGTGGGTAAAAAGGCTTTATTGGGGATAGACACAAAAATAGCCTATGCCAGCGGGCAACCTTATACTCCATTTGACCTTACTAAATCAGAGGCCGAAGGATATGTGGTATTTAAAGAAAATGAAGCCTACAGTTTGCGGAACGATGCCTATTTGCGCTGGGATTTTAAATTATCCTATACCCGCAATGGCAAAAAGACCACCCAGAAATGGTATATTGATTTTCAGAATGTGACGAACCGGCAGAATATTTATATCAAAACGCTGAACCCCCAAACCGGCACTACTGATGTGATCAACCAGATTGGGTTTTTCCCGAATGTAAATTATCAGATTACGTTTTGATGCATGTAGAGACAAGGCTTGCCTTGTCTCTACATGCATCCGGAATTAATTATACCTTTATGTCTTATGTGGCAAACCAATGGTAAAATAGGATTTGATGACCGGCTGATAGCACTTATTACTATTCCATTGGCGTCATTTATTATTCCTGTTGTTTTTTTCGGATTGCGATTTGGAAGGCAGCCTTTTTTTACCTGGAATGCCTACCTCACCACTTTTGTCATTACTGCAGTGGTGTGGCTCGGTAACCGATACGTAATGATTTGGGCAAGGGGGCATTACCCGCAATTCAGTGATGTGAGAAAAAGATTACTTGTTCAGTCGGTGGTAATGCTTGTATTCACCTTGCTGTCAAACAATATACTTGGCTATTTACTGGATGGTATTTGTGGTTTAAGAGAGCCTGGAGGTTATCCGGGCCATACATTTGGTGATATTATTTTAAACTCTAATGCTGCCGCCCTTTTCTGCACAGTTACAGTTACCGCTATTTACGAAAGCAATTATTTTATGAGTGAGTTGAAGAAATCTGTAGAGGAAAGAGAAATGCTGAAAAGAGAAAGCCTGCATGCACAGTTAAATGCCCTGAAAACTCAGGTAAACCCTCATTTTCTTTTTAATAACCTGAATACGCTCTGCTCAATAATTCCGGAGGACCCCAGAACAGCAGTAACCTTTGTACAGCAATTGTCGAAAGTTTACCGCCATATACTGGAAGTGCAGGATGAACAAAGCATACCGCTAAAGGATGAACTGGATGTAATGAGGGCCTATGCTTTTTTATTGCAAACGCGGTTTGGCGATAACCTTGATATTACCATTAATGTGCCGGACGAGAAATTGAATAAGAAAATTATGCCCCTTTCGCTGCAGATACTGATGGAGAATGCCATTAAACACAATATTGTTTCGTCTGACAAGCCGCTGAAGGTAAATGTATATGCAGAAAATGGGAAACTGGTGGTAAGTAACAATCTGCAAAAGAAAAGCCAGGTGAATGAATCAACCGGTATTGGGTTGGATAATATCCGAAACCGCTGCCGGTTGCTGGGTAATGGGAATGTAGAAGTAACGGAGAACGGATCAAATTTCACGGTTTCAATTCCATTGATTGAAAATTAACTATGCGGGTAATAATTATAGAAGATGAAATACCTGCGGCCAACCGGCTCACTAAGCTGCTGCAAAATATCAGTCATGATATGGAAGTGGTGCAACGGCTCGATAGTGTGGAAGCCGGAGTAAAATACCTCGGCACAGCTGAAAATATTGACCTGATATTTATGGATATACAGTTGGGGGATGGCCTGAGCTTTGACATTTTTCAGCAGATCGAAATAACAGCACCGGTCATCTTCACCACAGCATTCGACCAATACACATTAAAAGCATTCAAGGTAAACAGCATAGATTACTTGCTGAAACCGATTGAAGAAAAGGAACTGCAGCGGGCCGTGGACAAATACCGGCAATTGTACCACAAAAAAGAAAATGGCTTTTCGGAAAAGATACTGAAGATGGTGCAGCACATGAATGCAAACCGGTATAAAGAACGCTTATTGATAAAAAGAGGGCAACAGCTCAGTTTCCTGAAAACAGCAGACATTGCCTATTGTTTTGCGGATGGTAAGCTCTGTTACGCAGTTGATTTTAGCGGCCGCAAATATTTAATTGAGTGCAATTTGTCACAATTAGAAGAACAATTATCACCCAATAAATTTTTTCGGATAAACCGTCACCTGCTGATCAATATAGATGCGGTGAGTAAAGTATACACATGGCTGGGTGGAAGGTTGAAGATTGAATTAATGCCATCCACGCAAGCCGACAATGTAGTAAGCAGGGAACGGGTGAATGGCTTTAAAGAATGGTTGGGGCAGTAAATAAAACCGTAACTGCTTTTTGATTTAATTCAATTGCGGATCAATCGGGAAATTGGCCATTATTTCATAATCCCCGCCAAGGTGTTTCAATGAGTCTTTCCATAGTTCTGAATAGTTAGTATGAAAGATCAGTTTGCGGGTGGCGTTCACCGTAAGCCATGTTTTTTCCTTCAGCTCATCGGTCAGTTGGCCCTCATTCCAGCCGGAGTAGCCGATATAAAAACGGATTTTACCAGGATCAAAAGCCGGATCCTTAACCAGGTTTACCACGGCATCAAAGTCACCTCCCCAATACACCCCTTTTATTACTTCCTGGCCGCCGGGAATTTCTTCCGGGTACTGGTGTAAAAAATGAATGGAATCAACCTGCACCGGCCCGCCATAGTACACAGGAATCTTATGACCTTCCAATTCGGGTATCAACTCATCTAATGTATTTTCATACTGGCGGTTCAGCACAAAGCCAAAGCTGCCTTCTTCTTTATGTTCACATAAAAAAACAACCGTTCTCAGAAAGTTGGGGTCTTTCAGAAAGGGATCTGCTATCAATAATATTCCTGAAGCCAGGTCAATCATAATCTAATTTAGTATAAAATTTTTTATAGCCAACCGATTTTGGGCTAGTGGGTCAGTTTGAACCACAGTATGTCATAGATCAGACAGGAATACACACATAGAGCAGCTCTATGTGTGTATTCCTATGATTGCTATGACCTACTGTGGTTCAAAATTGTGAGAAAGACAGTCAAAATTCAAACTGACCCACTACCGATTTTGGGGTGCATTTAAAATTGTTGCAACTTAAATCTTTCCGGGTTCGCAGGCAAAATACCGAATAGTCATATAAAAAGACTTTGCCGCCCTTCGGGGCTGGGGCCAAAAGCGACAATTTTAAATGCACCCCGGTTTTCTGGCAAAAGGGTTGGAAAATACACTTTGCACAGAGAAAAAACAAAGACATAAATTAGATTGTATTGCCTTTCATCTTCTGCGACTTTCGAATGGCAAGCATCTCAATTCCGGACAAAATTGTACTCCTCTTTCTCTCTGAGCATGTAAAAAACTCCGACGGCAGCCAGGCCTGCCACTGAAAAGGCATCAGTTTAACAGACATTGTAAAAAGCCGTTAAAATAGGATGGATACCATCATCGGGGCAGAGGCGGTTCGTATTTGAAACGTATTTTTGTGTGCTGGCCTCACTTCATTATCTTGGGCAGCAACTAATACTATAAAGTGAAACGGATTTTTACCATTATTACTATCCTTATCAGCCTGTCGCTTATAGGCATTATTGTTATACAGATTTCCTGGTTAAAGAATATGGTATTACTGCGGCAGGAACAGATACAGCACAGTGTGGAGGAAAGTGCCAAAGCAGTAGGTGACGAACTGGCAACGCATAAGGGAAGTTATGCCTCAGGGGCCGGCAAAAAAGGCTTTTTGTCAGATAAATTCAGCCTGGATATGTTTAAACCCTCCACTATCGGCCAGGATGTAGAGGCAGAAGAAATCAGGAAAAAAATAGAAAAGGAATTTTTGATCAGAAACCTGAAGAATGTTCCATTTGAATTTGGGATCGCCATTTTTGACCCGAAGGGCCGGGAAGATGTGTTTGAAAAAATGTCTTCCAACTTTATCAAAGTGTATGAAGATACCGTAAACAGTTTTCATGCCAATGTGATTTTGTCAGCATTAAGCGGTACAGCAGGAGAAAACCTGAGTGTAAACGAAGTATTGTTTGTATCCATTCCGAATATAAAAAGTATTGTATTTAAATCATTACGCTGGCGAATAGCCACTTCTCTCTTTTTCACGCTTATCATTCTGGCGGCTTTCTATCTTACGGTTCGTACAGTATTGCGGCAGAAAAAATTGGGGGAGATAAAAAATGATTTTATCAATAACATGACGCATGAATTTAAAACCCCCATTGCCACCATATCCCTGGCAGTGGATGCCATGCGGAATGAAAAAGTGATACAGGACCGGGAGAAGCTGGGCTATTTCAGCAGTATCATAAAAGAAGAAAACCAACGGATGAACCGCCAGGTGGAAACCATTTTAAAGGCATCACAACTTGAAAAACAGGAAGTGGACCTGATGCTGAAACCTGTTCATGTGCATGAAGTGATACAGGATGTGGTGGATAATTTTGTATTGCAACTGGAAGATAAAAAAGGGAAAGTGGAATTGAGCCTGAAAGCACAAAATGACCTGATCAATGCGGATGAAGTGCACTTGTCCAACCTGGTGAATAACCTGGTGGATAATGCTGTTAAATATGCAAAAGAGAACACACCGCCAGTTATCCGCTTGTCTACCAGTTCAAATGGTAAAAATTTTATTATTAAGATAGAAGATAATGGTATTGGCATGAACCGTGACACAGTGAAGAGGGTGTTTGAACGTTTCTACCGGGCCCATACGGGCAATGTCCACAATGTAAAAGGCTTTGGCCTGGGTTTAAGTTATGTAAAAACAATGGTGGAAGCGCATGATGGAGACATAAAAGCCGAAAGCACATTGGGCAAGGGAAGCATATTCACTGTTGATCTGCCGTTGAAGAAAAGTTAGTCATTTTTTCTCCATAATAAACTGCCATCCCCATAACTCAGGAAACGGAAATCATTTTCCAGCGCATAGGCATACAGTTTTTTCCAGTCAGGTCCCACCAGTGCAGCCACTAATAATAATAAGGTGGATTGCGGCTGGTGAAAATTGGTGATGAGGCCATCAATAATTTTAAAAGGATAGCCGGGTGCTATTAAAATTTGAGTTTTAGCAATGAGTCTTTCCCGTTTATTTGTTTCCATCCATAGCAAGAGGTTTTCAAGAGCTTGTTTTACCGGCATGTCTTCCATCATGTGTTCATAAGGTTCCCATTGGGCCAGGTGGACAGAGGAACCCCGTTCCGGTATCATATCGCCGGAACAGAGTTCCGGCTTCCGGCCAATCCAATACAAACTCTCCAGGGTGCGGAGCGAAGTGGTGCCAACAGCAATAATTTTTTGATCAAGTTTAGAAAGAAGATTTTCAATAAACGGTTTAGATACATCAATAAATTCTGCATGCATATCATGTTCCTGTATGGTCTCCGTTTTTACAGGTTTGAAAGTGCCGGCTCCCACATGCAGGGTAACAAAATCAGGTTGAATATTTTTTTCTTTTAATGATGCAAAAACACCTTCCGTAAAATGCAGTCCTGCAGTTGGTGCGGCAACAGAGCCATCAGTTTTTGCATACACGGTCTGGTATCTTACTGTATCAGATTCTTCAACAGCCCGTTTAATATATGGAGGTAGCGGTATAGCACCTGCATGATGAAGAAGTTCTGCAAAGCTTAGTTCCTTTGGCGACCAGGCGAGTTCTATAATAAAAGAGTCTGCTTTTTTTTCCACGTAGCGGGCCTGTAGTATAACGGTGGATCCGTTCTGCTTGATTTGTTTCTCCAGTACCTGTCCGGCTTTCCATTTAGCAGCGCCGCCTACGAGGCAATGCCATAGCACTTTTTCGGTTTGCAGCATGGCGGTGGTAATGTCAGGGTATTGTGCATGTGGTTCTAAGCAGAATATTTCTATAATGCCTCCGGTTGGTTTTTGAAATAACAGGCGGGCCTCCACTACTTTGGTATTGTTGAAAACGAGTAATGAGTTTTCAGGAATATGTGCAGCAATATTTTTATAAATATCTTCTGCCAGTATTCCTTCTTTAGAGATAAGAAGTTTAGAAGCGTCTCTTTCTGCCAGCGGGTATTTGGCAATGCGGTTGTCTGGAAGGGAATAAGAGTAAGCACTTATTGAAATGTCAAACGGGTTCATACAAAAGGAAGATTATTAAAACTAAAAATATGGTCGTTAAAATATATATAAAAAAAAATAGTTGGGTTGTATTGCAAAGGCATGTACATTTAGATTATAAATCAGGCTAAAATCCTTAACCCTTAAAAAATTAAACATGAAAAAGTACTTATTAGTTGTTACACTGGTTTTCACTGCTTTTGTATTTGGTAATACTGCGCAAGCAGCAGATAATTCTCTAAATGCGAAGCAAAAAATTGAAATCAATTCATTAGAAAAAATACAAGAACCAATTACACTTCCTTCATACTGTACTGCTGGTACAATAACCCAACACACCTGTCCAGATGGATTTCAGGTTAATTCCGGTCTTATCATTGTTACTTTTAATTGCGAAACCGGAAACATAGTTAGTATTTATGCTGAAAATTGGGCAAATAATCCCCAAATTTGTCAAGGGCATGGCGGAGGAATAATTGCAATTTAATTAAAACAGCCTGATTTATTTTTAAATTGTTTTAGTATGCGTGTTTCATTTATATTTTTACTTTTATACACTCCTATATGGGCCAAAGGCTATTCTCAGGATAGAAACAATTCAATGGGTAAAATTATCTATGAGGTAAAAGATGGAGGAATTTCATATTTGGATATGTGGTTTAATTCATCCAAATACTCTTTTCAAGTTAGACAAATGGCTGCTTCACCTACTGAAAAGAACTTAGCGGCAAAAAAAAAATATGAATCAATAGATGATTCAATAGCAGATTACAATCAAAGAGAATTAATTCTGAAAATTTTAAAGGAAAATTCTCAGCCAGTGCAAACATGGTTTGGTGAGCTTACTTCTAATAATGTTATTTATTCTGCTTTTATTGGGGGTAAGAAAAAGTATTGCGTATCAGATACATTATCACTAATCAATTGGAAAATTACTGATGATACTGCAACTGTTAACGGTATTTTTTGCCAAAAAGGAGTTGTTGTAACTGAAAAAACAAAAGATAAAATAGTGGCTTGGTTTGCACCATCAATACCCGTGTCTGTAGCACCCTGGAATATGCGAGGACTTCCGGGATTGCTTATTAAGATTACAAATGAAACCCAAAAAATTAGTATGGAAATGCTTGAGTTGGAATGGCCGGCAAGGCAAGTGGTAAGCATAATGCCCCCATGTGAGGGAGCAACATCTGTGACGCGAAATGAATTTAATGATATTGTGAACAAGCATAATTCAGATGCTTTAAAGCTGGCTGAATTTTATCAAAAAGAATTGGAAAGGGAAAAAAAGGGAGAAGTGAGTGAGGTAAAAATTAAAAATTAATACGAAATGGCGAAAAAAGCCAGGAAATGGCTTTTAGTATTCTTTACAATAATATGTTGTATTCCTTTAATAGCCCAGCATATAGTAGACGGTAAGGTAATTGACAATACTGGGAAACCAATTTCCTTTGCATCAGTTAAATGGAAAAAGGATACCGCGGGAGTCAATAAATACTATGCAATTGCAAACCAAAGCGGTTTTTTCAGACTTAATGTTCATATGGAGTTTTCCGGGTGGATTGAAGTATCGGCAGTCGGATACAATATAAAAAAGAATATTTTTGTAAGTTTTGTAAATTTAGATACTGCTTTAGTGGACATTGTTTTATCCGATTCTGCTACAACTCTTCAAGAGATTTTTATTAAAAATTTACCATCAATATCTATATCTGGCGACACAACATCATTTCTGGCTGATAAGTTTAAGAGAGGCAATGAATCGAGTGTGAAACAGTTGCTTTCAAGTATCCCGGGGTTTTCAGTTACAAGCAATGGAAGCTTTGTTTACAACGGTAAGTTAATCGACAGGGTACTGATTAATGATGATGATTTGTCAGGTAGAAATTATTCGGATTTTCTTGCTAACCTTGATATTACAGGTATTGAACAGCTACAGGTTATACAAAACCAACCGGATAAAAGTAATGTATTATCAGGTTTAACAGGTGGAAAGGAGCAAGTTCTTAATATCAAATATAAAAAGGGCTTCTTGCAAAAGCTTTTTGGGAACATTGAATCTTCAATTGGTGTACCCCTAAAATATAATAGTGCTGCTATGCAGGCTGTTTCTCTCTATGATAAGACAAAAATTATTTTGTTGAATAAAACTAATTCAACTGGAACTATAAATTGGGAACACGGCAACGAAAAATTCACAATTGAGGGGGTAGGTAATGATCCATTATATGATATCCAATCTCCTGAAAGATATTTTGTTGGAGGTATTACGGATATTCAAACAAATAATGAAAATATTAAAGCCGTATTCCAAAACAGGTCTTTTTTATCTTCAGTTAACTTTTTGGTGAAGCCTACTAAAAAGCTATTAGTCAGGGGGAGAGTAGGGTTTGGGTATGATAAGTATTCTCAGAGTATGGATAATTTCACAGAATATTCTTTTGGACTGCAAACATTTCAGATTTTTCAAAAAAGAAATATAACTAAGAGATTAAATGGATTAAGCTCACTATTGTCAGCCAGTTTTTTACCCAACTCTAAAAGTCAGTTTTCGTTCTCTTTGAAGAGTAGTAATGATTGGAATACTTCAATGGAGAACACGGTTCTGCCTGGCAATAAATATTATTTACAAACAGGAAACTCCCTAAAAAATATGATTGCGGCGAGATTTGTTTATAGTAGATTGTTATCATCAAAAAGCGCCCTTTCAATAAGTCTTCAGCAGCAAAATTTAAAATTGCCGGGTAATTATATTATTTCACCTTTCTTATTTCACCAGTTCTTTTATTTTCCTGCTAATTATAGCCTTATTAGGCAAAGTGAACAGCAAAGGGTAGATGAGTTCATTTCAAGGGTTTCGGTTATTCAAAAGTTTAAAAGAAATATTTTTACGACTGAAGTCGCTTTTGAGTATTTCAAAGAAAGTCTGTCAAATTCAATTTTTACGGAGTTTGGACAAATAAATTCATTTTCAGTTATAAATGATTCTGTAAATTTTGTTCGGAACAGGCGATACTTAATAAAACTATTACTCAGAGATTCGTGGAGAATTGGCATACGAACTACATGTAGTTTTCAGGTAAGCTTCCTGGGATTTGCGAACAAATTAACGAATGTTTATAAAAAGGAGTACACATCGAAAAGTGAAAAATTAAAACTACTTCCAGAAATTACTATTGAGCACAAACTGTCTGATCAAAATAATTTTATTTTTTCTTGGAATCGTAATAACAAGTTTACTGATCTGCTAAGTGCAACCAGCGGCTTTTTTATCAGGGATTTCACATCAATTTATAGCGGCACGAATGTAATTAGTGAAGGAGTTTCTGATGTTATTAGACTTTCGTACTTTCATTCTAACTTGCTCAGAAAACGGGTTATTTTTTTTTCAAGCTTTCTTTTTCAAAGATCCCCCCAGTTAAGTATTTTAGAAATTCAGCCTTTCCAAAACTTTGTGTATAATAAAGCATTTTTTGCGGATAAAAACACACAGACAATGGTACTTTCATTTGGAGGACAGAAGTTGTCAAAAAACTACCGTACCCAATTTTCGCCAAGCATTAATCTGGCAAGTGGGGACACTTATTTATTAATAAATGGCAATCAAGCTAGAATTAGATTTAATCAAGTCCAGAGTGCTATACAATTTCGAACTGAAATACGGGAGTTACAAATAAGTTCACAATTAAAATACAGCCTTAATAAACAACTTGGAGCAACTAACAGTAAAAACAAATATTTAGAATCTTCAGTTCAAGTAAACTGGAAATTTTCAGATCGTTTATTTATTGAGTCTGGGTTTCAGTATTATTATTTGAGGTCTACATCACAACCATCCGCATATCTCTGGAATGTTACATCAGGAATACTAATAAAATTGAAGAATAATAAATGGGAAATTGGTTTTCACGTTAATAATTTGCTAAATCAACATTCATACTCACACGCAATACAATCATTAAACAGTATATCTGTTACTTCATACCGGGTATTCCCCCGTTTTTCGGAAACTTTTATTAAATATAGATTTTAGTGCAAGGGTATTACTATCTTAGTTTTACCGGTACAACTAATTTCAACCCACTCCACACCTCACTCACGGCACAAACTTTTACATCCACCAGATCGTTTTGTAATGCATAATCCCGAATCACATCTTCAGTAATATCAGTTGCAATCTTTGATGCTTTCTTATACCAGGAAACCCAAATGATGAGCGAAGTATTTTTTTTGAGAATAGGTTTCAGCTTTTTCATTTCTTTTTCAAACTCTTTTATTGATGTCACAAACAAATGAACAAAGTCAGGGGTTTCATTCTTTCTGCATAATTGATCACTGATGTTTGTTTCCAGTAGCAAATAATACTCTTCGGGGTGATTGATTAATACAATTTTCATCTCCGGCTTGATGCCGAGTTTTTTTAACAGCGGAGTACCGGAATAGCCAGTTGTTGACATGTGTTGATTAGTAATGAAGTTCGTTTATTCTGCGGATTTGTACCTTCAAATATCGTTATTCACGGCTTATCCACTGCAATTCACATCCTATACAGCAATTCTTTTGGCCAAAGTAACGAATATCTCTCCAAACCCTTTTCCACAAAGGGTTTCAGACAAAGAAAAGAGTGGGGAAAAATTAAATTCCAAAAAATTTGGTAGTTAAGTGGGGAAAAGTGTTATTTTGTGGTAATTATTTGAAAATTGACTCAAACCACTGATAATGACAGGCTTTCTCGGAGAATACGAGGCTACTTTGGACACCAAGGGGCGGTTCCTCCTCCCAGCAGGGTTCAAAAAGCAATTGCCGGAAGCAGAAGGCAGCCGCTTTGTTATCAACAGGGGGTTTGAAAAGTGTTTGGCTCTTTACCCGGTTAAAAACTGGGAACCGCTCTTTAATAATATCAGCAGCCTGAATGATTTTGATCCCAAAGTGAGAGAGTTTCGGCGTTATTTTTTGAACGGGGCCATTTTCGTAGAACCGGACAGTGCCGGACGGCTATTAGTGCCGCCCAATCTGAAACTGCATGCTGATCTGGATAAAGACATTGTGCTGGTAGCAGCGGTCAACAAAATAGAAATCTGGGATAGTAATAAGTACAAACAGCTCTTTGACTCATTTTCACCGGATGCATTCAGTAACCTGGCGAAGGAAGTAATGACTCAACAACCGGGAATTGGTAATTAGGAATTTGTAAAACCATGAGTAAGCGTAGTGATACCAACCAAATTCCAAATTCCAAATCCGCCGAGTATCATATTCCTGTCCTTCTTAACGAGGTGATTGAAGCACTTCACATCAACCCTGATGGAATCTATGTCGATTGTACGTTTGGCGGTGGCGGTCACGCAAAAGCCATTCTGGCCCAATTAGGGCCTAACGGCAAACTGATAGCCTTTGACCAGGATGACGATGCTAAAAAAAATCTTCCTGCCGACGAAAGATTAGTTTTTGTTTCACACAATTTTCGGCACATGCAGCGTTTCCTGAGGCTGGAGGGGATTACAGCAGTGGATGGTATAATGGCTGATCTGGGCGTAAGCAGTCACCAGTTTGACGAAGCGGATAGAGGATTCTCTACCCGGTACAATGCTGAGCTGGATATGCGAATGGATCAGCGACAGGCATTGACTGCTTTTGAGGTGGTGAACACCTATACAGAACAACGGTTACATAAACTGTTTGAACAGTATGGGGAAGTAACCAACGCCAAAACCTTAGCCAAAACAATAGTACAGGTGCGCAAGACAGCATCGTTAAAAACAATTGATGGGTTTAAAAATGCACTCCGGGAAATAGTAAAAGGAAACCCCAACAAGTACTTCGCCCAGGTTTTCCAGGCATTAAGAATTGAAGTGAACGACGAATTAGGCGCATTGAAAGAAATGCTGCAGCAGATCCCATCCTTATTAAAGCCCGGAGGCAGAGTAGCCATTATTACGTTCCATTCTCTCGAGGACAGATTGGTAAAGAATTTTTTTCGACGCGGTTCATTTGATGAACCGGAAGAGAACCCTTTTATCAATACTGAAACGGTGAATGAACTGAAAATAATAACCAAAAAGCCGATGCTGCCCACAGATACGGAGATGAGGCAAAACCCGAGATCGAGAAGTGCAAAGCTTCGGGTGGCAGAAAAAATTGCGGTTTAAGAGTTTGAACGCTAAAGGATGAAAAGTCTTTGTAAACCCATTGCAGACAAGGGTTGAAAGCATAAAGGGAAGTGAAAAATAAAGAATTAACGATTGTAAATATAAGAGGGTATAAAACTTGAAAATCTATATCCTTTGAAATCAACCATCTTTCGCAAGAAAGAGAAATGAAAAACCAAGACTAACGGGCCTAAAAACTCATGTATGGAGGAACAAAGAAATACAAAAGAACGGGATCTGAAAAACGACCTGCCTAACGGAACCTCAGGGCTCCGTGAACAGGCAAGTTGGAAACGGTGGCTTAATTATCAGTCTATCGTAAAGCAGGTGCCGTTCTTTTTGTTCCTCACATTGCTGGCTGTACTGTACATCTACAATGGACACTATGCAGATAAGATGAACAGGAATATAAACCGGACAGCCAAAGAAGTAAAAGAACTGAAATACGAATACGTGGCAGTAAAAAGTAAAGTGATGTTTCAGAGCAAGCAGAGTGAGCTGGTAAAATCAGATGCAATAAAGCAACTGGGATTAAAGGAACTGGAACAATCTCCGGTAGTGCTGAAAGATAGCAGCAAAACAAATTAACAGTAAAGCATCCTCCTCTCCGGAGGGGGTGAGCTGAGGAAGAATAAGTGCTGAAGGAAGCCGGGATAGGTTGTTGAGCAGCCCACAGGGTCAAGCGGACGAACAGAACGATAAAGAACGTGCAATTGACGGAACGAAGATGGGTAAATAGAATATTGCTTTTGCATCACAAGGACGGATACAACTAATAACTACTAAATCAGATTGCCGGGCTAAACCCGGTGATTAACAACGGACATTGGACGTTAAACGGGACATATTATGGAGGGTTTACCTCAGTTTTATCGGTATAGTACTGATCAGCGTACTTGTCCTTAGCAGAGCTTTCTACATTCAGCGGGTACAGGGCAGCCACTGGCGCAGTATGAGCGACAGCCTTCACCAGAAATTTATTGCACTGGATGCAGAACGGGGTACTATCTATAGTGAAGACGGTCAGATGCTGAGCACCTCTATCCCCACCTTTGATATTTACATTGATTTTAATGCAGATGGGCTCAGGGAGAAAAAAGGTAAACGCTTTACAGAGAATGTAGACTCTTTTGCTATGGCCATGGCAGATTATTTTAAAGATAAATCCGCAGCCCAGTATAAAAAAGAGCTTCAATTTTCTTTTAAGAAAAACGACAGGTATTATCCGTTAAAGAAGAAGCTGAGTTTTGAACAGTATAAAGTTTTCCGGGATTTTCCATTGGTACGGCTTGGTAGAAATAAAAGTGGAGTGATAGTGGATGTAAACAGTAAAAGGGAAACGCCATTTGGGTTACTGGCCAACAGGACGATCGGCCTTTCAAGAGAATTTAAAGATGAGGCCAATAAGGCCAGGAAACAAAACGTGGGCCTGGAAAGAAGTTATGATACAGTGCTGAGCGGACACAACGGACAAAAACTGGTACGCTATATAGCAGGCGGCACACCAGTACCGGTGGAAGGATCGCAAACAGACCCTGAGAATGGAAAGGATATATATACCACCATTGATGTGAACATGCAGGATATTGCTGAAACTGCATTGATGCGGATGATGCTGCAATGTGAAGGCCCTTACGGAACTGCCATAGTAATGGAAACAAGTACCGGTAAGATAAAAGCAATGGCCAACCTCGGCCGCCGCAACAGTGATGGCACATACTGGGAAGATGATAACTATGCTTTGCGGGCAACAGAGCCGGGTTCCACTATCAAACTTGTTACCCTTCTATCCGTATTAGAGAAAGGCACCAGCAACATTGATGATATAGTGGAAGTGGGAGGTGCCGGAAGAAAGCAGGTGGGAAATAAGATAGTGACAGATGCTGAAAAATCACCCAGGTCATCATTAACAGTTAAAGAATGTTTTGCCCATAGTTCAAATGTGGGTATGAGTATGCTTGCTTTAAAAGCATTTGGTCAAAAGCCGGCAGAACTGAAAGAATTTATGCATCGTTTCCGGCTGGATGTCAGATCGCCGATAGACCTGGCTAATGTGCCCAGGCCCACAATGGCGCCACTGAATCAAAAAGGAAGTGCAGAAGGAAATATGTTGTGGATGAGTTTTGGGTATGGTATACAGGTCAGCCCTTTACATACACTCACGTTATATAATGCTATTGCCAATAACGGAAAAATGATGAAGCCCTACCTGGTAAATAGCATACAGGGTAATGGAGTATTGCACAAGCTGTTTCAACCATCTGTACTGGATGATAATATTTGTAAGCCTGCTGTGATTAAAAGTGCCAGGGAATCAATGGAAATGGTAGTGACAGAAGGAACAGCCCGGAAAGCATTTAAAGATATGCCTTTTGCTGTGGCAGGTAAAACAGGAACAGCACATGTATCCGATGGGCCGATCAAATATGCCCATGGAGTTTACCAGGCTACGTTTGTAGGATATTTTCCGGCAGAAAAACCGCAGTATACTTGTATAGTTGTCATACGCACAAAACCACATGCAGCATCGCACTATGGAGGTACACTGGCTGCTCCGGTATTTAAAGAGATTGCCACTAAAGTATATGCAATGTATGTGGAGAAAAAAAGCCCCTCATTGTATGCGGCCAAAAAAGACAGCAGCGCATATTTCTATGCAGGGTACACGGCTGATATAAAAAATGTTTTCTCAATAATGAAAATGCCATACCGGGATTCTGTGTCGCAAAATAGCTGGGCCAGTGTGTATACTAACTGGAACCAGTCTGACAATCCCGGACAGCCGATAATAAAAGCGGCAGTTATCCGTAAGCAGGTGATGCCAAATGTAAGAGGCATGGGATTGAAAGACGCCATCTGCCTGCTGGAAAATTTGGGATTGAAAGTAGCAGTAAAAGGAAAAGGAAAAGTAACAATGCAGTCTGTGGCACCAGGATCTGCATTAGGTAAAGGAATAACAGTTATGCTTGAATTAAGCTGATGCAGCGAATAAAAGATTAAACGGCAGTTGTGTTATTACAAGATGTACTATATAAAGTGGCGATAAGGGCAGTGGCGGGAAGCACAGGTATTGAAGTAAACGATATACAGATTGATTCGAGAAAGATAAAGCCGGGAGCTGCATTTGTAGCAGTACGAGGGGCGGCCGCAGACGGTCACCAGTTCATTGAGAAAGCTGTTGAAAACGGAGCATCAGCTGTGGTGTGTGAAAAAATGCCTGCTGAAAGAAATGAAAACGTGGTTTATCTGGAAGTGGAAGACAGTGCGGTGGCAGCGGCTTATATGGCGAATAATTTTTTTGGACGGCCATCAGAAAAAATAAAACTGGTGGGAGTAACAGGAACAAACGGAAAGACAACAATAGCAACATTATTATACAAGCTCTTTACAAGATTGGGATATACCTGCGGATTGTTAAGCACAGTGGAGAACCGGATTGGTGAGAAGATAGTGCCAGCCACGCATACCACACCAGATGCCATCAGCCTTAATCAATTATTAAGTCAGATGGTCGGAGAAGGATGTACACATGTGTTCATGGAAACAAGTTCACATGCCATACACCAGCACCGCATAACCGGGCTGCAGTATGCGGGCGGTATTTTCAGCAATATCACACATGATCACCTGGATTATCATAAAACATTTGATGAATACATCCGGGTAAAAAAGGCCTTCTTCGATTCACTGCCATCATTGGCCTTTGCAATCAGCAATGCTGATGATAAAAGAGGGACCGTAATGCTGCAGAATACGAACGCAAAGAAGTATTACTACAGCCTGAGAACGGTAGCGGAATTTAAAGGCAAAATACTGGATAACAGCCTGAGCGGTTTGATGATGACAGTAAATGAGGTGGAAGTGCATTTCAGGTTGATCGGTGAATTCAATGCGTATAATCTGCTGGCAGTATATGGAGCAGCCATTTGCCTGGGAGAAGATAAGCAGGAAGTGCTGACCGCTTTAAGTGTGCTGACCGGGGCAGAAGGAAGATTTGATTACATAGTATCAGCAAAAGAAAGAGTGATAGCGATAGTGGATTATGCACACACACCGGATGCCTTACTGAATGTGCTGGCAACGATAAAGAAATTGAAAAAAGGGTTTGAGCAGGTAATAACAGTAGTGGGCTGTGGCGGCGACAGGGATAAAACAAAAAGGCCGTTGATGGCAGAAGCGGCCTGTGAGTACAGCGACAAAGTAATTTTTACCAGTGACAACCCGAGAAGTGAAGACCCGGCACAGATAATAAAAGATATGGAAGAAGGACTGAGTGCCGCAGCCAAACGAAAATATATCGCAATTGCAGACAGGAAAGAAGCAATAAAAACAGCAATCAGTTTAGCAAAGCAGGAAGATATCATACTGATAGCAGGAAAAGGACACGAAAAGTACCAGGAGATAAAAGGTGTGAAAAACCAGTTTGATGATAAAGAAATAGTGAAAGAGATGTTTGAGTTGCTTGATAAGTGAATGTGAAAATGTGGAAGTATGGGAATTTGAAAATATTAAAATGAATGGAGTATCTGATTTATGACAACTGATAATCCCCCGATGCCATGGATATGGCGGATAAACCAATAACCAACGATGCTGTATCATTTATTTGAATGGCTTAAAAGTGAAGGAATAAATTTTCCCGGAAGCAGGCTCTTCGGCTTTATCACATTCCGGGTGTTATTGGCGGTAATGTTGTCTTTGTTTATAACAACATTCTATGGAAAAAAATTAATTAAGTTCTTACAAAAAAAGCAAATAGGCGAAAGCATCAGGGAAGAGGGATTGCCCGGCGAGGAAAGTAAAAAAGGTACACCAACAATGGGAGGGATTATTATCATCCTGGCCATTATCATCCCTACCCTGTTGTTTGCAAATCTTACAAAAGTGTATGTGCAGCTGATGCTGATAAGCACGGTATGGCTGGGAATAATTGGTTTTATAGATGATTACCTGAAGCTGCGGGGAAAAAGGATGGCCCAGCAGAAAGGGCAGCAATACAAAAAAAGCGGGACAGATGGGTTGGCTGGATGGTTTAAAATTTTAGGACAAGTGGGATTGGGTATTACGGTGGGGGCTACGCTTTATTTCAACAGTGAAGTGAAAATATGGAGGGAGTATGTGGGGAAAGTGCCGCCAACGGACTCTGCTGTTTTTCAAAAGAATGTAAATGGGAAAACAAAGTATTTTACCGAAACGAATACGCCGACATTGACAACCATTCCGTTTGTAAAAAACCATGAGTTTAATTACTCAAAATTATTGCCGGCTTCGTGGAGAGGGTATACATGGGTTCTTTACATATTGGTGGTGATTTTTATTATTACGGCAGTATCAAACGGGTCTAACCTGACAGATGGGTTAGATGGATTGGCCACGGGTACTTCGGCGGTAATTGGGGTATTGCTCGGCATATTCGCTTATGCAAGCGGTAACCTGGTCTTTGCGGATTATCTAAATATCATGTACATACCCAATTTGGGGGAGTTGTCCATTTTTATTGCAGCAATGATCGGGGCATGTATCGGGTTCTTGTGGTATAACTCGTTTCCGGCGCAGATATTTATGGGTGATACCGGCAGTTTGACATTGGGTGGCATCATTGCTTCACTGGCTATCATTGTGCATAAAGAATTGCTGCTGCCGATTTTCTGCGGTGTGTTTTTTGTGGAAACACTGAGTGTGATGTTACAGGTAGGATATTTCAAGTATACAAAGAAAAGATATGGTATTGGCAGACGGGTTTTTTTGAAAGCTCCTTTGCATCACCACTACCAGGTAAAGGGATACCATGAAGTGAAAATTGTGACCCGGTTTTGGATAGTGACTGTATTGCTGGTGGTATTGAGTATTGCCACGCTGAAAATGAGGTAAAACAGGCTAATTGCTTTTTGAGAAATATATTATTGAAAAACCAGTCCGGTACACGGGAAAGCTAATGTTCTGATAAAAAACAAATTTTAGTGCAGTTGTAATTAAATCCAATACTTGTGAAGAACCGTGTTCCGTACACTTTTAGTGAAACGGAATATTGGTAAAGTGTCCGGTAGCCGGTACTAAAGATGAAACAAATGTGCCCGGCCTCTCCGCACATGGCGGAAGAGGCAATACGGGAGAGAAAAAATGAAAAAAAGGTTCGTCATATTAGGGGGAGGAGAAAGCGGTGTGGGTGCCGCACTACTGGCGAAGCAACAGGGATATGATGTATTTCTTTCCGATGGAAGTTCTTTGAAAAATGAGTATCGTAACGAATTGCAGCAGGCAGAAATTGATTTTGAAGAAGGCAAACATACCCTTTCAAAAATCCTGGATGCCGGCGAAGTGATGAAAAGCCCGGGCATACCGGACAAAGCAGACATCGTAAAAAAGATTCGGGCAAAAGGAATTGATATTATCAGTGAAGTGGAACTGGCCTACCGGTTTAAAGGTAACAGCAGGATTGTTGCCATTACCGGCAGCAATGGAAAAACCACCACCACTGCGCTGATCTATCATATCTGCAAAACTGCCGGTCTTGATTGTGCGCTGGTGGGAAATATCGGCGATTCATTTGCCAAAAGGGTGGCGAAAGATCCAAAGCCCCTGTATGTGGTGGAAGTAAGCAGTTTTCAGCTGGATGATATAAAAACATTCAGACCGGATATTGCGGTGCTCACCAATATCACCGAAGATCACCTCGACCGTTACGATTACAAATTTGAAAATTATATCAACAGCAAATTCAGGATCGCAATGAACCAGCAGCAAACCGATTATTTTATTTACTGCTGCGATGATGAAGTAACTATGAAAAATTTAGACAGGTTCAATATTCAATCTAACCAACTGCCAATAAGCATGAAAAGAGAACTGCCAAACGGAGCATTTATCAAAGACGGGGATATGTACATAAGAACGGGACAGGATTTTACCAACATGAGTGTATTTGATTTTGCGCTGAAAGGCAGGCATAATCAATACAATACAATGGCGGCATGCGTGGCAACCACGACACTGGATATCCGCAAAGACAAGATAAGAGATGCGGTTCAGAATTTTCAAAACCTGGAACACCGGTCAGAACATGTGGCCACCGTTCGGGGGGTTGAATTTATTAATGACAGCAAAGCCACCAATGTAAACTCAACCTGGTATGCACTGGAAAGTATGACCAAACCAGTTGTATTGATACTTGGTGGAGTGGATAAAGGAAATGATTATTCTTTGATACAAGAATTGGTGAAAGAAAAGGTAAAAGCGATTATCTGCCTGGGGGTGGATAACAAAAAGATACATGATGCATTTGGTAATATAGTAAGCAACATCGTGGATACCAAAGCTGCTGTAGAAGCAGTACACGCAGCTTTTCATTTTTCGGGCAAAGGCGATGTGGTATTACTGAGTCCGGCCTGTGCAAGTTTCGATTTGTTTAAAAATTATGAAGACAGGGGTAACCAGTTTAAGCATGCAGTAAAAGAGTTGTAAACAGTTTGCAATAAAAAATGGAAACTACAAAAGAAATACGGTTTAATGAATTGAGGAATACCTTCAATACCAATAACCTGCTCAGTAAGACGAAGGGCGATAAGGTTATCTGGGCACTGGTGGTACTGCTTACCCTGGTTTCTTTGCTGGCAGTATACAGTGCTACCGGTTCACTCGCCTATAAAAATTATAAAGGCAACACGGAGATTTACCTTTTTAAACAAGTGGCTTTTATTATGGCAGGCATCATGGTTATCTATTTTGCTCACCTTGTCAACTATACTTTTTATTCCAAAGCAGCACAGATAGCTTTTCTTATCTCACTGCCGCTTCTTTTTTATACATTGTTTTTTGGTGTAAGAATGAATGAAGGCAGCCGCTGGATACGGTTGCCGCTGATTAATATGACCATGCAAACATCCGACTTTGCCAGGCTGGCCTTGTTCATGTACCTGGCCAGGTTGCTGAGTAAAAAGCAGGATGTGATCAAGGATTTTAAAAAAGGCTATTTACCGGTCATAGCCCCGGTGGTCATTACCTGTGCATTGATTGCACCGGCTAACCTGTCCACCGCATTATTACTGGGTGCCAGTTGTTTGCTGTTACTGTTCATAGGTAGGGTAAACACAAAACATATCTTATTAACGATTGGGGTGGCACTTATACCCATCGTGTTTTTGGTATCAGCTGCAGTTATCCGTCATGGACAAACAAAAAATGAAGAAGGGGTGGTGTCAGTAAAAAAATCGTCTTCTCCTTTATTTGGCCGTGTGGATACATGGATAGGAAGGATGGAAAGTTTTATGTATGGCAGCAGGAATATAGATGAAGGAGAATACCAGGTAAACCAGGCCAAGATCGCTATTTCAAAAGGCGGTGTATTTGGCGTAGGGCCCGGCAACAGTACCACGAGGGATTATCTGCCACAGGCCTATAACGATTTTATCTATGCCATTATAATAGAAGAATATGGTTTGGCAGGTGGTGCATTTATTATGTTCATCTACCTCGTGTTTTTATACCGTTGTATCAGAATATACAAACGATGCCCGTTTGCATTCGGGGCATTCCTTGCATTGGGACTGAGTTTTACACTGGCCATACAGGCGGTGGCAAATATGGCAGTAACAGTAAACTTATTCCCCGTAACAGGTGTAACACTGCCGCTGGTAAGTATGGGGGGAACGAGTTTCATATTTACCTGTTTGGCAATCGGTATCATATTAAGTGTGGCGAGAAACGTAGAGCAATTAGAAGGAAAAGCAGCAGCAGCGGAAGTAAAGTAATTATATGGGAAAGAGAATCGTAATAGCGGGGGGGGGGACAGGCGGACATATTTTTCCGGCGGTAGCAATCGCCAATGCACTGAAAAATATGGATAGCAGTATTGAAATATTATTTATCGGGGCAAAGGGGAAAATGGAAATGGAAAAAATTCCCCAGGCAGGTTATAAAATAGAAGGGTTGGATATTGCGGGTTTTAACAGAAGTTCTTTGATAAAAAATATTGGATTGCCATATAAGTTGTTGAAGAGTTTTTTACAGGTACGCAGCATCTTCAAGAAGTTTAAACCCGATGCAGCAATAGGGGTCGGTGGTTATTCCAGTTTTCCTGTATTACGGTTTGCACAGGCAAGGGGGATAAAAACTTTTATTCACGAGTCAAATTCATTTGCCGGTAAGTCCAATATGATGCTGGGAAGAAAAGCGGACAAAATTTTTACCGGTACAGATGGGATGGGAAAATTTTTCCCCAAAGAAAAGATCATGGTAACAGGAAACCCTGTAAGAAACTCTATTTCGGATGCGGCTATATCAAGAAGCGAAGGAGTTGAATTTTTTTCGTTAGATGAAAAGAAGAAAACGGTACTCGTGGTGGGTGGAAGCCTTGGGGCGAAATCAATAAATGAGGCAATTGATAAAGGGTTGGATAAAATAACAGACGCCGGACTGCAGTTGATCTGGCAAACAGGGAAGCCTTATGCAGTGAAAGCAGTTGAAAGCACAAAAGGAAGACAGAACGTTTCAGCAAATGAGTTCATAACAAAAATGGAGTACGCTTATGCAGCGGCAGATTTGGTGGTGGCCCGTTCTGGTGCAATGACGGTGGCTGAACTGTGTACGGCCAAAAAGCCGGTTTTGTTTGTACCCTATCCATTTGCAGCAGAAGACCATCAGACGGTAAATGCCATGCAACTTGTTAAAAAAAATGCAGCATTGATGGTGAAAGACAACGAGGTAATGCAAAAACTGGTGTTTATGATAATCGAATTATCAATGGATACAGCCAAGCAGGAAGAATTAAAAACGAATATAACTCCCCTTGGAGTAGCAAGTGCCGATGAAAGAATTGCCGAAGAAGTATTGCGGATGATATAATAGAAACGTACAAGTTAATACTGTCCTTATGAATGCCCCTTTGGGGGTTTGAAAAAAATGGATGACGAATGGCAGACATAACCAAGATAGATGAACAATACACTTTCTCGCTTGGGGAAGGTAAGCATGGTGCCGTTTATTTTATTGGTATCGGGGGAATCGGGATGAGTGCTATTGCCAGGTTTTTTCATGCCAGCGGCATAAAAGTAAGCGGGTATGATAAAACACCAACTGTACTTACCAGGGAACTGGAAGCAAGTGGAATATCGGTTCAGTATGAAGAGAACCTTGAACTGATTCCAAAACTGGTAGACATGGTGGTGTATACACCGGCGATACCCGCCTCGCACAAAGAGTTGGTGTATTACAGGGAGAAAGGATATAAAGTGGTAAAAAGAAGCGATGTATTGCAGATAATTAGTGAACGTTCTTTTAATATATGTATCGCCGGTACACATGGAAAAACAACCATCACCACGATGGTGGCGCACTTGCTGCGTGACAGTGGATTTGGAGGTAACGCATTTTTGGGTGGCATTGCGGTGAATTATGGTACCAATTTTTGGGCAAGCAAAAGAAATGTGTGTGTGATAGAAGCAGATGAATACGATAGAAGTTTTTTGAAATTAAGCCCTGATATAGCTATTATCACAGCCATGGATGCAGACCACCTGGATATATATGGAACAGCCGCTGCAATGGAACAGGCCTTTATTGATTTCAGCAAAAAGGTTAGGCCTGGCGGATTGGTAATAGGAAAATTTGGTTTGGAAAGAATTAAAGAACTGTCCACAGCAGCAGGTGGAAAAAGGGAGAACTTTCTCTCTTACAGTTTGCAAAATGAAAGCGCCAATGTGTATGCCGCCAATATTAAGATGATAAATGGAGGTTATGCATTTGATGTGGTGACAAAAGATACAACACTGACGAATGTAAAATTGAATATGGGAGGTATGCATAATGTGGAAAATACGGTGGCTGCCATTGCTGTCGCCAGTTCTTTGGGAATTGAAGAGGAAAAGATTAAAGCTGCAGTGGAAAATTTTCGGGGTATAAAAAGAAGGTTTGAATATATCCTTCCCCCGGCTGCATTTAAAAAGGAAGGTGAATGGGAGATGCCGGTGTATATAGATGACTATGCCCATCACCCTGAAGAATTGAAGGCATTGATCAATGGGGCGAAAACCTTATTCAAACAAAAAAAATGCACAGTTATTTTTCAACCGCATCTGTACACCAGAACAAGGGACCTGGCTGAAGGGTTTGCGGAAGCACTGGATCTGGCGGATGAAATAATCCTTTTACCCATTTACCCGGCCAGGGAATTACCAGTGGAAGGAGTGAGCAGCGAAATGATCCTGGAAAAAATGGAAAACACCAACAGCCGGGTGATGACAAAAGAAAATTTAATGAGATGGATCAACGATGAATATGTGAAGACTGTAAATAAAGAATTTGGTGAAGTATTGATAACAGCTGGTGCTGGAGATATAGACATGCTGGTAGAACCGGTAAAAGAAGCATTAAAAGATGCATAAACCCCGAAGTGGTGGTGGATGAGTAACCCACCATGGGTTGAATATGAATAAAAAACATCGAATGTATTATAACCCCAAAGGGGTTGAATATGAATAGAACATCGAATGTATTACAAACCCCCAAGGGGTTGAATACGAATAAAACATCGAATGTATAATAACCCCAAAGGGGTTGAATATGAATAGAACATCAAATGTATAATAACCCCAAAGGGGTTGAATATGAATAGAACATCAAATGTATAATAACCCCAAAGGGGTTGAATATGAATAACCCGGAAGGGTGATAATGAAATGAACGCAAAGACAACGATACGAAGACTTTTATTTATCACAGTTTGGCTGTGTATTGGCGGAGGTATGCTTACCCTGTTGCTGGCGGCTATCAGCAAGAAAAATAAAGGGCATTGCAGGGATTATACGATAACGATCAAAGGGGCAAAGAATAACCTGTTTATTGATAAAAAAGATGTGGAGCAATTGTTGATGAAAGCGACAAATGGAAGTATCAAAGGAGAACTGGTTTCTTCGTTCAGGCTGCATGAACTGGAACAGGCACTGGAGTATAACACATGGATAGATGAAGCGGAATTATATTTCGATAACAAAGATGTGTTGCATATAACAGTAATGGAAAAAGAACCGGTGGCAAGAATCTTTACCACCACGGGCAACTCATTCTATATAGACAGTACCGGACAAAGAATGCCATTGTCAGATAAGTTGAGTGCAAGGGTGCCGGTGTTTACTGGGTTTCCGGAAAAGAAAAAATTAAACACAGCAGACAGTGCATTACTGAATGATGTAAGGGAAATGGCTAATTATATTATCAATAATTCGTTCTGGATGTCTCAGGTATCACAGATAGATATTACTGCGGGAAGAAATTTTGAAATGGTACCGGTGGTGGGAAATCATTTGGTAAAGCTGGGCAATGGAGAAAATATGGACAGCAAGTTTGACCGGCTGATGATTTTTTATAAACAGGTATTGAGTAAAACAGGTTTCGGTAAGTATAAAGTAATTGATGTGCAGTACAAGGGGCAGGTGGTGGCTTCCAGGTATGCGGGTGATGCAAAAATTGATTCTGTGCAATTGAGAAAGAACGTGGAGAAACTATTGCTTCAGTCAATGGAAGCAGAAAGTGATACAGCCATACGCGTAATGAAACCATTGGTAAGACTGGAAGCAGATTCTGCCAGTGCACCAGACCCGTCATTAAAGGATAATGGAAGTGTGAATGAGGAACAGCATAATATCAGTCCTGCACCAGCGAAGCCGGTACCAAAGAATGAACCAATGCAACCAGTGAGAAACAACCAGCCAAAGCCAGCCTTAAAAAAGCAGGAACCAAAAGCAGTAATGCGAAAAAAACCTGCAGCTGGTGAGAATGAAGGATACAACTAGGAATTATTTGATACCAGACCCCGAAGGGGTCGAATATGAATAACTCCGGGTGCTACCCGGGGAACTCCGGTAGTACCCGGATGAAAAAGATGGTAGCCGGATGGTGCTGAGCAACGATATGCTGTATAATTGTGCGATCCCGCTATTCGGACGGGACAGGCAGCAAGTGACGATGACCAAAGTATCAAAGCCGATAAAAAAAAGTTCTTATTATTTCAGAAGATTGCTTCGTCCTGCTGCAGGCGGAACTAGCAAATAAACAACAACAACTAAAAACTAGTATTATGAACAACGAACAACCCATTATTGTCGGTCTGGACATTGGAACTACCAAGATCGCAGTAATTGCCGGCCGTAAAAATGAGTTTGGCAAGCTGGAGATACTCGGGTTTGGCAAATCCAACTCTAACGGTGTAAAGCACGGACAAGTGCTCAATATTGATGAAACGATCAAAGCCATTAGAAGTGCTTTAGAAAATTGCTTTGCTTCCAATCCAAACCTGGATATCAACGAAGTATATGTGGGTATTGCAGGCCACCATATAAAAAGCTTGCAAACCCGTGGAGATATTGTACGTCAGCGGACAGAAGAAGAAATTACGCAGCGGGAGATTGATCAGCTGATAGACGATCAGTATAAAACATATATACCTGCCGGTGACCAGATCATAGATGTGATACCGCAGGAATTTACCGTGGATAATTTTCAAAACATTCCCAATCCTATTGGATATGGGGGTGTGAAGATTGGTGCCAACTTCCACATCATCACCGGTGATAAGAATGCCATTAAGAATATCAACCGCAGTGTGGAGAAAGCCGGTTTGTATACCAAAGATCTGGTGTTGCAGCCGTTAGCTTCCTCTTCTGCAGTAATGGGACAGGAAGACCTGGAAGCCGGTGTGGCAATTGTGGATATTGGTGGTGGTACTACTGACCTTGCCGTTTTCTATGAAGGTATTTTAAAACATACTGCTGTTATTCCATTTGCCGGAGAGAATATCACCAATGATATTAAAACAGGATTGGGGGTGTTAAAAACGCAGGCGGAACAAATGAAAGTTCAGTTTGGCAGTGCATTAGCCAACGAAGCAAAATCAAATGCCTATATCACAATACCGGGCTTGCGGGGTATGCCGGCCAAAGAGATCAGCGTAAAGAACCTGGCAAATATTATACAGGCAAGGATGAGTGAGATCATGGATTTTGTTACCTATCATTTAAAGCAGGTGGGATTGGAAAACCGTATGTTAAATGGTGGTATAATACTCACCGGCGGCGGTTCACAATTGAAACATCTTATACAGCTTACAGAGTATGTAACCGGTTTACCTGCAAGAATAGGATTCCCTAATGAACACCTGGCAGCAGGTCATATCGAAGAACTTGCCAGGCCTACATATTCCACTTGTATCGGACTTATCCTCAAAGGATATGATGATTATGAACATAACCGTAAGCAGTTTGAAAAAGAATACCGGAAAGTGGATGTTCCAACAGGATTGAAGAAGGCAGAAGAAGAAATGGAGCCGGTGGTGGAAGAAGTGGTAAGTGAAGAGAAAGTAAGAGAACGAAAAGGATTGAATAATTTTTGGGGCAAATTCAAAGACGGCATTATTGATTTGTTCAAGGAGGAAGGGGATAAGGCATTGTAAGAGAAACAGCCGCCTGAATCCCCCAGGAGGACTTCGGAACCCGAAAATTTGAAATACTTTTTTATAACAACTGTTTCGAGAGAATAACTAACCCAATTAACAACTGCTTCGCATCTCCCTCTCCGTAAGGATAGGGCCGGGGTGAGGCCAAATTCAAAACGCTATGATACATTTTGATCTGCCCAAAGAGAAATCATCTATCCTCAAAGTAATTGGTGTAGGTGGTGGAGGAGGGAATGCGGTGAACCACATGTTCAGCCAACAGATTGACGGTGTAAATTTTATTATCTGTAATACTGATGCACAGGCACTGGCCAATAGCGGTATCCCCAACAGGATACAACTGGGGCCACACCTGACACAGGGACTTGGTGCCGGTGCCAACCCGGACATTGGCCGGCAGGCAACAGAAGAATCACTGGAAGAAATAAAAAAGATACTGGAAGTGAATACCAAGATGGCTTTCATTACCGCAGGTATGGGTGGTGGTACAGGTACCGGTGGTGCACCCATCATTGCTAAAATTTGTAAAGACCTGGGTATACTTACCGTGGGTATTGTAACTACGCCATTTGCTTACGAAGGAAAGAAAAGGCAATTGCAGGCGGAAGAAGGAATTAAAATTTTGAAAGGCTATGTGGATACATTACTTGTAATCAGTAATGATAAACTGCGTCACCAGTTTGGTAATCTGAAGATGAGGGAAGCATTTGAAAAAGCTGACAATGTATTGGCCACTGCCGCCAAATGTATTACAGATGTGATCAACAGCACCGGTCAGATCAATGTTGACTTTGCTGATGTATGTACGGTGATGCGTAATGGCGGCGTAGCCATATTGGGTAATGCAGAAGCGTCTGGTGAAGACAGGGCACAAAAAGCAATTGAAGAAGCGCTGAACTCACCGTTGCTCAATGACAGTGAAATAAGAGGCGCAAAATGGATACTCATTAATATTAATTCTGCGGCAGGTGAACATGAATTTACCATGGATGAAGTGGAAGTGATTCAAAACTACCTGCTCACACAGGCTGGTGAAGGAACTGATGTGATCCTCGGTATGGGCTACGACAGTACGCTCAACGACAGGATTGGTATTACATTAATAGCAACAGGATTTGAGCACAAAGATCCGTTTGCAAAAGCGCTGCCAAAGAAAGAAGAACCAAAGCCCGAGGAAAAAATTATAATGGTGTTAGGACAAACACCAACGCCTGAAGTACAATCAGTAAAACTAAACCCGGTTATAGTACCGGCCAATGCGATAGAAAGGGAAATGGATATAATGGAAGAAGCGTTGCGGTCAATAGCTCCGGATGTGGCCGAAGAAAAATTTAGTTATCTGATGCCAACACTGGTGGAGGAAGTTATGGTGCCGCAGTCACCTGTTATTGACATGTCAGATATCAGGGAGGAAGAACAGGCCATCATTCACTTCGAACTGCAACCGGATATAAAAGAACCAGTTGCACAGCCCCAAGTAAAAATACTTAGTATCAATACGAATCAAACGAGTGGGATAACTACTGTTAATAAAATGTTGTCCATAGTAAAACCTGATAGTATAAATTCGGTGCAGCAAAAGGAATCATTGATTCCCGGAATAAAAGAAACAGACGCTGAGTTGATTTTCAGTAAGAAAGATAGTGCCAATGGAAACGTTGGCGCAATCCCGGTGCCTGCAGCATCGGGAGGTTATCTGGCCAGACCGTCCAATATCTACGCAGAATCTAAACCAGAGGTTATCGCCTCAATTACTTCTGCCGAGAAACCGGTCCCTTCCACCACTGCCAGCAATGAACAGGACGAACTCCTGGACTTGCAAATGCAAATAATTGAAAGGGATGACATTCCAGCGGCGGATATGCCGTTAGCCCATCAGGCTCAGACACCTTTGTTTAACCAGGTTGAGGATACTGCGATGCAGGACGAAACCGAAGAACAAAAACGTAGGGCGGCCGAACGACTGCATAAGTTAAGAAACTTATCATTCAATGTTAACGCTGCTGACCCCAATAATGAGTTTGAAACTGTGCCGGCATATATCCGCCGCAATATGGAATTGTATAACAACAATACCCAGGTGGAAAATTTCTACAGCAGCTACGAAGTCAAGACTGACGAGAACAATCAAACACAAATAAGCACCATCAATACATTTTTAGAAGGCAAGAAGCCTGACTAGTCCCGGCCTTCAGCCGGGCATCGTTATTCGTTCCAATGAAGCCACTGAGCATCTTAGCTAGTGTTTTTTAGTTGTTCCCCCGGTATTCTTACCGGGGGTTTTTTGTCTGACGGTCCCCGTCTGACAAAAACCGGAATACTTGCTGCTAAAGAACAATAAGAATTATTTAACCAACTGCAGTACTGCTATCAGCTTCGTTGCGTCGCACTCTTGTACGTCCGGTAATTCTATTGGGCATTATGAAATACTCTGTCCTGCAGGGACATTTTGTGGATAGATCGATGAAATTAAAATGTTATTATCGTTCCATAGGAACGTTTTGTGCAATTACGGTATAGAGTTAAGAAAGCCCATACCAGGTCCCCTTACCAACTCCATTTTTTACCAATCTTTTAATGGCCACCAGGTTTTCCAAATGTTTTTTTATGGTATTCCTGTTAGCACTGGTCAGGGTAAGAATTTCACTAATGGTAATTCTTCCTCTCGCTGTAGCAAGTTCAAGAATTTTTTGTGACAGTTCAGGTAGTTGTGTCAGTAGTATATGCTCCCTTTCAATCTTAACAACAAGCCGGTCTTTTTGTGTTCGCATTGTTTTTAAAAAAAAGAGGATCCACGGCTGCCAGTTGGGTGAAGCATCTTTTAAAGTAGCCTGTGTTTGCCTTAACGAAAGATAATAGGCTTGTTTATTTTGCTCAATCACGGCTTCTAACGAGGAGTAGGGTACATACACATAGCCTGCATTCAATAATAAATAAATATTTAGCGCCCTTGACAGTCTGCCGTTGCCATCCTGGAACGGATGGATGGCTAAGAACTCCACAATAAATATGGCAGTAATAAGCAATGGGTGCAGTTTTTTTTCTTCCAGCGTTTGTTTGGTCCACTGTATCAGCTGTTCCATCCGTAAAGATGTTTCAAACGGTGTGGCTGTTTCAAATACCACACCCATGCTTTTACCAGTTTCATCAAATGCTTCCACATGATTGGGAGATTTTTTATACTCACCCCGGTGCCAGTTATCTTTTCCGGAGTATTGCAGCAGATCACGGTGCAGTTGTTTGATATAATTTTCTGTAAGCCGTATATCTGTATGGTGCTGGAAAATAAGGCTCATCACCGCAGCATATCCCGCCACTTCCTGTTCATCTCTGGTGGCAAAATTTTTGATTTGCAGGTTGCCCAGCAATATTTCCACTTCTTTATCTGATAGTTTGCTTCCTTCTATGCGGGTGGAAGAGCCGATACTTTCAATAGTGGCCACCTTTTGCAGTTGCAATAATTTATCCGGCACCAGGTTACCAATCGCTTTCCAGGTTCCCCGGAATTCGTCAATTTCTGCAACTAAGGAAAGTATTTCGGGTGTAATATATAAGGAGTCGGTATTCAGCATACCCATAAATTTACCCAAAAATACCCATAAAAAATGCAGAATACCCAAATAATTACCCAAAAATACCCGGAAATAAAAGGAAGGGTGCTATTCATAATATCTTTGATATAGCTATGAAATATTTCTTTGCTGTGATGTATGTCTTCACGCAGCACTTTCCTGCATTAACAATGACTGTTTTATTATGAAGCTCCGATGCGTGGGAACATGAATCGGAACATTGAAAGGATCAATTGATTAGATTATAAACATCATTTAAAGCTTCGCTGACAGTAAAAAGTCTTACTTCGTCAGCATTAGCTTGACGAATACTATCAAAAACTCCGTGATCCTTTATAGGCGTAGTTTTTTTTTGGAGGATCTGCTGAATCTATAATAAATCCAAACTCACTTTCTATATCGCTAAACATTTTATTTTTTTTCATCTGCGGCTAAGTAATATTCCTCGTTCCCCTGCAGACAATATGGTTTAATTGCATGAAGGATTTTATTTCTTCCATCGGGTCTTCTGAGAAAGTCATTTATTTACATAGCCCGGAGATTATTTTAAGAGGTTGCAAGTAATCATTAGAAGATACCGGCTCTGTAATAAACCGGTTGAGTATTTTTAATCACTTCGTAAATGCTCAATAGCGAACAGAACGTACAAGAGTGCGACGCAACAGACGATCCTCGCAGCACCACAGCCGGCTATATATTCTCCTAATTCCAGGAGTTTGCTTCAACCGGCCTTGCCCGTCTCACAATAAACCCCTATCTTCGCACTCTGCTCCACATAACTGACACGGCAAGTTGTAAGCCGGTGGTAGTCTCCCTCCTTCGCTAATTTATCCACAATAGTTTAAAACGACGATGGATGCTTCGGAGGGTAAATAGAATAACTTTCGCTGATTCAGAACCTACAACGTCTTTGCCAGCTCCATCCGCAGTATACTGCGATTTAAACATAAAACCATATAATGGCTTTTAAACAATTAGAAATTATTGAACCTATCCTCAAGGCAGTAGCCGCAGAAGGATACACCATTCCCACACCCATTCAGCAACAGGCCATACCACTTGTGCTGCAACGCAGAGACCTGCTCGGCTGTGCCCAAACCGGTACCGGCAAAACAGCCGCTTTCGCCATTCCTATCCTGCAAATTCTGCATGAACAAAAACCATTGGCGCCCGGTATCAAAGTATTAATATTAACACCCACCAGGGAACTGGCCATACAGATAGATGAAAGCTTTGCAGCTTATGGCCGGCATACCGGTATCCGTCACACTGTTATTTTTGGCGGCGTATCACAAATGCACCAGACCAATGCCCTGCGCAGGGGCGTAGATGTATTGGTGGCCACACCCGGCCGTTTACTCGATTTAATGACACAGGGTTATGTACGTCTCGACAAACTTCAAATCTTTGTACTGGATGAAGCGGACCGTATGCTTGATATGGGGTTCATTCATGATGTAAAAAAGATAATCGCCAAACTGCCTCCTAAAAGGCAAACACTTTTCTTTTCGGCTACCATGCCACCCGAAATTCAAAAACTGGCGAATGTATTATTGACCAACCCGGCCAAAGTGGAAGTAACACCCCCATCTTCTACGGTAGATAAAATTGAACAAAGCCTGTACCATGTGGGTAAAATGGAGAAACCTCAATTACTATTGCACCTTTTAGCCAATAAAGAAATTAAAACCGCATTGGTCTTTACCCGTACCAAACATGGTGCTGATAAAGTGGTGAAGATTTTGCAACAGCATCATATACGTGCAGCTGCCATACATGGCAACAAATCGCAGAATGCCCGGCAGGGTGCATTGTCTGATTTTAAAAACGGTACACTCCGTGTGCTGGTTGCTACAGATATTGCTGCAAGAGGAATTGATATTGACGAACTGACACACGTTATCAACTTTGATATGCCTAATATTCCTGAAACTTATGTACACCGTATCGGTCGTACAGGCAGAGCAGGCAATACCGGTATCGCTATATCTTTCAGCAGTGCAGATGAAAGAGAAGAATTAAGGGACATTCAAAAACTAATTGGTAAAACGATTCCGGTTATACATGAACATCCATTTATCATGAGTGCTAATACCAGAGCGCCGGAACCTGTGCAGCGGCAACAACGTTCGCAATCTTCCTTTCAGTCACGCCGTTCCAATGGACAATCGCAGGGCGCCGGCAACGGTAACCATGTTCGCAGAGGCTATGGGGCGCAACGCGGCCGTTAACATTGTAATTGTATTGAAATAAAATAAAAATGCGGCCCCCCGTAACCGGAGGCCGCATTTTTTATCAGTAGAGAAAATTTTATCGGGGTTGCTTTATTACCGATCCGGTATCTGCTGCAGTTCTTTTAAACAGCATTACATAGCCGCAAAGGTTCTTTTTCTTTTGTTTGTTTACCTGCACCGGTTTCATCATGTGAAATTCAGAAAACTGCGGTACATAAGAATAGACAATCACATTGCCATCAATCTCGCCCCATTTTTTCTGGCGAAATATTACCTGTCTTTCCTGCCAGTCGTACATACGTACTTCGTATAAACGGGAACTGAAGTCGCCGATAAAAACAAATTGGTACCAGCTTCCCTGTGTCAATGGAACGATCACAGGCATTTCAAATTCGCTTTCCATAGTCATGGAAGCCTCTTTTAATAATACATAACCATCTTTGCTGTAAAGATTTTTCAGGCTGTCGGCCTGCTGGCTAATGGAAAGATTGCTACAGGATTGCTGCCGGATCACATCCTGTGCCGGAGCAGCAATTGCAAAAAGCATAATGAAGAGAAATAAAGGAAATGATTTTTTCATAACGGTTTTTTGTAGCATTGGATCAACACCATAAATATAGAAGTTAGTAATCGCCCTGTTCTTTTTTATAACCCTGTTTTTAAGTTTTTACCGAAATATCAGGTATAATTTCGCAGGGATATTACGGCAACAATCAGACCACTGAGGAGAATAAGGCCCGCTGAGGACTAAGATAGGGAAATTAAGTATTTACTGCTAATTTTTATTGAGGCAAATCAACCTGGCTGCAGGCGGTTAAAATAAATGGCATTGGCCTGCCGGGTACAGCTTAGCGTTAGGTCGTTGATGCATACATGAGCTGGCAATGTGGTGCAATAATAGATCACATCGGCCACATCTTCCGCCGTTAGCGGTTGAAGCCCGTTATAAATGGATTTGGCAGTGGCTTCATCACCTTTGAAACGGACCACGGAAAACTCAGTATCAGCAGCGCCCGGGTTGATGGCGGTAACTTTAATATTGTGTCGTAATAAGTCAATCCGCATCCCCTGGCTGATGGCATCTACCGCATATTTGCTGGCGCAGTACACATTGCCTTTTTCATACACTTCTTTACCTGCCACCGAACCCATGTTGATAATATGGCCTGCAGCACCTGTCAAAGTATGCCTGGCAGCCATTAGTTGCGATATGGCTTTACCCACATATAAAAACCCTTTTACATTCGTATCGATCATTGTGTTCCAGTCTTCCAGGTTGCCTTCTTCAAAATAATCCCTGCCCAGGGCCAGCCCGGCATTGTTTACCAGCACATCAATGGCTTTCCATTCTTCTGGCAGGGCCTCAATGGAGCAGAACACATCTTTTTCTATCCGTACGTCAAAAGGCAGTTGAAACACTGCAACATTGAATTTTTTCTCAAGGTCATCAGCCAATTCCTGCAAACGGTCTGTTCTTCTTCCAGTAATAATGATATCATAGCCATTAGCCCCAAATTTATACGCACAGGCTTTTCCAAATCCTGAAGTGGCACCGGTAATGAAAACGATTTTGCTCATGACTATTAGTTGCTGGTTTGGAATCTACAGTTAAGCGGATAAAATTAAAATGAATGGCAAGTTAGCAGGAAACTCCGCGCTTTCAATCTCTACACTATAAAAAATGAATCTTCGGCAGGCCGGGGCTGTGCGAAGCGAAGCCCCTCTATCGGAGGGGTTTGGGGAGGCCGCTACCGTATCAGCGCCACCGTTCCTTTCAAAAATATAGATTTACCCAAATAATCCACCGCAGATACCATCCATACAAATACACCGCTATTTTGCAGACGGCCATTGATTTTTCCATCCCAGCCTTTTTTATTCACGGTAGTGGTGAATACTAACTGGCCCCAGCGGTTATACACGCTGAAGTAATTGATACGTTGTATACCTACGGCTATTGGGCGTATCACATCATTAAGCCCGTCATTATTTGGGGTAAAGGCTGTGGGTACGAAAACGGAGGGGTTTGTTTTGAAAACCCTGACAGTTATAAATGCAGAATCAGGACAACCCGATGCATCCCTTACAACAAGCTTATACTTCACACTGTCAATCGAGCTGTTGTATACACCAATAGGGTTGGAAATGACGGTACTTGTGAGCCCGGTGGACGGACTCCATACATAACTTACACCACCTGTACCCTGAAACTGTAATGGCTGGTTCACCACCACAGTGGTATCATTGCCCGCAAAGGCACGCACTTTTGGTTGTACGGTTATCACTACTGTATCCTTGCCCGGTTTAGGACATCCCAGTGTGTCATACACAAAAAGGACATACTGCGTTGTTCTGGGCGGTGTGGAAACAGGATTAAGAATATTGGGATTATTTAAATAGCTCGTTGGCGACCAGTTGAACCGGATACCCACAATACTTGCATTCAATTGAGCAGAAGTATTATAGCAGATGGTTTGTGGCACACCGGCATTGGCACCCGGATAAGGAACAGTGGTTACCACCACCTGGTCAGTAGCGGTGCAACTGCCTATAGTAGCCACTACATTATAGGTGGTAGTCGTGTTGGTTATAGCAGTGGGGTTAATGATGTTGGGGTTATTAAGATTGGCAACAGGGGTCCAGCTGAATTGCAGCCCATCAGATGTAGCGCCTAACTGTATGGCATCACCCTGGCAAATAGTGGTGTCGTTTATGGCCCGCAGAGTTACAAAGTTTACCACCCTTACTCTTACAGAATCATTATTGATACAACCGTTATCATTCAGATTTACATAATACCAGGTGGTGGTGGTGGGTGTTACGGTAGGGGTGCCGGTATTGGCATTAATAATATTTACCAGCGGTGTCCAGCTAAATACGCCTGTGCCGCTGGCATTTAATTGTAAAGCATCATTGCGGCAGATCAGCGTGTCTTTAAATGCAAGGGTGAGGATTGGTTTGTCCAGCACATCAATGGTGACATCTTTGGTATCAGAACAACCTTTATTACTTGTAGCAATTAATTGAACTGTTTTAATGCCGGGAGTGGAAAAAGTCCACTGAGGGTTTTTAATATGAGAAGTATCCGCGAGTGTTGTTAAATCACCAAAATTCCAACTCCAGCTATTAACGAAACCATAACGGGTGTTTGTTGTGTCAGTAAATCGAAATGGATTTTGATAGCAGCCCCCGGCAACAATAAAACCAGGAAAGAATCCCGGAAACACACCGACTTTTCTGATAACAGAATCTGCACAACCTGTTCCCTTATTAATGATGAACTTAACATTATAAACACCAGTATCGGTATAAACAAATGTAGGATTGTCAATTATCGATGTGTCATCGGTTAAAGAGCCTACTCCAAAATCCCAAAAAACTGAGGTAGCTCCAGTACTCGTATGTGAAAATTGAACATCAAATCCATTGCAGGTTACAAAATCGGGCATTGGATTAGCGGTTGTAAGTTCACAATCTGATACCTGAACAATTAATTCTTTTCTATGTGTAGCAATTAAAACTCCAGCCCTGTAAATATTAATACAAACATTTACAAGATACTTACCCAGATCAGGTGCAATACCTGAAATGATGCCTGTCTGGGAATTGATAGTAACCGGATTTCCCATTGGGAACGAACCGGTATAGGGATTAAGATAACTCAAAACCTGATAAGGTGGGGGTGCATGATCTGTAAATCCTGTGTTTACCGCTGCCCCACCTGTATAAGCGCTGCAGAAGCTATATACTAAAGAATCTGAATCCGGGTCTGTAGCGGAAAAATTCAAAGTAAATGGCGCATTTTTGCATACTACATTTACAGGAGTTTCGAATTGTGGCGATGAGTCGTTTCCAGTGCCAAGTTGGTTAGCACCGGGGATTGAACAGGTAAATGTAGACCCTGTACTATTACCAAGATTTTGCATTCCATTAATTCTGCAACAAGTTTGATGAGTAACAGAGTATCCGTTTAAATTATTAGGTAAATCAATATCCATTGTATAGCTGGCATACACATAATCCAGTGTAGGGGCACCTTGAATACACGCAGGAAAAATAATGGGAACCTGAGTAATTCCCGGAGGTGAAATTAAATCTATTCTCCAGTTACTGCTTGTTTCGGGTCCTGGTATTCTGGAACCATCATCATTATTAAAAACTCCTACCAGATAAAAGCTTTGTAATAACGCTCCGGCAGCATTATCCTTGAACAGGATCATGGTAATACGATAACTTTTGGTATTGGGTGATGAGCCGGGGCCGATATATGTATAGCGCATTTCACCACCAATGATATGTGCTGCAAATGCGTAAGTAGAAAGAAAAATAAATATTATTAATATGAAGAGCAACCTCATTATTTGTAAATCTTTAAATTAATGATTTATTATATGTTTTACTGTTTCCACTCTATTTACTGATTTAATTTTAATAAAGTATAATCCATTGGGCAGGCTTTCAGTATTTAAAATAATGTTCTTTTGATTGAGAACATTAATTCCTTTTATAAATAGACCGACCGAATTATAAAACTCAATTCCCGTCATAAAACTTGGAGATGAAATTGTTATTGATGATTTTGAAGGATTGGGTGAAACTTTAGTCTGTTCTAGAAAAGAATCAGTCGAGAAAGCAAAATTAGCGGGTTGTTTTTCTGCCAAATTGTTCTTTGCGATGCTACACCCCTGCGGCAACTTTCTGCGAACATAAGTGAGCTCTATGTATGAAGCACCAGGAACTGGGGTGTCTGTATTTGAATTGATAACTCCTTCAAAAAAAACATTATTGTAATTTGAGTTTTGGGATTGCTGAATCAGAAAACCTAAACTTGAATTACTCGATATGTTTAAACTATTTTTCACCATTTGAGTAACATCTATTAGATAATCCTGATAAGGTGAAGAACTCGAAGATACACTTATGATGTCAGTTGTCGCTATTGGGGGATTATCAAAATTATAAACGGAAAAGTCATGTGTGCTGCATGTGAACCAATGATTTTTAATACTAGAAGTCCTTTTTACAGTGAATGGGTTGTTGCCGTAATGGGGTTGTAAAAGATTGAACTCTGATCCTGATTGGCCCCGACCACAAATAGGATAGCTTGCAGACCGGTGGGAAAACTTAATCTTTGCATTTACAATGTCGTTTTGTCGGCAAAAATCGTATATACTGAGGTTGTTTTGTAAAAAATCAAGATATGCTAAAACCCCATTATGTTTTGGGTATAGCCTAAATTCAACATCAAAAGATTGGGATGCGGGCAGACCATTATCTGCTTGCAAAAAGCCCGACAATAAACCACCGTACGAATTACACCCATTCACATATGGGTAATGATAGTGTAGCCCACTGGACGATAGATCAAAGCAATATTGACCTAATTCTCTGTTATATTTTTCCATCGTGACAACGGATCCAATTGGGATTTGAACCGTGACTGTTTCTGGGGGGGGGGTTGTTTCGCATACACAAACAGCTACCTGATCTGATGTAATTGGGCACGCTCCAGACGTAAAAGTAATATCATCGATTGCTAAGTCATTGTAATACTGGTAAGTGCCCGGAGGTGAAGGTAAATATCGCATGTCCAGTGTGAGTTGCGTACTACTTCCAGAATTCCATTGAATTTGGAATTGTTGCCAAGTGCCACATGTTGTAAAAATGTGTAAATCGGCAATTGAGGCAGTTGAAGCGTTTCCGGATAATGTTGCTCTTATGTCTGAGGGATAGTACGTAGATGCGGCCCAAAATGCAAACGTATAATTAGTTGACGGCTGCACTGCTATTGTTTGAAACCAGAATCGATAATTTAATGGGTTGTTTAAAATCGGGGCATCCATAGCAAGCATATTCGTACCACTAGGAGTATGATCTGGCATACTACACCATGAACCAAACATGTTGCTGGGATTAGTCGTAATTAATTGTGTCCCGAGATATGGGTCTATTGTTGCTGGATAAACAGGATAATCAGTTCCAAATCCTGAGTATCCATTTTCAAAATCACCATTTTGAATTAAATTCTGACCTTGGGTTACAGTTAATGTGTAGGTAGTTGAATATGGCGGGGTAGCAATGGGTTGAGCAATATTCGGATTGTTTAGTCCGGTTGTTGGATTCCAGGAATATTGATATCCGGGAACTCCTGGTGTTCCCAGTGTAACAGAACCGCCAGCAGGGCAAATAACCTGATCATAACCTGCGTTAGCTTGCAGACAAGCTTGCGAAAATATAAGTTTAGGAATCAGTATAACAGGAAACAGGATGAGAGTAAAAAATCGAATTTTCATAAAATAAACATTGAGGTTTAAATAATAATAGAGTTATTTCTTGTTTATGTGGAACATAGTATATTTAGAAACAATAATATATAGTAGTATGCTTAACTTGTATATTTAGTAAAGCAAAAGATTATTGTCGCCTGAAAATTCAGAGTATTACTTTGACTGTATTTTCAGAGAAATATTTTTTTACTAACTTATACAAAAAACTAATATAGGTTTACAAAAACTACCAGAGCAAAAACTCCTCCAAAATCCTGTTACACTCATCTTTTTCTTCCAGCATACCTATATGCCCGGAATTTTGGAGAATGTGAATGTACGATTTTTCGGGAATGTAACATTGTTTCAGGCTGTCTTCCAGCGGTATGGCCGCATCATATTCTCCCATAATAAACAGTACAGGTATCTTGCTATTTTTTAAAACAGCGGTTCGGTCAGGCCGCTGCATCATAGCTTCGTAATACGAAACGAGAGCGGGGCCGGAAAAGTTGTGTAAGGAGGCTATCTGTTCATCAACTAATTTGGCCTTTTCAGCCCTGCTGGCCGGGGAAAACAGGTTGGGAGTGGCGGTTTTTAAAAATTCAAAGCCGCCATGCTGCTTAATAAATTCAATTCCTTTTTGTCTGACGGCTTTCTTTTCTTCAGTATCAGGATATGCCGAGGAATGAAAAAGGCCAAAAGCATCCAGGTGGTTCCAGTATTTTTCGGCCAGTGCCAGGGTGATATAGCCACCCATGCTGTGTCCAATAACTGTACACGTATCAACATTTTCCTGATGAACGATGGAATGAATTACTTCAGCCAGGCCTTCCATACTCATGTCATCAATCATTTCGGATTGTCCGGAGCCGGGTAGATCGGGAATAATGAGTTGAAATTTATTACTCAAATAAGGAACCTGGTTTCTCCAGACAGAACTATCCTCTCCAAAGCCATGAATAAGAAAAACGGGTTTGCCACTGCCGATGACACGGTAGTGGATGTGTTTAGTTTGATATACGACCTCTTTCGTCATTTTTTTGCCACTGAGACACAGAAACACTGAGAAATACAGGAAAATAATACAAAATTTTCGGGCTAATAGATTAACCTAAAATACAACTCTTTTGATTTCAAGTTTTAACTTCCCAAAATTAAGAATTAAGCCCACTCTGCAGCCGGAACATTTTAGTTAATTTATTGTTTGAGCATAATCTTCTTCTGCAATGCCCCCGCTTTTAGCTTTGACTTCTACAATTACCTTGTCAAGCACTACAAAATCAGCGTAAAATTTGTGAGGCAGGATAGTCTCTTTATAATTTATGCTATACTCATTTTCCCGTTTATATAGAATGCCACAACTCTTGTATTCATATTCAAACGCATCTTTATAAACGATCTCGAGGAAACCGGCACCCAGGATTTTATGTATCTCAATGCCAGTTTTAATTATCAGGTCTGTTTCGGTTTGTAGCGGGTACGAGGTGCTGTCAAAAACTTTCTTTTCCATAATTTTTTTAATTTAAGGTTTAAAAAATATTACAACGGCACTGAAGGATATTGACTCTTTTTCAGTACTGCTGTGTTTTATGGAAAGCGCTATGGTTAGTGAATCAAATAAAAAATGTATTACTCAGTGTTTCTGTGTCTCAGTGGCAACTTGTATTGCCGGAAACTTCTTTTTAAAATACTTCTCCAATATCTTCGTTGCAATTCTCCACAGCACCATCAATATACTCAGCAGCACCATCGCCCTCGATAATATATCCCCATACCGGACAAAAAATGTTTGATGAACTGCCGCAGGGGCTATTGGTAATTTGATAGCAGCCGTGGTGTTATAGGGCCGGGGATTATACACCGTTCCATAAGGATCAATAAAACAACTGATGCCGGTATTGGCGCTGCGTGCCACCCAGGTCCTGGTTTCAATAGCTCTCAATCGTGCATAGTTCATGTGCTGCTTATGTCCAGGTGTTTTTTTCCACCAGCCATCATTGGTAATAATGCAAATAAGGTTGGCACCATTACGGACATACTTACTCATAAATTCCCCGTACACACTTTCATAGCAAATAGATGGCGCAATATTATATCCATGTTTTTCATGAAGCACCGTTCTGTCCGCTTGTTTTGCATAACCGCTCATGGTGCCGCCAAATTTTTCAAACCATTTAGCAATAAATTTTAAAAACCAGGGTAATGTTTCCACACCTGGTACCAGCATGGTTTTATGATAAAAGGCAGAAGCGCCGGCACTGTCCAGCAATGCAGCGCCATTGTACGATTCATAATACTGCCCGGAATATTCTTTTGAATATTTTGTTGCGGTATCAAACATCTTGAAACTTTCCACGCCGGTAAACAGGGAAATATCTGGATGCCTTTTTAAAAATCCCCATAACGGATTCAGCAAAAAATTATTTTTTTTGATCAGCTCTTCCTCATCAAGTCCACCGTTTTCCATATACAGCGCAGTTTCCGGCCAGATGACCAACGCCGTATTACTGTCAATTTCATTTTCGCCGGTGGCAATCAGTTTTTGCAATTGCGCATCAAAAGTACCGGTGGAAATTTTTTCGTAAGGGTCTATATTGGGCTGAACCACTACTATATTCATTTTCGTTTTTGGGAGTGCCATATCAAAGGACAGGGAAAATGAAAAAAGGATGGGGATAATCAACAATACGACAACTGATAAAAGGTTGCGGTATGTTTTTGCAGTTGTTCTATCCTGATTTTTCTTTAAATGAAGAAACAACAGGATGTTAATCAGCAATATCCATAACGTACCGCCACTGCTTCCGGTATATTCATACCACTGCACCCATTCCGGCCGGGTGGCAAAGGCATTGCCAAGTGTGAGCCAGGGCCAGCTGAGGCCCCAGTCCTGCAGATGAATAAATTCAAAGCACATCCAGAAAGCTACAAGGGACACATAGCCCATTCGTTCACCCCATTTCTTTTTTATGATTTTAAAACCCAGCCAGGGAAAACACATCAGCAGGCTGTTGGCCAAAAAAGCTGCCACTCCACCAGGAGGAGAGGCATTCCATATCCACCAGGTAGTGGCAATATTCCAGGTAAACATGGTCATATAGGTAAGCCAAAAGAATTTTTTGCGGCTCTCAACTATTGACTCAAGCCAGAGCAATGGAAGCCAGGCCACAAATATCAACAGGGTGAGCGGGGAAGCGGGCCATGCCGCATAGAGCAGCAAACCGCTGCCGATGGCTATATACAGGTTAGTAAATCGTTTCAAGAAATTGTTTTAGTAAAATTAGAGTTTGCGGCCTTCGATGCCAACATTAAAAATTTCCATAAAAATAAAGTTTTATGGAAACAATTATCAATAACATCTGATTAACAAAAGTATAAACCATGCAAACTAACAAGATTTTATCAGCGTCTCTCGTAGACATTATCTTCGACGGCCGCAACAAAGACTATGGCGCTTATTACCTGCGCACCACTTATCCCAGGCGTATAAAAAAAGCTTTGCTGATCACCACCAGCGTTGCCGTTCTTATTTTTGGCGGGGCCATACTGGCCAGTTCACTAAAGAAGAGTGAGCAAAACTATCTGATTAAACCAGAAGTGAGTTTAACAGAAGTTACCAATGAAAAACCACCGGAGAAACTACCAGAGCCGGAAAGACCACCGGAGCTGGAACAGGTAAAAACAGAGCGATTAACGCCACCGGTAATCACTCCTGATGAAGAGGTAACAGAACCGCCCCCTTCGCAGGAAGACCTTATAGATGCTAAAATTGGAGATGATAAGATTGATGGAAAAACAGACGATGGGATTGCGAAACCGGAAGTTATCACTGATGGTACAGATAAAGGGATCATTAGCCCAAAAAACGACAAGCCGGATGAGCCATTTACCACCGTGGAGATTGATGCCAAATTCAATGGTAACTGGAGGGCTTTCCTGGAAAAGAACCTGAACCCCAACACACCATTTGATAACGGGGCGCCAACGGGAAGATATACAGTAATGATACAGTTTGTGGTGGACCTGGAAGGGAATGTAAGTGATATAAAGGCCCTTACTTCGCACGGGTACGGAATGGAAGCAGAGGCAATAAGGGTATTGAGGAAAGCAGCAAAGTGGGAGCCAGCCATTCAAAACAACATGAAAGTAAAAGCCTACAGAAAGCAGCCGATAACTTTCGAAGTGCTTGACTCAGAGTAATATTGATCCTTACCAATAGAAACCCGGCCGAAATATACGGCGGGGTTTTCTTGCGATACCTGCAAAGCAGGCGAAGCAATCCCGGTTGGTGGCTGGAAGCTGGCAAAAATAATTTCTCACTTTAACGAACCGTATAGGAAAATGATTTCTATTTTTAGGGTCTAAATAACCACACAGGTTTCTACAATGAAAAATTACATTACCGCCATCATCATTTCCATCGCCGCTATTGTTTGTTTTATTTTATTGGGCAATGCCTATAAATATAAATACAAAGCCAATGAAACAATTGCCGTTACCGGACTCGCCGAAAAAAATTTTGTAAGCGACCAGATCGTCTGGACCGGCGATTACAGCCGCATCACCATGGATCTCAAAACAGCTTACACCCAATTGAAAGACGACGAAAATAAAATCAGGACCTACCTGAAAGGAAAAGGGGTGCAGGATGCAGAAATGGTTTTTTCCGCTGTATCCATTAATAAGATCTTCAACACCCGGTACAACAGCGATGGAAAAGAACTGGGATCTGATTTTGGCGGCTATAATTTAAAACAGGATGTAACCGTGGAATCGAAAGATATTGATAAAGTAGAAAAAATTTCACGGGAAGTTACTGAACTCATTGAGAGCGGTATTGAGTTCAATTCATCAGCTCCTTCATATTATTACACAAAATTATCAGAGCTGAAAGTAGACCTGCTGGCCAAAGCCAGTGCCGATGCCAAACTGCGGGCCAACACTATTGCGAAAAACTCCGGCAGTGGCCTGGGCCGGATCAAACAGGCCACTATGGGTGTGTTCCAGATCACCGGGCAAAACAGCAATGAAGATTACAGTTACGGCGGTGCATTTAATACTTCTGCTAAAAATAAAACCGCATCCATTACTATCAAGATTGATTATGCGGTGAAGTAGTTGTCGCAAAAATATTTCCCACAACTTGTCCCGGCTATCCCTATCGTGTGGACACATTTTTTTGAACACGGAATGGACGGGTACGAAGGATAATAACGGATTTTTTCTGCTGCTACGCATCAGAAATTGGATGTTTTTTCGAATATTGTTAAGATCAAGAGGAAATCAATGAATCCTAAATGCTGCGAAGCAGCATAAATCCGTATCTATCCTTTGAATCTCAGC
>JANOEQ010000033.1:0-48212 GCA_031441485.1 Chitinophagaceae bacterium
AAATTTGTCGGATAGGTTGTCATACTAATTGGGTTTGTGATAATTCACAATTAGTATAATCTTCCGCATTTGGCAATGGCCTTTTTATTCACTTTTCCACACTTTTAAGCCTTTTTACTAAAATTTAGACAGCTTCTTAGATCAGTGAATACCTGACTGAGGCAATATTGTTCAAAGAAATAAAAGTGTATCCGGAATAACGGGAAGCTTCCCCTTTCAGGGGGCGAATAAAGTAAACTTATTTTTTTCATGAACCGGGATGGGTTGCCCAATGGCCCGTCAATATTTTTTTCAATGTTTTTTAATACTGCGGCTGAATAAAAATAAAACGGATCACATTTATTTATTGGGGACTAAGCAAAAGGCATCTGGTCAAAATTGCTTCTTTTTATATTTGCGGTACCGGTCTCATCCCAACAACTATTTTGTTATTCGTAATACGCGGTTTCTCCTCCCGAACCCCACCCCGGCCTCACCCCAACCACTACCCTGTTATTTAAAAACTCTGAATCCCCTCTCCGGGTGGCGAGGGGTGGTGAGACTCCGAACGCATCGGCTGCTGCTAATCATCATTTCGTTTGTATTCAGGGCAATTGCTTCTGCAAATTGCCTGAACACAGATGAATGAAACCACTCCGATTTACATTCCAATTTTAGTAAGCTTCGATTCCCCCTCTTCCGTCAGGAGAGGGGGTGCAGGGTCTTCGGTATAAATGTAAAGTGAAGGGGTGAGGCCATAAAGTGAAGGGGGTGAGGCCGAATAGTTCTTTATTCAAACGGCCTCTTTAATGTACATTCTTAATACCTCTCCCCATTAAATTAACTTGACCCAATAAAACTGTAATTATGAGAAATTCCAACTTGATCTTGTTGTTCCTCTTTTTTTCTATTACCACAAACGCTCAAAAAATAATGGGCTTTACCGAAGCCGGTGCTGCAAAACAAACAGACTGGGAAAAACAATTTGATGCGCAATTAAAAGCATCCGATCAGGATGAATGGATGAAATTCCTCTCCTCGCATCCGCATCATGTAGGCAGTCCGCAGGGAAAAGCGAATGCAGATTATATGGTGGCATTGTTCAAACAATGGGGCTATCAGGCACAATTGGACACTTATTATGTGCGGTAGTAGAAAAATTATCTTACCGTCTTACCGGCAAACAAAATCGGACAAAGACACAGGGGATACAGGTGATACTGACCGGTGAGGTTGATATTTCCTTTCGTAATGCTTTTTCTTATAAAGTACAAAAAATTACGGATCAAATTTATTTATTGGGGACTGACTAAAATTATTTAACTGGAATTGGTTGCTATATCATAGCCTCTCTAATGTTATCCCTGCCCGTCCGGTCCGCAGGACTCTGTGAGCAGGCAGGCCGTTGGGGTTTTAAGCCTGAAAGGCTGACATTAATATAGAAAACAAACAAAATAAATCGAGCAGAACCCTGAAAGGGTGACATTAGCAGGCTGGGACAAAGGAGCGAACCGGTAAAGAAAATAACCAGTCAGGTTATCTATTATTCAACCGCAGTCTGCAGCAGATTTTTTCAGGTGAATAGTTATTTATTCCAACGGTCTTTTTAGTGTACATTCTTAATACCTCTCCCCATTAAATAAACCTGGCCCAAAATTACCAGGTGGCTCATGGAAAGAGGGGGATTGAAGACCTATATTAAGCGGTGTACAATTACTATACCTTTGGAAAAATAAAAAACTGATTGGCATGTTGCCCGGAAAACTGACAGAATCGCTTACAGGGATCAAAGGCTATGATAAAGAAGCTTTTCAGAAAGTGCATGTCTCCGGAGAGCAGGTGACTTCCATCCGATTAAACCCTGCAAAGCCAATAAACCAATTACCCAATAAACCAATTGCCCAACAATCAAAAATTCCCTGGTGCAGTAATGGTTTCTATCTGAAAGAAAGACCTTCCTTTACCTTCGACCCGCTTTTTCATGCCGGCTGTTATTATGTGCAGGAAGCCAGCAGTATGTTTTTGGAACAGGCATTGAAGCAAACCGTAGATTTATCAAAACCTTTAAAGGTATTGGATCTTTGTGCTGCGCCAGGTGGCAAGTCTACTCATATTCAATCATTACTGTCAAAAGAAAGTTTACTGGTAAGCAATGAAGTGATTCGTTCAAGAGCGAATGTATTGAAAGATAATATTATCAAATGGGGTTGTGCCAATGTGATGGTGACAAATAATGACCCAAAGGATTTTACCCGGATTGAGAATTACTTTGATGCGGTAGTGATAGATGCGCCCTGCAGTGGCAGCGGCCTTTTCCGCCGTGATCCGGGAACGATTGAAGAATGGAGTGAGAATAATGTGCAGCTTTGTTCGCAACGGCAGCAACGCATACTGGCCGACGTTTGGCCTGCATTGAAAAAAAACGGGATACTTATTTATTCCACCTGTTCCTATTCCAAAGAAGAAGATGAAGAAATAATGGATTGGATAAGCCGGCAACTGACTGCCATTCCTGTAACTATCAGGAGCCAGTTCAGCCCTGGCAGCGATTGGGGAATAACACAAACTATATCACTAACAGGAAACCAAGGCTATCGTTTCTGGCCGGACAAAGTAAAGGGAGAAGGTTTTTTTCTGGCTTGTTTTCAGAAAAAGGAAGGAAAGGAGGAAAGTTATGTGCGGGTAAAAGAAAAGCCCGGGTTGGTCACTAAAAAAGAAATGGAGTTGATAGAGCCCTGGGTGAACAGTGCCGGTCTTCGGTTTATAAAATATGAAAATACTGTGTATGCCTGGCCGGAAATTTGGTGGGAAGAGATGAGCCGGCTGCTCAAGCATCTGAGGGTGATCTATTCCGGCGTTCTGGTGGGTGAGCTGATGCGGAATAAATTGGTACCTGATCATGCGCTTGCCATGAGTGGGATTATGAATGATACTATCCGGCAAATAACCCTCAATTATGAGCAGGCCATTCTTTATCTGCAGCGCAAAGACCTGCTGCTGCAAAATGCGGAAAAGGGCTGGCAATTGGTTATTTACGAGGGGCTTCCGCTAGGCTGGGTGAATGTATTGCCCAACCGGGTAAACAACTATTATCCCAGGGAACTGCGGATATTAAAAGAGCATGAGTAGCTCCAACAACCGCAAAAAAACCGCATCTTTGCTTATCAAATCTTGTCGGTATGAAGAAGATTCTCCTTTCTGTTTTAACCTTAATTTTTTTCCTTAGCTGTGCGCTGGCACAGAAAAGCAACCTGATGGTTAAAAGCAGTGATAAAGGTTTGTACCTGGAACATAAAGTGGTGTCCAAAGAAAGTTTTTTCTCTGTAGGCCGCTTGTATAATGTACATCCCAAATCCATTGCTTCCTACAATAAGCTGGATATAAACAAGGGACTGCAGATAGACCAGAAACTGCGCATCCCCCTTACTGATACCAATTTCACCCAACAGGGAAATAGTGGCACCCCCTTGTACTATAAAACCGATGATAAAGAAGGCCTGGTGAAAGTGAGCAAAGCCAATAACAATGTACTGCTTACCAAACTGAGGACCTGGAATAATCTTAGCACCGATGAAGTAAAAGAAGGCACCAAACTGGTAATCGGTTTTTTAAAGAGCAAGGAGATGCTTTCTGTTACGCTCAACAATCCGGATATACACCAGGAATCCCCCGGTAAGCCCGAGATAAAGCCCGAGATAAAGCCAGGGATAATAGAAACGAAGCCCGAAATAATTCAAGCAGTGGTAAAAACAGAAGAGAAACCGGTAGTGGTGGAAGAAAAGCCAATTGTAAAGACAGAAACAAAGCCGGTCGTTAAACTGGAAGAAAAACCTGCTGGCAGCGACCAGGGATATTTTAAATCACATTTTGAGCAGCAGATAAAACAAACGCCTTTATCTAAAGATGCTACGGTAACAGCAGGTATTTTTAAGACCACAAGCGGCTGGCAGGATGCAAAATATTATTTACTGATCGATGCAGTACAGCCGGGTATGATCGTAAAAATTATCAATCCCACGAATAACAAAGCCGTATATGCAAAAGTGCTGGGCGGTATGAGCGGCATCCGGCAGAACGAAGGGTTGAATATCCGCATCAGTAATGCAGCTGCATCTGTATTGGATATAACAGAGCAGGATAAATTTATTGTAAAAGTGAATTATTGAGTAATGTGATAATGCGGGAATTTGGAAATGTGGGAATGCGATAAGTAATTAATTCGGATCTCTTGACTTTTATCTTTTCGCTGTATCTGTTAACTGAACCTGTACCCCCGCAGAAATTCTTCCACCCCCATTTTTTTCTTTCCTTCTAATTGCAGTTCCAGTACATGCAGGTAGCCATTGGTGCAGGCAAATTTCAAAAAAGTTTTTCCGTCGGTTTCATATTCCCCTTCGGTATGGGTGGGTACAGTGATTTCTTTTTTTGCTTTATAGATCTTAAGCATTTTTTCATTCATGATAGTGAAAGCGGCCGGATAGGGGCATAATCCACGAACCAGGTTGAACACGGTTTCTACTGTCTGGCTCCAATTGATGCGGCAAGTATCAGTATGGATCTTTGGCGCATGTTTGGGTAGTGAATGGTCAATAGTGAATGGTGAATTTGTTTGCGGCGATTCCTGTATAGTTCGTTCGGCGATTCCTTTTATGGTCTTTACCAGCAGTTGTGCGCCGATCTCTTTCATGGTATCATGCACGTCACCGGCTGTATCATTTTCACCAATGGGAAAAGATTCCTGCAATAAAATATCCCCGGTGTCTATTTCATGTTTCAGTTTAAAAACAGTAACGCCTGTTTCTTTTTCTCCATTTATAACCGCCCAGTTCACAGGGGCAGCGCCACGGTATTGTGGCAATAAGCTGCCGTGCAAATTTATCGTGCCCATGGGAGGCATATTCCACACCAGTTCGGGCAGCATACGGAAAGCCACCACAATTTGTACATCGGCTTGTAATGCTTTTAATTGTTCGAGAAATTCCGGGCTCTTTAATTTCTCAGGCTGCAAAACGGTAAGGTTATGCTCCACGGCATATTTTTTAACTGCACTTTGTTGTAATTGCAGGCCCCGTCCGCCGGGTTTATCAGGGGCTGTGATCACACCAACGATTGTGCATCCTGCTTTTACCAATGCATCCAGTGAAGCAACGGCAAATTCCGGTGTGCCCATAAATACAATACGCAGCGATTGAAAATCTGTCATAGCCGCGAAGGTATTGTAAAGAAATAAAAGAGAAGTGCCTGCCTGGGATTACAGGCAAGTATCTTTTTTCCAGGTAAGGGTTATCCTGCATCCGCCCTTTACTGCGGGCAATACATTCCATTTGAAGGATAACGGGGTATGCGCACCAAAGGCTTTGGCTTTTGAAAAACTGATGCCTGCATTTATGTTAAGATCGGAAAAAGGTAATTGTCCTGACGCAAGGACCCTGTTTTCCGATGCTATTAATGAATGATTTTGTATCCACAAAGTTGACTCCCGGCCCGATGAGAGTACTGGTACGCCGATCTCCTTCCACCAGCTTACTTTCCGGCCATTGGTTTCTCCCAATTGAAAAATAAACTCCACCTTGTCTCTCGCCACCACATCATACTCCACTGTAAATGCTATTTCATCGCAATCATCACCTGTTCTTAATATGCCTCTTGCAGTAGGGGGTGGAGTGGGAAAAGGGTAGAAGAGTGCAGCGTATTGTTTATCAGTGGCAGAAAGTTCAAAGCTCCAGGGAATCTCGCTTCCATCTGTGGTAAACTCTTTTGGAACGGGATATATCATTATCGATTCCATGTCGAAGGAAGAATAGTTGGTGGATAAAAAGGAAAACTTGTAAAAAATATTATGATCCACCTTTTCTTTTGGCCATTCATTCGGGGGTTCTGCATAATAGGCATATACATTTTCTTTGTTCCAGGGTATAGTGGCACCGGCTGACTGGTGTTCATGAACAAAACCCAGGGCATGGCCAAACTCATGCAGTATTACCTGCCGGGCAAATGCGTCGGACACGGTAGTCAGCCAGCCAAGATTCATGGTGGTCTTATTAGGATCCTGCAACAGCGCATCCCGTCCAATAAGCGAATAAGATCCGCCGGGTGTAAAGCCTACCCGTATCATACCGCTGCCGCTTTGCAGGAATTCAAATTTTATATTGGCATACAATTCCCACTCTTTTGCATACTGCTTTACCTGGTTCATTTGGTTAATGCCGGCACCGCTGATATCAAATCCAACGGTAATAGTTTCTCCCGGCTCCCACATTTTTTCTGTGTATGTGGCAAGCGACTGGCGGATAATGGCGATGGGAGACACACTTCCATCCACTTCTATTTTATATTGTGTAAGATAATTGGAAGGGACCCGTGGAGGAAGCGGCCGGCTGCTTACGGGCGGCCAGTCCGCACAAGTGATCAACTGGCTTACCCCAACTTCTTTTTTCTTTACCGGTACAATGTCCTTTTTTCGTATAGGATTAAAAACACGCAATGAATCATCTTTTGTGGCGGGCCCGTTATTGGATGCCAATTTTTTCATGGTCCACCTGCCCCGCTGTGTAAATTTATTGTTAGTCCCTGCATCTTCCATCCGCTGCCAGTATCCGCTTATTGCATTGCTATCTCTTTTTATATCGCCGCCGCAGGCATATTGCTGTACATCATTCACGTACTTGTACACGATCTTGATATTATCCTCTTTCACAGAATAAGTGCCCGCTGCCAGAATCTTATTGTTCTGGTTTACCACATTCACCTTTCCTCCCGGTAAAAATTCAAAGGAGAAATAATACGGGTTTTCTTTTTCATTGTTGCCGTAGGTGCCGGCCCATCGCCCTTCCAATGAAAAGGTCTTGGGTTGAGCAGGCAGTGCGTTGCTGACAAAAGCCAGGCAGAGACAGAAAATTATTTTTTGCATATCATTTTTTTTGGTACACATCACCTGTTCGGGTATTATTATTCATAGGCTGCTTTAATATTGCCTAAATAGAAAACATCATTTTTATTATCGCTGAATTCTCCTTTGTACCGGCTGAAAGTAAAAATATTGTAGTGAGCCGTTGTTAAAAAAACATCCGGCAAATCGGCAATCGTTTTGCCATTATCAATAACCACAAGCCCATTCCCTTTTCGTTGTATTTGCAGTTTATGATTGTTTTTATCTTTATAAAATTCAGGCAGTACTATCCGCTTATTGAATTTCAACGATTCCCGGTTGTCATAAGAATAGACGGTTAGCGTACCTCCGCCATTCCAATACGGATCGAACCAAAGGATAACGCGGTTGAAGTTGCCGACATATCCATTGTATAAGCTCCAGAACATTTCCTGGTTATCATCCAGCCGGTACCGTTCACCGATATTATCATAATCAATATCGCCGAGGGTTACTGTAAAGGAGCCGCTGTTGTATGCAATGTCTTCATTCCATTGTAAATCAAAAGATAAATTGAATTTGTCTTTTATCTCTTTATTATACTGGCGGGGATACCAGTAGCCATCTTTGGTAATGGTAAGCCATTTGCTGCCTTTGTTCGATTGCACCACCGCATTTTTCATGCCCAGCCATCCTGCGGGAAATTGTCCTTCAGATGTATTGTCAAAGCCGATGGTTACCGGCCCTTTGTCTTCCTGTTTGGCAGTTGTTACCAGTTTGATTGCTGCTGCAGAGGCATTCATGTTATTGATTCCGTTTGGTTTTTTAGCGGGCTCTCCCACCATTTTGGCCAGCACATCCAGGTTGAACTGGCTGTGAAAAAGTTCCATGAAATTCTTCTTAGGCAGGTCTTCATCCTGTCTTCTTACAAAGAAGGCAATGCACTGAGGTTGATCTTTTGGCAATGATTTATCAAAAAAGCCCAGGTTGTCTACCCATGCATTGTAGCCCTCTCCGGGAGCAGCCGTTAATCTTTCGGGATAAAAATGAGATTCATTGATACTGGTCACATATGCTGTGTCATTTAGATTGGATTGTTGCATAGCCGTAGTAAACCAGGCAGTGATTTTTTGAAGATCATTTTTATATCCCTGCAGTGTTTCTTTGTTCTTCCGGATAATATCCGGCCAGTAATTTTGTTGTTGCTTTTCGGCAGCAGAAAGGCCGGTATATTTTTTTTCATCATCGGTTACCAGTTTTTCAAACCGGGCAATTTCCTGCTTCACTCTTTTTTCATGGTGCATTTTATAGGAAGGAAATAATTCTTTGTTGGTCATTTTTTGCCAGGGCAGCTCTTTTCTGGACGAAAAAAAGTAGCAATGCTTTAACGTTTCATCCGGTCTGTAGCTGGAGTAGATGATCCGATTGCCCGCTGCATCGGTTTGTACTTCGATATTGGTAACTCTTATCCTGAATTGATTATAAGTAATACCCGTTCCCTGTTCCGGTAGTGGAAAGCTTTGCCCTTCCAGTTGGTTGATGGAAAAATAGATCCAGCATCCTGTTTCACCCTCAGGCTGCAGTTTATTGTACCCTTTCAGACATTCATATTTTTTCAGCATCAGGTAGCATTCGTAAGCCGCCGGACTGTTGGCATACCAAAAGGCTTTACCCTTTGGAAAGGCAATGCTGTTCGTAGCGTGCAGGCCATCGATAGCCACCGGCATGATGCGTTGCAATTCTTTTCGAATCGGTTCACAGTATTTCCATTGGCTCGCCGGAATAGGGTCCTGGAAAGAAGGTGCGACATTCTGCCATACCCATTTGCCCGGCACTTTATTTACATCCAGCGTATTACAATTTACCTGTGCATTGCCGGTATGGTAAACCAGGGTGGCAAAAAATATCAGAGTCGTTATTAGTTTGTTCATGGCCTGTTTTGTTGCTGCGTCAGTTAATTTTTCTGCTTTAAAAAAGCAGAACATATTATTTACAGTTCGGCGGAGGTATTTCTTTGTACGGATCTGTATAGCACCGGCCTGCATAGGCCAATATATTTACTGCTTCTGCCAGCAGCCTCAATGCTTCTTCCTTTCCGCAAGAGGCATAGGCGCTATTGTGATAGATGGCACTTAGTTCCGCCCAGTGATTAGTGGCAGTAAGCTGGGTAATGATTTCACGGATTTTGTTCTTTACCGTCATTGCTTCCACATAGTTTGTATTTTCGGGATTGTTGTCACTGCCTGTGTTTAACCAATCTATAGTGGCCTTCATAGAATCATAAGCAGCAGCAGCATAGAGATGAAAATGTATGGCTGTAGCAGGGTAGGCGCCGGTAGTGCCATATTTGTCCTTGTCTTTCTCCGCAATTGTTAACAGATTTTTCAGCTTGCTGAGGTATTTGTTTAACTGGGATTGACTAATCATACTGCATGCCTGTCCCTCCCGAATGGGAACTGCGTACTGGGCTGTTGCGGCCACGCTGAGCAGGATGGCCATTGCGATAAACACTATTGTCTTTTTCATTATGCTGGTTTTATTTTGTTTTGAATAAAGTATAGTTTATGGAGCTATTATCCGGGTCTGACATATAAAGCAGAAAACCACTCTTCACGGCAATCAGCTGTGTATTGAACTTTGTTGTTTTACCCTTGTAGCGGTTAGTGGCAGTGATGCTCCAGTCAGTAACGGAAAACTTTCCGTTGTAATCCTGCCCGCCAAACTGGGCGCCGCTATTATTCATACTTGCCGAACGATACCTGCTGCTGTAGCTGCCATCTTTGTTAAAAGTGAATTCATCCGTTGATGATACGGCACTCATACCTGCATAGGTACCACTGTAAGCATTGTAGTACTCTACGCCGCCACCACCACCACCTTTCCAGGTGCCTGCAATATCATTGGCAGTTACAGCAAATCTGTTGGAATTGAGCATGGGGTCCAGGTCATTGGGATGCGGAAACTGCTGCTGATAAGTGTTTTGATTGGGAGCAATGACTACAATAGGTCTTGCTCCTCCACTGTATACTATTTTAATAGCGACAAAACATGCTTTGCCGGTTTTTTTATCTACCGCATTGGCCTGCAGGTGATAAATAACCGGGTATTGCACGCCGCTCCATTTTTGCAGGTTGCTGACATTAAAATACGGCTCTACATATTTACTCCAGTAATATTCCGGTGCATCAACGGTATTGGGCCGGGCATCATCCAATGCTTTATCAATATAATGCAGGCGCAGTTCTGTTCCTGCTTTGGTCACTTTTACATAGTCGTTGGTTACGGTGGCCGTCCAACCATCATCAAAGGTGGTGGTGGATTTAGTGATGCCGGTATTATTGGTGGCAGGCGTTGTATTAGTAGTAATAGCGGGTGTTGTATTGGTATTGACAGCAGGAGTTGTTTTTGGTTTGATAAATTTATTTCCATCTGCCTTCACCCCCATGATAAATTTATCAATTACGGCTACATATTTTTCGTCATTGAATACGGTGACGGCACACCAGCTAATACTATTTTTTGTAAAGGTGGAAACCGTTACAATAAAGTTGACACCTTCTTTGGTTACGGGGCTTACACCTGTCACTACTTCCCACCCATTTTGTTTTTCGGTTTGTTTTTCGGGTGTGCCGCTAAGGTTGTATGGTTTGGCAGCAAAATAATCCCAGTCGGATTTGAAATTTGCATCCTGATCATTGGTACCCTGTTGTGCGGGCCAAACATATAACTGGCAAAAAGAATTGCCTGCTATTTTTTCAAAAAAGAGCCGTTGTTTTTGCTCTTTTAATTTAAAACCTGCAGGGGCGGTGTAAGAAAGAATATCAAATGATTGCCTTTGCTGACCCGAAGAAAATACAGATAGTATAAGTAATAAAAACAGGATCGAGTATGTTTTCATGTTGACTTTTTTTTGCACGGTTGATTTATCTGATTCTTATCTTCCAAAGTTTATTGCGGAATGACCTGGACAATGATATTATTTGCGTAATCTGAAAAACTGGTGCCAAACCAAACACCCAGTGCGCCTGTAGCTTTTGCCTTGACATTCACGGTATAGGTTCCAGGCGACAGGTTTGTCATACTTACGCCTGAAAGTGTCATTTGATTACCATAAGCCAGCAGGTATTTATGCATACCCAAGCCAACCCCATTTACGAATAATTGAAGATCAATCCTGTTTCCGGTTCCACCACATCCACTGCAGACAGAAGAATTTGCATACACATTATGATGAATTAAAACCCTGGCGTTTGCAGATACGGTAAAAGTCCAGGTTAAACCAGATACGTCTATAAATGTAAAGGCCTGGTCAATATAAACATCGGTGGCACCTTGAATTTTAACGGTGTTGTTATAGAGCTCACGGGTGGGTGATGCCCATGAAGCAGAAGAACCGTTACCATTATTGGTAAGAACCTGGCCAGCCTGTCCCGCGGAACCTCCAATTGATAAAGCACCTGTTCGTGTATTCATCAAAAAGCTCCAGCCGGCTCCGGTATTCCCAAAGAAGCCAATGGTACTATCAGATTGTAAACCTGCAAAAGCTTTGCCTGCATTTTGCGTATTTGCAAACCAGATGCCTGCTGTTTCAGTTCCAGTCTTCAGCCGTAAGCGGCCAGTAATCTGCATTCCGATTTCTCCATCGTTTATTATTCTTGCCCTTTCTGTAAAGGAGGCACTGTTGCCATAACCAAACGCAATGTCATCTCCTGTTGTGGAAGTGTGAATTTGAAGAAGGCTTCCCTGAATTCCAAATCCATAATGGGTGCCGCTATTTCCATATAAGGAAATTTTGTCGCCAACAGTACTGGGAAAATTTAATGGAAACCCCGGCTCAGATGTGCCGATACCTATGTTTCCGGAAACAGTATTCATCGTTAATCCCCAACCATTTGGTGAACCGGCACCATAAAAACCAACTACATTATCACTTTCCATCCCCACAAAAGCCGGGCTTACATTGTTTGCATTATTATTGAGCCAGATGCCGGCACTGCCCGTATTGCTTCCTTCACTACGAATGCGCATCCGTCCGTTTACATCCAGGCGAAACTGGGGTGTTGAAGTGCCAATGCCTACATTTTGTGCTGTTACAAGAAATGAACAGAAACAAAATGCAGTTAGTAAGTAATTGTTTTTTTTCATAATTTCTGGTTATGCAGTTTCAGCAATGTGTCAATTTGTTGTTGTTGTTTTTCGATGTGCTGTTGCTGCTTTTCAATCTGCCCTTGCTGTTCTTTTATCGCTTCCAGCAGCACCGGTACCATCCCACTGTAGTTCACACTCAATATACCCTTATCATTTTCTTTTACTAATTGCGGATATACTTTTTGTAACTCCTGTGCCAGCAGGCCTATTTGTTCATCAGGGTTACTGTTGTCTTTCCAGTTGTAGGTATAACCGTTTAATTGCTGAATAGCTTCCAGTGTATTGGAAAGTGGTGCTATATTCTTTTTGAGCCTGGCATCACTGTTCTGTGTAAGCCCTCCCTGCATCCATCCATCGCCAGTGGTGGTGTTGATATAAAAACGCCAGCCGGGTGTTCCTGTTTGGCCGAAGAAGCCGACTTCAGTATCTGAACGCATGCCGATAAACGCATTGCTGGCGTTATTGGCATCATTATTCAGCCATAGCCCGGCTGTAAAACCGGAAGCAGACCGTATACGCATACGGGCTCCCACATCCAGTGTAAAGGCGGGAACGGCTACACCAATACCCACATTACCATTTCCTGCTATTACCATTCTTGTAGTTAATGCTGCTCCTCCCTTTGTAGAGAAAACTAAATTTGCTGATGGGGTTGTGGCGTTGCCACTGGTTTCATAAGTTGAAGATATGCATGATAGTACCCCTCCGCCTGTTGTTACCGATGGCGAGGCAAAATATACACCCCCGACCCCGCCGGCAAGCGAAGCGGTGGTAAGAAACAGAATTGATTGGCTGGTGGTAGCGGTTGCACTATTATGTATTTCCAAGGAACGGACAGTTCCCGGCAAGCCGTATGCATAGTTGACTACTGATCTGCCCACGGCAATATTTTGTGTAAAGTCTGCACTGCCTTCTACACTGAGTTTGTTTGCCGGGAGAATAGTTCCGATACCTACATTGCCATTCCCCCTTATCCTCATACGTTCAGTAAAAGAACTACTGCTGCCGTAACCGAATGCGATATCGGATTCATCGATATCGGAATAAACCTGTAACAAACTGCCTTGTATTCCAATACCATATTGCGCAGTAACGCCACTGGAATAGAAACTGATTTTGCTTCCTGTTGTATTGGTAAATGAAAATGGCGCATCAGGTGTAAGGTTGCCAAGACCCATATTCCCGTTTCGTAAAATGGTTAGTGCATTTTTTCTGTCTGAAAAATCAGTGCCGTTACCGATTTGAAATATACGGTCGGTGGGAGATTCTGCCGATGGATTCGGGTTGTCTGTAAAATCGTTGTAGCTGCCAAATGCTGCGCCTGATTTTGCTTTGGCAAAAACGCTGTTACCCATAGCAGTTGAAAACTCTCCGCATGCATTGGCAAAATTGCCCATGGCAAAAGAAGATACGGATGATGCCTGGGTGCCGAATCCGGCGGCAAAAGAATAGTTGCCAATGTTATCAATGTCCCACTGGGTGCTTGCGGCGCCTCCTGTTCTGAAAGCGGCTTTGTCGGCATACCAAAAAGTGCGATTGCCCGGCCCGGACAGAGGTGGAAGGGCCGGAAGGACGGGTAATGTGGCTGGCGCTGTAAAAAGAACATTATTGTTTGCAACATGCAGCAAAGCAACCGGTGTGCTGGTGCCAATTCCTACATTTTGAGCTGTGGAATAAAGTATGACCATACAAAATACTGTAAGCAGGAATAGTTTCTTTTGCATGCCTTATTTGTTTATCAGTTGCTGCATCATTTTTTTTAACTCATTGATTTCGGCCTGTTGTTTTTCTGCAATGTTTTGTTGCTTCTCAGCGGATAACTGTTGTCTTTGAATGATCAGTTGCTGTTCTTTAATGGCTTCCAGCAACACCGGTATCATACCATTATAGTTCACACTCAGCATCCCCTTATCATTTTCTTTTACTAATTGCGGATATACTTTTTGTAACTCCTGCGCCAACAGGCCTATTTGCAGTGAAGGGTCGGCGTTATCATCTTTCCAGTTATAACTGTAACCATTCAGTTGTACGATGTGTGAAAGTGTATTGGATAAAGGCTGAATATTTTTTTTCAGCCGCATATCACTGTTTTGCATAAGCGTACCCTGCAGCACGGCATTTCCATTGGTGGTATTTACATAAAACCGCCAACCCGGTGTTCCTGTCTGGCCGAAGAAGCCGACTTCTGTGTCTGAGCGCATGCCTGCAAATGCAATGTTAGATGTATTGGCGCTATTGGTAAACCACAGGCCGGCTGATTGTTCACCCGTTTTTAACTGCATCCTGCCGGTAAGGGACATGCCGAATTCGCCATTGTTGATGATCCGGGCCCTTTCTGTAAGTGAACTGCTGCTGCCATAGCCAAAAGCAATATCATCTACCGTAGTGGCACTGTGTATTTGCATTAAACCACCCTGGATGCCGAAGCCGTAATGTGGCCCGCTGGTACCCCATAAAGAAATTTTGTCACCCAGTGTATTGGGTAAGCTTATCGGGAAATCAGGTGTGGCTGTTCCTATACCTACATTGCCATTTCCTTTAATTCGCATTAACTCAACAGAGGAGGAAGCTCCTGAACCAGCATAAAAAACATGACTGGCAACAGGGCTGCCAACCTGGTAATTCATAGTATTATTGCCAATGCCCAGGCCAAAAAACTGGTGGTCGTTATTGACATCTTCATACAAAACAATTTTACGGTTGGCAGATGTGTTGACAAATTGTAAAGGGGCGTTGGGGTACACATTGCCAATGCCAATGCCATTACTATTGATTATCATAGCAGGAAAAATGAGGCCTCCCGTAGAATCTACATTCCTGTATATCCAAAATGAGCTATTGTTAAGGTCGGGGTAGGTGTATGCAGTGATATTCCATCCAGCTCCCTGGGCAGCGGGGCTTGCGAATCTTATTGTATTTGCACTATTACCAGGGCCGGTCGAGTTTAACCATATATCTGGTCGTAAATAAGAAGAAATACCAGCAATATGCAACGAGGCAAGCGGATTGTCTTTACCAATACCTACACGACCATTATTTGTATTCATTAAAAGTCCCCATCCATTATTAGGCATGTCATTACCGGTTCCATAAAAACCGATGAGTGAATCTCCTCTGGAGCCAACCATGCCTGTGTACAGGCTGCCATCCAGGTTTGTAAATATTACTCCGGGCGAATTTGGCAAATTACCATCGCCCCTTAAAAGCATTCTGCCTTTCATATCCAGTTTAAATAACGGGTCGATGATGCCGATACCGGTATTCCCATTTCTTAAAACTGTGAAAGCATTACTGCGTACACTGCTGGTCCCATTGCCAATTTGAAAAATTCTGTCCGTAGACGCTGTTGTAGTAGCATTGGGAGCATCCGTATTATCATTCCATACGCCAGTAGTAAAGCCACCTCTTGCTTTAGCCACCGTTTGTTCTCCAAGACTCGATGCGTACCCGCCGGAAGCTATAGAAGAGCCGCCCGAAGCAAATGCTCCAACACCACTGGCAACAGTCAGATCTCCCATACTGGTGGAGAAATCTCCGCTGGCCAGAGTGGCGTTGCCCATACTGGTGGCTGTAAACCCACTTGCTGCAGAACCATTGCCCATACTGGTAGATACCTGGCCGCTGGCATTTGTACCGAAACCCATACTCGTAGCTATGGCATTGCTTGCTATAGTTGAACGCCCCATACTGGTGGAAAAAGAACCTTTTGCTTTTGTATTATAGCCTGCTGCAAATGATAGCAGCCCGATGCTATCCCTGTCCCACTGCACTCCATCCACATAGCCGGCCCTGAATGCGCCAAGCACAGGAAACCAAAACATGCGGGTGCCCGCCCCCTGCACCGGGGGTTTGATGGTGGTGGAGAAAGGGGGAAAGACAGAGGGGCCGGAAAATAGTACAGAGCTATCTGAAACGTGCAGCCTGGCTAAGGGTGAGGTGGTACCAATACCCACGTTTTGCGCCTGTGCCAACAGGGCCAGCAGGCTTACCGATAAAAGCAGCAATAGTTTCTTTCTCATGATTTCTCTTATAAAAATGGTTAGATCATCTCTTTCATTTCATGCATTCTTCGTTTGCTGATGCGGATAGTTTCCCCATTATGCAACAGCAATTCATTGCTGATTTTCTTTTCAATGAATCGTTTGTTTACTAAGTGGGTGCGGTGTGCCCGGATAAAATCCTTTTGCGGCAGATTGTTTTGAAACCATGATAATATTTTGGCAACAATGATAGGGTAGCGTTCATCACTGCAGTAAATGCGGCTGTAGTTGCTGCTGGCTTCAATACGTATGATGCTGCTTGTTTCTTTGCAGATGAAACCCTGTACTACCGGTATGGAAATAATTTGCACGGTAAAGTTTTTAGGAAACAAATCTACCGGTAACTATGAGGCAGGACAATATAACCTTGGTTACTACTCCGGGGCGGGAATTTTATTTGGGAAACACCTTATTGATAGCTTCCGTTTTGTTGCTTACATGCAATTTTTCGTAAATGCGGTGAATATGCTGCTTTACGGTGCCGGTGGTGATGGATAGTTTATCAGCGATCTCTTTGTATAAAAGCCCTTCAGAAAGCAGCAGCAGTATTTCTTTTTCTTTTGAAGTCAGTTGTTCCAGCACCGTATTTTTTTCTTTAGGTGTATGATAGCGCTGCACCAGCTTACGGGCTATCAGAGCACTCATGGGGGAGCCGCCTTCATTAAGTTCTTTGAGTGCTTCTGCTATTTGCGGCATCGAGGATTTTTTGAGCAGATAGCCGCTGGCGCCTGCTTCGAGAGCGGTAAAGATATTTTCATCATTTTCATAGATAGTGAAAATCATAAACTGCGTGTCGGGGCATTGTGGCTTTACACGCCTGATACATTCAATGCCATTGATGCCCGGAAGATTAATGTCCATGATCACTATATCCGGCTGCAGGGACGGGATGGTGTCCAGGGCTTCTTCAGCCCGGCTAAAGGTGAAGACCAGTTCAAATGAGGAATCCCATAATAGCAGGGCTGCTATAGCATTGCGTATCTCTTCAATATCTTCTACTATGCCTACCCTTATTTTTGACATACAAACAAATGTATTTTAAAAATGGACGCTGCACCTATAACTTTTGTTATACGGGTATGGTTAAAAATAAAACCGTTCCTTCTTTACTTTCAATCTTTAACAGCCCGTTTACAGCCTGTATTCTTTTTTGCATATTGGCAAGACCATTGCCGCTACTGGCTTTTTTCCCGTCAAAGCCCCGGCCATTGTCTTTAATAGTGATGTGCAGTTTATTTTCCTTCCATTCAATGTCTAACCACATCCGGGTGGCGCCTGCATGTTTGATAATATTGTGCACTGCTTCTTTAATGCATAGAAAAATATGTTGCCTTTTCTCGCCCCGGATGATGGTAGAGGGAACGGTGGCCGGAATATTGACAGTGGCATCCAGGTTATGCTGCTCAGCATAATTGGCCACCCAGGCCTTGGTATAAAAAACTAAATTATCAAGGGTATCATTTTTTTCATTCATGGCCCAGATAATATCATTCATCTTATCCACCAGGTCATCTGCCTGTGCAGCGATCTTCAGGTTGTTTTCTTTCTGTACACCGGCGCTGATAAAAGGGGCTGACTGGCTCAGGTACTTGATGGTGGAAATACCGGCGCCCAGGTCATCATGCATATCGGTGGCAATGCGGGTGCGTTCGCGGGCAATAGCTTCCTGTTTTTCCAGTTCTATTTTTTGCCGTTCCAGTTTTTTGCGCAATATGTTCCGGAATATACCATATATGAGCAGCGCCGCCAAAGCAAAGAGACTGACGATAAAGCCTGCTGTTTTCCAGAATGGTTTTTTGATATGGAAATAATAGGTAATGGTTTTATTCTCGCTGTTGTAACCCGGCAGCAGTGCTGTAATACGGATAGTATAGTTTCCCGGTGCCAGGTTAGACAATTCAAAATCGCCGGAACGGGAATCGTGTGCTGCATTTTTGCTTTCACCATTTACACTGAGTATAAAGCGGATGTTTTTTTCATCAATAAAACTGGGGGCGCTGACTGCAAAGCGAAAATTATTCTGATTGTAATTAAAGGATTGTTGTACAGACGTATCAATTGTAATACCGTTTACACTGATGCGGTTAAAAAAGAAAGACGGCGTGGCAGCATTGCTGTTATCAGTGTTCAAATGCACGAGGTAAGGTTCCCCGTTATCTGCCAGGGCAATAACGGTGGAATCATTCTTTTGTGCCATAGTCCTTACACCGGTGAAAAGCCCGGTGCGGGAAAATAATTGTTCAACCGTTGTGTCAACTGCAAAGTATACCTGGTCAAGACCAGCCACAGTTGCAATAAGCAGTTCATGGTGATTTATCTTAAGCAGGCCTGAAATAAAATTATTGCTGAGCCCATCATTTGTATTAATGGTATTTAATTTTTGATACCCCGTACTGTTAGCTTTTACAAATACCACGCCGCTGTTGCGGGTACCGATGCAGAACGTGTCTTTATTCCAGTGAATGGCATAGCGGGTGCTGTAGGTATTATCAGTATATCGGACTTTTTGCACCAGTTTATTCCCGCTCAATGTGTACATCATAATCTCACCGTTACGGGCAAAACACCAGTAATTATTATTATCATCTGCAATTACCCTGTCGGTAAAATAGGGCAGGGGTATAGATGTGGTAAGGGTGTCTTTGGCAAAAACAGCAAAGAAGTCACCTGCGGTAAGTAGCCGGCCTTCCCTGTCATAGGAAATATGCCCGGAGATTTGTTTGCTGCCTTCGGCAAAACGGGCAAAGCGGATGGGGGTACTGTTTTCAGTGGTTAATTGCCCGTCATTGTACAATACCCGCCATTTATTATTCCAGGTAAATGTTTGCAGGGCGCCTGGTTTTACTTTTATGATGCGTTCAGTAAATTGCCTTTGTTTTACTGTTCTTATCGTATCTCCTTCACGCAGGCTGATAGTGCCATCGGCTGACTGGTGCATGTTCAGAATAATGCCGGCAGGTTTATTACCCGGCCATTGCAGGGCTTCAATACGGCTTTGCACCAGTTTATATACGCCTTTGCCGTTTACGATGAACCAGTAATTATTCTCTGCATCCTGGAAGATGCCGCTTACAGAAGCCGGCAGCCCATTGGAAGAAGTATAAGAATTCAGTTTGCCAGAAGAAGCACTGACCCGGTAAACAGCATTGTCTTTGTCAAACAACCAGTAATTGTCCTGTTTGTCTATAAAGAAATTTTCTACAGGCCGGCGGCTGGTTACCGGCATCAGGTTCAGAAGCAATTGTCCTTTATTCAATACTGCAAGATCTGCCTGCTTCCATTGCGTATTTATTTTAATGAACAACCTGTTGTTATAAGTTGCCATATCAAAGGGTTGATCGGACCGAAGGGTGTCTGTGATCTTTTGCAGTAAGCGATTGTAAAGCACCAGTTGGTAATCTTTATTAGTTCCGGACAGGCTGGTGCCGATCAGAGATGGTCCGTAACAAAAAGCTTTATCAAATTGCAGTGGCTCTTTTAATCCTTTAGCAGTGGTGGTATACAGTGGTGTTAATTTACCCTGGCTGTACAAAAATGTACCTGTATTGGATAGCAGCACCCATTCGCCGGGTCCGGCTGGAAGTATACTGCCCGGTTCTTTGAGCTCTTTGAATATACTGGTATCTTTTTGTAATTGATTATCCTGTAACCAGTACATACCGCTGAAAGCTGAGATCAGCAGCAGCCCGTTTTTTTCTTCTATAATATCATTTACGATGGACAAGGGTTGGTTTTGGTATTGGGTAAAATTTTGAAAGCGTTGTCCGTCAAAGCTGCAAAAGCCATCACGGGTAAGAAAGTATAATATGCCGCGGCTGTCCTGGAAAATTTTCTGTACGCGGGCATCAATCAGTCCGTCTGCAGGCGTATATATATTAAATGCAAGCTGCTGTGCCCCTGCAGACATCCAAATACAACATAGCATGAAAATACCTGTGAGAAAACGCAGCATGCTATAAAAATAATGTTTTGAAACGGGTATTGAAAATTTTGAAGCGGTTCGTCATGAAAATTACAGCAGTAACGGGTTATTGGCGGGAGGTTGCTTAAGATAATGCTTGCACTTTATGAATTGTAAAAAAGAGACCGGCAACCCCGAGCCGTTTCTCTGCTGCTGTAACGGTACTCCTTTATTGTTTTACCGGAGGTGGCACACTGCCAGCCGGTACTCGTTGGGACATCTCTTTAAGATAGGTTTTTACCTGCGCGGGAGTGGCAGGGTTTACCAGCACAATACTGTTTTTTTCGGGTGATGACAGGTAAGAAATGGTTACCGGCAGTTTATTTTTTTTTGCTGTTGCAAGCAATGTGTAATAACTGCGAAACTTTTCATTGGCAAGTTCCAATTCAAACACCTGGGGTGTTTCAAAAAACCAGACAATTGCCTTATGGCCGCTGTCAGTTTGCTGAAGCTGGGCGACGGACAGCAGCCGCACGCTGTCAGTAACCTGCGTTGCTGATATTTTATTATTCATCGAGCCACTGGTATTTTTGTTTTCGCAGGATTGCAGCAAAATAGCCCAACCATACTGCAACAACATAAAGGCTGAAAGCCGGATCATTTTGCAGTATGGTATTGTTAGTATCATGGCCTGTAACAGGTGAATGCCTGCAGCAAAGCTATTTCCTTTTTTTCACGACAGACATTTTATTCAAATAAGGCATTTTTTATTTCCTGCTCCTTCTTGCTTGGGGAGCAGTCAATATAAAAGGATGGCTTTTACCTGCCATCCTTTTATAGTTTGATTGTATGGTCTGCGGCAGGTGACAACCTTTCGATCAATTATCACCACTGCATCCTGTTAAGAGCAAACAGTTTTTAATAATAACTGCATCCCTGCTTTGGTGCATAGGCTATGCAGGTGCTGTTGGCTGCTGTATAGGTATTATCAGCATAAGGCGCCACTGTGCAGGAGGCACTGGGCAGACCACCGGGTGCATAAGCATTGCTGTAATAATATACCTGGCCCTGTGCAGCGCCGCCATAGCCACAGCTCACATTCTTTTGTGCGGCCACCCAGGTGGAGATACTAACCGGACCGTTATACATAGCCGGGTCTATCAGGTAGGCAACAGAACCGGTAGCTGTCTGCACGTATACATAAGAGGCCACATGATACCACCATTTCACGCAGCAGTAATTGCCCCAAAGGGTGGCTTTAACCGATAATGTGCCTGCGCCATCGCAGGCATAGTTAAATACTTTGTACGATTGGTAGCCATAATAATCTTCTATAAGTTGCCGCATTTTGTGAGCCCGGGCATAGCAACCGTCTGCCACAAATTGAAAAGGGATCCGTGGCCCGTAAATAAGTACGCCCGGCGATTTGCAGCATTGGCTTTTTATGGTGCTGAAGATATTATTGAGCACAGCGGTATTAGGCACAAGTGATACCAGTGAGGAAGTTTGTGTGCCGCCAAATGATGCAGCATTGGGATCATCAGGGGAGGGAACAGCTTCGGCAGGCACCCGTTTTGATACTTCTGCATTAAATTTTTCTATTTGCCCGGTACTTGCGGGAATGATCAGGTCGATCCGGTTTTCCGTATAAGCAACCAGGCGTACGTTTACAGGTAATTTATTTTCTTTGGCATATTGCAGCGCTTCAAAGTTTTGCCTGGCACGGGCGCTGCCTGTGCTGAATTCAAATACAAGCGGTGTTTCATAAAACCATGCTTCCGCATTTCTGCCATCTGCTGTATAGTATACATTGGCTACAGATAGCAGATGGTCGGTGGCGGCAGGTTTCAATGCTTCGTTCTTTACCTCCTCTGGAGGGTTCTTATTTTTTTGACAGGAAGAAAACCCTAAAAAAGTAATGATGAGTAAAGTGACAATAACCCGTATTGACCGTACTCGATTTGGATAAGCTGTTATCATACCAGTTGTGTTTTAATTGTGTAAGAATGAGGTTTAATAAGTCGTATTTTCTATAAACCTGTCATCAACTCCTGTTCTTTTGGCAGTTGACTTACAGTTGGGTAAGATTATACGAATGTAACAATAAGAATATGGGAAAACAATACCACAAACAGGGTACAGGGGGATGTCATTTAGTTAAGAAATAAAAGGCTCACTAATTTCATCCTTTGAAGGTGATGTCATTTAGTTCATTCAACATATTCGTTTTTTCACTGTTGAACCCCTACGGGGTTCGGCGGATCCCGTATATCTTATGCTCCGGGTTTCACCCGGAGTTACCGACATTTTGCCCCGCTGGGGCAAGTCGTTTACTTATGAGTACCCGGTTCCTTAACTAAATGACATTGGGGTACAGGGGGATGTTTTTTGCTGCCCCCGGCCGGGCATTGCTGCAAATGCGGGACCGATGGTCAGGTACAGCCTGTTCAGACTTTCCGGGAACCGTTCAACTATTGGATTTTTAATAAGGGTTACTGTTGCCGGAATCGGTTTAGTTTTTCAGGAAGAACATTACAGACAATGGGGGATAATTGATTTATTATTGTATAGGGTCGTAAATATGAATAAGCAAGCAATGGATTTATCTCCTTTTTTGAAGTAAAAACCATAGCACCTTTCAACTCTGATATAAAGTAAACCGCAAAGCCTGATAAAAGCCATCTCATTAGTCTAAAAAAATAACAGCATAAAGTTTCGCTCATTTATACTCTTTATCGCAACCATTAATACATACTGATCCATTAAAAATAACAGTATGTGCAATAGTCTCTTTTTTAAACAAAGTAATACTCCAATGTTGATCAGGCGCAGGAGTATTAACCCAATTAGGATTCATGTGCTGAAAGTGTTTAACATGGATTTCAACAACCACTTTATTTGGATATACGACATGTAATATTTCTGCCCGTCTGATCGACCTCCAGCCAGTAATTTTCATATTAATTATTCCAGAAGGTAAATGAGCCAAAAGTGTGTCAACCGGCTGCCCAATATAAGTATTCAGTGGAAGACTTAGTATTTTGGAAAGAACAGTTGTGTCTGGTGGTAAAGTTCTTATGATTGATACAGGGTTGCCAAAGCTTGTTCTTGCATTTATGCTTATGCAAACGAAACATGCAACTATTAAGTTTTTCATTTAATAATCATAATTGGGGTTATTACATCCGTACATACAAACATTGTTGTTTTTAATAACCTTAATGAATGAAATTATTTCCTGTTTTGCAAGATTCATGTCCCATCTACTTACTCTTGTTCTGTCTGGAAATACCATGTGCTGATAGCTATCAATATAGATTTGTACGGTAACAGTATTTGTTCCTAAGTCACCGTAGGATTGAAAAACTCCTGTATTATAGGCAATTCGTTCAGGCATAAACCCTCTAAACGTAAAACTGCTTGGCAGAACGGCAAGTAAACTATCAACAGGCTTCCCAATATAAGTATTCAACAGGAGGCCTAATATTGGGGGAAGTACGGTAGTGTCTGGCGGAGAGATATTTATTGAATACACAGGTTTGCCTGAATTCGAGAATGCATTTATACTAATGCAAATGAAACATGTAACTATCAGGTTTTTCATTTAATAATCATAGTTGGGGTTATTACATCCGTACAAACAAACATTGTTGTTTTTAATAACCTTAATGAATGAAATTATTTCCTGTTTTACAAGATTCATATTCCATGTACTGGTTCTTGCCCTATTAGGGAACAATGTGTGCTGATAATTGTCGATATATATTTGTACAAGAACAGTGTTTGTTCCCCAATCACCGTATGATTGGGAAATCCCTATATTATAACTAACCCGCACTGGCATAAATCCCCTATGGGTAAATCCTAATGGCAGAACGGAAAGCAGGCTATCAACTGGTTTTCCAATATAGGAATTTAAAGGAAGAGCTAATATTCGAGGCAAAACAGTGGTATCTGGCGGAGAAATCCTTATTGAATATACAGGTTTACCTGAATTCGAGAATACATTTATACTGATACAAACAAGAAGGGGCGCTATTATTTTTTTCATAAATGAAGTTAAGGTGTTAATAATGTAAAATTAATATTTTGCTTTAGTGAACGGAAAATCTTAATCCCGGAAATGGATGAATTATTGTTTGCTGTAATAGCAAGAACACCTAATTCAGTTTTCTTTTGCCAGTTACATAATGGCAGTGTTGCACAATTATCCGCAGCCTCGGAATGTAAGGAGCTTAAACTAGAAGCTATTTTTCCAATATCTTGAGTATTTCCACTGATTCCCCTTATGTAATCTCTGAATTTTATCGGGTCGGTAATTACAGCAGCATAGTAATAGTCCCTGGTAGTTAGAATTGAAACCTCTATAGGGTACCCATCAACCGCTACATTCTTGTATAATTTATACATATCAGGCCCGTCAAAGCTTTCATTCTTGTAAAAGATTGCAGTTAAATCATCTTCAAGGTGAGTATGTAAAATGGCAAACGTATTTGACGTTAAAGTTGGAGAGGATGTGTGTGATGTACCGGTTCTGATATACATTACAGTTGTATCTCCTCTGCCTCTTAGAAAAGAAAAAGTTCGTTCATTGCCATCTTGTTGAGCCACAGTGTGCAGAGAGTCCGGGATGTTATTAGCCTTTTGCATTAACCGGTTTAAATTCTTAGCAATAGTGGAATCGTTCGGAGGCACCGGCGGTGGATAAGACCCGCCTCCGCCACCCGGATTCCAACCCGGCTGACAACCTTCCCGTATCATTCCTTTAGATGCAGTTATTGGTCCTCCACAATTTGGAGGAGTAGGGCCACCGCCTGAACCGCCTCCACCACTGCCGCCAGTGCCTCCTGTACCACCGGTTCCGCCGCCACCGCCACCTGTTTCCTCCCACCAACCATCACATATAGAAGTTACCAGGTAACAATGACCGGGTTCACCAGCACCCGCAACACAATTTAAATAGTCGCATCCGCCATGGCGGGCACACCAATCAGGATCACCGCATACATAAAAGTCCACACATAGTTCATGATATTCCCACAACTTATTTTGACCTGCTGTTGGGCTAGATATATTTACAAATCCAAGTTTTTTGCTTCTCCCGGCCCGGGGCACTGCTGCCGGGAATAAGCTGGTGTCGGTTATATTAAATTCAGTGTGGCCAAATGCCCGGTTGTCTAAAAGCATAAAGAACAGGGCATATCTTTCGGCAGTTGTATCTATAGCGGGTGGGCCATGCACTTTGTTTTTATATTGCCAATCGCATATATAATAGAAATCAGTATCGCCCTGCTGCGTCTTAATAATTAAAGAGGCATTTACAAAATGCTGACTGTCCCTTACAAACGGGACGTAAAAAATATTGACCGAATCCCGGTTATTTCCTTTTCCTGCACTTTTTGTACCAGGTTTTTTAAAAGACAGGGCTTTATCCCAACGGGGATAACCGATTTGGTTTACCGTTTTTTCAACAAAATGCGCTGTGTCATTTTTTCTTTTAATAAATTCAACCAGTACTTTTTCTGTTGGGTCATTTGTGCGGTGGGCAGTAAAGAATTTTTCTGCCAAATTTGTCTTTTGCGATGCTGTTGCTGCCGGTAGGTCAGTTTTACGGCAGGATATATATGTCAGCATAGCCGTGGCGGATAATACAATAAACAAGGGTTTAACTATCGTTCTCATATCAGGGATTTTGGTTCGCTCTTTTGCCGGTCGTGTTATGGCGCCAAAATTTTCTACCCTCAGCAGAATTTTCTTGCAATTACTTCAATGCCTCTGAAACAGGTATTGCCGTTTAAGATTATTTCTCTGTTGTGAAAGACAAATATATATGAGAGCCCGGCTATTATTTCCGCAGCCTGTGTATTTTCGATATAGTCTGGGCAACTTTTTTTAACTGCCTGATAAGCAAGCCTGCTTTTTTAAAAGTAATAGACGAATAGAGGATAGATAATAGAGGATAGATAATAGATAATAGTTTTATTCCCTGAATCTTCTTTACAGGTGGGAGACTAATCACAACCGGGACGCTCGTGCTTCTTCCTGTAGGCCTGTATTTTATTAATGTACTTGCTTTTTGTGGGCTATATTGCTTTTGCCTTTTTCAAGATACCATTAGAGCGGTCAATGTCGGTAAGCAGTTTAGGTAAATCATTGTCAAACCATGTAAGAAACGTAAGCATTTCGTTGTACTGATTTTCTATGTCCTGCAGATTGCCAAAGATTGGTTCGTAATGATAAATTCTATTGCGTAATGTTCTGATGCGATATAATGCGTCTGCGATAGTATCTCTTTGTCTAAGATGTTTAGGAGTGTTTTTGAAAATTAATCTCAATGGTTTCCAAAGTAAGCCTGTGTAGTGCCGGTTAAATAACCTGTTCCAAAAACCAAAGTTAAGCTCTGCAATTATTCTGTCTGCTGTAATATTTTTACGTTGTGCTGTAAGTTTTTGTGTCGCCTCTGAAACATACGGTAAGAACTCAACAGGTAAACTATTTTTAAACCAGTATGGGTCATTAAAATGCAGTTTTAGAGCCTCGTTTACTGCGTTTCTCAAACTCACTTCAAGTACAGATAAAATCGGATAGAAGGCTTCGGAAAGTTCAATGTTCACTTTGTAAAGCCGGTAGGCTTTGTCAAAGTCATTATTTGTTTTGGCAAGATATACGTTGAAACGTGGACCCGATAAGTAATATTTTAGCTCTTGCTCGGTCATAAAGCGGTGCAAATTTGTACTAACCCGAATTAACGGCTATATTTGCTTTGTGATGCTGGTTCCTCCTCTCCCAAACTTGTGTTGGTGATGAAACCAGCTTTAGTTTTTTACAGGCATAATGTAAATCAGTTTTATTTTCTCAATACATCATCTATTTTTTTCAGTATTTTTTTTGCTTGTAATCTGAACATCTTGAATGGTCATGCCAGCAACCTGTAGCACCAAAACCAAAAATTCCATCATGCTAACAGGAGGAACCATTCAGCCTTTCGACATTTAATAAAGATTGTTATTGCTGGAATTGTTTTGCTTTGCCTGGTAGAAGACTACGGACAACAGGGATTTTGGTTCGCTCTTTTGCCGGTCGTGTTATGGCGCCAAAATTTTCTACCCTCAGCAGAATTTTCTTGCAATTACTTCAATGACTTTGAAACAGGCATTGCCGTTTAAGATTATTTCTCTGTTGTGAAAGACAAATATATATGAGAGCCCGGCTATTATTTCAGCAGCCTGTGTATTTTCGATATTGTCCGGTCATCTTTTTTTAACTGCCTGATATGCAAGCCTGTTTTTTTAAAAGTAATAGACGAATAGAGGATAGATAATAGATAATAGATGATAGTTTTATTCCCTGCATCTTCTTTATAGCCTTCAACATTCCTGAAACAAATTGTGACAACATCGAAAAATTCTGCGCAACAGCGAAACAATACGTGACAACGTCGAAAAATTCTGCGCAACAGCGAAACAATGCGTGACAACGGCCAAAAATTCTGCGCAACGGCGAAATAATGCGTGACAACGGCCGAAAATTCTGCGCAACGGCGAAACAATGCGTGACAACGGCCAAAAATTCTGTGCAACGGCCAAACAATGCGTGACAACGGCCAAAAATTCTGTGCAACGGCGAAACAATGCGTGACAACGGCCAAAAATTCTGCGCAACGGCGAAACAATGCGTGACAATGTCGAAAAATTCTGCGCAACGGCGAAACAATGCGTGACAACGGCCAAAAATTCTGCGCAACGGCGAAACAATGCGTGACAACGTCGAAAAATTCTGCGCAACGGCGAAACAATGCGTGACAACGGCCAAAAATTCTGTGCAACGGCGAAAAATAACTGCGCAACGGATGAAATAGCTGCGAAATAGCGAAAAAAGGGGTAAAACGGCCAAAAACAATTGCACAACGACGTAGCAAAGGGTGAAACAGCGAAAAATAGCAGCGCAAAGGTGTAACGAAGGACAACACTACCAGAATAGCAGCACCTTATTGAGAAGTGGAAGCCTGGGCAGGGCAATTGTGTGTTGCCATAATCGTTTTGCCGGGAGTTATCTGCAGGATACCGTTCCATGAACTCCTGGCAAATTTTCTTAAGTATAGTTTACTGCTGTTTTCAGTTCATCGTTGCAATATTTGTCCCGCACCTACGATGGGGACGGTGGATAGCCGGGAGGTGTTTTTGGAGCAATTAATTGGAGACAGCCGGAGGAGACCCGGCCGGGAAGAAACTATTAAGCATTTAATAAATAAGGGTTGCTGTTGCAGGAATCGCTTCAGTTTTTCTATGCAAAAGATTTGTTTCGGGAGTTAGTACCCCTTGAATTTCTTGTAATAGCTGCCTTCTTTTTAGAGTGGTTCAATTTATAGTTTTTAATGTACTCGCTGATATCAAATTGTACAACTCAGAACCCAAAAAGGCTGGAGCCAGTCCGACCTGGCAAGGGCATGCAATAAGGACCGCCAGGCCATTGAAAAACTGGAAAATGGCAAAGTGAACCCCACACTTTATACGCTGCTGGAAGTGGCTACCGCACTCGATGTCTCTTTGTCGAAACTGGTTGATTTACCCTGAAGAGGAATTTATATGTAGCAATTCTGCAGAATTTCGTAAGCCGGCAGAATTGCCACATCATTATTATTGTCTGAATCATTTCTGATTCGTTGCCATAACACTAATGACAATCGGGGGTTATTTTGGAGCAGGTATTTTTGGCAATTTTGCGTTTCCAAGCATTTTATTTGCCAATGCTAATTTTTCAGGGAATAAAACTTTCCCCCGAAAGCGTTCAAGCCGTTTATCAATTTTTACAATCGGAATTTTTGCTTTATTTAATTCATCTATTTTCATAAGTTAATATTTTTATTTTTTCTTGTTACTAAGAACCCTAAATAGTCTTCACCTGTAATAAACTCTTCAAATGATTCGTCTATTTTCATACCATAAACATAAAAATCTTCTTTTAGCTCCACCAAATTATTAGTAATTCCCATTCTATATAATCTTGTTCTGACTTCTGTACTGCCTGTTGCAAATACCCAGGAGTTTGGATACCTGCCGGTAAATGCGTAGAGAGTAGATACTACCGTTGCTAAAATTTTTATACTATCACCATTATTGGTAACAATCGTATCATTTAATTTATCAGCCTTCTCGTCGTAATCTCCAAAAGCAATGTTGTAAATATCGTCAACACTTACTTTAGTATATTCGACGATTTTTTTAATATTCCCTTTTGGCCCAATACTTATAAATTCAAAATAGTGCAATTTATCCTCAGTCTGATATTCGTATCTTATGTATTTCATGATTTCCGGCTATCAAAGATACAATTTTCAGGTGTTTAAAAGCTCCATTTTTTTGGAGTCTGCGGGACACTCCTTCTCCGCCGGGTCTCCTCCTAAATGCAACCAGTGATAACAGGATTTCCGGAGAGGGACTCGTCGTTTATGGAATGGAGCTGACACTTCAGTACATACCCCTGCTATTTAGCGACGAGTCCCTCCAATGGTTTTCTGATAGTTTGCAGCTACTGCCGGAGGAGACTCGTCTGCGAAGAGCACAACCACTACGGTACTACCTTGTCCGCCGGGTCTCCTCCCAAACGCAACCAGTGATAACAGAATTTCCGGAGAGGGACTCGTCGTTTATGGAATGGAGCAGACACTTCAGTACATACCCCTGCTATTTAGCGACGGGTACCTCCAATGATTTTCTGATAGTTTGCAGCTACTGCCGGAGGAGACTCGTCTGGGAAGAACTTTGTCTTTATCCTTACTGCCTAATGGAAATCTATCTGATGAAAATATATCTATGCTTTCTTTCAAATAATTATTCTGTTGTGTAAACAATATGATTCTTTGGTTTGAACCAGTTTTCACTGATTCTATTGTTATCGCTTTTAGGCTTTGGCTTGGCTTCATTCACTTTAAAAGTTGTTGGTAGATTTACTGCATGTCCAAAGATTAATGCATGTTGAGTTGGTATTGACGGCATTCTTCTGAGAATTGTTTCAGAAATATGTGGAGTAATTTGTCTTATGTGTGCTAGGTCTTCTGGGTTTTGTATTCTATGGACAATAAAATTACTACACTGTGATAGAACCGTTTTTGAAAGCTCACTTGGACGTTGTGAAGAAATTATAAGTAACATTCCAAATTTTCGACCTTCCTTGGCTATAAGTTCAAAAATTCTATTTGCCTTTAAAAATGCTCCAGCAGGCGAATCAGAAATATAGCGATGTGCTTCTTCTAAAATTAAATTAACAGGATATGTGTTTCTTGGTTGGATTTCCTTAGCTGCTTCATATATTATCCGAGATAGAACACATGATATTACTTCTACAATTTCATCTTCAACAGAGCTTAAATCAATGATAATAATTTGTTGCTTTTTTGTAACATCTTTTTCGCCCCTGCTTTTATGAAGCCCTAACAGATTTCGTTTGTATAACTTAAGATTTGCTGTGTCCTGCTTCAAGAACTTATAATCCTCTCTATCCTTTATACTTTTTACCCTCGTAACAAGTGAAGAGCAATAATCTCTTATTTGCCTATTTCCGTGAGCTTCCTCATATAAAATCGCAATATCGATGGCTTCGGTAATAACATCAAAATTGAATTTAGACTCCTTTTTATAAAAAGGCATTTCGAATCTACTGGCAAAAAAAATTGGTGTTTCGTCTTCATCTTTCTGTTCCAAATAGAGTTGAAGTGCTTTTGTTCCTATCATACCACCAAAATGCACAAAGAGGCAATTTTCAATAGTACAATCTTTTTTAGCTCTCCCATTGTCATAGACAATTTTGTCTGACGTTGCTCCACTTTCATTGACATACTCAAATTCCTTTTCAATAAATATTTCCTCTGTATTAAATTTTCGAAGGATTGAGTGTATTCTATCACTCTTAGATGGGCTACTTGTTTCATCTCTTAAAATCTGCGTAATACAGGTTGCCAGAATATGATTCTTTATCGACTTTATTTTTTCATCATCTTCTGTTGAAAAGAGTGAGGCTAAACCAAGAGCATTTCTTAAAATAGGTAACTGTGTTTTTTCACTTGCTTGTAAAAGCAACGCCCATTCGTCTATGGTTAAAAACCAATGGGGAAGAACAAATTGTTTTATTTCACCTGGTTCTCCGCCAGGGTCTAAACTGAAATTTTTTACTTCAATATCTGAATTTGAATCTTGCATTTCGGAAAATGCTTGTTGGTACTCTCCATTTACATCAAAAATAATAAATGAACTGCCTGTTGCACTATATTCCTTAAACCGAAATAAGTTTTGAAGTATTGAAGCTATTGTACAGGATTTTCCACTTCCAGTATTTCCTAAGATTGCTGAATGACTGGAAAAGAATTTATCAATATCAATTTTCACATCATAATCAGGAAAGATTGTTGACTTCCCAATTGAAAGTGTTTTGTATCTTTTAGTTTGACAATCGCAATTAGTCTTATGTAGTCTTGGTTTTTGACAAATAATTTGTTCTTGATTTTTGACATTAAAAATAGCATCCAACTCCTTTTCCTTAATGTATAATGTGTCTGTATATAGTGCAGGATAAACACTGACACCAAAATCGAAATCATAAATACTCGGGTCATGCTCTTGCGGCTTTAATGTACCAATTGGAAGAACCTCTAAAAATTTACCTGATTTTACTTTACTTAAAAATTGTTCAGTTGGATTGCTAAATGGAACATTTAGGTCTTTTTCTCTTACACCTGCTACTTCCGCAACTATATAATAGTTTTGATATGGAAGTATGACATAGCTATTGAGTTGGGCAAAATAATGTATATCATCAAAGCCATTAACGTTAAAGTTGTCAATACCGCTCAATAACTCAATTGTAAATCGGTCGGAATTAATGGCTACAACTTTGCCTATTACTCTTTGTTTATCTTCTTTATTCATTAGTCGCCTAAAAGTTTTCTGATTGCGTTCTCAATTTTATGGTCAATCTCATCATTACTTAAATCAGGTAATATTTTCTCAACAAAGCCTTTGAAGTAATGTAGTTTGCTTTTGTCCTGCAACTCACCGCCTATAATCCAAATTCGAGGGTCGTCAAGAGATTGAAGTTTCTCAATGTCGTTGCTACCTTTTTGGTCACCCAATACAATCAAGCGAAATGATGGTATTGTAAAAGCTTGATAAATTAGATTATTTATATGCTCATCATTAAAACTATAGCCAAGCGTTATTAAAACATTGTTGTTTTGCATTAGCTTTTTCTGAAATTCACGAAACAAGTCGGAGTAAGGGCTTCCCATACTTGCGTTTTGTTTAAGAGGCGTAGGATGAATCATTATAATATCTTTCTTCTCTAAGTTAACATAGCTCGTCTCTTGAATTTCCCTGACCTTAAATAGTTTAGAATCTTCTTCGTCTTGTATCCAGTTTAATGAACCATGAATTTTATATAAATAAACAAAATTGTCAATTACGCTCCATTTGCTTTGAGACAAATCCATTTTTTCAGCAAGTGCATAGTTGAAAATTGTAGGGTTGAAGTATTTTTTAATTCCGCCTGAAAATCCATTAACGTAGTGAATACCTAATTTATCTAAAGCAATTTCTGAATAAAGGTCATAGTTTGTAGTAAAAATATTGGGTTTGGGAAGGTTGGAGTTTCTATAGAGTAGTTTTCTATAAAACGATTTGTACAAGTCAACTAAATCTTTGTCAATACTGTTTGTTCGGTTGGCTTCATTTAAACATTTTCCCAAAAGAAAATTTCTAGCTTGTTTAATAATTTCGCCTACTTTTTTTGCTTCATCAGTTTTTTCTTGCCCTGTAGTTTCATAGAAAAAATATATGCTGTGAAGTGTTCCTAAGAATTTTTCAAGATTATCTTTAAATCCGTCTTTTTCTATGTTAAATTTCAAATTTTCCTTTAGCCAAGTTTTATCTGCTGCTGGAAGAATTTTAGTATAAAACTCTTTTGCCAAAGGTATCATTGTAGGTACACCCACATCTGTCCATTCTTTGCCTCCACCAGCTTTTTCTTTTTCTATTATAAATGAAGAGCATCCGCAACCTAATAAAAATGAAAGGTTTTTACCGTCAAGAACTTTGCTAAAAGCATCTTGGATTTTTTTTAATAACTCTGATTCATTTGCTTCGCCGTCAGCAGCTTTACCTTTCTCTAAGATTTCTTCTTTGCCTTTGTAGAAATATATTTTAACGTCATTCATTATGTTTTGGTGTTAAGTATCAAATTTAAGATTTACAAATAACTAAAAGCCTTGTTTGGGGAAATTGGAAGATAAAGTCTGTACCTACTTTTAATACTCTTTCATGTGTCTGCTGAATTAGAGTACTGTTACATATAGGCTTGCAGGCAAAGTGTATATTTACGTTATTATAAGAAGCTACTTTTATTTAACTAAGTGATACGCAACCCCAATTTCCTAAAACCTACTTGCACAAATACCCGATTGTAAACGTTTATAAATGACTATAAACGGACACTAACCCATTGCTACACCCCACAACATACCACTTCCCTCCATCCCAGCAATACCATAAACATGGTATTTTGCCTGATGGAAAGTAAACCAAATAATGACAATAGAAAATAGGTGCAAACACTTAGCCGAAGAAAATCAATTCCCTTTGTAATAACTCCCCTTTATCCCCGGTATCAACTCACCCAGTTTTTTAATCCTGGTTTCATCAGAGGGATGTGTAGATAAAAACTCCGGTAGTTTACCTCCTGTATTTTTGGCGGCCATGCGCTGCCAAAAGGGTATGGCCGCTTCGGGGTTGTAGCCGGCCATGCTCATAAATATCAAACCGAGTTTGTCCGCTTCGCTTTCCTGCATGCGGCTATTGGGTAATTCGAGGGCCAGTTTGGTACCTACTATATACAGGCCGACAAATATCAGTTGGGTGCTTTCTTTTTTATCTTTCAATGCTTCCTGCAGGGCCAGCCCGCCGAGGCCTAACAGTAAGGCTTCGCTCATTCTTTCATTACCATGCCGGGCTATGGCATGCGCTATTTCATGCCCCATTACCACGGCCAGCCCTTCTTCTGTTTCTGTTACCGGCAGCAGACCGGTATATACCACTACTTTGCCACCGGGCATACACCAGGCATTTACAATATTTTGGTTGATGGTATTAAATTCCCATTTAAAATTTTTCAGGTCTTTGCTCATATTGTTTTGCAGCATATAAGCTTCCACCGCCTGCTGTATGCGGGTGCCCACTCTTGTTACCATTTGCGCCCGCACATCATACTGCGATAGGGTGGGGCTGGCCCTTACCACTGAATCGTATTGGGTAAATGCCATTTCTTTTATCATAAAGTCAGGCACCAGGTTTAATTGTTTACGGCCTGTTACGGGAACTGTTTTGCAGGAATGGAGTACCAGTGCGAGGGCTATGGGTATAAGGTTGTATTTTTTCATGTGATCATTCTATTAAGGAGATTATTGCTGAAGAACTTTTTTTCCCGCAAAGGCACAATAGTGCAAAGGAGCAAAGACACAAAGGAGCAAAGTTTGATCTTCAGTTGTTTTTCTTTGCGACGTTGCACCTTTGCGGGATATTATCACTTTTGGAGCAGCTTCATCCTTTGCCAGGTATACAATATTTTACTCCTCACAGATATCCCATTTCCATATAGCTGCGGCAGAATGCGCATGTGCATAGGAAAGATAAATGGATGCTGTAGCACTTGCATAACAGGTGATGCCAAACTGGTATCCTGTTGTATTATCTTTGGTAAATATTTTTTCTTCTGTCTTTGACGCTCTTTTAGTAAATGTACAAAACCAGATCACCGGGGCCACCGCCGTATGCATTTCGCCCCCATCTGTAAAGTCGGGCGTATTGGGAGTAGTGGTATAGGCCACGGTAGACCAGCATACACCTGCAATGGTTACGGCACTGGCCATACCCAGCCAGTCAAACCTTTTTGTAGAACGCAACACCCGGTAGTCGCTGGGAAAATTGGCCGGCACACTCAGTGTGTTCCGTATCCATCCCTGCGAGCGGTAAAAGCCCACGATACCACTGCCTGCTACAGACACTATCTCTGCGGGACTCGGCGGATTGGCAGGCGCCACCACTACATGGGTACTGCCAATGGCACCACCATCCATACCAAAGCTGCCCCTGAAAAAATTATTAGCATTGGCGTTTATACAAATATTTGGCGGCATCGCTGGCGGCGGCGGTGGCGGTGGTGGTGGAGCGGGTGGGGTGGGCTTTTGGGGGGAGCTCATGGTAAAATTGAGGAACTCATTAAAGCGGATCGTTTCTTTTTGGTCGGCCGGGAAAAGATTTTTTATCTTTTGCTGGTAACCTGCTTCATCGATCTTTGCCTGAGCCCAGGTGTTCTTTATAAAGGCATAATATTTTTTCTGCATTTTTTCTAAATGTTTCACTTTGTCCTGGCTGTTGGTTATGGCATCCAGTCTTTGGATATCATCTTTGTAGGCTTTATAATTGCCGGTAGCATCTTCATTCAGCAGTTTTTCCAGGGTTTGTTTTACCGGCAGCATCAGTTCGGTAAGCCGGGTCTCCACTTCTTTAGTGATATGCTGTTTTGATTTGGGCAGTGCTTTTACCTGCTCCACATTTTTTTCTTTTTGGGCCTGCACTGCCATGGTAAGAAACAGGGCGCCGAGCAGGAATAAAAAACGGGAGAATGAGTGTTGTCGTTTCATGTGTTTACTTTTTTGAATGGTTAATGGAACTATTGTTGTTGTGGGGTTTATTTTTTCCCATACCCTGTATAATCGCCATAGCCGGTGTCCTGCAGCCATAATATCCTGGCCCCTTTTATACAGGAGAAATAGGCATTGTATTTTTTTGGTTTGCCTTCTATATCTGAAAAGCTGACCTGCCAGTTGTTGGGTACAGTAAATTTTCCATTTGCTTTTGCACTTTGAAATTTAATATTTCCCACAAAGCCACTGGCCACCCCAATACTCCATTTGTAGGTATTGCCGGGTGCAAATTCAAATATTTCGTTGGATGCATGTGTGTTTGCACCCGCACTGGCGCCGGTGTATGCATTTACATATTGCGTGAGCCCGGTAAAGTTGTTGGTCCAGGTCCCTTTCAGGTCAGTGGCAGCAACCGCAAACCTGTTGTAGTTGGCCATCTTCTCCATTTTTTCCCATCCGTATGTATCAGGATGATAAGCGCCAAACTCCTGTTCAAAAGAATTTTTATCAGGGGTTATAAACTCCATAAATTTTCCATTGCCGCCGGAATAATTGTATTTAAACAGTACCACATGTACTGTTTTGCCTGATGTCTTTTCTACGGCATCCGCTTCTGCAAATTCAATGGACTGCCAGCCGGATATGGGTTTAAATTCAAAATTGGAAGCGCTGCTGTATTTGGGCGCCACCAGGATGTTCCAGGCATTTTTTAAACCATCCATCAGCACTGAATTGTATGCATCCGCGTTTTTATTGGGGTAGTGGATAAGCACTTTGGTATTCCCTTTTGTTACCTGCACCCAGTCTTCCTGCACGGTGCCTGTCCAGCCGTCATCAAAGTTGGTGGTGCTGAATGCAAAGCCATCTTTTTTTGCGGTTGTTATTGACGCCGGGTTTTTGGGCTGAACTGTTAGCGGTTTTTTAGCTACAGGATCAACTAATGGTTTTTTAAAATTGACCGATCCTAAAAACCCGGTCATGTCGTTTTCATATACATCCGTATTGGTGAGGATAATGATATTCACCATTTTTTCAAAACCACTGGATGTTACCAGCACCACAATTCCTTTATTGCCCTCCATCTCATAAGAAGCATAACCGCTCTGTGCTTCCCATCCATCTTCTTTTACCGGCGCCTGCATTTCAGGAGCAGCCGTTACTTTCACCATTTCTTTTACCACATTGTCCCAGGCGGCATCAAAATTTTCTTTTGAATTAGCTGTACCCGGTACTGCTTTTAATAATGTGATCATACAATAAGTGCCCTTGGCCGCATCTTCTTTGGAAAACTGTACGGCGCTTTCGCTTTTATCTTTTTTCCATCCCTTTGGCGGGATATAAGTGCTGATGTCGAATGTTTCGGATTGTGCTGCAATGTTTCCCATAAAGACACAAAGGGCACAAAGGAAAGTGAATATTTTTTTCATACTAATTTTATTTTCAGTGTATAAATAATAAAATTCAGGGTTTACTTAAAGGTGATATATTTTATCTTCCACCAATCACAAAGAGAAATACTGCCGGAAACCGTTTATGTACTTAGTGGCCTTCGTGGATTTTTTTACTCAGGCAATACAATTGCTTTATTGTTAAAAGCAATGGGTGCATAATAATAAGCATTGCTAAAAGTAGTATTGCTGCTGTAATAGCCGTCCCGTTTGGTTTCTTTACCGGGTTGCAGGACAAGGTTCCATATTTGGATACCGGTAAAAAAATATTTGGTAAACTGGTAGGTTGCTTTTTCTAATGGTATATTTTGTGTGTTTACTAATTTGCCCCATTCATCTCTGCCATTATTTTTAGTCCATGCCTGTAATACACTTTTTTGAGGAGTAATAGTTATACTGTTGCCGCTTACCTGGTAGGTGCCATTTTCTTTGCCCAGCAGTATATTAGTCATTAATGGATCGTATGCTTTTGAAACAAACAGGTAAGTGCCATTTGCATTAAAAGTATATTGGCGGGAGATATAATTCATCACGCCATTTTTTACACGGTAATCTGAATTGTCGCTGGCAGTGGCGCCCCAGGTGCCAAGCAGGTCTGTGTTGCCGGCAGTGGTGGCTGCAGCCGGTGTTTTTGCCGGCAGAGCGATTTGTTTTTTTAAACTTAACGATTCTAAAAATGCAGTCATGTCCTTTTCATATACATCGGTATTGGTAAGGATGATGAGGTTTACCATTTTAACAGAACTGCTGGACGTTACCAGCATCACCACTCCTTTAGCCCCCTCATTTTCAAAAGGGGCATAGCCGCTATGCGTTTCCCAACCATTTTCTGTAGCGGCAGGTTGCATTTCAGGCGCAGCAGAAACAGTTACCATTTCTTTTACCAGGGATGACCAGGCCAGGTCAAAATTTTCTTTGGCACTGGCGGTACCCGGTACAGCTTTATACAGGGTGATCATACAGTAGTTCGCTTTGGCAGCATCTTCTTTGGAAAACTGGATAGCGTTTTCAGTGGCTTGTTTTTTCCATCCTGTTCCCGGTGGAGGTGTATAGGTGGTGATGTCGAAGGTTTGTTTTTGTGCTGCAATGTTTCCCACAAAGACACAAAGAGCATAAAGGGAAATGAATATTTTTTTCATACTGATTTTTATTGGTTTGATGTATTTACCAATGCTGCAAACAATCCTGATGAAGAGAACCTGCTGTCTAACGGCTGACCGCAACCAAAAACCACATAGCGTCCGCTCCGGGAAACGGAAGGAGTGGATACATAGGTGCCGGTTACGGAAGTAACGGGGATCATTTTCTTTGTATTCAGGTTATACATAACAATATTACCGGCCGGTGTTCCAAAATTGGAAGCCTTGGTCGTAAATGCCACCACTTCGCCATTCCCAGAAATAGCAATGGCTTCGCCCTGGCCATAGGGACTGTCACCGTTGCCTTCCACACCATTATCATCCACACTTGCCCTGATGGTGGTATTGGTTTGCGAATCATAAATAAAAACATCCTGTGCTTTATTATTATCATTTGCCACTACATTGGAAGCGGTGGTGGCATAAGCAATATAACGGCCATCAAAACCTGAGATAGCGGGTGTAATGACACGGCTTGAGCTTTCTTCTCCCTGGTTTCGTTCCCCTCCGTCATAAGCCATGGTGATACGGCGCAGCGGCTGACCCACCAGGCTTGTATTTCTCTGGTACAGAAAAATATCCCAGAGATTATTATTATCGTCGGGAACCAGCGTCCAGGCGAAAGAATAAAAAGCGATCTTATACCCGTTCATATCAATCGAAGGTTTGGATCCGCCCACCCCTTTGCCTGTTTTATAATCCTTACTGATAAGGGTCGTTGTTTTGTTATGCTTCTCCCATAAATAAACATTTACACCGGACACTTCAGTGCCATCACCGACAAGGTTGGAGGCATTGGAAGAAAATGCCACCTGCCCGCCCATGCCGGAAATAGAGGGTTCAAAACTTTCACTGTTTCCTTCCACACCGCCGGGGCCCACACTTACTCTTTCTATTTCTCCGCCTCCCTGTGTCCGTCTCCATAAGAATACATCTCTTACACCATTCCCGTCATTACCCACCAGGTTGGTGGCGTAGGATTCAAAGGCCACATACAATGAACCTACTGAAATGACTGGCGCAAAACTATTAGCATTGCCTTCTTCTCCGTTTGGTGCCCGGCTTATCATGCGGGTATCGCCGGTAAGGCGGTCTCTCCAGAATATTTGCCGGTGCTGTCCGGATGCGCCGCAGAGTCCTTTGGCAGATGAAATAAACACCACATAGCGGGCATCATCTTCAGTTGATTTAATGGCCGATGGGTCCCAGCTTTCATAAAAAGTGCCCAATACATTATTGGTGCTGTCGCGGCTTATAAGATCATACTGTAAATCGCCATACACGGTAACAAAACTGCCGGCAGATACAATATTGGGTTCACCGGCATACGTTTTTACCGTATACTGCTGGCCGGCAGGGGCAGATTTTACTGTTACGTTGTAAGCAGATCCATCGGGGAGGGGGGTGGGGAATGTAAAACGGGTAGTACCCTCGCTGGCTGTTACCGTCAGGTCACTGCCGCCATTGTTTTGCAGCGTTATTATGGAACCGGCTTTTCCTTTCAGTATGCCTCTTATTAATGAGTTGCCGGGCGGTGCTCCTGCATCTGCAAAAGACACCACATTTGCATTGAGGATGGTTACCACATTGCTGCCATCGGTGAAATTGACTGTGCGTGGACCGGACAATTGTGAAATGGTGATGGTTTGTCCGGGAGAGTAACTGCCTGGAAAATTAACCACTGTATTGCTTTGTGTAACGGTGATATTTTTCCCGGACCCGATGGTGAATACAAAACTTTCTCCACTGGCTACATAAGAGACTTTTACGCCTGCTTTATATGAACCATTAATAACTGCCGGAGCTGTTTTTGCTTTTACGGTCTTTTTGGGCTGTGTATTGCCGGCCAGTGACAGAAGGCAAAGAAAAATAAACAGGGTTTGACGCATAATTTTTATTTTAAGGAAAAAGATTAAATCATCTTCAATGCTTTTTAAAATTAGTTACCGATTACTGTATTGGTCTTATCTTTTATCTTATTGAACAATGATTTCTTTGGTTTGGCGGCTGTATTGTTTGCTGCTGGCGATGCTGCCGTGGAAACGGTTGCTTCCGGGGCAGTTGCTGCTGCAGGATTGCTGCCATTGGTTTTATTGTTACCGGAAGGAGCAGGTGTTTCCGTTTGTGCAGTCATTTTTACTTTTGTTGCTGAAATAATTTCTCCTTTCAGCCATTCTTTTACAAATGCGGTAACCACATCATTCACTTCTTTACCTGCACGATAGATCGCTTTCCATTTCAGGCTTTTCTTTTCATAGACAGGATTTACAAATATTTGCCGCTTGCCGCTGCCCGTCAGTTTTGCAGTAAAGTCAACAGTAGGGGCTATTTGAAGGTATTCCTGCAATCTTTTTTTGATGAGCGGGGCTGGATCGGCGGGGTAGGTTTTTTCCCAGGTATCTTTTCCGGGAAAAGGTTTTTTGGCTGCATCGAGCAGGGCATCCATTCTTTTTTGGTTATCATCTTTCAGTTTCTGCTGCTCGGCCACATATTTGGTATCTGTTTTATAGTTGTTGATATTTTTTTCAAATACAATATTGTTTCGCTTAAGTGTGGTAAGGTTAGCTCCTTTGTCTTCTAATGGAATGGCATCTTCTTTTGCATTGTAATATTCGGTCATGAATTCTTCACTATTGACATATCTTTTTACATAGTCGCACAATTCTTTGGCGGCACCTGCTTTATCACCGGCAATGATATCGGGAAGCATTCTTGCCCAGGGCATTCTAAACGACTGCTGCTGATTATACAGGCTGTTTGGATTTCCTTCATTTCCTGTACTCATCGGCCCGTTGGAAAACCGCCCCACCAGGTTGTTCACGATAAACTGTTGTGCTGTTTGCTGCTGAATGCCGAGCCTTGTTATGATGTCATCAGCAATTTTAACGGCTGCGGATACCAGGCAGGCAACAATGGTAAGAATGGTAAGTGTTCTTTTTTTCATCTGGTTTGTTTATGGTTTGTGATTTGTTTACCCGTTCCCGTCTGTTTTAACAAGTAACAGCGGTATGGTTGCTAATCAGATGTGAAAGTAAATTATAAGGATGCAGAAGGAAATAGGCAAATATGGATAAACGGTATAGGCATTTTGTGGGATAGGAGGCGGGAACTGCGTTCCGGACAGTCTAACAGAACGGAGTTCCATTAGTCCTTTGCCATCGTCCATTTGCCCTGGCCGGTGGTGGAAGTTCCCTGTCCCAAAGTACAGATGAGTCGTTGTGTATTGTTATCAAATGATCCGGTGAATGAAAAAGTTTCACTGCTGCTGAACATTTTATAGGAACCTGAAATCGTATTACCTGAAACAATGCAGGAGCCACGGGCTGCCACCACCCCGTTTCTGTCGGCCATTATAAATTCATTGTTAGCGGTAAGCTGGAAGGCCACTGCCTGCGGATAAAGGCCACTCTCTGTGGTTTGTGTACCAGACCAGTTGCCTGTAAAAAATAATTTACCTGTCATATTGCCTGTAGCCAGGGTTTTAGGATTATTGTTGCCAAGCGTTTTAATGGGCTTTGGATTCCCGTTGTTATTCATCGGTGTATTTGCACCGGGTGCTTTGATAAATTCCGGATAGAGCTTTACTACATACTGCCCATGGTCTCTTGTATTTCCTTTAAACAGTTCATCGTAACGAACAGAGAGGCATTTGGTATTTGCGTACGGATCATACGGGGACATCATTGCATCCCAGTTTTCAACCACCACAGAGTTGAAAGCAAAAGTTTGCGGATCATAATCTCCGGCTGCCGACATACCGATGGGCCGGTTGCCCGGAACTCCGTTCACGCCCTGAAGGATTTGTTTAATGCCCTGCAGGTTCATAATTCTGCTGCCATAGTCGCCAAATTGCCGGTTAGCTGTTTTCATATCAAATTTTTGTAAAAGGGCAGCTAAATAGGGCCTGCTGTTTAACTGTCCAATCCTTGCTGGTGCTAAGTTTTGATTACCTTGGCTTAACTAAAAGTGCAGGGAAAAATGGCAAAAGCTCAAAAAAGCCGTGCATCAAAATCGGCTTATGTCAGTCCAAACCAGTTGGAGCTGGTGGGTTTTGAATCTCCATTTACAAAAAATTTAGACCCGTCCAACCGTTGGGTCAGGTTAGCCCGGCAGATTCCCTGGGATAAGATTGCCAATGTATATCAAAGGCAGTTAAACAATTCACTTACCGGAGCCGGTGGAATCAATCCACGGGTGGCGATAGGCGCCATATTCATTAAACATATATGTGACTTAAGCGACCGGGAAACTGTTCAGCAGATACAGGAGAATGTTTACATGCAATATTTTATTGGCTATTCAGGTTTTAGCTATGAACCGGTTTTCGATCCATCCTTATTTGTGGATTTACGTAAACGTTTTGGTGCAGACCAGATAAATGAGATTAATGAAACAATAATGGGGTTGGTTGCTGAAGAAATGAAGGATAAAAAAGAGGATGATCAGCAAACTACTGATCCCGGTAATGTCGATTCAGGTCAGCTAAAACAAACGGATGAATCAGCGGAACAGACCGGGCAGGAAATTGCGGCTGACCTGGTTGTACCAGTTAACCGGGTTGCTCCTGTGGCAAATAAGGGAGATTTAATAGTGGATGCCACCGCCTGCCCGCAGGATATAAGCTACCCTACGGATTTGAATTTGTTAAATGATGCCAGGGAGAAGTCGGAAAAGCTGATAGATATTTTATATGCTGCAGTAAAGTTGGCGGATGGGGAAAAATTAAAGCCGCGGACCTATCGTGAAATAGCGAGGAAGGAATATTTAAAAGTTGCGCAGAAGAAGCATAAAACAAATAAGGAAATCCGGAATGCCCTGCGCAAACAGCTCAGTTACCTGAACCGGAATATTAAATACATACATCAGTTATTAAAACACGTTGACCTGATACTGCTGAACAAAAAAGAGTACAGGTATTTGCTGATAATACAAACATTGTATGATCAGCAAAAGTTTATGTATGATAACAGAACACACAGCGTTGAACACCGTATTGTAAGTATACATCAGCCGCACGTACGCCCAATGGTGAGGGGAAAAACAAATGCCAATGTCGAATTTGGGGCCAAGGTGCAAATGAGCATAATGAATGGCATTACTTTTTTGGAGGATTTATCATGGGATGCTTTTAATGAAGGCACCCGGTTACTAAGTACCGTGGAAAACTATAAAAGGAGATTTGGATGCTATCCCCAAAAAGTGTTTGCCGATAAGATTTACTGCAACAGAGATAACAGGGCTAAGCTAAAAACGCTTAACATCATTCTGGTCGCCAAACCGTTAGGCCGTCCTTCTGCGGCAGTGGACAATCACATAAGGCCGGGGGAACGCAATCCGATTGAGGGAAAGTTTGGCCAGGCTAAAACTGCATATGGAATGAATAGGATAAAAGCCAGGCTTCAGGATACCAGTGAATCGTGGATCGCCTCAATCGTATTGGTGCTTAACCTGATTAAATTAATCGGGAAGGCATCCCTTTGCCTGTTAGTGAAATTATATAGAAAGCAGTCAGGGTTAGAAAATTATATCCGGATAATATTAAAAATACTACCCCGGAAAAATAGAAGCCTTGGGGCGACTTAAACAGCAGGCCCTAAATAGACGTTCACATTATTCATGGTGCCCCATAAATAGGATTCCAGTGAATTTTGTACATTCTTTGTATCACTATCCCATTCCCATAGTACCGGAATTATGGTTAGTATATCACCTGCTTCCAGGTCGGCCTCCAGCAATGGTAATCCAACCGTTTGTGGTTTGCCCAATACTTCATCAGCCGCCTTTAAGCCACCGGTGGTACCGGCTGAACCGGCTTTTATCCTTCCCGGCCAGATTCTGTTGTCGCCATAAATACCGGTGGTGACTTTATTAACGAATTTAGTAGTGCCATTGTTAGTGGCTACGGAGTAGAAAATAGTAATAAAAATTTCATCTCCTTTCCCATCTCCATCAAATATGTCATCCAGAGTCTCCTTTTCACAGCGAAAGGAATTAAGGTATAATTTTATTTTTCCTTTTTCGGATTGTTGCGCATAAGAAGGCAGTACGCCGAAAAAAGCGAGGACCAAAAAAGCTTTTTTGATCTGTAAAATTATTGCGGCTTTTATTTTCATATTCAGCATATTTCATTGTTTGCAGGTATGGATGTGAAATTAAATGATAAAGATGCAGTGGGGTATAGTCAAATAAGGAATAACGGCATAGGCATTTTGTGGGATATGAGGCCGGAACTGCGTTTCGGACAGTCTAGCGGAACGGAGTTCCATTGACCCTAACGGACAGTCAATTCTGTGTTTCAGAGGCAACCTGTATTCTCTGCGGTTATAAGTATTAAGCGCAAAGCCGTTCTATTACCCATTGTTTGCGCCTTTTGCTGATTTCAATTTGTTCTCCGTTGCTCAGTTGCATGGTTTGGGAAGATATTCCCACATTGATGATATGTGTCCTGTTTACCAGGTGGGTGCGGTGTGTTCTTAAAAACATTTCGGATGGTAAGTTATCTTCAAACCAATGCAATACTTTGGCTACCGTCAGTGGATAGCTTTTATCAGCAAAATAAATTTTACTGTAATTGCTGATGCTCTGTATGCGGATGATATTTTGCAGACATAGCAGGCTGATTCCTTTATTGGTTGGTATGGAGATCCTGTTCATCTGATTATTTTATTATCACTTTTATCAATTGATCTATTTGCTTTTGCTGATTAATTATTTGCTGCTGCAGTTCCTTCACTGCATTTATCAGCAAAAAAGTATATGCCTGGTTGTTGACACTCCTTAAACCGACAATGCCATTTTGGATATTCGTTTCCACCATATAAGGGGCTATTTGTTCCAATTCCTGGGCAATAATGCCAATTTGTTTTTTGTCTGTTATAAATGGAGAAGCACTGTTGTAATTAAAGCTTACCGGGTTGATTCTTGTTATTACATCAAGCCCATGTTTAAATGGCTCAATGTTTTTCTTTAAACGCCTGTCGCTGAAACTGCTTACTGTGCCGGTTGCTGTATAAGCTACCCCGTTTCTAACTTCTAATCCTTTTACCGCGCCATACAGGTTTCCGCTGCCACTGCCATTTGTATAAACCTCAAAAGAACCTGTAAAGCCGCCTGCATCATTGCTGCGGATATAACTTGGCCGCCACTGGGCAGGGCCGCCATAATCACTTACAAATTCCACAGCAGCAGGACCAAAGCCGCCTTTGTTTCCAATAACCAGCGTAACAGGTATGGCGCTGGCAGGCCCGATAATTTCTGTTTGCTTTGCCGGGTTATTGGTACCGATACCAACATTACTGTTTCGTAAAACTGTCAGGGCATTGCTTCTTGTAAGATTGCCGGCTCCGTTTCCAATTTGAAAAATTCTGTCGGTTGAAGACTCAACAGCCGGGTTAGGATTATCTGTGTTGTCGTTATAAGTTCCAAAAGCTGCCGACATTTTTGCCTTTGCAAAAACACTATTTCCTGCAGCAAAAGATATATCGCCGATGGCAAAGGCAAAATTTCCAAAAGCGGTGGAGGTAATGCCGCTTGCCTGTGTATTACTGCCTGCAGCAAATGAAACATTACCCGTTTTATCTTTATCCCAGCTATCGTTGATAATATTGCCGGCCCGGAAAGATGCTTTATCCGCATACCACATCATGCGGTTGCCAGCGCCGCTTACTGGTGTATTACCTGGTGAGGCCGGCAAGCTGGCCGGTGCAGTAAATACCACACTGCTGTCGGCAACATGCAGACTTGCTGAAGGCGATGAAGTGCCAATACCTACTTTACCGTTTCCTTTGATCCTCATTTGTTCAGTAAAACTGGCGCTATTGCCATAACCAAAAGCAATATCATCAAATAATGTGGCGCTGTGTACCTGCATCAATTGGCCGAAAAAAATACCCACACCAAAATGGAGTTGCGAAGGATTACCATCATCATACAAACTGATTTTATCGCCATTATTATTATTGAAGCTTAAAGGAAAACGGGGATTAGTGGTGCCGATACCCATATTACCATTCCGCAGCACTGTTAGTGCATTACTGCCTGAAGCAACAGAAGTACCGTTACCAATTTGAAAAATGCGGTCGGCAGATGCGGGAAAACCCGGGCCGGGGTTGTCGGAAATATCATTAAAATAACCTGTACTAACTGAACCGGCTGCCTTAGCTGTTGTAGTAAATCCCATTGCGGTAGAGTACCAGCCAGAAGCAGTTGTGGTATATCCCATTGCGGTAGAATAATTGCCGGAAGCAACTGTACCGCCTCCCATTGCGGTGGAAGAACTGCCGGAAGCAACTGTACTGCCTCCCATTGCGGTGGAAAAATTACCGATAGCACCTGTATTTACTCCCATTGCTACAGAGGCAGAGCCGTATGCCACATTATCTTTGCCCAATGCTACAGAGTAATTTCCTATATTGGCGTTATCCCAGCTTGTATTATTTACATAACCAACCCTGAAAGCAGCTTTATCCGGATACCACATCATTCTTCTGCCGCCTCCCTGCACCGGGGGCAAGCCCGGTGTGCCGGGAATATCACCGGTTGCAGAAAACAACACACTGCTATCTGCAACATGCAGCCTTGCTTGCGGGGAAGCAGTACCAATACCTACATTTTGAGATCTTATTGATGTAATGATGAGCAGTGAAAATAACAGTACACAAATTTTTTGCATCTTTATCTTTTTTGCAGTGCTTCCACTTGTTTTTTCAGTTCCCCAATTTGTTTTTGCTGTTCTTTAATAGATTCTATAAGCAGCGGCACCAGTTTCGCATAGTCCACTCCTTTATAACCATCTTTTTCATTTACCACTTCAGGTATTATTTTTTCCACCTCCTGCGCCAATAAGCCCATCTGACGGCCCGGGGCAAAATAGTTTTTTGTAAACCCGTTTGTATTCATGTCATACTCCACGCCATTTAACTGCAATAGCTTTCGTAAGGGCGACTCAATGGGGGATACATTTTTTTTGAATCTTGCATCACTCGCATAGGTGGTGCCATTTACCCAAAGGCTGCCAAAAATGGAAAAAGCAAATCCGCCGTTTCTTTCTGCCTTAGCCAGTTCTGTAAAGGCACCGGTGGTTTCAAGAACGCCCATACTTATTTTACCATTGGGAATATCGTTTTGCAAACGAAGTTCGCCGCCGTATACGCCAATGCCCACATCACCATAGCTGCCTCTGTACAGGGATATTTTTGTTAAGCCCAAGGCATTATTGAATTGCAGCGGCACTTCTGCACTGGCACCATTTAATCCAATGCCCACGTTGCCGTTGGTAGTGTTCATCGTCAATCCCCAGGCAGCGCCGGTGCCTCCATAAAAGCCAACTAAATTATCAGCAGCCATACCTATGAAAGCTGCATTTACCGTATTGGCAGTATTGGTGAGCCAATGTCCGGCAGATTGTGTTCCGGTTCTTAACTGTAACCTTCCTGTCATTTGCAGGCCGTACTCTCCCTGGTTTATAAATCTTGCCCTTTCTGTAAAGTTGTAGCTATTACCATAGCCTAATGCAATACTGGATGCTGCGCCATCTGAATACATTTGCAATAAGCCGCTTTGAATACCAAATCCATACTGTCCCACATTGCCCAGACCGCCAAATAAAGACAAATGATTTCCGTTGCGGTTGCTGAATGCGAATGAGTCAACGCTTAACTGACCTCCCACCGATGTATTATTAGGCAGTTTTGTATTACCATACTTGGAAAGAATATTTCCTGTTACGATCAGGTTTCCTCTTGTTTCCAAATCGCCGAGGGTGGTTAATTTATCACGGAAAAGACCATTGCCCACTACATCTAATTTGGCAAACGGGGTGTCTATACCAATACCTACTTTGGTAGAATTATTAGCGACGGGCACCTGGTTAGATTCTGCTGCGCAAATTTTGGCGCTGCCATCTGTAAGTACAGAGCCTGTACCAGTATAGCGGAACAGGCGTATATAAACTATGCTGTTAGGCACAAGGTTTGTCCAGTTGAATCCAAAGAAGGTACAGC
>JANOEQ010000034.1:0-35473 GCA_031441485.1 Chitinophagaceae bacterium
TATGCAGGGCAAAGCCGTAATGTCGCAAAAGCGGAAAACCACTGGCGGCACCAATACGGTTGAATTATTATTTCCGCCGGCACTGGGCTCCGGTGTGTATATGGTAAAAGTAACGGTGGGTGGAAAAACAGTACAGCAAAAATTAATTATTAATTTATAATTGATAGCAATCAAAGGAATAGTATTCATAAACCGGCTCATATCCCACAAAGAAACAAAGGCCACAACAAAGCTTTTTCTTTGTGTTTTTACGGCATTCTTTTTTACGGGATATTAAACTTAACTTAGCAGTAGTAATCACATGCAGTGTTTGTAAACAAGAACTCTGCATTCAATAATAATCCAATATCTAAATCCACTATCATGAAAAAACCAGCAATGCTGTTAACTGCAGCAACAATTATTCTTGTCAGCCTTTTTGTTATCCAGCAAAGCGGTCTGACCAGTCAGAAAGAAAAAAACGAACTGAAAGAAGAAAAAAAAGAGAATGAAGGGGGGGAGAAAGAAACCGGGGCCGAGAAGCAATTGGCCATGTGGTTTCAGAGCAAAGGTTATCCCAATCCCTCAAACCTGAATGGAAAATACCAGGCTGCCTGGCAACAATACCAGGAAATAAAAAAGAGAACAGGCCAGGACCAGTCAAGGATAAGTGCGGCCAACTGGACATCACTTGGTGATGTATCCACTATTGGCGGAAGGGTACTTTGTGTAACGGTAGATCCCAATAATTCCAATAATCTTTGGGCAGGCTCTGCCAGCGGGGGCATCTGGAAATCCACCAATGCAGGTGCCAACTGGACATCTGTAACCACCAACTTACAGGTATTGGGTGTTGCATCCATCATAGTGGACCCTTCCAACTCCAATGTGATATATGCCGGTACCGGTGAAGTATACCGGGTGGATACTTCCAATATAGGATTTAATGTGTGGAAATGCAGGGGCACCTACGGAATTGGTATTATCAAAAGCACCAATGGCGGGGCCAGCTGGACACAGGTAATGACTAAAACGACTGACCAGCTTTTTGGCATACAGATGCTTAAATTTGATCCAACCAACAGCAACACCATATATGCCTGTGCCACTGACGGATTATACAGGTCCACCAACAATGGCGGCACTTGGAGCCAGATACTATCCAAGATATATGTATCAGATGTGGCCATCAACCCCGCCAACACCAATCAAATAGTGGTGGGTATAGGTAATATGACGAACGCTGATAAAGGCGTTTACAGAACCACTAATGGATCAAACGCTTCCCCCACCTGGACAAAAATCACAACAGGCCTTCCTCCATCATTTGATGGTTATATAAGAATGGAAAATGCAGGGTCAGCAATATTATATGCTTCCATTGGCGGTTCTTCCACAGGGAATGAATTATACCTTTCCACAGATTTCGGTGCCAACTGGTCGGAGAAAACCAGTTCAGCTCATTGCAGTTTTCAATACTGGTTTGCACATGCCCTGGCCATCAACCCTTCCAATACCAATGATATTTTATGTGGGGGAGTTAATTTTTACAGGTACACATCCAGCAATAACACAACGGGTGGTTCCATTGCCACTGTTTCTTCGGGCAGTTCCCCCATTCACTCCGATCATCATGATGTAACGTATGATCCAAACAACAGCAATATTATTTATGTAGCCTGTGATGGGGGTGTTTATAAATCCACCAACGGGGGCTCCGGCTGGAGTGTCAGTAATACGGGTCTCAGGGCTACGCAATTTTATGCTTCATTTGGGGTGCATCCCTCCAGTGCAAACGTAATGATCGGGGGGTTGCAGGATAATGGGGTGGTCCGGTATAATGGCACATCATGGTCAACGGTGTTTGGAGGAGACGGTGGCCCGAGTGTTATTGCCAGCAATGGGACCTCTGTGCTTGCATCCAATGATGCCAGGGGAGTAAGACGCTCCACTACAGGTGTAACTGGCGCTTTTGGCAGTGTGCTGGCCCAATGGGCCTTTACCGCTGATGACAGAACGGCCTTTATGGCCCCTGTTGCTATCAGTGAAACCGATCCCAACTATATGTATGTGGCCACTGATAATATACACCGGTCCACCACTGGCGGTGCAGGGGCATCATGGTCAAATGTCGCATCTTCATCCACAGCTTATATTGAACAACAGCGGAAAACTGCAATAGCCCTGGCGGTATCACCGATTACCCGGGATAAAATATATGTTTCTACTTCACCAATAGCACAAAATACAACCAACGATTTTTTATGGGTAAATGGTCAGCCCAATGTTTTTAAGTCCACTACACCAAGCACCACTCCTTACACAAGCATAAAAGGAACATTACCCAACAGGTTTGTAATGGACTTTGCTATCAGTGATAATAATGATGACAGTGTATATGTGGTACTGGGCGGATTTGGAACATCACATGTGTATCTGTCACCTGACGGGGGCGCAACCTGGCTCAGCCGGGGCGCTGGATTGCCCGACGTTCCGTTCAATGCAATCGTAATAGACCCGGTTAATGAAAGTACAATTTATGCCGGTTGTGATTTTGGTGTATATGTAAGCCCCGATAGAGGACTAACCTGGATTGATTACAATACCGGTTTCTGGGATGCAACATTAGTGATGGACCTTCAGATTGATGCCAATAATAAACTGATTGCCGCCACACATGGAAAAGGGATATTCAGGGGCGATCTTTATTTTAACCTCACACTTCCTGTAACCTTACTCGATTTTAGCGGAACCGGCAATGCAGCTTATAATGAACTGGAATGGAAAGTGGCCCAGGAGCAAAGTCTTTTACGCTATGAACTGGAAAGAAGCACAGATGGCAGAACTTACAGCAGGGTAGCCACAGTCAATGCTCAAAACCAAACCAATGAATTTACCTACCGTCAAAAGGATTATACGTCATTGTTTGAAACCTATTACAGGTTAAAGATGATTAATATCGACGGCAGTTTTACATATTCCTCTGTAATATTCATACGGAAGACTGCGGGGCAGAATGACTTCAGTGTGCTGGGAAATCCTTTTCAACAGGAGATTGTATTGCAGTATAAGCTTGTGAAAGACCAGCATCTGGATGTGCAATTGTTTAATAATGCAGGTGCACTGATCAGGAAAGAATCCTATCCGGCCACCGCGGGTACCGGCATCTATACATTGACAGGATTTGACCGGTTGAGCACAGGGGTGTACCTGCTGAATATTGTATGCGGTGAAGAAAGAAAAACCATACGGTTATTGAAAAAATAAAGGACGGAGAATTCATAAACTCGGTAGCTGGTTATTATTGCAGGTAGTTCCTGCAAAAGCCTTTCTGGAAACAGGAAGGCTTTTTTTATGCCCTATGCAGACAGCTTTTAACCCTCAAAGCATTATGATTTTTCGTAATTCTACTGGCGCAAAATTGTACTAACCCTCTTTTTTTTGGCAAACGTAAGTATAAAGGATTATTGTAATTTGATTTTCACCTTTTTCCATTTAATCTTTGCGAATAGCAATCTAAATCCTATGAAAGTAAAATCAAATTTCTATCCACAGTTGCTGCTGTTATTTATTACAGTGGCGTTTTCAGTTAGTTCTTTTTCGCAAACAGTGATAGTTCCATTTGGGGCAGCCTGGAGATATTTGGATAATGGCACTAACCAGGGTACTGCCTGGAGGACAACATCCTTTAATGATGCCGCATGGGCAAGTGGAAACGCAGAATTAGGATATGGCGATGGCGATGAGGCAACAATAGTAAGTTTTGGCCCCAATGCAAATGCAAAATATATCACCACTTATTTCAGAAAAACATTCAGTATTACAGGCATACAGCAATACGCACACTTTATGTTCTCGCTGTATCGGGATGATGGGGCAATTATATACATAAACGGGCACGAGGTATACGCCACCAATATTGCTGAAGAAGCAGGCTACAGGGATCTGGCAGATGATGCATTGGATGATGGTCTTGCAGCCCAGGTGTTTAATCTTTCAAGATGCAACAGCTTCTTGGTGGAAGGCACTAATACCATTGCGGTGGAAGTTCATCAGAGTAAGATAACCAGCTCCGACCTTTCTTTCAAACTACAGGTGATTGGCAATCCCTTTATAAGTGGAATACCCACGCTTACCCGCAGCCCTTACCTGCAGATGGGAAGACAAACGGCCATTACCATAAGATGGAGAACTGATATTGCCTGTACCGGCAGAGTGGAACTGGGCACTGCATTCGGAACCTATACTGCGGCCATTGCAGATGAAGCCTGTGCCACTACCGAACATGAGGTAACCGTTGCCGGGCTTACTCCCGGTACAAAATATTTTTACAGAATAGGAACGAATGCGTCCGTTGTATTACAGGCTGCCGCCAATAATTTTTTTACCACATTACCTCCTGACAATACCACCCGGAAACTGCGTTTTGCAGTATTCGGCGATTGTGGAAGAAATGATAACGGGTTTCAAACTGGTACGCTGACACAATACCAGCGATACCTTTCGGATAATGGAATAGATGCCGCTGATGCTTTGCTGTTGCTCGGAGATAATGCGTATAACTCAGGTACTGAAGAAGAATACACTGCTAATTTTTTTACACCTTTCGGAGCCAGCATCCTCAGAAATCATAAAATGTATCCGGCACCCGGTAATCATGATTATGGTAATATCAGTTCCACATCTAAATCAGTGGCCTATTACCGAAATTTTACCATGCCGGCCAATGGCGAAATCGGAGGTGTGCCTTCCGGAACAGAAGCATTCTATTCTTATAATATTGGTGATGTGCATTTTCTTTCAATGGATTCTTATGGCGAAGAAGCCGGTAATACCAGGTTGTACGATACACTTGGTAAGCAGGCAATATGGGTAAAGGCAGACCTGGCCGCCAATACAAAAAAATGGGTGGTTGCTTACTGGCATCATCCACCATATACAAAAGGGAGCCATGATTCGGATACCGAAACTGATTTGAGAAATATGCGGGAAAATTTTATCCGCATACTGGAAAGAAACGGAGTGGACCTTATTCTCTGCGGCCACAGTCATGATTATGAAAGATCGTATCTGCTCAGGGGATATTATAAAAAAAATCCTGCAGATCCGGCCCTGAATGGGGTGGATTTTAATGTAAACAAACATGCCGTAAGCAATTTATCCGGCAAGTATAACGGTACAGCCAACTCCTGTGCATACACCACTGCTTCCGGAAAAACACATCATGGCACTGTGTATGTGGTTAGCGGTTCTGCCGGCGCCAATGGTAGTGTGGTAACAAGTGGCCCGGATACCTGGCCGCATAATGCAATGCCTTTTTCAATTGATGAAGGAGGCATGTTTTATTTTGAAGTGGAAAATAACCGGCTGGATGCAATATTCATTAACAGGGTGGCCGGGCCGGGTGGTGCAGCCGCTATCGGCGACAGGTTCACTATTATGAAAGATGTAGGTGTTGCCAACAACTATTCCGTTATAAACGGCAATGCAATAACCCTGACAGCATCATGGCCGCAGGCAGCAAATTATATATGGACAAATATTGCAGGCATATCAAGGACCGTAAGTATAACCCCCCCTGTTAATACTACAACTGTTTATACTGTTTCAGACGGGCTGGGTTGTGTAAAAGACCAGTTCAGTGTTACGGCCAGTGGTACCTTACCTGTTTCCTTAGTATCATTTGATGCAAGGCTGATAAATGAAAAAGTGCAGCTTACATGGGTTACAGCCATGGAAAGCAACAATGATTTCTTCACGATAGAACGTTCTGTCAACGGCATAGATTACACTGCCATTGGCACTGCAGACGGAGCAGGCAATTCAACTGTTGTCACCTCCTACTTATTTACAGATGCGGCCCCGGCGCCGGGTATCAGTTACTACCGGCTGTCGCAGCATAATTATGATAACCTTAAGGAGCACCTCGGTATAAAACGAATTGAAAATATTTCTTCACGGAATTTTGATGTAAAAGTCCTGTCCGGTTTCTGCGGTAAGCTGGTCCTTCAGATAAATACCAGCGGAGGTGGCAGGTACCATTTCAGCCTGTATGATATGGCCGGAAGAAAAATGAAGGATGGATTATTAAACCTTCAAAAAGGTACTTTACGTAAAGAAGTAACACTTACTCCCGGCATTTATATCTGGGAAGTAAGGAATGAAAAAGGCGATGAAGTGCGGCAGAAAACAGTTATTAAGTAGTTTCCATATCCAATCAACATACTAAAAATCCTTATCTATGAAAAAATCTTGTTTATTATTCGTACTGTTGCTGCCCTTTATTGCGCAGCAGGCCCATACACAGATATTGCGGCCAATGACACCCCGTTATTCCAATGCTTCTGTAAAGGGAAACATTGTGTACATTTCCAATAATATCATCACTTCGGGAGAGGCGCCAACCAATGAACCGGCTCCCGGTGGCACCACGGTTAATAATTCTTATACCGGGGCTAATATTGATATTGACAGCCCTTCTCCCACACCCTATATTACGGCAGGTAATACCTGGAAATATTTGGTAACACCGGTACAGGCAGCCGGTTGGCAAAATGCCGGCTTCAATGATGCAGCATGGCCGCAGGGTATTGCCGAACTGGGATATGGTGATGGAGATGAAGCCACCGTATTAGGGTTTGGTGGTGTGGCTGCAAATAAATTCATTACCACATATTTCAGGCGTACGGTCAATATAGCAAATCCTTCAGCACATGGCTTCTTTCAATTTGATGTAAAACGGGATGATGGCTTTGTGTTATACCTGAATGGGGTGGAAATAAGCAGGAACAATTTGCCGGCAGGCGTTATAACCTGGAGCACCCCGGCCTCCACCCAGGTTGATGATGCGTTAATAACGATTACTGTTTCCAATACGGCATTTGCAACCGGTGACAATACCATTGCCGTGGAAGTACACCAGTCGGCCGCCAATAGCAATGATCTTTCATTCAATCTCAGCTTGTACGGAATGCCTGGCACATCATTGATCCCGTTTGGAGCAGGTTGGAAATACCTGGATAATAATACCCGGCCTGCCGACTGGCAAACCATGGCATATAATGATGCTGTTTGGGCTGCCGGTAATGCCTGCCTGGGTTTCGGGGACTTTCATATTAATACTAGCATTAACGGCGGCCCGGATCCCAATAACAGGTATATAACCACTTATTTCAGGAAAACAATCAATATACCTAACCCGGCTGCTTATAGAAGAATTATTGGCAAATTGCGGAGGGATGACGGGGCTGTTGTATACATAAATGGCACTGAAGTAATCCGCAGCAATATGCCGGGAGGAATCATTGCACACAACACACTGGCTGCCGGCAATGTAACTGGTGTTTCAGAAACAATGGATAATGTGTATACAATTAACCCTGCTGTTTTTGTTTCGGGCGATAATATAATAGCGGTGGAAATACACCAGGACAAGAGTAACAGTTCAGACCTTAGCTTTGATTTTAGCCTGGAGGGCAGCCAGGATCCCACTTTTAATTCTTCCAGTGCCAGCCTCAACCTGCCACCCTGCTCCAAAGTGCTGTTTGCCGGATTATACTGGGGCGCCACACAGGGTAGAAATGGCAGCAATACAGATTGGATTACCGATGAAAAAAAAATTAAACTGTTGCTTCCCGGCACATCCGCCTATTTAGATATTGTGTCCTCGCAGACAGACTATCATAACGGAACGCTTGTTCCCCGCTTCAATCATACCGGTTACCAGTGTTTTGCAGACATCACCTCCTTAATAAATCTGTCTAATGCCAATGGAACTTACCAGGTGGCTAATGTTTGCGGCCCTGTCGGTATTTTAAATGCAGCAGGTGGCTGGACCATTGTTATTGCCTACTCAGATCCCTCTGCCACAGTAAGGAACCTTACGGTGTTTGATGGTTCAGTGGTTATAAATGTTGGAGATTCTGCATTGCATATTCCTATAACAGGATTTTTAACCCCTCCATCCGGACAGGTAACCTGTGAACTGGGAGCTGTGGTATATGACGGGGACCGTGGCTCGCAGGATGAATTTTCATTTAAGCAAAATTCAAATCCTTTAACCGGCATCTATACCAATATGACCCCCAATGCCACAGCCAACTTCAATGATATGTGGAATGGCACCATTTCATACCTGGATTCGGCAATAACAACAAGAAACCCTGCCCACCTTAATACATTGGGGTACGATGCTGATATTATTAATGTACCAAATGCGGGTAATTCCATTTTGGAAAACAACCAGTCGTCGGCAAGCATCCGCTTTAGTTCTCCTGCTGAAAATTATATCCTGCAGGTGGCCACCACTGCCATCTCACAATACACCCCCGCTTTTGCGCTGAACAAAACCGCTGCCGATCTTAACGGCGGATCATTATTGCCGGGAGATTCGATCCGGTATCAGCTCTCCAGCCGCAATAGCGGGAATGATGCAAGCACGGCAACAACTATAATAGATAATATTCCCGCAGGAACTTCTTATACTCCAAACAGTCTTATGATAAACAATGTGACAAAAACAGATGTACCCGGTGATGATGAAGCGGAATATGATTTTGTAAATAACCGGGTAATATTCAGAATAGGAACAGGTGCCAATGCCACAACCGGCGGGGAGGTGCTTCCCAATGACACAGCGGGTGTGCAATTTAAAGTATATACCGCCTCTTCCTGCGCTGCCCTGGCCTGTAGCAGCGCCATTAGCAACAGGGCAAAAATAAGTTATGGTGGTAAAATGTCTTTTATAAATCTCGAAGATTCCAGCGGGGTGGATATATCCGGTTGCAGTAGCCCCTTGCCTGTTGTAAATATCATTACAGGGTCCTGCAAGCCATTGGGCGATACAACGCTGATCAATATCTGCCAGGTTCCATCAATAAGTCTGCCCATTGCCCGTTATGGAGGGTACAAATTTTATTCTGCAATTCCTTTTATACCGGCTAATTTGTATAATCCCATCAGACCTGTATCAAACTCCCGAATAATTTATGCTTTCTATGACGGCCCCGGTTCTTGCAATGATACGGCCCGGATAAATATTTTTATCACCTCCTGCCCGGATATAGATGATGATAATGACGGGCTGCCGGATTATGTGGAAATAAACAATTCTGCTGCACTAAATGATGATGACCGTGATGGACTTTTAAACTGGAATGATCTCACTTATACCGGTTTTATTGATAACAATCGAGACGGCTTCAATGATAACTTTGATCCCGGAGCCGATTCAGATAATGATGGGACACCTAATTTTAATGATTCAAATTTCCCGGGTTGGGTGGATAGTAATGGGGATGGGGTAAATGATAAAATGGACAATGACCTGGATGGCATTCCCAACCACCTTGACCTGGATAGTGATAATGATAGTATACCAGATACAGTAGAAAGTTTTGGGGTGGATGCCAATGGCGATGGTATAATTGATAATTACTCAGATACAGATGCTGATGGCCTTTCGCAAAATGTGGATGCCGGCAATACGGGAGTAACAGGCTCGGGCAAAGGGCTGGGTCCGGTAGATTTAGATGCAGATGGCATTCCCAATTATCTTGACCTCGACAGTGATAATGACGGCATACCGGATATTACAGAAATATATGGCACTGATAAGACTAATAGTGCGATGGTAATTATCTTTATAGACGGGGACGGAGATGGATTTGCAGATATGATGGATGCAGATGTGGGTAATGACGGTATTGCCGAAAACCCTGCAGGCGCCGTTTTGAAAACAGGGCCGGATAATGATGGTAATGGACGTTGCGACAACTGGCCCAATAAAAATATAGACCGGGACCTGAGGCCCAATCCCTATGACCTGGACAGCGATGGAGATGGGATTAACGATATAACAGAGGCCCGGTTTACAGATATCAACGGGGATGGAAGAATAGACGGGCCCGTAAACCTTACTGGCAGGTCGCCGGCACTGGCTGCATTAGCTGTATTGGTTTTTATTAATTCCGACGGTACAGGCCGCATCAATGTATACGATATAGACAGTGACGATGATGGCATACCGGATAATGTGGAAGGCCTGACAACACTTGGGTACTTTCTGCCATCCGGTACCGATGCAGACGGTGATGGTATTGATGATGTGTATGACAACTCCATTGGTCTTTTTGGAGGTAAGGGAATTGCACCGGTGGATACCGATAGTGATACCATACCCGATTATCTTGATGCAGATACCGACAGCGATGGATTGATAGACCGGATAGAAGGAAATGATCTCAACCTTAACGGGAAACAGGATGATATTGTAACACTCACCGGGTTCGATACGGATGGCGATGGCCTTGATAACCGTTTCGACAAAAACAATAACAATGCTGATGCAACATCTGCCTATATGGGTAACAGGGGAAGCACGGCAGGCAGTCCTGCTCCAGGTTCAATAACAACCGTTCAGCATACAGTTGTCGCATTCGGCTGCCTTACAGAAAGAGATTGGCGTTGCCTGCCATTTGTATTAAGCTGTGAGTTTATTACTTTCAAGGCCTCATTGCAAAATCAACGGGTGCAACTGGAATGGACAGCGCTTTGCAGGCAGGAGGTGAGTCATTTCATAGTGGAGAGAAGTACAGACGGGAATAACTTCAGCACAGCATTTATCACACCCGGCAAAGACATACTGAATGAAATTGAATCCTATACCGGAACAGATGATATCAGTAGTGTACCTTCTTCACCCCTTCTTTATTACCGCTTACAATCTGTAATGAAGTCGGGCCGTATACTGCTGAGTACTATCATTTCAATAAAGCGAACAGAAGTTGCAGTTACAGGAATTAAAATATCGCCAAACCCTGTTCAAGACCATATACAATTACAGGTAAATGCCAGCCAGGACGGAACAGCAGACATTACTATAACCGATATGGCAGGCAGGATAATATATCGTTTCAATAAGAAACTGCAAAAAGGCAGCAATACAATCACCTTTTCACAGGTAGCTAATCTGCCCGAAGGAATCTATTACCTGCGGATGCAGGTAGATGGAATTGCTGTATCAGAGAAATTCAATAAATTAAAGTAAGTAACAGACTGGAATTGTTATTGTTTTTTAACCGGGGATACATTAAAATGAATGAATGAATGGATGGTGTATCAGTTTGAATTTAATGTGCCTTCCGGGCATTATTGAACCACAACTTGTCCCGCATCGCCTTCGCTAGAGCTTCAGTCGCTTGCGCCATAGCTTCAGCGACGGAATACGGGGCAAGGCCGAAGGGCGTGGATAGAAGGATAGATACATAGAAATACAGCATAGCCTTTTCAAATGACTGATCCTATGTTGTATTCTTATGATTACTATGCCCTACTATATAACTTGTGAGATAGCCGGAAAGACGGGAAGGCGGGAAGAACTGGTTCTGAAATTTTTTTTACTTACTCACAGGGTCCTGCGGACCGTCTTACCGCCTTCCCGGCAAAATATTTTTGATGGCTTGAGCTAATTTTCAACAACTTGTATACCGAAAGTCATTTTAGGAGAGACATCAGGCCCTGATTGCAGACTATGTGGTTCAAAAAAACTAAGGATAAATGCTTTTCTTGAACCACATAAGAGGATAGATACATTAGGAATACACATATAGCCTTTCAAATGACTGATCCTATCCACGCATTGGGAGAGACAAGTAGCGGCTCAAACTGAGACACTACCACTGAATGGCAGTAAAGTATAGCCGGTATTATTTACTGCTGCGGAAAACCGTATACAGATAGTGAACTTACTGTGCAAAAGAAACGGCAGGCAGCTTCATTATTTCCGTTTTCTTATGCGTTAAACAGGCAGGTGTATCAACCTGCAAAAAATGGTCAAATTTACCCTTTTTAATAGGGTTTACTTATTGTACTTTGCATAAATCAAAATCCGTATGCCTATGAAACGAGTGTTACACTCTCCAAGCTTACGGGCCACCATCCGGCTTACTGCAATAGTTATTTTATTAACAGTAAGCTCACCATCAAAACCCCAATGTATTGCCGGAAGCAATACAGCTAACCTGAACTGGGATAACCTTGATTACCTTGTCACCACAGGTAATTATACAGGTTTTGTCAGCGCTGCTATGAGCCAGACACAGGCATTTGCCATTGGCGTAAACAGGGTTGTAATAGTTTATCCCGCTGCCATCATTACAGTAGGAGAGAACACAGTTCATACAGGCGAAGCAGGATCTTTTGGTACCGGCGCAGATGTGCAATACAATAATAACGGTAGTATCACATTCACTTTTGACAATGAAGTAAACAACGTTCAGTTCTCACTGTATGATATAGATAACCAGCAGCGGGTGAATGTAACAGCCACAAATGCAGCGTTAAATCCACTGCTCATTAGCATGACAAAACCTGCAGGCGGTACTGTTGCCATTACAGGCTCCGGCACCATCAATGCACAGGGACAATCTCCGGCAGTGGCACAAGCCACTACATCCAACCTGGCCACTGTTAATTTAACAATAACAGGGCCTGTAAAAACAGTAACAATTGCCATTAGCGGCGTGGCCGGCGATTTCTGGCTGTCTGATTTATCGGCTTGTGTGATCGGATCTTTCCCCACTAATTATTTTATTGCATCAAGGCCGTTTACCGGGCAGCCCACCTATGTTATAGGCACATCGGATACCAATACGGTCTCACTTATCAATACAACAACCGGGCAGGCAAAAATGATTTTTCAGGATGTCACTTCGCCAAGATATATTAATGGATTAGGATACGATCATTTGGAACACAATCTTTATTATGTAATTGATTTTACTGTTAACCCCGCCATTAATAAAACTATCAAACGGTTTAATTTTGATACTGAAACGATAACTGTGCTTGTACCCAATGTCAATACACTTGGTATACCCACATTTAGCAGGGGTGTTGAATCTGCCGGCTGTGCCTTTTATGATAATAACCTTTATTTTGGTGTGGAAGGAAATCTTACACCGGCCAATAACGGAGGAAGGGAGACGATCATCTGGCGTATAGAATTTGATGTGCCCGGCGGTAATGCCATCAAAGCATCGCAGGTATATGCCACTCCATCAGATAACGGCGCAGGCACTTCATTGCACGATTGGAATGATTTTACCATTGCAGATGGATTATTAGTTGACTTTGCAGGATCTCCCACGGCAGCTTCCAGAAGGTTTACACACTATGATCTGCAAACACAGCAAATAGTCAACAATTATTTTACAGGTGGGTTAACACCGCGGCAGGCAGGTATTACCTGGGACAATACAAGATACTGGGTATATAACCAAATTGCTGTATATAATATGAATGGCACCATAGGTCCGTTAACAACGATTACCGGCCCGACAGTACTTGACTGGACAGGCTTTTGTGGTGATGCTACCGGCTTTCGTCCAAAAAGCGATTTTGGTGATGCGCCTGCTGTTTATGACCCTGATCCGCTAAGCCCGGCATTGCATGAAAAAGATACGGCCCTGCGCCTGGGGCCCTCATGGGACCAGGAATTTAATAAAACATCTTCGTTCAATGCAGATGCAGACGGAACAGATGAAGATGCGATTGGAACAGTGCAGGTACTGGATTCGGCCCTTACCAACTATAATGCTGTAATAACTGTGTATAATAATACAGGTGCCAATGCAACGCTTTGCGGCTGGCTTGACATAAATGGTAATGGTACTTTTGAAGCTGGTGAAGGAAGAACGCTGACCGTTCCGAATGGCGGCCCCGTTTTACAAACAAGAACACTGACCTGGTTAAATATAAATACACCCCTGGGAGCGGCACAAAGAACTTATTTGAGAATTCGGTTAACCCGTGCCGTCAGTGGCATGACGGTAAACAATGCAACCGGTTATTATAATAATGGTGAAGTGGAAGATTACCCGGTATTCATTGATGGTGTATTGCCTGTACACCTGCTTTCTTTTGCTGCCACAGCTGTAAACGGTGAATTGGTAAAACTGGAATGGCAGGCAGAAAATGAAACCAGCACCGGTATCTATGAAATACAAAAAAGCGCTGATGCGGTAAACTGGGAATCAACCGGTGCAGTGGCTGCCAGGAATCAGCCGGGAGTCCAGCAATATCTGGCATGGGATAATGCACCCTTCGACGGTACTTCCTACTACCGTTTGCGCATACTGAATAACCAGGGGATGCAGGAAAAATACAGTGATATAAGAGCGGTGAATATTTTAAAAAGGAAAACAGTTGATATAACGGTGGCGCCAAACCCTGTAAAAGACCGGTTGCATTTGACCATACGTTCCGAAATTGCCGGCATAGCTGCGATAAGTGTAGTTGATATAAAAGGAAGAACGCTGATGAAAACCCCCGTATCATTAATAAAAGGAAAGAATAATCTCTCTTTTCCCGAAGCAGCACAATGGCCGCCGGGTATATATTACCTGCTGTGTGATACAGGCAGCCAATTGTATACAGAAAAATTTATTATTGCACGTTAAAACAGGCTTTAACACCAACAGGGCAATGTCATTTAGTTAAGGAATGGGGTACATATAAAAAAACGACTTGCCCCAGAAGGGCAAAATGTTGGTAACGCCGGGTTTCACCCGGCGAGAGAAAACGTAGAATATGCCGAATCCTGAAGGGGTTCAACAGCGGCAAAGAACGAATAGGCTTAGTCAACTCTGTTGCTAATAAGAAATAGCAGTCTTAACTAAATGACATTGACCAAGAGGGTACCCGAAAGTCAGAAAATCAAGCAAAGACACTAAGGCGCAAAGGATAAAATAACTGTAAACTGGTGTCGTGTCAAGTCTGATATGACGCAAACAATTTTCCCACAAAGACACAAAGAAAAGGCTTCGTGTGCTTCGTGGTCTTTGTGGGATAGCTTTTGTATCCGTTGAGAGGTATCCGGCAAAACGTGATTGACTTAACAGCAGGTGTTGCAACCTTGCGACTTTGCGTGAAAATCAGTGTTAAACACTTTTGAGACAGCCTCTTTTGGTTTCTGCTACTGGCCGGTTCCATTTACATTTGCAATAATGTACACGCTAAAAAAATCGCTGGGCCAGCATTTTCTGAAAGATGAGAATATCTGCCGTAAAATAATTTCATCCCTGCAACAGCGACCCTTTGCTCAACTGCTGGAAGTGGGCCCGGGTGGTGGCGCATTGACCAAATACCTGCTGCCCATTGAGCATATTGCTTTCAAAGCTGTTGAACTGGATGATGAAAAGGTGGAGTACCTGCAGCAAACCTATCCTGCAATAACAGAAAAAATTATTCACCAAAATTTTCTGGATATTGACAAGCCTTTTGAAGGCCCGTTTACTGTAGTGGGAAATTTTCCTTACAATATTTCTACACAGATATTATTCAGGTTGCTGGAATGGCGGGACGATGTGGAATGTATGGTGGGAATGTTTCAAAAAGAAGTGGCACAGCGGGTGGCAGCAAAAGAAGGTAATAAAACCTATGGTGTACTGAGTGTGCTGGTGCAGGCATTCTTCACCGTAGAGTATTTGTTTGATGTAAACCCCACCTCATTTCAACCACCCCCGAAAGTAAAAAGCGGGGTCATCAGGTTATTGCCCAATGCCATCAAAACGGTGATGAAAAGCGAAAGCGATTTTTTTGTGTTAGTAAAAAAAGCCTTTAACCAACGGCGAAAAACATTGCGGAATGCAGTAAAAGGATTATTTGATGCAGCAATATTGCAGGATGAATTGTTTAGTAAAAGGGCAGAACAACTGACCGTGCAGCAGTTTGCTGAATTAACCTTTAAGATGAAATTAAATTCTTCGCCAGTGGCGGACCAGGACAAATGAGCAAAGTAATAATAACAGGCAAATGCCATACACTGCTGATAGAACGGCTGCAGGAAAAAGGGTATGAAGTACATTATTTGCCCGAAATAACCTACGATGAATTGACAGCTATGGCCGGAACGGTCCATGGCCTGGTGGTAACAACAAGAATAAAAGTGGATAAACAGTTGCTGGATAAAGCGGCTAATTTGAAATGGATTGGCCGGCTGGGCAGTGGTATGGAAATGATAGATATGGAATATGCCGTAAGTAAAGGCATACAATGTGTAAGCACCCCCGAAGGTAACCGCAATGCTGTGGCAGAGCATACACTGGGACTATTGCTGAACCTGCTGAACAGGATAACCCATTCCAATAATGAAGTGAAGCGGGGCCTGTGGAGACGGGATGAAAACCGGGGTACAGAACTGACCGGAAAAACAGTAGGCATTATTGGCTTTGGAAATACAGGCAGCAGTTTTGCAAAACTGCTGCAGCCATTTAATGTAACAGTGCTGGCATTTGATAAATATAAGCAGGGGTTCAGTACTGGCTATATACGCGAAGCCAGCCTGGAACAAATAGGCCGTTATGCAGATGTCATCAGTTTTCATGTACCGCTGACGAATGACACGCTGAATATGGCCGATGAACATTTTTTTAATTCACTTCAGCGCAAGCCTTATTTTCTCAACACGTCGAGGGGGAAAGTGGTAAGCCTGCTGCAGCTATCTGCTGCATTACGGGAGAAAAAAATTGCAGGGGCCGGGTTAGATGTATTGCAGAATGAAAAATTGGAGACCTTTACGCTATCGGAAAAAGAGCAACTGGACTGGCTGCTCTCACAACCCGAAGTGATCATTACCCCGCATATAGCCGGTTATAGCCACGAAGCATTTTATAAAATGTCGGCAGTATTGCTGGATAAGCTGGATTTATAAGGTGCAGGAAGTTTTAAGCAGGGAAATGGCCGGAAACACATTCCGGAAGGTACTCTTTGAAAAGAGGAAAAATGTATGAGTTTGTAAGACAACAAGTTCAGTAAAAAATTCACCAATCTGTTCTATTTTTCAAATAGTTTTCTATCTTTACAATCAATAATGCAACGCTTCGGCTAACCCTGAGGCGTTGTTATTTTTTTTTACCGCCGCAGGTAGTAACACAGCGGCATTAAAATGGAGGTGAATATGAGCAATATTCAATATGTGACACAGGACACACTGGTGCAAATGAAAGCAGAATTGCAGAAAATGAAATCGGTGGACCGTCCGGCTGCCAGTAAGGCTATAGCAGAAGCAAGAGAAAAAGGCGACCTGAAAGAAAATGCTGAATATGATGCAGCTAAAGAAGCCCAGGGTATACTGGAAGCAAAAATTGCTGCCTTCGAAGGTTCGATGGCCAGTATCCGTGTACTCGATGAAGCCAGTATTGATACCAGTAAGGTATCTATCCTCACAAAAGTAACACTGACCAACCTGAGTACCAAAAAGCAGGTAACATATAAGATTGTTGGCGAAAAAGAAGCAGATCTGAAAGTAGGTAAAATTTCAGTTACCTCCCCTATTGGCAAAGGTATTTTAGGCAAGCATGTAGGTGAAACAGCAGAAGTGCAGGCCCCTGCCGGAGTAATCAAATTTAAGATAGAAGGGATAACCGCATAGCAGATGATAGTGAAAAGATGATAGATGATAGTTCTGCATAGTACAGAACTTTTTTATTGCTTCTGAGAGTGGTAATTTAGTAAAGTGGGTAGTGTCTCAGTTTGAATTTTAAATGCCTTTCTTACAATTTTGAACCACAGTATGTCATAGATCAGATAGAAATACACACAACTTGTCCCGCCTAATGCATGGATAGAATAGCCCTATGTGTGTATTTCTATGATTGCTATGACATACTGTGGTTCAGACTGAGACACTACCGTAAAGTGAAACATTAGTTTATAAAATCATTTCGAAGAGCTCTGGGGACAATCCAAAACCTAAAATCCAAAATATTCGGCAGTATGACAATTTTTTCAAAAATCATAGCCGGGGAAATCCCATCATACAAAATTGCAGAGAATGAAAAATTCTTTGCTTTCCTCGATATTTTTCCCCTTCGGGAAGGGCATGTGCTGGTGGTACCCAAAAATGAAACGGACAAACTGTTTGATCTGCCCGATGAGTATTTACAGGAGATGCTCTTGTTTACCAAACCCATAGCCCATGCCATTGAAAAAGCATTTGACTGCAACCGGTGCGGAATCAGTGTGATAGGATTGGAAGTGCCGCATGCACATATTCATTTAATTCCCATCAACTCGGCAAATGATTTGAATTTTACACAGCATAAACCGCAGGCTTCTGCTGAGAGTTTGAAAAAAACGCAGGAAAAGATTATTGCACAACTGGCTGCATAAACTGAGAAAATAAAAATATATACATGAATAAGATAAAATTATTACTGGTCATCTGTTTTGTAGGTTCCGGTACATTGGCTGCAGCACAGCAAAAAGACAAGGCTGTAATGATAAGTACTATTTTCTCTGTATTGAAAAATAATGACGAGGCTGGTTTTGTAAATTTATTTCCGGATGCGGCCACTATGAAACGGCTGATAGCTGAAATGATGGGCAAAGATACATTCGGGGGTGATGGAATGAAAGAAATGATGAAAGGTGTTCTTGAAAAAATGACAGACAGCATACTCAAAGAGCAATACAAAAAGGAATTTCATACGGCAATGAAAACGGCTGAGGATAAAAAAATTAATTGGTCAGCTGCCAGTATGGTATCATTTACTGCAGATTCTTCAAGGATTAACGAAGACGGGTTTGATGCATCAGTATTGCAGGGCAAAATTTATTTTACGGCAGATACCGGTAATTATTTTATTGCCTATGACAAGATTATCTGGCTTGAGGATAAAGGCTGGTATGGAGTAAGTATCGACAGGATAGATGAGAAGGGCAGGGAAAACGAAGAAGAAATAATGATTGTGCCGGAAGGTGTAAGTATGGATTCGGTTGTAATGGCGGTGGACACAATGGTGCAGGTGGCAGCGCCAAAGCCGGTAAAGAAAACAACACCCGTAAAGCCTGCCGGCAAACCTATAAAATCAAAACCGACTGTTCCTGCCCGTAAGCCGGAGTAAAATCATTTACGTATACGCCCCGGGTTCTTTTTTAAAAAATCATCCCAGCCTTTCAATCCTTTACCTGCTTTGGTAAAAATGGAACTGCTTTGAAAATGATGGCACATGGCAACAGCCAGTGCATCGGTGGCATCAAACTGTTTGGGTGTTTCTTTAAAATTCAGTAAGGATTGCAGCATCTTCATCACCTGTTCCTTGTCTGCATTACCATTGCCGGTTATTGATTGTTTTACTTTTTTAGGAGAGTACTCGGTTACTTCCAATCCATGCCGCATGGCTGCTGCTATAGCTACTCCCTGTGCCCTTCCCAGTTTCAGCATACTCTGTACATTCTTTCCAAAGAAGGGGGCTTCAATGGCAAAATCGGTAGGCTGGTATTTGGTGATCAACCCGCTTACCGTATTAAAAATTAGCTGGAGTTTTTTGTATGTGTCTTTTATTTTTCCGGGTTTCAATACGCCCAGCTCAAGCAGCGAAACATCGGTTCCTTTTACAGTAATTAACCCATAACCCATCACAATGGTGCCGGGGTCTATTCCAAGGATTATTTTAGAAATCTTTTGCAATTGGCACTGTATTTTTACAAGATTAATGAAGCTGCACCGAAATATCAAACTCTTCATCAATTACTTACTCGGTCCCCTGTTGTTTGTGTGGTTATCCTGGTCTATTTACCGCGAAGTAAAAAGCCAGCCCCACCTGGATACCGCCTGGCAGCATATCCGGGAATCATTCAGCAGTTCCAAAATCTGGAACCTGGTGGCCGTTATCGTGTTGATGGTTGTCAACTGGTCCATAGAAGCATTTAAATGGCGCCTGTCGGTAAAAGCAGTGCAGCAGGTAAGTTTTTTAAAAGCATTAAAAGCTGTATTGTCAGGTGTTTCATTTTCAGTAAGTACTCCAAACAGGGTGGGTGAGTACCTGGGCCGTGTGTTGTATATGGATGATGGAAACCGGTTGAAAACAATTTCATTGACCATCGTGGGCAGCATCAGCCAATTGATAGTAACGATATTCATGGGAGGTGTCGGTCTGCTGGTACTTCGCCCGGCTATTGAGACAGGTAATGTTGTTTCCGGTATTTGGATGAAAGTGATTTTGTACGGAACCATGTCTGTGTTCATAGTTTTAACACTATTTTATTTCCGGTTAGCATGGATAATAAAGTGGGTGGACCGTTTACCGGGAAGCAGCCGCTTTGCTTACCTGGTACAGGCTTTGGAGGAATTTAATGCAACTTTACTGCTGCGCCTGTTGTCATTATCTCTGTTGCGTTTCGTGGTTTTTATAGTGCAGTATTACCTGCTATTCAATTTATTTGGTGTGGAGATTTTATGGTGGCAGGCTTTTTGGACGGTGAGTGTTTCGTTCCTGGTGATGGCGGTGATACCCACTTTTGCAATAGCTGAATTAGGATTGAGGGGAAAAATAGGATTGGTGCTGACAGGTTTGTACAGCACCAATACAGCAGGAATTATTTTTGCAACAGCAGGTATATGGTTTATCAATCTTATCATTCCGGCCATAGCAGGCAGTTTATTAATTTTTAGTATTAAAAAAATATATACCCGAAAAGATGAAAAGAGTTAGACTAATTGCCCCGCTTGCCCTGCTATTGTTTGGTTTTTCCAATAAGGTGGCTGGTCCGCCGGACAGTTTTTGCGGCATTAATAATGTGGCCTTTAAAGTGGATGAAGAAGTTTCTTTTACCGTGTATTATGCAGTGGCAGGTATTTATGTAAATGCAGGTAATGCCACTTTTACCAGTAAGCTGGAAACGGTTAATAACCGGCCGGTATACCATGTAACAGGAGAAGGAAAAACAAACGGCTCTTACGACTGGATCTATAAAGTGCGGGATAAATATGAAACCTATATTGATACAGCCACTATGCAACCGCTAAAATTTGTGCGCAATGTAAATGAAGGAGGATATAAAAAATACCAGAATATTACCTTTAATAAAACGGCCAACACTGCCATTGCCACTGATGGGGTGTTTAAAGTGCCGGCCTGTGTGCAGGATGTGGTAAGCTCCATGTACTATGCCCGCAATATTGATTTTTCCAAGCTGCGGCCGGATGATAAAATCCCTTTTTCCCTTTTCCTTGACAATGAGGTGTTCAATATGTACATCCGCTATGTGGGAAGGGAAGAAATAAAAACCAAGTATGGGAAGTTCAGGGCGCTGAAAATAAAACCACTCCTGTTGAAGGGACAAATATTTGAGGGCGGCGAAAATATGACAGTATGGGTATCGGATGATGCTAATCATATACCGGTACGGGTGGAAAGCCCGCTGGTGGTCGGAAAAGTAAAGATAGATATGATGAGCCATGCCAATTTACGATATCCGCTGAGTTCGCTGATAAAGAGGAAATAATACTATCAATCATTCAGGGTTAAAGCAGTTCTCCGGCATCCTTTCATTGATTGAATCACTGAAGACGTTGGAATAAACAGTATTGCCTTCCTGCCCCAAAGCTAATCTGAAATAGGTTAAAAGAGTTCTTTATATATTTTTAGCTATTTTTACAAACTATAACTCGCCAACTTCTCTGTAAATTGCCCTAAGTTGGCGAACAATTTTTTACTATAAATATTTTATAGAGCATGAAAATAGCTGGCAGAACTGATGAAATACAGGTTTTGCAGAAGCAATTAAAGCAACCACAGTCCAGTTTTGCGGCCGTCTATGGACGGCGGAGAATCGGCAAAACTTTTTTAATACGACAGGCATTTGCCAAACACCTTGTTTTTGATTGTAGCGGGCTGCACGAAAGAAATATAGGACAGCAGTTAGAAAATTTTCAACTGGCACTTGACAGGGCATCAAAAAAGAAAAGATGGAATAATACGCCTGCTTCCTGGTTGCAGGCATTCAACAGATTGCAGCAATACATCGCGGCACTGCGAAGCGCTGAAAAGAAAGTAATTTTCCTCGATGAAATTTCATGGTTTGACACACAGAAGTCGGGGTTTAAAGCTGCCCTGGATAATTTTTGGAACCACTTTGCTTCTAAACGAAGCGATATTATACTGGTTATTTGTGGGTCAGCAGCCTCATGGATTATAAATAAAGTAATTAACGACCGGGGCGGCCTGCACAACCGTATTACCTGTAAAATAGCCCTGCAGCCGTTCACGTTGCAGGAAACCGCTGCCTTTTTGCAGTTAAGGCGGGTAGATTTTACGTATAAGGATATTGTTCAGTTGTATATGGCAGTTGGCGGTATCCCCTTTTACCTAAATGAAATAGAACCGGGACAAAGTTTGCCGCAGGTAATCCAGCAGTTATTCTTTACAAAGAATGCCAAATTGAAAAATGAGTTTGATAACCTGTATGCGGCCCTGTTTAAAAATGCCGGCGATCATATTGCCATTATTAAAGCTTTAGCAGCTAAGAACAAAGGATTGACAAGAAACGAAATTATCAAGCAAACTAAACTTTCAAGCGGTGGTGGGCTTACCCATACATTACAGGAATTGATTTCCTGTGGTTTTATTAAAGAAATATATCCTGTTAATAAAGCAAAGGAAGATATTTTATTCCGCTTGCTGGACGAATACAGTATCTTCTATTTTAAGTTTATTGATAATAACAGGGGAAACACGCGGTGGTCAGAAATTTCCAGCTCTCCATCTTATAAAACATGGTGCGGCTATGCTTTTGAAAATGTATGCCTGCGCCATATAGATGAAATAAAAAGAGCCCTTGGTATTTCAGGTATTTCATCTTCAGAATACAGTTGGCAGATAAAAGGTAACAGTAAGTTACAGGGTGCCCAGATTGATTTAATTATTGACAGGAATGACAATTGCATCAATTTGTGTGAAGCTAAGTTTTATAATGATGTATTTGAAACCACTAAGGCGTACGCAGATCAATTGCGAACAAAACGATCGGCCTTTATTGCTGCTACCAAAACACGGAAAAACATCTTTATTACCCTCATTACTGTATATGGGGCTGACCTCAATAAATATTTTAACAGTATTGTTACCAGCCAGATGGTGACAGATGTTTTTTTTAAATAAAACCGGGTTGGCATTGGGCTGGGGATACGAAGAAAGAATTATCCGCCAACTTGCCTGTTTTTTAGCCTAAGTTGGCGAATAATAATCGGCAACCCGTTTCAGAACCGGTATATGCACCCGTTAAATCTCTTCCAGCTTAAAAAAATCTTTCGGTCTCACTCCCCGCTCCGTTTGCTGCAGGTTGCAACATTCATGCACGGGATCATGCTCAAAGAAAAGGATATAATCTCCTTCGACCGCTTCTTTCAAAAAAGATTTTTTTTCTTTCAAAGTAGTAAGGGGAAACATATCATACGCCATTACAAAAGGAATAGGGATATGCCCCTGTGAGGGAAGCAGGTCGGCCATAAATACAATGGTTTTGTCTTTGTATTTTATTTGTGGCAGCATCATGCTCTCCGTATGGCCGCTTACAAAGCGAATAGATATATTATTTGTAAACGAAATTTCACCAAGTCTTCCATCAATACCGTCTGCCACATCAATAAATTTCAGCTGACCACTTTCCTCTATAGGTAAAATATTTTCTTTTAAGAAAGACGCTTTCTCCCTTTCGTTGGGATGAATGGCCCAGCCCCAGTGTTTCTTATTGCTCCAGAACAGGGCATTTTTAAACGCAGGAATTAATTTATCTCCCTCCCGGATGATGGAGCCACCGCAATGATCAAAATGAAGATGCGTTAAGAATACATCCGTAATATCATCCCGGCGAAATCCATGTATTGCCAGCGATTTATCCAATGTGTCATCACCATGCAGGTAATAATGACGGAAAAATTGTGCATCCTGTTTATCGCCATTTCCATTATCCACCAATATAAGCCGGTTGCCATCTTCTATCAGCAGACAGCGCAGGGCCCAGGAGCATAGATTGTTTTCATCAGCCGGGTTGATTTTATTCCATATACTTTTTGGCACCACGCCAAACATGGCACCGCCATCCAATTTGAAATAACCGGTGTTGATAGAATACAGTCTCATTGCTTATTCAATTTTTTAAAGGCAGATTGTGTAAACAAAAGAAATATAAGGGCCACTATAAAAAATATCATCAGGGCTAACACAGAATTTCGCTGGGAGCCGGTAAATTCTGTAATAAAACCAAAACTGAACATGCCTATCACAATGGCAATTTTTTCCGACACATCATAGAAACTGAAAAAGGAAGCCGTGTCTTTGGTCTCCGGCATCAGCTTGGCATAGGTGGAGCGGCTTAGCGATTGAATGCCTCCCATTACAAATCCTACAACCACTGCAAGCGCATAAAATGCCATTGCATTTTTAGCAGGCAGGAAATAGGCGCCAATGCAAATTCCAATCCATACAAATATGCACAGCATTAGAGCAAATAAGTTGCTGGTTTTTTTTGAAAGCGCAGCAATGGCATAGGCTCCGGGTGCTGCAATAAGTTGAATAATAAGAATGGCAATAATAAGGCTGTCGGTTTCTATCTGTAATTCACTTTTGCCATAAAGTGTGGCAGCCAGCATTACAGTTTGAACGCCCATACTTATAAAAAAGAAAGAAAGCAGGAATCTTTTCAATACTGGAATATGAATTAGCTGTTGCGCCACTTTTCTTAATTCTTTATAACCGCTGCTTAAAATATTTTTTTGCTTTCCTTCTTCAGCCGGCACAGATGCAGGAAAACGGCTAAGTGATAAATTGCCAAAAGCAAACCACCAGATACCCACTAATAAAAAAGAAAGTTGTGAAGCAAATCCTGAACTGATACCCCAAAGATCTTTTTTTAAAATCAACACAAAACTCACTAATTGCAATATCACACTGCCCACATAGCCATACGCAAATCCTTTTGCACTGATTCTGTCCCTGTCTTCTGGCGCTGCTATTTCAGGAAGGTATGAATTATAAAACACGAGTCCTGCCCAGCTGCCAATACAGGCAAAGACCATGCATAGGATACCCAGCCCCAGGTTGTTTTTATCAAAGAAAAACATAGTGCTGCAGGCTATACTGCCAATTGTCATAAAGAAACGCAGAAAACTCTTTTTATTCCCTTTATAATCCGCAATGGAAGAAAGTATTGGCAGTATAAGGGCTACCACCAAAAAGCTAAAGGCAAGTGTATAATTATAAAGCGAGGTATTAACAAATTCTCTGCCAAGGAATGTAACTATATCCTGCTTTGTAGTTTCATCGCCATCACCTGTAATGCCGTCAAAATAGGCAGGGAAAACGGTAGAGGTAATAACTAAATTATACACAGAGTTGGCCCAATCATACATGGCCCAACCGTTCACTACTTTTTTAGAAGCTGTATGCATGGTAATGGTTTCCGTAAAAATAGGGATTTCGGATTATGATAAATAAAAAAGAGGCTGTCGCAAAAGTCAGAAGATCACGCAAAGACGCTACGGTGCAAAGTATATAACAACTGAAAATCAAGCGTTGCGGCGTTGCGTCTTTGCAGGAAAATTAATTTTAAGCACTTTTGAGACAGCCTCCTGGTGAAAAAGTTCAGTACTATTTTTTTTCTCAGGAGTGGTATTCTCCTCAGTACCTGGTGCTTTTTATTCAGCCCCGGCATACTCATAGCTTCTGATGGGGTTAAACTTTCCATCGGTTAAATGAAAAACCAAAGGGGCGCCGCTGAGCACTTCTGCAGATATTTTGGCGGCAATTTTTTCCAGTTTTTCATCGGCTATTGCTTTGGCATTCGCTTCTTCCGATACCATTTTTACTTCGAAAGAGCCGTTATCCCCGCTGCTTGCCTGGAAGCTGTAAATGGTGGAAGGTTGCATGTACTCATTCAGCAGGTTGGCCAGTTGCCGGGCCAGGTCAGGGCTGAAATTTTTAGCATATAATTCCACATTGCCGGAAGTATATTTAGTACCATACAAATCTGTCGATAAGCCCGCATAATCATATTTTTTGTAATGAATAGTACGGACAGTGGTGAATTTATCATCAGTAAGGTCCACATTTACCGGCACGCCCTTAAATACACTGTCGGCAAAAACATTGCCCATGGTAAGGAATACTTCATCTTTCATCCCTTTCATCTTTTCCTTTATTACCACCATCCGGAAGTTTATGGTATCACCGGTTTTAGTAAGCTGGATACTTCTTGTATCCGTAGTATTATTATTAACTGTTTTATCAGAATTATAAAGCATCGCAGCCGTTTTCTCAGCTTCTTCTTTAGTAATTCCATCGTTGTAATAAACGTCTACATGGCCACTTTTTACTTTTTTCCCGTAATTGTTAGAGCAGGCTGTAAAAGATAAAATAGCGGACAGTGCAATGATGAATGCTTTCATGTGTTTATTTGTTTAATAAATAATGTGAATGTTTTGCGGCACTTATTTCTTTGCATAGGTAAACAAAAAAAATGTATACTGGCTACTCTTTTGCAGGTATATGGTTTACCGGGCAATAACGCCGGTGGCTATCAGCGCCAGCAATACTATCCCGCCAATGATACGGTAATAGCCAAACAGCTTAAAGCCGTGTTTTTGCAGAAAACCGATAAAGAATTTGATGGCCAGTAATGCTACAACAAAAGCAACCACATTGCCAATGGCAAACAGTTTGATATCATCTCCCGAAATGTTTTTATATCCATTCAGTAATTTATAACCGGTGGCAGCAGCCATGGTGGGTACTGCCAGAAAAAAAGAAAATTCAGCAGCCAGTTTGCGGGTCAGTTTTTGCTGCATACCACCAATAATACTGGCAGCGCTGCGGCTTACACCCGGTATCATGGCCACACATTGCCAGATGCCAATGATAAAAGCTTTTGGGAAACTGATCTTTTCATCAGTCTCAATAGCAGAGTTATTAAAAAGGGCATCAATAAATAACAATACAATACCTCCGGCTATCATAGTAATGGCCACTGTAAGCGAACTTTCCAGCAGCGCATCTATTTTGTCAGACAACAGTAAACCCAGCAACAGGGCCGGGGCCGCTGCCACCAGCAGCTTCAGGTAAAATTGAATTCCGTTGGCCCTATCCCTGAGGGGCGAAACAAATTTTTTCCAGTACAGCACCACCACCGCCAGGATAGCGCCAAATTGAATACCCACGGTAAACAGTTTGGTAAAATCGGTATCCGGAACATGCAATATTTTTTCAGCAATGATCATGTGCCCGGTAGAGGAGATGGGCAAAAATTCTGTAAGACCTTCCACGATAGCTATAATAACAGCATCAAAAATTCCCATAGCATTTAATTTATTTATTGTGCAACATACTACTTCGGCAGGAAAATGTTCAACACAGCACTGGATTTTATTATTATATAAAAACAAAAAGCGGGCTCCTGGCAGAAGACCGCTTTTTGTTATATATGCGTGCCGGTTTAAGCGGCCTGTTCTTTCGGCTTTTTAAAAATGGCAAATATTTCAAGCACCAGGCCAGCCAGTATTAGTATGGGGGCTATGGTGATGCGGGTAGTGCTGTACACCGCTTCTTTATCAAACACGGCAGGGTTATTATTGCTTTTACCGCCGCCCATCAGAAACATGCCAATCGCTATCAGCGCCAGGCCGGCCAGCATCCACATATAGTTGTCCTTATTAAAAATTGAGACAGAAGTGGCCTTTTTTTCGTTGCTCATTTGTACAAATTTGGAAGTGCAATATAAGGAATTTAGTGAATGGTGAATAGTGAATGGTCAATTGTCAATGATGTCTTTTCCACATTCACCATTGACCCCTAATACAGGTCATCCAGCCTCATTTTCAGGTATTTGATCACACTCCGGTGTGTACTGAATACCGTAATGCATATACCGAGAATAATCAGGCCGATGAATAATAGCAAAAGGCTCGCATTATCATGGATAACTTTCATTTCCGGGATGAATTTTTCAATAACAATCAGGAAAAAAATTACAGCCGCAGTGGCTATCGACCCGCTTACAGCACCGTTTATTACTGCTCTTAAATCCATCGGGCGGGCAATGAACATCCTGGTGGCCCCCACCATCTGCATGGTTTTTATCAGGAAACGGTTGCTGAACATGGCCAGTTTAATGGTATTATCTATCAGTATTATCACCACTATCGAAAGAACCAGTGCCAATATCAATATACCAATACTGATATTACGCAGGTTCTTGCTCATCTTACCTATCAGCGCTGCAGGATAATCAACATCGCTTACGTAGGTTTGTTTTTCCAGGTCGGCTTTTATCACCGTCAGTGAGTCTGTATTCAGGTACCGGCTCTTTACCTTAAAATCAATACTGTTTGGCAATGGATTTTCAGACAGAAGCTCACCCCAGTCCTTATTGCCATCACCCAGGTATTTCTTTTTGGCCACTTCCTTTGTTACATAAGTATACTCGCGGATATAAGGTTGCGAATTGACGTATTGCATCAGGGCCAGGCTGTCTTTGGGATTCAGATCGCCCCGCAAATAGGCACTTACGGTAACATTTTCTTTGAAATGAGCGGAAAGCTTACTCGCATTTATAACAACAAGCCCGATTATACCAAGGAAAAACAAAACCAGCGTAACCCCCAGGATGGACATAAAGTATGAAGGCTTACCACGTTTAATCGATGCTTTTCCTGTTTGGGCCATAGATGTTTTTTTTTAGATTGATCGGTTACAAGTCACCCATTGCTTATTTATTTGGAACAGCAGCTCAGGATAACAAACCAACCACCGCAGATTTGTTCTGCAAATCGGCTTCGGCTGGCAGGCAAAAATAGCAGTTTAGGGCTATAATCAGTATTTTTGCTGCCCATTTAAACGATTGGTATCGAATCATATTGCTATTTGAGGGGAAAGAGATTTGTTAAAGAAATGTTTGGGCCAACAGCATTACTGCTATCATCACCTGTTGTGTCACTCACTTCATCGTCCGGTAATTCTATTGGGCATTTTGCGGGTGTCTGCAAAGAATGTAAGTTGTTTTTGTGCTGGCAGTAATAAATAATGAGGAGGTGGGACGTCAAAGCGAATTGGCTATGTAAAAAGTCTCTCCGTTCTTGCGCCTTTGCGGTAATTTTCAAAAAAATACGAAGTTATTAAAGACATGGAGTACGATTTCAGACGAATTGAAAAAGAGTGGCAAACCAAGTGGAAAGATTCACAGGCCTATAAAGTGGAAAATGATTTTTCCAAACCCAAATACTATGTGCTGGATATGTTCCCGTACCCAAGCGGAGCAGGATTACATGTGGGGCATCCCCTGGGTTATATCGCATCAGATATCTTCAGCCGGTACAAAAGGCTAAAGGGATTCAATGTGCTGCACCCGATGGGCTTCGACAGTTTTGGTTTGCCCGCCGAACAATATGCATTAGATACAGGGCAGCATCCCGCTGTAACCACCAAAAAAAATATTGAAACCTTCAAAGCGCAATTAGACAATATCGGTTTTTGCTATGACTGGGACCGTGAAGTGCAAACCAGCGACCCGCAATACTATAAATGGACGCAATGGATATTCCTGCAATTATTCAATAGTTATTTCTGTCATACAGAAAAAAAGGCATTGCCCATATCATTGCTTATAAAAAAATATGAAACAAAAGGGGCTATGCCAAAATCCGGCGGGCCTGTTCCCGGCAAACATTTTACAGCAGATGAATGGAATGCTTTTTCAGAAAAGGAAAAGGCAGAAATTTTAATGAGAAGACGTTTGGCTTTTTGCGGGTATGGCGAAGTAAACTGGTGCGAGGCATTGGGAACTGTATTAGCAAATGATGAAGTGGTGAATGGCGTAAGCGAAAGAGGCGGACACCCGGTAGTAAAAAAAACATTACGCCAATGGTATTTGCGTATTACTGAATATGCAGACCGCCTGCTCGAAGGATTGAACAGGGTTGATTTCAGCGAAGCAATGAAAGAGATGCAGACAAACTGGATAGGGAAATCGAACGGCGCTGAAATTGATTTTGCGGTCAAAGGCCTGTTGAAAACAACGCTCCGTGTATACACCACCCGGCCCGATACCATCTTCGGCGTAGACTTCATGGTAATATCTCCTGAGCATGAATTGGTGGAAACAATAAAGAGCGATGAACAGGCAAAAGACGTGAATGATTATATCACGTATGTAAAAAGCCGCAGTGAAAGGGAACGCATGGCGGAGAAAAAGATCAGCGGGGTATTTACCGGCGCTTATGCAATCAATCCTTTTAACGGAAGGGAAATTCCAATATGGATTTCGGAATATGTATTGGCGGGCTATGGTACCGGCGCCATCATGGCTGTGCCTTGCGGTGATGAGAGAGATTTAAAATTTGCGAAGCATTTTAATATTCCTGTTACCAATATCATAGGCTTACATTTTAATGGAGAAGAAGCCAACCCCACCAAAGATGCAATACTGGAGAACTCAGGTTTCCTCGATGGCTTAGTAATGCGGGAAGCGATGGAGACCGCCATCCAGGCATTGGAAGACAATGGCATTGGCAAAAGAAAAGTAAATTATAAAATGCGGGATGCCGCTTTCAGCCGTCAGCGTTACTGGGGCGAACCGTTTCCGATAGTATGGAAGAATGGAATAGCGTATCCGTTAGATGAAAAAGAATTGCCATTGGAACTGCCACATGTGGATAGTTACAAACCAGGCCCAGATGGGGAAGGGCCGTTGGCTAATATTAAAGAGTGGACCCTCATCCCCAACCCTTCTCCACAGGTGGAGAAGGGGGCGGGAGCGGCCAGAGTTCCTAAATATGCCGTATATACTCCAAAGCAGTATGAGTTAGCAAAAGAGATGAGGAAAAATCATACAGAAGCAGAGGGAATACTTTGGGAAGTAATAAGAGGTGGCAAATTAGGGGTCAAGTTTCGCAGGCAGCACCCTATAGAATCTTATATAGTTGATTTCGTATGCCTGCAGGAAGGACTTATTGTTGAAGTGGACGGAGGCTATCACAATACAGAAGAGCAAAAAGTATATGATGCTGAAAGAACCAACGTGTTAACCAATATTGGCTTCGAAGTAATCAGGTTTACAAACGAAGAAATAATAGCACATCCCTACCAAACAAAAGATAAAATAAAAGCAAGAATAGAACAGAAAAAAGCGGAGTCGTCGAATAACTCCCCTCTCCACTTGTGGAGAGGGGTCGGGGGTGAGGGCCAAGCCCTCCGCGAAACCAATACCATGCCCGGTTACGCCGGCAGCAGTTGGTATTTCCTCCGCTACATGGACCCGACAAACAAAGAAACATTCTGCGACCGCAAAGTATCCGACTACTGGAACCAGGTAGATCTGTACATTGGCGGTACCGAACATGCCGTAGGCCATTTATTGTACAGCCGTATGTGGACAAAAGTATTGTACGACCTCGGCCATATCGGTTTTGATGAACCATTTAAGAAATTGGTGAACCAGGGGATGATACAGGGGAGTAGCAGGTTTGTGTATCGAGCGCAGGTTCGGTCAGCAATCCCTTTAGCAAATGAATCTGACGAAAACAAATACGAAAAACAGGTGTTTGTTTCAAAGGGAATACTTGGTGATATCTATTTTAATAATATTGACGCAATTGACAGAAATAGAATACACAGAATTATTACAGAACAAATACCTGATTTTCCTTCTTTGAATAGTGAAGGACCATTGACTGCTTTGCTAATTCAAGAAATTCATGTTGATGTAAACATTGTTGGTGGATTAGAATTAGATATTGAAGCCTTTCGAAATTGGAGGCATGAATATGCAGATGCAGCATTCATTCTCGAAGATGGTTCGGTCAATACCCCCCTCTCCGCCAGGAGAGGGGTTGGGGGTGAGGCCAAATACATCTGCGGCACCGAAGTCGAAAAAATGAGCAAGCGTTATTTCAACACAGTAAACCCTGACGATTTATGCGCCAAATACGGCGCCGACACCTTCCGCATGTACGAAATGTTCCTCGGCCCCGTAGAAATGAGCAAGCCCTGGGATACCAAGGGCATAGAAGGCGTACACCGCTTCCTGAAAAAATTCTGGCGCTTGTTTATAGATGAAATAAAAGGGTTGATCGTAACAGACGAAGAACCCACCGCCGCCGAATTAAAAGTATTACACAACACCATCAAAAAAATAGAAAGCGATACCGAACGTTTCAGCTTCAACACTGCCGTCAGCGGATTTATGATCGCCACCAATGAACTCACCGATTTAAAATGTCATAAAGAAAAATCCTTGAACCGTTATTGATATTGCTTGTTCCCTATGCTCCGCATATCGCAGAAGAGTTGTGGAGTTTGCTGGGTAACAATGGTAGCATCCTCAATTCTTCTTACCCCAAATTCGAAGAGAAATATGTAAAGGAATCCAGCAAGGCATACCCCGTCGCCATAAATGGCAAAACAAGACATGAGATCACTTTGCCATTAGACATCACCCAGCAACAGGTGGAAGAGACAGTACTAAAAGATGAAGTAGTGCAAAAATGGCTGGAGGGCAAACAGCCAAAGAAAATTATTTATGTGAAGAACAAGATGATTAATGTGGTGATATAGGCTGATCACTTCAATAATTTTACCAGCGGTGAGCATTGAAACGGTTTCAGTCGTAATTTGAACGACCAAAATCGTTTTTTCATGAAAAAAATAATAACCATTGCTGCCCTGCTTTTATCGGCACAGCTTTTCTCACAAAATAATTCGGCTTATTTTCTTTCCAATCCTACTCTTACTCCCGATGGGCAAGGGGTCGTCTTCGCCTTCGAAGGTGATTTGTGGAAAGCAAATATGAGTGACGGACAGGCTACAAGGCTTACCGCCATGCAGGGATATGAAACATCTCCTAGAATTTCTCCCGATGGCAAATGGATTGCTTTTACCGGCCGGCAATACGGCAATGCTGATGTATATATAATGCCGGTAAATGGCGGAGAGGTAATGCAAATTACTTATCATAGTAGCAATGATGATGTGACCAGCTGGAGCTGGGATTCCAAATCAATTTATTTCAACAGCAACCGGATGGGACAGATCGCCGGGTTTAAAGTAGATGCTGACGGGGGAACGCCAACCAGGGTTTTTAGTAATTATTTTTTCCAGTATGATCATAATCTTGTTGAACATCCAACCAGCGGAGAAATATTTTTTAATGATACCTGGGAAAGCAGCAACCAGGTACAGCGTAAAAGATATAAGGGCCCTTTCAATCCCGATATTCAATCATACAACCTGAAAACAAAACAGCATAAAAAATACACCACATGGGAAGGAAAAGATTTTGGTGCCACAATAGATAAAACCGGGAATGTTTTTTATATCTCAGATGAAGCAAACGGAGAGTATAATTTATATGCGTTGGTGAATGGAGAAAAAAGAAGATGCACAAAATTTTCTTCATCCATCAAAACACCGCAAGTAAATGCCAATGGCGGAAAAGTTGTTTTTGAAAAGGATTATCAGTTATGGAGTTATGATGTAAAAACAGGAGATGAACGAAGACTGAATATTTCCATTACCCGTAATAATATTTTACCAAAAGAAAAAAATTTTGAAGTCAAGGGCAATTTGGAAGAATATGATGTTTCAGCCGATGGGAAAAAAATAGCTTTTATTTCCAGGGGTGAGTTGTTTGTAAGTGATGTAGAAGGAAAATTTATTCAACAGGTAAACCGTGGCACTGCAGAAAGGGTAAGTGAAGTAAAATGGATGAGTGATAATAAAACGTTGTTATTTAACCAGACATCAGCCGATGGATATTACAACTGGTATACTGCCCGTGCCGATAGCAGCGGCGCAGCCAAACAACTTACAACTGATAAAAGGAACAATCGCAGTGTTGTATTAAATAAAAAAAGAACACAGGCCGTATACCTAAGCGGCCGTGATGAAGTGCGGCTGATGGATCTGAAAACCATGCAAAGCAAAACGATTGTGCGGGATGAGATATGGGCTTTCCAAAACAGTGATCCCGGCTTTTCTCCCAATGATGAATATGTTTTGTTTACAGCCAAGAAGAATTTTGAAGAAGACATTTTTTTGCATCACATAAAAGAAAATAAAACAACAAATCTGACTAATACAGGTGTTACGGAAACAGGCCCGCTTTGGTCAGGCGACGGGAAATATATTTATTTTACTTCGCAGCGGCTGAAACCTTCGTATCCTTTTGGTATGGCCAATGCAAAAGTCTATCGCATGCCCCTGGAAAAATTGGATGAACCCTACCGGATAGATAAATACAATGAACTTTTTAAGGAAGAGAAAAAAGATACGAGTAAGAAAGCTTCGGCTGCTAATTCAGACTCTTTAAAATCAATTACAGTTGATCTGGATTTAATAATGGAAAGGCTGGAGACAATCAGTCCTTCCATTGGGGCACAGTTCCTGCAGGCGGTTTATCAGAAAGGGGATAAGACAACAATTCTTTATACCAGCAATCATGGCGAAGGCAGAAATGCACTTTGGAAAACAGTGATCGAACCTTTTGAAGCCAACAAAACAGAAAAAATAGCCGGTACTGATAATAGTTTTGGATTTGATGTAGTTGAAGTAAGCGATAAATTGTATGCATTATTCAATGGGACGCTGAATAAATTAAATCTTGAAGGAAACAAAGTGGACCCCATCAATATCAGTTATACATTCAGAAGAAATTTGTCTGAAGAGTTCAATCAAATGTTTTATGAAGCATGGGCACAGATGGAAGAAGGATATTATGATGATAAATTTCATGGGTTGGACTGGAAGAAGACAAGGGATTATTACAAACAATTTTTACCATACCTGAATAACCGGGCCGATTTAAGAACGATGCTGAATGATTTACTGGGCGAATTAAATTCTTCGCACCAGGGGTTTGGTACGTTTGGTGATGATGAAACGATTGCCTTGCAAAATGCAACCATGGAAACGGGAATTATTTTTGAAAACGATAATCCTTATAAAGTAAAATATGTGGCACGGCGTTCGGTGGCTGACCGGAAATCTGTTGACATAAAACCCGGCGATGTGCTGGTAAAAGTGAACGAGGAAGTGGTGGATACAAACAAAGACCGGAATTTTTATTTTACCCTGCCAACAAGAGACAGGGAACTCAGTTTAACTTTTAACCGCAATGGCCAGTTGCTGAGTACAAAAATTCATCCGCAGGTTAATTTGTTTAATAACCTCTTTGATGAGTGGATTGATAATAATCAGAAACGGGTGGATGAAAAAAGTAAAGGAAGAATTGCTTACGGCTATATGAAAAATATGGGACAAGGGGAACTGGATCAATTTATAGTTGATATGACGCAGGAACTAAATAATAAAGAGGCATTGATATTTGATTTACGTTACAATACCGGCGGCAATGTGCATGATGAGGTATTGAAATTTTTGGCACAACGCAGTTATTTGAAATGGAAATACAGGGAGGGGCAGTTGACGTCACAATCCAATTTTTCACCGGCCGATAAACCGATTATTTTATTGACCAATGAACAGTCACTAAGCGATGCAGAAATGACAGCACAGGGTTTTAAAGCTTTAAAGCTTGGAAAGATTGTAGGCAATGAAACATACCGTTGGATCATTTTCACCAGCGGAATTAGTTTAGTGGATGGTTCCAGCGTTCGTATGCCGGCATGGGGGTGTTATACACTGGATGGAAAAGACATGGAGATGAG